>JAKFUG010000003.1 GCA_021732785.1 Planctomycetaceae bacterium
AGTGAAGCAACGGCCGCACACGTTGGTCGCCGACGCGGGGTATTACAGTGATGCCAACACGCAGTGCGTGGTGTCGCACGACATCACGCCGTACATTGCGACGCAGCGGTTGAAGCATCACGAAGAGTGACCGCCGGTGCCGCGGGGGCGAATCCCGCAGTCACTCACACCGAAGCAGCGCATGGCCCGATCGCTGCGGACGAAAACGGGCCGAGCGACGTACAAGAAACGGAAGGGCCAGGTCGAACCGGTGTTCGGGCAGATCAAACAGGGTGGCGGTTTTCGCCAGTTCGCGATGCGGGGCCTGAAGAAGATGCAGGCCGAATGGCAACTGGTGTGCCTGACGCACAACCTGCTGAAACTCTTCCGCCACGCGATGGCGTAGGCCGCCCCACGGCGGCTCGGCCACCAGCCCCCACGCCGCGATCACTCCCCCGAAAAATCACACCAAACCCGCTGGCTTCAATTACGCGGACAGGCTCCTGGGAGATGGTGGCAACAGCCACGTCTGGTCCGGCTGCCACGGACGATACACTTTCTCGCTCACGCCAACCTCCCTGCCCACCAAATCCAACTGTCCCGCGACGCCCAAAACGTCGAGACAATCTGTATCAGCGCTGCTCGCGGATTACCAAGACGGGCTCCGAGGGACGTGTTCGTCTGCCCGTCGAAATGCCGGGGCCGGTGCTCTATGTTGCGCGCGTTGAGCCCTACCGCATTTCGGATCTGAACCAGTTTCTCTCGTCCATCGCGAAGCATCCGCGCGTTGAAATCACGCCCATCGGCAAAACGGCAGAAGGTCGCGAACTGGAAATCATCCGCGTGGGAAAAGCGGATGCGCCGCATGGCGTGTTTGTCCGGGCGCGCGCCCATCCGTGGGAAGCGGGCGGCAATTGGGTCGTGCAGGGACTCGTGCGGCGCCTGCTCCAGAACGATGCTGAAGCGGAGAAATTCCTCGGCGAATACAGCCTGTATGTGCTCCCGATGACGAACAAGGATGGCGTGGCTCTCGGGCGCACTCGCTTCAATATGCGGGGCAAAGACTTGAACCGAAATTGGGATCAACCGGCAGACCCGGAACTGGCACCGGAAAATCATGCACTGGAAAAATGGATGGACGAGATGATCAAGACGGGCCGTCGGCCGCATTTGGCGCTCGAATTACACAACGACGGCAATGGGATGCTGCACATCAGCCGCCCGCCGGTGGTGGACATCGAACGGCATCTCGCGCGGATGAATACGTTCGAGCAATTGCTCCGCAAACATACGTGGTTTACAGAAGGCAGCACCAAGCCGACGTTTCGCAACTCGGGAACACTCGGTGAAGGATTCCTGGTGCGGTACGGCATCGACGCCGCCGTCCACGAATTCAACTGCCACTGGATCGCCGGTCTCCAGCAGGCACCGCTCGGCAAGCACTGGGAAGACTATGGTGCGAACCTGGCGACCGTGTTCTACGAGTATCTGACGCAGGTGCAACCGTAACGAGGCGCTAATTCGCTGTGGCCTTCTTGTAGGCGGCGTCCGCGGCGTCGCGCAGATTCTGATCGGGGATCTGCCGCATGCTTTCGAGAAACTGGATGATCTCCGGGCGACCGCGGCCGAGTTCGCCGAGCATCTGCAACAATTGCACGGCGGCTTCCGGTTGCTCGCGGGTCAGGCGGGTCATCAGCACGGGCACCATCTGGTTGATTTCCTGTTGATCGGCCTTCACTTTCAGCACCGCCCATGCCGCGAGTGTGCGATCGAATAACGGTCCCTGCAGCGCTTCCTTTCGCAAGTTCGGCAAGGCATCGATCGCGACCGGTCCCAGGCTGCCGAGTGCGAACAACACGGCCCGTCGTCCGCCCGCAGGCTCCGATTTCAACATTCCCACCAAGGCCGGAACCGCAGTCCGGCTGGCATCGCCCATTTGTGATAACGCCAGCGCACAACTGCCGCGCACCAGCGGGTCTTCGTCCTCACCGACCCGTTTTGCCAATGCGGGCACGGCTGCGGCGGCTGCGGTTCCCAATTGCCCGAGCGTTTCCGCGGCCATCTTGCGGACGCGCGGGTCCGGGCGATCCAAGCCTGTAATCAATCGCGGTACCGCAATCTTGATGTAGTCCGCATTTTTCATGTCGAACTGCAATAAGGCCCATGCCGCTCCCAGGCGGACGACGGGGTCATCATCTTCAACGGCATTGGTGATCAGCTTGAGGGCCGATCGATCGCCGATATTTCCGAGGGCGAAGATCGCGGCCGGTCGTGCCGGATTTTTTGTGTCCCGCGCGATGGTTTGCAAAGCCGCCCCGGCGACCGCGGGGTCGGCTTTCATGAAGGCCAGCGTAATGCACAATTCACGGACGGAGAATTTGCCCGGCTTTGACAGGAGTGCAACGAGACTCGGCGCGGCCGCGGCGGCATCGGGGCCCATTTGCCCCAGCGTTTGCAGCGCGAGCTCTCCATAATTCGCGTCATCCAGACGTTGCACCAGTGCGGGAACAGCGGGCGAGCCGATCATCGCCAGAGCTTCCGCAGCACGAATGGTCACCGCCCCCTGTTGATCGGCGAAGGCGGCATTCAAGGCGGGAACGGCATCCCTGGCGGCCGGTCCCAATGCCGCGAGGGCATCAATCGCGGCTAACCGTACGGAAACCTCTTTGTCTTGCAGGGCCTTCACCAGGACAGGCACCGTCATCTGGGTGGCCGCGGGATAGGTTCCCATGGCGGTGGCACTCGCTGCACGGACGGAGGCGGCCGGGTGATTAGCAAGGACCGTTAACACGGGAACGACCATCCTGGCATCGGGAGCAATTGCGGCCAGAGTCCGTGCTTGTGCGGCGGCGATCATGGCATCATTGCCCGGTTTGAGAGCCAACACTGCCGGAATGGCCGGCTGGCTGTCCGGACCGAGCAAAGCCAGTGTTTCCAACACGGGAATCAGTGACCGTGGGTTCGCACCGCTTACGGCTTTGATCAATACCGGAACCCCCAGCGGACCCGCACCCACCAGCGCATGGGCGGACTCGCGGCAGAGATGCGATGAGTCGCTTTTCAAGCCTTCCGCCAGCACTTCCAAAGCTTTGATCGCCCGTTGTGGTCCGGTGGCCGGATCAAACCGAAGGGCGGCTTCCGCGGCAGCGACCCGCACGATCAGTTCCGGGTCGGCCATGCCACGATCGAGTTCGGCGGCGGCTTCCCGCGAGGCCGGAGCGATCTGCCGCAACGCCGTCCACGCCGCGTAGCGCACCAATGTCGCTTTGTCTTGTGTCAGCGAGCGTAACGGAGTGACGGCGTCCGCGGCTCCTTCGCCAATTTCACCCAGCGCCGCAATGGCTTCCACTTGCAACGCGAGATCTTGGGTTGCCAGCAGTTTGATCAAATCGGGCGTGAGCGTGGCGGCAAACGGTCCCAATTCCGCAATGCGGGACACCGCCTCGGATTGTTGATCGGGGGTGCCGGACGCCAGATGTTTCTGCAATTCGGCTAACGGATCGGCAGCCGAGGAAGCGATTGGAACCGCGAACATTCCCCACAAGACTACGGTTGTCCAAACTTGCTTCGTCATCTTTAAGCCGCCTTTTGGATGATGGATTTTCCGACCGATTCCGAGCATCGTCATCGCAGTGGATATTTTTTGAAGCCGAGAGAAGTTGCCGACCAACACGGCTCTCCTTGAGATGGGCTACGCCGTGCGGTACAACAGATTTCGTAACGCAACGGCCATCGCGTCGCAAGGCGCAACGCCACCGAACCGCGATGAATCGCTGAGAACACCGGCATGATCATGTTGAACTCCACCGGGCTCGACGTGCAGGAGATATTTCAATGAGCAGGGCACGCTGTCTTGTCGCGGTCTCGATATTGTTGTGTGGATTCTCCTCCGCGGTCTGGTCGCAGGTTCGCGTGGGACCCAACGGTGGTGTGCATCGCGCGTACCCCTATGGCGGCGGCTGGTGGGGCGGCTTCAATTACTCGGGTGACATCGGTATCACGCCGGCGGAAAGCCAGGCCCGCGGTTATGCCGATGTTGTGCGGGCTCAGGGGCAAGCCTACGAGAACATCTCGCGCGGAATGGTCGACTACGAAAAAGCCCGGTCGGCCTACATCGAGAATCAGAAGCAATGGCAAATCACGGCCCAGGAACGACAGGACATGGGCATCGCGCAGCGTGAGAAGTATTACGCCAGCGAACGCGCCAAGCGCGACCGTCGCAATGCGACGACTTCCACCGCCGCACCGCCCGCGTTGTCCGCGTCTCAGTACGATCGCGCCACGGGCCATGTGGAATGGCCGGAATTGCTGTCCGCGCCCGACTACGCCGATGATCGCAAGGCGATGGAAGAACTCCTGTCCGTTCGCGCCCACACCGGCGGGACAACCATCGTGAACGACCGCCTCTACGATGCCGCGAAAGCGATGCAGGCGAAATTGAAGGTGCAAATCCAAACCGTCACCCCGCAACAGTATCTGGAATCCAAGAAGTTTCTCGAACTTCTCGCCAGCGAAGCGCGTCGTGGAAACGCATGACTTGGGCAGGCTCCCGGCTTATCGGTGTCGCCAGCTTCTCTGCGGGTCGTAAATCGCGCCGACGCTGTATTCTGAGCCGAGACAGCGGTTATCATCTGCTCACGATGTGATGCACAAGGGCTTGGCGGGACCGAGATCCTGCGGCTCTCTCGCCAGATCCTGGCACGTTGACGCGTTTCGGAAGGGACAAAATGCGATCGTTTCCACCGCAATTCCGGTGCGCCGTGGGCTTGGCGTTCCTTGCCGCTGGTCTGGGATTCGTCTCGGGTTGCAGTGATGCGGCTGCCGGGCGAACCATGCCGATGGAAGCCCCGACCGTGCGGCTCGCGCTGCCGGAAGTCCGCGAAATGGGCGACTTCGCGGAATTCACCGGGCGAACGGAGGCCGTGGAAGCGGTCGAAGTGCGAGCGCGGGTCAGCGGCTATCTCAATGAAATCAAGTTCACCCCCGGCAAAGAAGTGAAGGCGGGGGAGGTGCTGTTTGTAATCGATCCGCGGCCCTATGAAGCCGAAGTGGCCCGCAGTGAGGGAAGCAAAGCCACGGTCGAAGCCCGGCTGAAACGCTCTGTTGCGGAATTGACGCGCGCGGAAGATTTGCGACAAAAAGGCGTCAACACGCAGGCCGATTTTGATCTCGCCGTGGCAAACCAGGCCGAAGCCGCCGCCACTTTACAATCGACGCAGGCTTCGCTGGACAAAGCCAAACTCGACCTGAGTTTCACGCAAGTCACGGCCTCCATCGCCGGTCGCACCAGCCGCGAACGAATTACCGTCGGCAACCTCGTTTCTCCCGATACCACGCTGCTCGCCACCATCGTGTCGCTCGATCCGATTTATGCCTACTTCGATATCGATGAGCGCACCGTCCTCGAAATTCAGAAACGGATTCGCGACAAGACGATGGTGTCGGCCCGCGAACAGGAAGTGCCGATCCGGCTGTCTCTCGCCAATGAAGAAGGTTTTCCACATGAAGGCGTGATCGATCTCGTGGATAACCGCATCGATGCCGGAACGGGAACGATCCAGGTGCGCGGACGGTTTGCCAACGCCGACCGTCTTCTGATGCCCGGCTTGTTTGTCCGGGTTCAATTGCCGATGGGTCCCCCTCGCTCGCGGTTGCTGATTCCCGAACGAGCCCTGTCGCGATTGCAGAGCATCTATTATGTCTATGTCGTGGGGGATGATCTCAAAGCCGAACGCCGCGATGTGACCGTCGGCCGGTTGGAAGGCGCGCAGCGGGTGATTGAATCCGGACTGACGGCGACGGACCGCATCATCGTGGTGGGACAGCAGCGCGTGCGGCCGGGAATGGCGGTGAAAGAAGAAGTCGCCGCGGAAAAGAAGCCGCCCCAAGAGCCCGCTGCCGCCAACAAAGCGCATTGATTCCTACTGCATCGGTCTAATTTCTTTGTGATTCGGCAATTCGCGAATTTCGTTTTAGTCTCGATCAGGACTCGGTAATGCTGGCCCGCTTCTTTATCGAACGTCCGGTCTTCGCGATTGTCATTTCGTTGGTGATTGTGGGGGCCGGTCTCGCGGCGGCCATTACGCTGCCCATCGCGCAGTATCCCGAGATCACCCCCCCTACGGTGGAAGTCTCGTGCATGTATGCGGGTGCCAGTGCCGGCGTGGTGCAGGAAACGATTGCTTCGCCGATCGAGCAGGAAGTCAACGGCGTCGAAGGCATGCTCTACATGTCGTCTCAATGCACCAACGATGGCGGTTACCGGCTCAGCGTGACGTTCAAACTGGGCACCAATCTCGATATGGCGCAGGTTCTCGTGCAGAACCGCGTGGCCCTGGCGCTGCCGAAGTTGCCCGATGTCGTGAAGACGACCGGCGTGAGCACCAAGAAGAAGTCGCCGAGCATTCTGCTGGTCGTGAATTTGTTCTCGGATGAGAATGAGACGACCGGCAAGCCGATGTTCGATCAGTTATTCCTCAGCAATTACGCAACACTGCAGCTTCGTGATGACTTGTTGCGACTCGAAGGGGTCGGCGATGTGTCGTTTCTCGGCCAGCAGGATTACAGCATGCGGGTCTGGCTGAACCCGGAACAGATGGCGTCGCGGAATGTGACGGCCGGCGATATTGTGAAGGCCCTGCAAGAGCAGAACGTGCAAGTGGCGGCGGGACGCATCGGTCAGCCGCCCGTGCAATCCGCCGTCGATTTTCAATACACGCTGACGACGCTCGGCCGTCTGCGCGAACCCGGTGAATTCGCACAAATCATTGTGAAAACGGGGGCCACCGGGCAGCCCACGCGGCTCGGTGAAGTCGCCCGGCTGGATCTCGGCGCAAAGAACGAAGACGTCAGTTGCACCCTCGATGGCAAAGCCTCGGTCGGGCTCGCAATCTATCAACTGCCGGGCTCAAACGCCCTCGCCACCGCGGACCGCATTCGCAAGAAGGTGAGCCAGCTCGAACAACGGGAAGACTTCCCGAAGGGCATTCACACCGCGATCGTGTACGACACCACGCCCTTCATTGAAGAATCGGTCAACGAAGTCTTCAAAGCCCTGCGCGATGCCGTGATCCTGGTGGCCATTGTGGTGTTGCTCTTCCTGCAGGATTGGAAGTCGATGACGTTGCCGATGATCGACGTGCCGGTGTCGCTCATCGGTACGCTCGGTGTCATGGCGTTGATGGGGTTTACGCTCAACAATCTCACACTGTTCGGACTGGTCCTCGCGATCGGGATCGTGGTGGACGACGCCATTGTGGTGCTGGAAGGGATTGAGCGCTGGCTGGAGCGCGGCCTCGATGCCAAAGCGGCCACCATCAAGGCGATGGATGAGCTGACCGGGCCGATCATTGCCATCACGCTCGTTCTCGGCGCGGTCTTTCTGCCCAGTGCGATGCTGGGCGGGATCAGTGGTCAGTTCTATCGGCAGTTCGCGCTGACGATCTCGGCGTCGATGTTTATTTCGGCGATCAACGCACTCACAATGACGCCGTCGCGAGCCGTGCAGATTTTCAAGAACCGCAAGCACGGCCATGACGACCGCGAGGCTTTGCCGTGGTGGGGATATGCCGCGTTGCTGGGATGGTTCACCGCGGGTTGGTTAGAACCGCTCGTTGCCGGCGCGCTTCCCGCGGACAATCTGGCCGTGTTGTGGATTGTGCGTTTGGTGCTGGCCGCTCCGGGGGCAATCGTCGGCATCCTGATCGCCAAACGGGCGAACGCGTTTCTGGCGATGTGCTTCAAAGCGTTCAATCGCCTGTTCGATGGCATCACGCGGTTCTACGGCGGGATTGTTTCGCGTTTCGTTCGCTTCGCTGCCATCGTGCTTGTTGTCTATGCCGGGTTGTTAGGTTTAACCGCGGTGGGTTTGAAGCGGACGCCGATCGGCTTTATTCCGTCACAGGACAAAGGCTATCTCGTCGTCAACATTCAATTACCAGATTCGTCATCGCTCGACCGCACCATTGAGGTCCTGAAAGCCGTTGAAGTCATCGCCCAGGAAACCGAGGGGGTCGCGCACACGGTCGGCATCGCCGGGCAATCGGTGGTCTTGAATGCGGTCAGTTCCAACTATGCGTCGATGTTCATTGTGCTCGATGATTTTCATCATCGGCATGCCCCCCAGCTCGGCGCGAACGCGATTGCCCAGCATTTGCGGAAGCGGCTCTTCACCGAGGTGCTGGAAGCCCAGGTCGCCGTGTTCGGTGCTCCGCCGGTGGACGGTCTCGGTTCCGCGGGCGGGTTCAAAGTGATGGTGCAGGATCGAGGCAATGTCGGACTGTCCGAATTGCAGCAGGCCGCCGAGCAAGTGGCCTTCACGGGGAACCAACGTCCCGGACTGATCGGCATGTTTAACGGACTCCGTTCCGACACGCCGCAATTGTTTATTGATGTCGATCGGACGAAGTGTAAGTCGCTCGGCGTGCCGCTGGGTGATGTCTTTCAGACGTTGCAGGTATGCCTCGGCGGGGCGTATGTGAATGACTTCAATCGCGATGGCCGCACCTGGCAGGTGAACGTGCAGGCGGACGCTCCGTTCCGCATGAAAGCCGACGATATCCGCCAGTTGAAGGTGCGGAATTATCAGGGAGCCATGGTTCCCTTGGGGACGCTCGCCACAATTGAAGACGTCGGCGGGCCGGTGGTCATCAATCGCTACAACATGTATCCGGCGGCGCCCATCAACGGGGGGGCCTTGCCCGGCGTCAGTTCCGGCGACATGGTGCATCGCGTGGAAGAAGTCATGGCCGTGGAGCTACCGGCCGGTGTCACGTTTGAGTGGACCGAGTTGACGTACCTGCAATTGCTGGAAGGGAGCGCGGCCATTTTCGCGTTCATCGGTGCGGTGCTCCTGGTGTTCCAGTTGCTCGCCGCCCAGTATGAAAGCTGGTCGATGCCGATGGCCGTGTTGATGGTGGTGCCGATGTGTCTGCTGAGCGCCGTGATCGGGCTGTGGATCACGCATCAGGACATCAACATTTTCGTGCAGGTCGGTTTCATCGTGCTGGTGGGACTCGCGGCGAAGAACGCGATTCTCATTGTCGAAACCGCCCGCGAACGCCGTCAGCACGGCAGCTCGCGCGCAGACGCTGCCAAAGCCGCGGCGACCGAACGGTTGCGGCCGATTATCATGACGTCTTTGGCGTTCATTCTCGGCGTGCTGCCGCTGGTGATCTCGCACGGAGCGGGAGCCGAAATGCGGCAGACGCTGGGCATTGCCGTCTTTTCCGGGATGCTCGGGGTGACGCTCTTCGGCATCTTTCTCACGCCGGTGTTCTATGTCGTTCTCGATTGGTTTGAACCGGAACCAACCCATAAGCCCGCGGAAGAAGTGGTTCCACCCGTCCCCGCCGAGCATCATTGATCGCAGAGGATCGGCGCTGGTTTCGGCCGCTGCGGGTTCGGCAGTGTGGCCCGTTCGTGTTGCCAAAACGCCACGTCTTCGTACGCCTCTTCCGCGCCGTGATCGATTTATCGGGAACTCATTCCACAGCCTGCCATCGGAGTTGTCGCGGCTCTCTGGAATGGTAGAACTGTCTGAGTGAACGGCACCGGCCTGCTGGGAATTCGGCACAACCGTTGCTTCCGTTATCACCGACATCTCCGGTCTCCTGATACGGTTTATCATGTCCCTGTGGTCGTCACTGTTTCGCCGGTCGCAATCGGTCTTTCGGGGCCGGGGTCTGCACATTACGGCGGCGGGGAAATCGCTTTCGCGTTCCATGTCCCGCACGGGCGTCTTTCTCCGGAAGCAGATCTGGATCTTCCCCGTGCTCGCGATCTTCGTGCTGGGGTCGATCGGCTTCGGGATGCGGTTGGCCATCGAATCGACCATGCGCGAGAACCTGCGATCTCAATTGCAGACGCTGCTCGATGTCGAAACGTCCATGCTCGAAACCTGGATCAAGGTGCAGACCGCGAATGCTTCCAGCCAGGCGAACACGCCCACGATTCGCAATCATGTGTATCAATTGCTGGATGCCGTGGACCCCACCGTTGAACAGCCCGCTACTTTGCCGGCTTTGAAGGTGCATGCCCTGCTGCAGAAAGATCTTGCTCCGGCGTTGTCGGCGGGAGATTACTTTGGGTATTTCGTCGCCGATAAATCCAAACGCATTCTTTCGGCGTCGGCTTCGGAGTTAATTGGGGAGCGAGACATCCCTGAGTATGACGCCGCGATTTCTCAGGCATTGGAAGGTGAAGCGGTCATCACGCCGCCCTACGCCAGTGTCACTGTGATGCGTGATGAAAGCGGCAAACTGCGGACGGGCGTGCCGACGATGTTTGTCTGCGCACCGATCCGTGACGCGAGTTTTCAGGTGGTGGCCGTACTCGCCTTGCGGATTCGTCCCGATCGGGAATTCACGCGAATTCTTCAACTCGGGCGGATTGGCAAGTCGGGCGAGACGTATGCGTTCGATAAGTCGGGGTTGCTCGTGTCCAACAGCCGCTTCGATGAAGATCTCTTACTGCTGGGGCTTTTACCGGACCAACCGCATTCCCGTTCGATTCTGCAATTGAGTCTTCGCGATCCCGGCGGCGATTTGACCACGGGATACCGCCGTGCCAAACGCCGCAATGATTTGCCACTCACGAAAATGGCCAGGAGCGCCGTCGAAGGAGAAGCGGGGCTCGATCTCGATGGATATCGCGACTACCGCGGCGTCAAAGTGATTGGTGCATGGCGGTGGCTGCCCAGGTATCGGATGGGAATCGCCACGGAAATCGATGGCCAGGAAGCCTTCCGCCCGTTGGTCATTTTGCAGCGGACATTCTGGGGCATGTTCGCGCTGCTGGGTCTGTGCTCGGTTGCCATATTCATCTTCACCATCATCACTGCGCGACTGCAACGCGAGGCGCAGAAAGCCGCGGTGGCCGCCAAGAAACTCGGCCAATACCGCCTCGAAGAGAAACTCGGCTCGGGTGGGATGGGAATTGTCTACAAAGGTTACCACGCCGTGCTGCGCCGGCCGACGGCCATCAAGATGCTGCATGTCGAAAAGGTCAACGAAGATTCGATCGAGCGTTTCGAGCGCGAAGTGCAGATCACCTGCCAGTTGAATAATCCGCACACGGTGGCCGTGTACGATTTCGGCCGCACCGATGAAGGCGTGTTCTACTACGCGATGGAATATCTCGACGGCATCGACTTGCAAACGCTGGTCGAAAAGTACGGACCGCTGCCGGAATCGCGCGTGATTCATATTCTCTCGCAGGTGTGCGGTTCGTTATACGAAGCCCATTGCCTCGGGCTCGTCCATCGCGATATCAAGCCGGCCAACATCATGCTCAACCGCCGCGGCGGCGAACCGGACGTCGTGAAAGTGCTCGACTTTGGACTGGTGAAAGCCCTGGATGAAGGCCAGCAGGCGGGACTCACGGCGTCCAATGGTTTGACGGGGACGCCGTTGTACATGTCGCCGGAAGCGATTCAGACGCCGAATGCCGTGGATGCCCGCAGCGATCTGTACGCCGTCGGTGCAACGGGATATTTCCTGCTCACCGGTAAGCCGGTCTTTGAAGCGTCCAACATTGTGGAGCTCTGTCAGTTCCACGTCGATAAGATTCCGGTGCCGCCGTCGCAATCGACGGGCAAGCCGGTCGCTGCCGATCTCGAAAATCTGTTGTTGAGCTGTCTCGAAAAGGCGCGCGCGAAACGTCCGCAAACGGCGCGAGATTTGGCATTGCGACTCGAACACTGCGCCGCGGCCGCATCCTGGTCGATCGAAGAAGCCGATAGCTGGTGGAGCCGCCACGAACGGGGTGTAACTCCTGCTGTTACGAGCAACCCGTCGTCTTCCCCCAGTTCGGCTTATGATCGCACATATGTGGGTGGTGCCAGTGTGGATTGAGTGGTCGGGCTCGTTTTCTCAGAACCTGTTTTCAAAATCCCAGAGCGGAGAGCAGAAAGCGAAAGGCGGAAAGCCGGTCACCGGGAAAAGTGCCTTTTCTGGCTTTCCGCCTTCCGCAGTCACTCGGTCGAATTAGAAAACACCTTCTCAGACCAATTCGCTGATCACGCGCGCCTTGTAAACATCCGTCAGCCGTTCATCACGGCTGTTGTGATGGAACGTTAACCGTTCGTGATCGAGCCCCAACTGGTGCAGAATCGTGGCGTGCAAGTCCGCGGTTTGAGTCCGATTCGTAATGGCGCGGTAGCCGAAATCGTCGGTTGCACCGTAGGCTTGCCCGCCGCGAATGCCCCCGCCGGCGAGCCAGATGCTGAAGCCGTAGGGGTGATGGTCGCGCCCTTCCACGCCGGGCGTCTTGTTGCCGTCGCGGACTTCCGCTCCGGGCGTGCGGCCGAATTCGCCGCCCCATTGCACAATGGTGGAGTCCAATAAGCCCCGTTGTTTGAGATCGGTGAGCAAACCCGCGACCGGCAGATCGGTCTGCTCGCAACAGCTTCGCGTCCCGGCAACGTTGTTGGAGTGCGTGTCCCACGGTTGTCCCGCCATGAAAATCTGCACGAAGCGGACACCCCGTTCGACCAGCCGTCGGGCCATCAGGCAGCGCTTGCCGTAGGAACGCGTCTTGTCCTGGTTGAGTCCGTAAAGCTGCTGCGTCGCCGCGGTTTCCTGATTCAGATCGAGGGCATCGGTCGCCGTGAGTTGCATCCGTGCGGCTAATTCAAAACTCGCAATGCGCGCGTCGAGATCGAGTTCGCCGGGGCGTGACTGTTGATGCCGGGCGTTGAGTTTTCGCAGCAATTCCAGCCGCGCGGAATCGATCTCGGAAGCTCGCGGCGTTTTCGGCTGGAGATGCAGCACCGGCATGCCCTCCGAGCGAATCGCGGTTCCTTGATACAGCGGCGGCAGCCACCCGCTCGACCAGTTCCGCGCCCCATCCACCGGCATGCCCCCGGGATCGGGTAGCGACACATACGCCGGAAGATTCTGGTTCTCCGCCCCCAATCCGAACGCAACCCATGAGCCGATGTTGGGGCGGCCGGAAACCGTCAACCCCGTGTTGGCCATCCAGATGGCTTGTTCGTGATTGCGGTGCTCGGTGAACATCGAGCGAATGACGGCGATGTCGTCCGCATGCTGGGCGATGTGCGGGAGCACTTCCGAAAACGCGAGGCCGCTTTCCCCATGCTGCGAGAATTTGAACGGACTGCCGAGCAGGTGCTTCGTGCGATTCTCATCATCGGCGACTTCCGCGGGCGGGGCTTGGCCGCTGAGTCGCGATAGTTCCTTCTTTTCATCGAGCAAATCGACCTGGCTGGGACCGCCGTGCATGAAGAGTTGAATGACCGCCCGCGCTTGGGGCGCATGATGCGACGGTTTCGGCAGTACGCTGTGCGCTGCCGTTTCCGTCGCATGCGCGGCGCGATCGAAATCACCCAGCAGGGAACCGAGCGCGAGGCCACCAAATCCACAACCCATGCGCGCGATCGCATCCCGACGGGAAGACTGCGTGAAGTCAAAGGATGGCAGCGGGAACATCGTCATTCCTTGGGGATAAAAGCGTTCGCGGAAAACGGGCGGCGGAATTCAATCCACGTACACGAATTCATTCGAGGCCAGCAGCATGTGACACAAATCGGCCAGCGCCCGGCGGTGTGCGGCCTCCGGTTGGTCGCCCTTGCCGGTATAGCGTCCCTGTTGTTCCGCGACGAACTGTTCATACAGTGTCGTTTCTTCGAACGTGGCATTTCGGCCCAGTGCCGCGAGAGCAATGTGCGACACCGCGGCGACCGGTGCCACATGCAGCGCCTGATCGGCAAAGGCCGTGGCGTAGCTCACCGCCGTATCGCTGTTCAGCAAGGTCAAGGCCTGCGTGGAAACGGTGGATCGGCTCCGGCGAATGCAATTGGTTTCCATGACCGGTTGATCGTACGTGTGCAACATCGTCAGCGGATTGCCGCGCAGAATCTGCACGTACACCGAACGCCGCCGCTCATTCTGACCGTCCGCGATGTTGACGTCTCCATCGGGGCGGCGCGCGACGGGAACCGGATTTCCAAAGCAGCGATCATCCAATAATCCCGCGACGCTGAGCATCGCGTCGCGTAATGGTTCCGCATCGATTCGCCGCAATCGCTGTCGCCACAGCAGGCGGTTGTCGGGATCGATGGTTTGTGCGTGTGTCTGTTCAGCATTACTACGGGAAGATCGCTGCTGATAGGTGCTCGAGGACAGGATGAGGCGGTGCATGTGTTTGATGTCCCAGCCGCTGTCGACGAATTCGCAGGCGAGCCAGTCGAGCAGTTGCGGATGACTGGGCGAGGCACCCAGCGTTCCAAAATCTTCGGGTGTGGAAACGAGCCCCTCGCCGAAGTGGTGCAACCAGAGACGATTGACCATCACGCGGGCCGTGAGCGGATGATGGGGTTGTGTGAGCCAGAGGGCCAGGGCCAGACGGCGGCCGCTGGTTTTGGCTTCCGCCGCGGGGGGCGACCACTCAAACGACACCGGTGTCGTTAACGATGACAGCACGCCCGGTTCAACCGGTTGCCCCGGCGTCAGCGCATCGCCACGGCGCAACAACGGCGTGACAACCGGGCCCGGCAAATCGTACAGCGCGCGGATTTCGTCAAATGCAATCCGTTGCCCTTCTTGTGCCGCAACGGCCGCTTGCCGTTCCGTGAGTGCCATGCGGTAATCGGCGTACGTTTCCGGCAGCACTTGATCGAGTGTTTTGTCGTCGGGCTGAAGCTGTGGCTGGAATTTCCCCGCGAGATATTTTTCCACCTCGGTCCGTTGATCGGCCGGTTTGCCGAGGGCGTTTTTGACGTCCTCGCGAATCACGTCCGGCAAAGCGGCGAGGCGATCATCAAACAGCTTTTGTTTGTGCTGCGCCCGCAGTTCAGCGAGTTCTTTCGTCAGCCGGGCGACCTCCGCGGTGATCTTGCCGTTGTGTTCGTCGGCCGCTTTCTTTTGAACGGCGGTCGCCACCGGCAAGCGGCGCTCCATCTGCGGAATCCATTGCTTCGGGCGAAACGCCGTCATGAAAATGGATTGCAGGCGGAAGTATTCCACCTGCGGGATGGGATCGAATTTGTGGCTATGACAGCGGGCACATTGCAGCGTCAGCCCCATCGTGGAAGACGCCACAATCTGCAATGTGTCGTTGATCGTCGGATAAAAGTATTGCGCATCGGCATTTTTGATCGTGGAAAAATCGGGGCGGCTGCTGTCTGGTGCGCACCGCAGATAACCCGTCGCGGTGATGGCGTCGACGACCTCTTCCGGCAAGCGATCTTGTGTTTCGTAGGCGGTCCAATAGTCGGTCAACTCATCACCCGCGATCTGCTCCTGCAGGAAGCGGTCGTACGATTTGTTGCTGTTGAAGGCGCGAATGACATAATCGCGGTAACGAAACGCCGTCGGTAACGGGCGATCTTCCGACAACACCCCGGCGGAGTCCGCATACCCGGCGACATCGAGCCAGTGCCTTCCCCAGCGCTCGCCGTAATGCGGATTGGTCAGCAAACGTTCGATCACACGTTCCAACGCACGCGGTTCCCGGTCGGCAAGAAATGTCTGGATGTCCTCCGGCGCGGGCGGCAGACCGATCAGATCGAATGACGCACGCCGCAGTAACACGTCACGCGGTGCCTCGTCGGACGGTTTCAGGCCTTTCGCTTCCAGGGCCGCGATGATGAACGCATCGACCGGATTCTGAACTCGTTCCGTGTGTTGAACGGCGGGAACGGACGGACGCTGCGGCGGTCGAAACGCCCAGTGTTCGGACGCGGTTTTTTCGGAAGCCGTGTTGCCGTCATTGGCGTCATCCGTGGCCGAGGTCAGCGAGGCCGCGCCTTCATTGATCCACGTGCGAATGAACCCTTTTTCTTCCGCGGAAAGGGCCGGCCCCCCTTTCGGCATGTCGTTCGACGCGAGCTTCTCCCACAACAGGCTCGATTCTGCCGCCGCGATCCGCATCGCCGGTCCCGAACCGCCGCCCTGCAAGATTTCCCGGCGCGTCGTCAGTCGCAACTCGCCCGCCGGTTCCGCTCCGGCATGACATTTCACACACCGCGCTTTCAAGATCGGCAGGATGTGATCTTCAAACGTGACCTTCGGCGGCGCTGTCTTGGCTTCATCGGCACCCGTGACCGCGACGAGAGCCGCGCACGACCAGACAGTCATCAGCACGGCCAGCGAAAAAGGTCGCTGAATCGATTTGTCGTGAAGCATCTCGTCTTCCACAGGAAACGATCGCGTAGCCGCGGACGAATCTACTTTACCCGATGGGTCGTGGCGGTGTCTCTCTGGAAGGGGGAAAGCGTGCGAATTTGGTCGTGTCCTAACTTGATGGCTGACGGCGCGGAAAGCACCCCGGCTGCTTCGGAGCAGCCGGGGTGCTGGCTTCAACTTGGGACACGACCGAGAATTTCGAGGACACGGTTGGATATTTGTCGAAGAGTGTCGCTACAGTCCTATGCGCGATCATGATTTATCCCCTGAAACAACATCGGTAGCGCTTCCGTCGAGGGTTTCCACACCATGAGTGCTGTTGTCTACGCGATTGCCACCATGGACTCGAAAGGGGCCGAGTTGGCGTTTGTCGCCGACTTGCTGCGTGCGACCGGGGTGACTGTGAAAATGGTCGATGTCGGCACACTTTCCCCACCGACGATCACCCCGGAGATCACTCGCCAGGAGGTTCTCGCTGCGGTCGGGCAATTATCTTCACTGGATGGCTCGACCGATCGCGGGACAGCGATCCGTCAGATGGCGGATGCTCTGCGGAAGTATCTTATGGGAGAGGTTGCCGCGGGGCGGGTCGCCGGGGTGCTGGGACTCGGCGGCGGCGGCGGGACATCGTTGATCACGACCGCCATGAGGGCATTGCCGATCGGTTTGCCGAAGTTGATGGTTTCCACCGTGGCCAGCGGAAATGTGGGGCCGTACATCGATTGCAGCGACATCACCATGATGTACTCGGTCGTGGATGTCGCCGGGCTGAATGTTGTGTCGGAAGTGATTCTGGCCAATGCCGCCCATGCCATCGCCGGAATGGTGCAACATCCGCCGCGAGCCCGGTCCTCTCGGCCGGCGCTGGGAATGACCATGTTCGGCGTCACTACCCCGTGCGTGAATCGGGTCCGGGAACAACTGGAAGCGGAAGGCTTCGATTGTCTCGTTTTCCATGCGACTGGAGCAGGGGGGCGAGCGCTGGAACAACTCGTCGCATCGGGATTGATCTCCGGCGTGCTCGATATCACGACCACCGAAGTCGCGGATGAAATTGTTGGCGGTGTTTTTCCCTGTGGACCGCATCGCTTCGAGAAATTGATTCAAAGCCGCGTGCCGTTGGTGCTCAGCCTGGGGGCGCTCGACATGGTCAACTTCGGTGCGATGGAAACCGTGCCGCCGCAATTCCGCCAGCGACGGTTGCACGTGCATAACGCACAGGTGACGTTGATGCGAACGACGCCGGAGGAGAATCGTCGGATTGCCGTGTGGATCGCGGACAAGCTGAATCAGTCCATCGCGCCGTTACGGCTGCTCATTCCCGAAGGGGGCGTCTCTCTGCTCGATGTCCCCGGGCAACCGTTTCATGACCCCGAAGCGGACGCCGCATTGTTCGACGAACTGGCGAAACGTTTACAGATCACCGAAACGCGACAATTGATCCGTCTTCCGTATGCGATCAACGCCCCTGAGTTCTCCGCGGCGCTGCTGCAGCACTTTCACGAATTGCTGATCTGATTCGTGCTCCAGTTCGGCATGTCGAAGCGATCAGCCGTCTTGCAAGTGGGCTTCGACAAACCAGAGCGTCTTGTCGAGACTGCGCGAAATCCCGGTACAAAGATCGGCGGTATCCGCGTCTTCGAATTGGTTCGCCTGATCGATCGCGGCCCGCATTTTCTGACCGGTTTTGGCCAAAGCGGTCGACAGGGCCTCGACATGGTCGCGACCCTTGACGATCGTCGTGGCATACGCGGTCAACGACGTCCGTTTCCCGACCGCCGCCAGCGTTCCTTCGGCAGTGCCTCCCAGGGCAACAATCCGTTCGGCCACATCGTCCACAAAGGGAATGATCTCGGCGGCCACGGAGTCAAATAACTCGTGCAGGGCGATGAACTGCGGGCCTTTGACATTCCAGTGGGCTTGTTTCGCCTGCAGACCCAGATCAATCAAGTCGGCAAGACGTTCATTCAGCAAATCGGCCACCGCCGCGCGAGTCTTCGCGCTGAGATCATTTTTCGTGGGATTCATGGTTTCATTCCAATTCAATCGAGGTGAAGGCCATCATGATGGGGATTCTAGCAGCGTCGGCGCGTTGGTCGAGTGCCCAATGATCGGCACGCAAAATGCGGTGCTTTCACGCTCGGCAAACAATCGGACCGCGTCCGGTTGAGCGGACCCAATTGGCGACTGGTCATCTGGTTTGTAAGTCTGAAAGGTGTTGAAACAATTCTGAATCGTGCAACGAACGATCCGGTGTCAGAGAATTCGCCGCGGCGACACGACCGGACGGGGGACCGGGAATCGTCGTTCCCCGTTGAAGCCACCCCGTTGCTGGCGATGGTGATGGGAACGATTGTTCCTATCGGCTTGAGTGCGAGTGCGGCGCTGGCGTTACGGCGATCTGCATCGGAGCGCGTGGGCATTGCCGCGTGGGTCGCCGTGACGGTGGTGGGGACCGCTGCTGTGATCTCCGCCGCGCGTGCAATGAGATACGCACAAGGATCGGCGGAGTCATCAGCGAAGGCGGATAACCTCGCTGGGTAGCGGTCAGGCATGGACGAGGGCGAGTTCAGGTGAGGAGGAACGCCACTCGCTGGCATGCAGGGGGTCGAGAGCAAGTTCCACTTCACCCCGCATGACCGTCACGTCATCCGGCGCAGAGATGCCGAGACGAACGCGGTTGCCTTGAATGCCCAGGACAACGACGCGGATCGATCCATCGATGTATACTTCTTCGTTCGTGCGGCGGCTGAGGACCAACATGCGATTCCTTTCGGTGAGTGGCTTCCGTCCGACGCGAAATCGATTGCAAGTCTTACGCCGCATTCCCCGAAAAATAACGAGATTGTGTCCCATTCCGGCAGGGATGCGCGTCAATCGCCTTAACTCATTTTTATGTAGCTCTTTGTGCCATTCGTGAAATGGTGTTTGCTGCACCTGCATTGATTGACGGATAGGCAGTTGTGAGAGAGGTTGTATCAATCAGCCTCAGTTTTTTGGTCGGGCAGCGGACAGTCTGTAGGATCACGCATCAACCCGGCGTGGGGCATTTCGCTGTGGGGTGTGCCAATTTGCCGTGGAACGGCGGCGAAGTCCGTAAGAAAGTCGAAGGCAGGAAGCCCGCCAGACGCGCTGACGTGATGAAAAACCGGATTGAACGGGCCCCGTGGATTGACGAGGGCTCATTTTCCAGAACTTGGCGACGGTTTACCCGACGGATGGTATGCCGATTGCGATGGAGTCGTTTCATCCGCAATTTTTCCTGTGTGAACTCAGGATTTGCGTGCGAGCAAAAAGACCGATGATTCGTCGGCATGATGCCATTGCCATTGGCATCGAAGAAGGTGAGGGCGACATGTTGGGATGGGCAATTACATTTTTGCTGGTGGCGCTTTTGGCCGGCTTCCTCGGGATGAGTGGAGTGGCCGGAACCGCGGCGTGGATGGCGCATGTCCTCTTCGTCGTGTTCCTGGTTCTGTTCCTGTTGTCGTTGCTCTCCGGCCGCCGCATTGGTCCGCCGTTGGATTAATCCCTTGAGTCAACGTTCAAAAGATGCGCGTATTTCTGTTTATCGCGGTGGTCCTGGTGTTAATGGGGCTCCTGGGGTGGATTCAATTTCATCGCACGGCAGAGCACACCACGATCACTGTGGAAACACAAATGATGGAAAAAGATCTGCAGAAAACGGCGGATGTGGTTCGTGACAAAACGAAAGAGACGTTTCAGGAGTTCAGGGTTCCGGCCGCGAACTCGAAGCCGCAATAAAGTTACGATCATGAACCGAGACCGGTTCAAATGTTTTTTGCGATTTCCCCAGGGATGAATCTTCGTCCCTGGGTTTTTTTATCGAAGACGGTGCGATCTCGATGGAACTCACTATGGCCACATCATCACCCGCATCGCTTTCCAATGATGATCCGCGTAACGACGGAACCAGACAGGAGTCTAATCCCGCATTCACCCCCACGGAACTGCGTCTCGATGCCGTGCGCGAACGCATTGGGCACGACGAAAAAATACTCCGCATGCTGGCCATCTTTTTTATCGGAGATGCTCCGCAATTGGTCGCGCAGATTCATGCAGCGATTGAATTCCGCGATGGCGAACAGCTTTCGCTGAAATCGCATAGCTTGAAGGGCCTTGCCGCCAATCTCGACGTCAACGACGTGTGCCGATTGGCTCACCAGTTGGAAGCCTGCGGGCGGCGCGAAGACTTCCCGACGGCAGCAACGGTACTGCTGTCCTTGCGCGGGTCTGTGGACCATGTCATCGTGCTGCTGCGCCGTGAGATTCTTCACGAAGCTTAAACGGGTTTCGACGGTCTTTCTCGGCTCGGCAACCCGTGGAAGTATTCGGTTCTCTGTACCACGGCCGTGTCGGCCGTGCAATTTTGCAGAGCGTGTTGGCATCTCGCACGGCCAACACGGCCGGGGCACACAATCAATCCGCGGACTGTTAGAAAAATGCCGGTGCAAGTTTGCACCGGCATTTGCACATGATCAACGTCCTGCGGGGGCCATCACCAATCGCAGCCGCGCACGAAGAGCGCGATAATAATGATGGGCAAGGGGAGCCCCAATAACCACGCGGCGACTCCATACCGGAGTTTCCCAGCCCGGTTTTTTGTGGACAGTGAGTTTTCGCCGTCGCTTTCGGAATGCTGTCTCTGCATGATTCTGTTCCCATCGTCTTTAACTGCTCGATATCCGTGCCCAATCACACGATTGGCAAGAGAGTGGGAGCAGCATTACGCAAATCCGACGCCATTCATGGAAGGGGCTTCCATTTGCGAAACAACGGGTGGGTTCTGGTTGTTCAGCGTCCAGTGAGCCCGTTCATCGGACGTTTTTGCTGACGCGCCTCCTGTGCGGACGACCGGGCCGCCCCATCGCAGCACTGGTCTCTAACAATTCAACGGACTTCGGCAAGCTGAAACGCGGCAGAAAGCAGGCCATTTCGCCATTGCGGTAACCGTTCCCGACAGCCGGAAGGGGAAATGACGATCCGTGGCACGGCCCTTGCTAATTCTTATTTCTCGAAACCCGAGAGACCTTGGTCTTTCGGCAGTAACACCGCTTCTAAGGGGCACAATAATGGCAACCGTTCAGCAGATGCGTGGGAAATGGAATGAAATCGCAGGGCGTCTCAAAGAGAAGTGGGGCGTGCTGACCGAGGACGATTTGAGCCGCTTCGAAGGGAACCTGGAGCAACTCGTCGGCTTCGTGCAGCAGAAGACCGGCCGGGCTCGCGAAGAAGTCGAAAAGTTCATCGACTCCGTCGTCAGCAATTCCTCGCAGGTTTACGACAAGGTCGCCTCGTCGGCGAAGGAATATGCCACGGAAGCGACGGATGCGGTCCGTCGCGGATACGAGCAGGCTTCGGCGAATCTTGCGAATGGTTACGACCAGGCCGAAAACATGGTGCGTCAGCGGCCCGCCGAATCGCTCGCCGTTGTGTTTGGTGCCGGGCTGATCTCGGGCGTCCTGTTGACGTTGATCTTGCGAAATCGCTAACGGCGGAAGGCTCACCATTCTGGTGTGAGCGCTCGACGCCTCGCGATGAAAACGCACATGGAACGAAGAAAGGGACTGATCATGATTCAACCTGTGAAAAACCGCATTGCGGATGTTTACAGCAGCCTGCCGGAAGCACCGATGCAGGCGATTCAAGGTTGTCTTCAATCGACTCAGGATGCGATTGAGGACAACCCCGGTGTGGCCGTGATGACGGCGTTTGCGGTCGGAATCGGTGTGGGGATCGGCATTGTCACGCTGTTGAATTGCAGTTCACCACCGGCCCGTTCGCGTTGGTCGCCCTACTAATTCAGGCGACTGAAATTCCGGTATGAATGCCGTCCGTTTTTTTTGATAAACGCGTAATACTATGGCCACGACTGACGTCACAACCATTCGAGCACGCATGGCGCGGATTCGGTCCCGCGCTCAGGGTAAAGCCGTACGCCTCAGTCAGGAAACCAAGCGGTTTCTGGATTGGAAGCACTATGTGCGGTTATTTCCCTGGGGCATTGTCGGGGCCGCTGCCGTCGCGGGTTATTTAATCGTTCCCGCTCGTCGTGCAGCCCCGGTGGAAACGATCCCAGGTCAACCGAATCCGCCTACGGCTCCGTCGCCGCCACCACCGCCAGCGAAACAGGCTGGGCTGGTATCATCACTTTTTAGTGTGGCTGCCAATGCCGTGATGCGGTCCGCAGTCTCTTATGCGGGACAAGCAGTCGGACAGTACCTCGCGAATCTGCAACAACCATCAACAATTCCCCAACCTGCCAAGGAGCGATCTGAACATGAGCGTTACAGCGTCCGTTGAGAAGTCGGAATTGGCGGCTGCCAATGCCCCGTCGATGGGCGAGGATCTGCAAGCCGTCGCACAGCGTTCTCAACTGCTCGTTGAGCAATCGATTCAGCGTTTTCCAGGCCTGAGCGTCGGCGCAGCAATCGCCGCGGGAGTGGTGTTGGGATGCCTCGTCAAGCGGAACTAAACGGCCACAGTGCTCCGGAAGCGACCGTTGGGGAAGTCACGACGCACGCGTCGGGGCTCGCTTACGATTTGATCACGCTCGCGGAATTGCAGGCTCGGTTGTTGTTTCTCGATATGCGGGAAGCCACTCGGCGTTCGGCGATTACCGCGGTGATCCTTTCGGCGATGGCCGTGTTTTCAGTCAGTGCCGTCCCGGTTTGCTTACTGGGGATATCGGAGCTGTTAATCGAATATGCGGAATGGCACCGCGCGGTGGCCTATCTCACCGTCGGCAGCGTGGGTGCCATTGCGGCGTTGATTGGGGCGTTCATAGCAGCGAAACGGCTGGTGAAAATCGGCGCGGTTTTTGGGCGGTCGCATCAGGAATTTCAGGACAATCTGGAATTCGTGAAACGTCTCGTTCGCGGTCCTGAAAATGATGAAGCGAACGGCTAACCCCGTCGTCACTGAAGAAGCAATTGCATTCCACGATCAAATTTGAAAGGACACTCCAATGTCGAGTACATACTCTGGTCCGGGGATGAATGTTCCCACCCCGACTGCGGCACGCATCAATCCGAACCCTCCATTGGGTTCCGCTTGTGCGACGCCGGAAATGCGGCTGCTGAACGATGTGGGCCAATACCTGCAAAACTACGCCCAGGAACGCCCCGAAGTGGCCGCCCTGTGGTGCTTTGGCGTGGGCTTTATCCTCGGGTGGCGGTTGAAGCCCTGGTAATGGTCCGTTGCGCGGCATGAATGAAACAAGACGCGATGCTCGCCTACGGGACTCGGGCACCGCGTCTTTTCTATTTTGAACTTTACAGCCGATGATTTCAGGAATGCAAAATGGCGGTCACCATGAACGACGTCCCCGACGCAATGGAGGCGAATGCGGCCACATCACGAACAGATGACTTTCAGCCATTTGAGGTGTGGGCCACGAGTATGATCAACACTCCTGAAGAAGCGTCGTTCGAATCTTTGGTCGTCAGCATTGATCCGATCTCCATGACGAGTCCCTCGGCAGCAGTCGACGAACGTACTCGGCAGCGGAATTCTTTAGCCTTGCAACTCGTGAGCTTGCGTCGCTGGTTGATCATGCTGTGTGGAATTGCCTTCGTCTGGATCTTGAGTTTCGCGCAGGCCATCGTGATTCCGTTCATGCTGTCGTTCGTCCTCTATTTGTTGCTGCGCCCGGCCGTTCGCTGGTTGTGGCGTCGGCATATTCCCGAATCCGTGGGTGCCGCCCTGTGCCTCATTGTCGTGGCTTCGGCCCTGGTCGTCGGGATTCTGCCGTTGGTGGGACCCGCGCGACAGTGGTTAGAGCATCTCCCGGAACATCTGCAAAATGCGGATCAAAAGCTCAAAGTCATCCGCGATCAGATCGGTCAATTTGCGGAAATTCGCACGCGGCTGAACGATCTGACATCCTCGGATGAGGATCATCGGACGATGACCGTCGCCGTGCAGCAGCCCGAATTGACGAGCAGCACCATGATGTTGAGCACCACCGGCAATACGTTGGGAATGGTGGTCGTGATCATCGTGTTAACGTATTTCCTGCTGATTGCGGGCGATCAATTCATCAATAATGTTCTTTCGATTCTGCCGACATTCCGCGAAAAGCGACAAATGGTGGAATTGATTCTCGATGTTCAACGAGGGATCTCGTCGTATTTGCTCACCATCACGGGTATTAACATTGGCTTGGGAGTCGTTGTCGCTTTCGCCCTGTGGTGCCTCGGCGTTCCAAACCCGGCCGTGTGGGGGTTGCTGACGACGATCTTCAATTACGTCCCGTTCGTCGGCCAGGGTGTCACCGGGCTCTTGATCGGGCTGGCAGCATTGCTGAGCTTCGATTCCGTGGGCTATGCGCTCCTGGTCCCCGCGGTTTTCTACACCATTGCCGCGATCGAAGGGAATCTGATCACGCCGTCCCTGTTGGGGCGACACATGAGTCTGAATCCGATCATGGTGCTGGTGTCGCTGCTGTTTTGGGGATGGCTGTGGGGCATCGCCGGGGCGGCGCTGGCGGTTCCCATTCTGGCGATGACGAAAATCAGTTGCGATCGCTTTGAATGCACGCGATCCATTGGCACGCTGCTGGGGGGATGATGCTCCTCATCGGCGGAGGCGTTCGCTGTCGGATGGCGTAGCACCCTGGTGGCTGTTCCACCAATCCCAACGGCGAATCACAGGTGTTTTCCCAGAAAGCTTCTTGTGGATTTGGCGTAACTTATTCCTGTAAATTATGTTACGGCATGTTCAATAAAATCTTTTCCGAGTTGGCACACCGCGTGCTCTTGTAGTCCTTCGCTAACGGGACAGTTTCCACGGTCACTTTAGAGGACTTCCAATGCGTCTTTCTCTCGCGCTGTTCATGTGCGGCTTGCTGGCAATGTTGCTGACAGGCTGCGAGCAGGCGCAAGAGAAAAAAATCCTGGAAATCAAGACGCCGGGAACCTCCATTGAAGTTCGAAAAAGTGATGACGGTGCGAAGGTCAATGTTGACCGCAAACCGTGATGTGCCGACGAGCTGATTCCGTTTTGTGGTGATGCGCGAACGATGACGACAACGGCGTCGTGATCAGATGGTTCGTCAATGCTGACGAATGTGTGGATTCAAAGCGGTCGATTCTGAAAGGACCAATCATGTTAGACTGGGCACTCACGTTCCTGATTATCGCTCTCCTCGCAGGGTTGTTCGGATTTGGTTTAGTAGGCGGTATGGCCTATGGAGCGGCAAAACTTTGCTTCTTTGTATTCCTGGTTCTGGCCATCGTTTCCATGCTGACCGGACGCCGCCTCCCCCGTTAGGTTTTGTTGTATTCACGCCGCGATGCGAAATCAAAAGCCTCCCGAACTGGATTCGGGGGGCTTTTTTCGTTGGGATGTCATTTCTTCAATGTAATCTGGCATAGAGCGATTGCGAAACAGGATGTGATCCTTGCGAATTGATCCGCTTGTGTTAGCCTGTCAGGTGTCGCGCAACGAACCGCCGCCGACAAGCGTTGAATCGAGAGGATGAAATTTGCCCGCCACAGCCCTGGTGATTGACGATGATCGCAGCGTGCATCATTTGATTGCACGATCGCTGGAAAAGATCGGCGTGGAAGTGATTTCCGCGATGGATGGCCCGACGGGCGTGCAACTCGTCGCCTCGAAACATCCCGACGTGGTCCTGCTGGATATCCGTCTGCCCAATCAATCGGGACTGGAATTGTTCGGCCGCATTCGCGATCTGGATCGCCGTCTGCCGGTAGTCTTTGTGACCGCCGATTCGGAGAGCGAAACCGCCATCGAAGCCATCAAGCTCGGTGCCTACGACTATCTGCGGAAGCCGCTCGATCTGAATCAACTCAATGACCTTGTGCAGCGTGCCGTGGAAACGCGGCGGATGATGAGCGTCCCCGTCGCCATCCCCATTCGCAGTCTCGACGATTCTCCGGCCGATGCCTTCGTGGGTGCCGGGCCAGCGATGCTCGATGTGTACAAGATCATCGGTCGCGTCGCCGGTCAGGATGTTCCGGTCCTGATTCGCGGCGAAAGCGGCACCGGCAAGGAGCTTGTCGCGCGGGCGATTTACCAGTACAGCCGGCGTTCCACGGAACCGTTCCTCGCCATCAACTGTGCCGCGATTCCGGAAAATCTGCTGGAAAGCGAACTGTTTGGTCATGAGAAAGGGGCCTTCACCGGGGCCGATCAGCGACGCATTGGAAAATTCGAGCAATGCAACGGCGGGTCTCTTTTCCTGGATGAAATCGGCGACATGCCCCTGTTGCTTCAGGGCAAGGTCCTGCGGCTCTTGCAGGATCAGAAATTCGAGCG
This sequence comes from Planctomycetaceae bacterium, assembly GCA_021732785.1. Classification (GTDB taxonomy): domain Bacteria; phylum Planctomycetota; class Planctomycetia; order Planctomycetales; family Planctomycetaceae; genus DSVQ01. Next base: position 26,430 of record JAKFUG010000003.1, read on the forward strand.
CGTGGGCGGGAACTCCACGATCACCACAAACGTGCGGTTGATTGCCGCCACGAATCGCCCGCTCGAGCAGATGGTCGAAGACGGCAACTTCCGTGAAGATCTGCTGTATCGACTCAATACGATTACGATCCGGTTGCCTCCTTTGCGTGATCGTCCGGAGGATCTCCCATTACTGCTGGAACGATTCCTCTCCCGCTTTGCCGTGGAATTGAACCGGCCCGATCTGGAAGGGATTTCGCCGTCTGCCCTCGACTTGCTGAAGCAGTATCCATGGCCGGGAAATATTCGCGAGCTGCAAAGCGTCGTCCGGAATGCCATTCTGCATACCCCCAGCACGGTCATCGTTCCCGACTTTTTACCGCCCGAAGTTCGCAACATGACACCGCCTCCGGTCAACGCGATTCCGGGCGCGCATGCCCCTTCTCACGGGCACATCTCCGAGTGTGATCTCGTAGGCTTTGTGGATACACGACTCAAGCGCGGCAGTACGGATCTCTATGCCGAGTGTCTGGAAGTCATGGAACGCTTCTTGTTGACGCGTGTCTTGCAGGAGACGCAGGGAAATCAAAGCCGGGCCGCTGAGATCCTTGGTATCACCCGCGGCAAGGTTCGCGATCGAATCGCCGCTTTCGGCATCGTCGTCGACAAAGACGTGCGGATGGAATAGTCCGGGGAGAATGACGCTGGTCGCTGCGCGATCACGTTAGTCGATAATCGACCGCGCATTTTGGACTGCCGAGCATAATTGCTCAATCTTTAGAAGATGCAACTCCTCTTGTGGAAAAGGCTTGCGGGGGTGTGACGCAAATTGCTCGCGATGCTGTGCGATTCGGCACGGCGGGTGCGGCGATGGGAAATTCATCAATGACTCCATCTCCGCGTCCTCCGATCATCTGAAACAAGCCCGTGTTGATGCTGGAATTACCCGACTCGCGATCGCCCTTGCCTGGGGGGGGGCCGTTATCAGAAGAGGCGAAGGGGCAGCCCGAGTTGTCGTCCCGCGACGTCATGCTGCGGCATCTCGTGGATGCGAATGTGCTCGGTGTCATCGTCTGCCAGCTCGATGGCCGCGTCACCGATGCGAATCGCGCCTTTCTGGAGTTGATCGAGTCGACCGAGGCCGAACTCGAAGCGGGAGCGGTCAATTGGAGACGGCTCACACCGCCGGAGTACCGCGAGCTCGATGCAGGCCTGATCGAGCAACTGGAGAGGACCGGGCGCTTTGAAGCCGCGGAAAAAGAGTACGTGCTCGCTTCGGGCAAGCGGGTCCCGGTCTGGATTGCAGGTGCCATGACGCCCGCAGGCGAAGACGTGGTCTGCTTTGTGATGGACCGCACGCTGCAACAACAAACCGAAACCGCTCTCGTTCGGGCGAAAGACGAGGCCGAACGATCGAACCGAACGCGGGGCGAATTCCTCGCGAATGTCAGCCACGAGTTGCGAACCCCCATGAATGCCATTCTGGGAATGACCGAACTGGCCCTCGATGAAGAGTTGCCTCCGCTGATTCGCGACTATCTGGAAACGTCGATTGAGGCCTCGCGGACGCTCTTGTTTCTGCTCGACGACCTGCTCGATTTTTCGCGCATCGAAGCCGGGAAACTGGATCTGGAATCGCGTCCCTTCAGCTTGCATACCACGCTGGATCAGGCGATGCGGATCCTCGGACTGCGGGCGTCCGAAAAGGGATTGGAGCTAGCCTATTCCATTGCCAGCGACGTTCCGGACCGCTTGATGGGCGATCAGGGACGTTTGCGGCAAATCGTGCTCAATCTCGTGAGTAACGCCATCAAGTTTACGGCGCGGGGGGAAGTCGTCGTCGAATTGTCGTGCCCCCGGCCAAACGCCGACGTCCCTCGCGACGCGGACGAGACCGCAGTTGAGATTCGCCTTGTGGTCAAAGACACCGGGATCGGGATCAGTCCGGAAGATCAAGTACGGATCTTTGAACCCTTTACCCAGGTCGATGCCTCGTCCACGCGGCTGTATGGCGGGACCGGACTGGGGTTGGCGATTGTGCGGCAGTTAGCCCAGCATATGGGCGGCGATGTGACCGTCGAGAGTCAGCCCGGTCTGGGGGCACGGTTTTTCGTTAACTTGCGTTTTCAGTCGGCGGACATCGAAGCGGATGCGGTCGACTCGAATCACGCGGTCTTTCATCATCTGCGCGGCATTCGCGTGCTGGTGGTCGACGATAATCACACCAACCGAAATATCCTCTATCACATTCTTTCCAGTTGGTCGATGCGGTGTGTCGTCGTGGCCGATGCTCACACCGCGCTAACCGAAATGCGGCAATCCCAGCGGGAAAATCGCGAATTTCAGGTCATCCTCGTGGATGCGCTGATGCCGGCGATGGACGGCATGCAGTTCATTCAGAAGGCGACGAGCGAAGACCTGCTGCGGGGGGCTCCCATTCTGATGGTCTCTTCCACAGATCGAAAATCGCTGGAACCACAGCTCAAGTCACTTCCCGTACTCGGCAAGCCGATCTCGCAGTCGGAGCTGTTCGATACGCTCATGGAGTCGCTTCACGGGCCGGCGATCGCCACGCCGCTTGCCGATCGTGTTGCCACCGCCCGCCATGTGTATCGCGTTCTCGTCGCGGAAGATGCGCCGGCAAATCGAAAAGTGGTGAAGGCCATCCTTGAGAAACGCGGACATCAGGTAACCCTCGCGTTGAACGGGCAGGAGGCGGTCGACCTGGTTCGCGAAGAAAACTTCGATGTCGTGCTGATGGATGTGCAGATGCCTTTGCTCGACGGGTGGGACGCGACAAAAGCGATTCGCCAGTTGCCGGCGCAGGCGAAAATTCCGATCATTGCCATGACGGCCCATGCGATGCGCGGTGATCGGGAACGATGTCTTGCGGCCGGGATGGACGATTACATTTCCAAGCCGCTCGATGCTCACCAACTGATTCGGCTGGTCGAGCGTCTGGCCAGTAAGTCTTCCGCAGCGCAGAAAAAATCCTCCGACACCATGGAGACGACCGTGGATGCAAAGGTTGAACGCACTGACGGTCTCGCCGGTACAACCTGGATCGATCGCCCCGGAGCGCTTCAGCGGATGGGCGGCGATGCGACGTTGCTCCACGAAATGGCGGAATTCTTTCTGGAGGATGCGCCAGCCCTCATGCAGACCATTCGGGGTCAACGCACAGGAGAGGACGCGGCTCGCGCGGCTCATTCGTTGCGGGGATTAGCGTCCAATTTTGGTGCGAAGTGCCTCACCGAGCCCGCCCTCAAACTGGAATCGGCGAGCACTTCTGCAGAGAGCAAAGAACAAGCCATCCAGGAACTCGAAGCCCAGTTGCCGCACGTCATTCAAGCGGTACAAGCGCTTGCGAACGAGGGTCGTGGGTCAGTTTAAAGAGTCGGGGCAGGGGCCCCGACCTAGGGATGTGAAAATCAACTGGAAATCATAGGTCGGGGCCCCCGCCCCGACATTCTTAAATTCAAACGGACTCACGACCCGAACGAGCGCTAGCGCAAGGTCCGCGTCGTGTGCCGTTCGGTCCGCTTCGATGTCAGCCCTTTCGTGACAGCGTCTGCATGAGCTGTTCCAGATCCGTCAGACTGACGGGCTTAGTGAGGTGGTGGCTGAAGCCAGCCTCGTAGGCCGCTTGCCGATCCGTTTCCTGACCGTACCCTGTGAGCGCGACCAACACCGGGGTACTGATGTTGGGGGTCCGTCGAATCTGCTCGGCGAGTTCATAGCCGCTCATGTCCGGCATGCCGATATCGGAAATCACGATCTCCGGATGATGTTCAATCAGCGCAGTTAGTGCCGTGCGACCATCGCAGGCCGTCTTCACGGAGTGTCCCAGCATCGACAGCAGACGCCCCAGCAAATGGACGGCGGCACGATTATCGTCCACGACCAGAATGCGACGGCTGGTAAAGGCGGGACTCTTATCGGCGGCGCGCGTCAGATTTTCCATGTCATTCGTGGAGAGTGTCGCCAGCGGCAATCGCACCGTGAATGTACTGCCGCGGTTCTCGCCTTCACTCACGACGCCGATGGTTCCCCCGTGCATATCGACCAGCGTCTTGGCGAGCGTCAATCCGATTCCGAGCCCGCCTTGCGAACGCGTGTGCGAGCTGTCCACCTGGGCAAAGATCTCAAAAATCCGGTCCATCATTCCGTGGGGGATGCCGATGCCGTTGTCGCAAACGCTGATGACTCCAGTGGTCCCATCGTGGTTTAACTCCAATGTGATTTTGCCACCGTTCGCCGTGTATTTGGCGGCATTGACCAGGAGGTTGGAGACTACTTGTGCCAGGCGAACGGTATCTCCGCGGACATAAAGCGGATCGCTCGTGATGTGGGTCGTCAATTCGTGCTGAGAGGCTTCGACTGTAGCACGAGCGGTTTCCAGCGCGTGTTGAATCACATCCTGCAACCGAATGGGTTCGAGCTGCAAATTGAGTTTCCCGCGGGAAATTCGGGAGACATCGAGCAGGTCGTCCACCAGTTTTTTCAAATGCAGGCACTGCCGAGCCGCGAGTTGGGAGGTCGACCGCACTTGCGTTGCATTATCGGGCTGCATCAGCGTCAACTGCGTGGCCGCACTAATGGCGGAGAGGGGATTGCGGAGTTCGTGGGCCAGTGTCGCCAGGAACTCGTCCTTCCGTCCGTCGGCCGCCTTAATCTCCTCGTACAGTCTGGCTCGTTCGAGCGCGACCGACGCCATTTGCGCCAACTGCACCAGAATCGCTTCATCATCGGCCGTGAACTCGCCCGCCATCTTTCCCTGTAAATGAATCAGGCCGATATTTTTTCCCACCTGATTCGTGAGCGGGACCGCCAGACTGTTTAACGCGATGGGCGTGATTTCGGAAAGATTCGCCTCGGATGACACCGTCGGGGGAATGGCCGCGGTGATTCTCAGCGGCCGATTCGTGTCGCAAACGCGTTGACGGATCCAGTCGGCTTGTTCCCCGACGGCCGCCCCTTCCGCGGTCTGGTCTTCTTCTTTTACGGCGATCGATCGTACGAAACCGGCAGAGCCATCGTCGCTCACTCGAATCGTTTCAGCCGCAGCCGATTCGATCAACTTGCGGGCACCGATATTGACAATCTCGAGCGTCTCCCGCAGCGCCTTCGCGCCGCTGATTTCGACGGCGATCTCTGCCAGGCGTTGCTGTTGTGCCGACCAGCGCCGAGTGGCTTCTTCCGAGAGGACCCGGGAAGAAATGTCTTCGTGCGAGACCACCACGCGAATCGATTCCGAACTCGTGAGGCGATCGACCCGCATGAGAAACCAGCGTTTCTGCGTGGGGGAATGGCACGGATACTCCATAACGAACCAGGGCTGCGTTCCTTCGAGGACGGTCCGAATGCCGTTGGCCGCTTCCCTTGCTTCCGTGTCGCAATCCGCCGTGACCGGAGACGCGACCCGGAGAAAGTTTTCTCCCACCGAATAGCTGGACGAATCGAGACCGTTGTGATCAGCGAATTCGCGCCACGCCCGATTCACCATCAGAATGACACCGTTTTCATCCAGCACCGCGATGTGACTGGCGAGGGCATCGAGGACCGACCGCAGGAATTCCTCCGAGGCGGACAGGCGATCTTCGGCTTGTTTTCTCGCCGTCACATCCACGCCCGACGGGATCACAAACAGCAGCTTGCCGTTATCGAAGACGGGCTGCAGCATGAAATCAATCGTGTACGATTCGGATCCCTTTAACCGGATCTGCTCGTCGTAGCGGACCAGTTCTCCGCGAAGGGAACGCTCGAACGACTCGCGCATCCGCTGGCTGACCGTTTCATCGTGCGTCCACCACGGACAGTCCCAGAACTTGAGTCCGATCACCTCTTCTCGCGCCAGACCGGAGGCGATGAGCGGCGCCTGATTGATTTCAATCAGCGTGCCGTCATCGGAAAGAATCGCGACGAACGCGAACATGGAATCGATCACGCGGCGCAAGCGCTGTTCGGCATTCCGCTGTTCGGTGACATCGGTATTCGTGCCGAACCAGAGCCGGGTGCGTCCGTGTTCGTCGCGCACGGGGAGCATTTGACTGAGGTGCCAGCGAAACTCTCCGTCATGGCGACGGAGCGGAAACGTTTCCCGCCAGGGCGTGCCGGTGGCGAACGAATACCGAATCGATTCCAGCACGCGCGGTAATTCGTTGGGATCGTGGACCGCCTGCCAGCCCCAGCCTTGCATCTGCTGCAGCGTGGTGCCGGTGTAATCATACCAGCGCTGGTTGTACCAGAAGATATAACCATCGGGGCGTGCCATCCAGGCGAGCTGCGGGATGGAATTGGCCAGCGTGCGAAACAGTTCTTCGCTTTCCTGGCGGGCCTCTTCGATGGCGCGGCGTTCGATGAACTGCGACAGCTTGAAACCCGCGAGGGCCAATTCCGAGGACGATAAATCACTCAGCGGCTTCCGGGTATAAACGGAAAGCACCCCCAGCCGCCGATCTTCAAACGTCAGCGGACAGACCCACAATGAAACTTCCGGACGGCCAGTGACCGCGCCGAGCCAGCGGATTTCTCCCGTGTCCGCCGTGGCGGGGCAGCGGATGATTTCATGCTTTTCGATCGCCGCGCGCAGCGTTACATCATCGAGACACGAAGCCGCTGCCGGAGCAAATTCCCATTCCGGCAGGCAATAGGTGGCCGAACGTTGGAATTCTCGTTCGTGCGAGTCGAGGATCCAGGCGGACACCGCCACGGCGGACAATTGTTCGCCGATCGAGTTCACGCATTGCTGCAGGGGTTCGCCCGTTTGCGACGCCCGGCTGAGGATCATGCCGATATCGGCCCGCAGCGACAGAATGCGTGCCCGTTCGGATTTCGCCGTTTCCGCACGCCGCTCTTCGCTCAACTCCCGCAGGACGACGACCGCTCCATTGACTCGGCGGGCCTGGTCGCAAATCGGCGAAATCCGCACCGAAACCGGCGCAGTGCGACCATCCAGCGCGAGCACCAGGCAGGGCGAATCCATTCCCCCACCGCTCGCCCCCTGAATCACATGCTCCAGCGGGACCGCAACCGTCTGGCCGGAAAACTCGTCGACGAGTTGCAGCACATTCCCGAGATGACGGCCGACGACCGATTCGCGAAGCTGATCGGTCAATCGCTCGGCATGATCACTCCAATGCGTCACGTGCCCCTGGCGATCGACCGAAATCACCGCGTCATCGATGCTCGCCAAAGTGACGGCCAGATGTTCGGTTTCTGCCGCGAGCTGCTGTTGTTGCCGCTGCTGGATCGACGCATTGCGCCGGATCAGTTCGATGATGCCCATGAACAGCGCCAATCCCAGGGCGAACGTGATGACGCCGCTGATCAATGCCGTCCGCAGCGCGGCGCTGACATCATCTTCGCGATCCTGCAAGAGTCGACTTTCTTCGGCGCGAAAAGCCAGAACTTCGTTCCGCAGATGATCGAGTTGGCCGGTGATGGCCGTGGCTTCCAGCGACAATTCGTCCGAACTGACGCCATTCGACCGCAACTCCATCCCTTCGATGAGCGTCTTTTGAAATCCGTCCAGCGATTGTTTCAACTCGTTCAATCGCCGTTGCTGCTCGGGGTTGTCGAGAGTATTTTGCAGGAGGTCTTCATAGCGGACGAGGGCCTGATCGAGGGAAAATCGCGCGGCCTTCCGGGTGGCTTCGTTATGGCTAATGAGATAGCCGCGCTGCTTGGCGACGGCCTCGGTCACCAGTCGCAGCAATTCGGCGGCCAGGCGATCGACATCATGCGTGTGCGCGACGAGCGTGGCGTTCCGCTGCACGGTCTGGACGTTGCGATAGTTGCCGACCGCTCCAATCCCGAGGAGCGCAATCATCAAGCCGATGCCCAGCACAACGGATCGATCCAGCATCGCTTGCACGAGCGACTTGTCCTTTGTTGTCATGGCCCTCTCCCGATTGTCGGAAGAGGACTCAATTTCCCATCGGCGCGAGAAAAACCGTCACTGCGGCGGAAATGATCGACGGGATATCGTACACCAATCCGCCGGGGAGCGGGTTCTCTTAAGCGTCGCAGTTGTTGCCGCGGGCGGCACCGGGCGGAAAAGCCGAAAGCAACGAATTGTTTTAAGGTCGTTGCATTTTGGGCGGTTTCCATCAGAATGATAATCGCCTTGCGGACGAAAATCCCCCAGTTTGCCTTTACGCGGGCTCCACGGTCTTGAAACCCATCGAAATTCCGCCCCTCAAAATTGTTTTGGCGCATGGAGTCGAAGACGCGCGCACGGGACTTTACGAAGCGCTGCGGAAGCTGCGCTACGAGGAAGTCTACAGTTGCAACACGGGGCGCGAGCTGATCGCCTTGGCGAAGGAGCACACGCCCGATCTGATCATTAGCGGCGTCGATATGCCCGACATCGACGGTGTTTCGGCGTTGGTAGAAATCAGCGAAACCCTCAAAATCCCCGCGATCATCGTGACGCAGGAGCGATCGCTGGAGGTCGTCCAGCGGGCCCTGGAAGACCACGTGATGGCCTACTTGCTGGAACCCGTCAACGTCGAAGAAATCCTGCCGACGATCTATCTGGTGCTGCGACGCTTCGAGCAGTTTCAAGATTTGCGGCAGGAAAATGAGTCGCTGAAACAGGCGCTGGCAGATCGCAAAGTGATCGAGCGGGCGAAAGGCGTGCTGATGAAGCAGGGCGGTATCGACGAAGAAACGGCCTACAAACGTCTCCGTCGCATGGCGACCGACAGCCGCATCCGCATGGTGGAAGCCGCGGAAAAAGTTCTCAGCGTGCTGGCCTTGCTGGAACCCGACCCCTGTGGGCAGGCATGAGGGATGCGAACGCCGGGAAGCGTTGGGCGCATGATCGCGGACGCGAAAAAGAAGCGGCAAAGTGACCAAGGAGTGTTCCGTCAGTGGCCCATTGAGAACGCCTAACGACAGGGCGAAAAATCGTCCTGTCACGTTCCTACGGGTCGGGCTGACGTAGACCGACTCATTGAAAATACCGCAAACATTGCAGTCTGAGCAAGTTACGGCCTGGTCCCATCCGTGTCAAGGAATAGGACGCGAATGTTTCCGCTGGGGTACATTCGGTGTTTGGTGGGCGAGTCCGTGAAGGGCCTTTAGCCCCGAAGGGGGCGCGATTCGATAGCCCAGCCCGAGGTCTTCCGAAGGGCTGGGTTTGTGATCGCCAGGCACCCGCAGCCCCACCGGGACGTGACTCTTTCCGGACAATACCGTTGCGCCCCGTTAAGGCTTGGTGATGTCGTTTGATCCGTTGACCCAGGGCTGCGCGAAGACGCTGCGCCCTGGGCTATCGAATCGCGCCCCTTTCGGGGCTGAAGGCCAAACTTTCCGCGACCACCAATCGCCGGATGTCGCCCTTCCGCTGGCACAGATACCGCATTGAGTGCGCTGATTAATCCACGAACGCAAACTCGTTCAGGTTGAAGATCACCCGGCAGGCATTCGCGAGCCCCGTGGTTCGCGCATAGTCGACCAGTATCGTGCGCTCCTCTCCGGTCGGCGGACGCCCGATGGCACGCAGAAACGCGGTCTCAATGGTTTGCTCCGGGGTCGGTTCCTCGCGGAGATCGGTCGCAAAGGCCTCCGCCATCACGACGGTCAACCCGTTGTTCAGCAGGGCAAGGGCTTGCAGCGGGTTGATGGTTTCGTTCCGTTTGTCGACCGACATCGACGGATCCGCACAATCCAGCGTCACCATGAACGGTTGCGGCTGTGAGCGAACGAGGAAGCGGTAGACCGAGCGGCGATGCGCACGGTTGTCCCGCGGGTCGTGCAACTGGTACTCGAAGTGCGGCGAGTGTTCGGGGCGTTCGATGACAAAATCCTGAAAGCCGGTGCCGCCCATGCGGGTGTCGAGATGCCCGGCCACAAACAGAATGCTGTCGCGCACCGCTTCCGCATCGAGCTTCCGGCGATTCGCCCGCCACAACAACGAATTTTGCGCGTCGATTGTGCCCGCCTCGGCTCGATCCGCGGACGACTGCCGATAGGTGTGGCTGCTGACAATCAAGCGATGCAAGGACTTGAGGGAGCCCCCGTGACGCAGAAAATCGGCGGCGAGCCAATCGAGTAATTCCGGGTGCGTGGGGAGTTGTCCCATGCGACCGAAATCGTTGGGGGAATCGACGATGCCGCGGCCGAAGTGATAGTGCCACATTCGGTTCACAATCGATCGCCACGTGAGCGGGTTCCGCGGTGAAACAACCCATTCTGCAAGCGCCGCGCGGCGTTCCGCTTCCGTGTGCTGAGGCGACAATTCGAAGGCCGCGGGATAGCCCGGCACAACGGGGGGAACTCCCGGTCCGACTTCTTTCAGCGGCTTGCGGACATCCCCTCGCGCCAGGACGTGAATCTGTCGCGGCTCTCCGTTTCGGGCACCGGTACCGCTGAAGTTGCCCGTCCCGGTATGCACGGCTCCGATATAAACCGGTTGCGACGGGGGCAGTGCCGCCAGCGTGGCTTGCAACTCGGTTCGTTGCCGAATGAGGGCGTCCGCTCGGTCCCGAATCTCGCGGGGGATGTTCTGCCGCCGCAGTTCCGCAATCCGCGCAGTCAGTGCCGTGCGTTCCTGTTCCGCGAGCCCATTGGCGGCGGCGGGATACTTGCCATCCACGAGATTCGTCTTGCGCCAGCGCGGTCCGGCTTCAATGGAATCCCGGGCCGAAACGGCTTTGCCCAGCGCGACGTTTTTCCCCGTTGCCGTCCAGACCTGCAATTCGGAAATGGCCAGGATGAAGTCATTCATGCGGGGGGCGAGTTTGCTGGCCGTCACCCGTACATAACGCGCGGCGACCGGTTCGATGGAAAAGGATTGCGGCTGAATCCCCGGCGACGGGTGATCGGCCGCCGCGCGATCAACGAGCAGGGTGACATCACTGAGAAACGCCGCGTCGTTGCTTGCTTCCACCTTGTAACGTGATGGAAAGCCAAAACCAGCACCAATGTTGTTGAAGTCGTCATGGCACGGAATCAGCACGATCCGGCAGATGTCCGTCGGTTGACCCAGATCGATCTGCACCCATTTCGCGACATCGGGTTGCGATTCAATCTGGCTGTGATAACCGAATTCCGGGGGCACCTGCAGGGATTGCTTCGCCGCAATTTCGCTCTCTTTCAGCCGCTGTTCCAGCGTCGTCAATTCCGGCCCCGCGAGTTGTTGCATCTCCGCAGTGACTTTGGCCAAGGCGGCCGCAATGTCGCGCTCCTGCGTCTGCAATGCACGGCGACGTCCGGCCACATGCGGGTCCGTATCGAACGGTTTGTCGGTTCGATCCACCGCCGCAAACACGGCTTGCAACCGGTAATAATCGGTCTGGCTGATCGGATCGAACTTGTGCGCGTGGCAACGAGCGCATTGCACCGTCAAGCTGCAAAAGGTGTTCAACGTGTTGACGACCATGTCGTCGCGATCGAGACTCCGCGCGATTTGCCCGTCGATCTTGTTTTCGGGGACTTCGACGTGACTGATGAAGTCCCACGGTCCCGCCGCGATGAAACCGAGCGCGGGGATGCCATCGGGCGAATCCGGCGTGAAGACATCGCCCGCCAGTTGTTCGCGGCTAAAATCGGCGTAGGGTTTGTCGCTGTTGAGAGCGCGGATCACATAGTCGCGGTACGGCCACGCATTCGGTCGCAGCTTGTCCTTGTCGTAACCGTGTGTATCGCCGTAGTGGACGACATCGAGCCAGTGTCGCGCCCAGCGTTCCCCATAGTGTGGTGATGCGAGGAGACGGTCGACGAGTTGTTCGTACGCATCGGGTCGCGGGTCGGCGACGAACGCGGCCATCTCGTCCGGTGTGGGAGGGAGGCCCAGCAGATCAAACGACAACCGGCGCATGAGCGTGCGGCGGTCGGCCTCGGGCGATGGTGACAACCCCCGCGCGGCCAATGTCGCGCCGATAAAACGATCAATCGGGTGATGCGACGGAAAATCTCGAACCGCAGTCGGGATGGGACTCTCACCCAGCGGCCGCAGCGACCACCAGTCGTTGTCCGCTTGCGGGCGTTCTTCCAGCAGCAACCCCTCCGGCCAAATCGCGCCCTGCTCGAGCCAGGTCCGAATCGCGGCCACTTCTTTCGCCGTAAGGGGGGGGCCCGTCTTCGGCATTTCCGGTTTGTCGCCGGTGATGGCCGCGAGTAAGAGGCTTTCCGCCGGTTTGTCGCGTTGAACCGCCGGCCCGCTGTCGCCCCCCTTGAGCAAGCCGTTTGCCGATTGCAACGACAGCCCCCCTTTCTTCAACTCCTCGTTGTGACAACTGACGCATCGGCGTTCCAGAATCGGCGCGACGTCATCACGAAACCCGCGCTCCGCGATCGGATCGGCAGCGAGAAAGACAAACAGTAACGACAGAATCATAGGGATGACTCAGAAGTGACGGTCAATGGTGTCGTGGACATCCTACTCATCCTCGACACGGATTGCCGGAGGCATTTCGGTCTTGGCATAGATCGAAGAAAGCGACAATTCCACATCGAGCGCTGCGATCCGCACGGTGTCTTCGCGGCGGGTCAGCACGGTTGTGATCCACTCCACAGATTTCGGATCGGCTCGTTCCCGCAATTCCACGCGAACTTCTTCCGAACTGACAAGCAGCATCGCTCGCAGTGAGTCGAACCGCGCATATCGATCCGCTTTGTCCCCGAGATCATAGGCCTGCGTCGCGGGAGACAACACTTCGCACACCAGGACGGGATTGATCAGCGAAGTTGAATCCTTCGCATCGAACTTCGGCCCACACGCCACCGAACAGTCGGGATAGAAATACGTGTCACCAGCCTGATTGCGAACGCGCTGGTCGCTGTTGTAGACCAGGCATTTTGTCTCTTCGAGTGCGGCATCCAATCGTGAGATGATCTTGACTGCGATCTGGTTATGTGCCGGTTTCGCCCCGGCCATCAAGTAAACGAAGCCGGAAACGAATTCGTGCTTCATCTGAGCACGCTCTTCACTTTCCAGATAGTCCGCAGCAGAAATCGACGGAACGCGGAGAGCGGTCATGATGATTCTCGATTACCTGAGTCAAATGCGTACCGTGGCCGTGTGACGAATGACCCGGCTCATTCTATCACTTAGCCCAATTCTTGAATCACGCGGCCCTTGGGAGCCAGGAAAATCGGTCGGCGTTCGGCATTGTACAGCGGTTGTTCGCGGTCGATGCCCAGGTATTCGTAGATCGTCGCCGCATAGTCTTCCGGGGTGTAGGGATTCGACTTCACATACCCGCCGTCGCGGTCGGTTTCGCCGATGATTTGCCCGCCGCGGATGCCCGCCCCGGCGAAGACAATCGAGTACGCATCGGGCCAATGGTCGCGGCCCCCATGCACGTTGACCCGCGGCGTGCGGCCGAACTCCGTCACCAGGCAGACGAGCGTTTCGTCCAGCAATCCGCGCTGTTCCAGATCGAGAATGAGCGTGGAAAACGCCCGATCGACGCTGCCCATCATCACCCAATGGCCGATGCCGTATCGTCCGGCCCCGGCCCCGCTGGCCCCCGGCAATTCGCAGGTGCCCGTCGAATAAATATGGTCGTGATGATCCCAGTTGAGGTTCCCACCCTTCGGCGTTTCCGGCCCGAACGGCCAACGGACATCGATGGCAACGGTGCGCACGCCCGCTTCAATCAACTTGCGGCCGAGCAGGTAACATGCCCCGCGATGTCCTTGACCATAACGCTCGCGAACGTCCGCCGTTTCGGTCGAAATGTCGAAGGCGCGCAACGCATCCTGACTGAGTAGAATGTTGGAGGCCTGATCGTAAAACGTGTCCAGGGCGGCGGCTGACGGATCGGCGGAGAGTCGCGAGGAATGATTTAATGATGTCAGCAAGGAACGGCGCTGTTGAAATCGCGATTCGGTGATCGCCGATTGCAATCGTAACGAGGGCACCTGCCACTTCGGATCGGAAGCATCCCGCGCCGTCGCTTTGAAAACCGCATATCCTTCGGGCAGAAAGCCGGTCCGTGTGAAACTTGCCATTTCCGATGTCGCGGGCAATTGAATGTACGGCGGCAGATACTGGCACTGAGAACCGAGTCGCAATGCCGCAACGCAACCCATGTCCGGCATCTCGACGGGACCGCCCGGAGCTTCCCCCGTGAGCATGTACTGCATGCCGCGGGGATGGTCATCCACCCGCGTGACATGGTGCATCGAGCGCACGACCGCCAGCCGATCGGCGATCTGGGCGGTGTGCGACAACAACTCCGTGAACTGCACGCCGGGGACATTGGTGTCGATCATCTTGAACGGCGTGCGATGATCGACCGGCGCTTCCGGCCGCGGATCCCAAGTGTCGACGTGCGACATGCCGCCGTGTTCGATCAAGAGCAGCACGTTTTTGGCACGGGCACGGCCGCTCATTTTGCTGGCTTGCACAGGGCGATGAACACCGAACGGCAACAAACCACTGGCGGCACCGAATGCTCCGGCGCTGAGCCACTGCCGCCGATTCCACTCGGCCCATTCCCAGCGCTCCCGTGGTGGAGACAAACGTGGGATTTGAAATGTCCGAGGGTCGCTCATACGGGACTCACTGGCGGGAAAACGGTCACGCAGCAGAACACATCAATTCTGCCGCATCAATCCCCCATTGTGAAGCCCGATGTCGGTGAACAGCCCCATTATCGCGCGCGGCGATGCAGCGGCGCGTCGCAGAAGGGCTGGCCGAGAAGTTCCCGCTCGGTTGAGCCGCAGCGTTTGGGCACCGACGGCTGCAAGTCTTCCGCGGGGGGAACGTCGACCATTGCTGTGCCGGGGTTGGTTACCGAAGTCCGGCCGGTTTCGCGGTCGATTTCCTGTTCCAGTTGACGGACCGGTTCTTCAATTTCATAAGGGGCCATGATTTGAACTCCTGGGACCGGGCCCACAGGGAGAAACAACCGGCCAGAAGGAGCGCACTTTGGCCGATTGCGTTGCATGATACCGCGCGCATTCCGGCCGTCCAGAAAAATCGCGGGGAAAGAAATCATTAGCAGCGGGCGAGTGTCGCTGTAATGCGCGAGACGCACAGATCGCGGCCTAGCAGGGCAAGCGTCTCGAACAACCCGGCCCCTACGGCTTTGCCAGTCACCGCAATCCGCAGAGCATGCACAATCTGCCCGATCTTAATGCCTTCCGCGGTCACGAAATCGTGAACGAGTTTGTCGAGCGTCGGGGCATCGAACGGTTCCACGGTGGCCAGCAGGTCGCGCACATTGGTCAATAACCCCGGGGCTTCCGTTGCCGTGACCAAGCGCTGCTGGAAGGCTTTTTCGTCATAGACGAGCGGTGCATCAGTCGACAGGAACAATTCAGGGTAATCGAGAATATCGCTGAAGACCCGCAGGCGTTCGCCGAGCATTGCCACCACGCGGCCGAGGAATTCGCGATCGATCGGTGTCGTCGTCCCGGCGACTTCCTGCTTCCGTTGCAGGTACGTCAGACAGCCATCGATTTTTTCATCGAGCGGCAAGGCGTTCATCCAGTTGGCCTGATAACTCTGCAACTTCTCGGGATCAAACCCGGCCGGGGCTTTCACGATGCGGTCGAGCGTGAAATTCTCAATCACCGTCGGCAACGGAAGATGCTCCGTCTTGTCATCGAGCGACCAACCCAGCCGTGAGAGCGCATTCAGAATCCCTGCGGGGAGATAACCGAGGCGTTCGTAATACTCGACCATTACCGGGTTGAGCGTCGACGAATCGCCCCAACCGAGTTGCGGCAGAATTTCGTCCGCCCGGTCAAACATTTTCTTCAATGCCGGGCTGTTGCGAAGCTTGAGCAGATCGCGCTTGCTGAGCTTCTTGTTCGATCCCGGTGCGGTGATGAATGGAATGTGTGCGAACACCGGCGGCGGATTGCCGAGTGCTTCGTGCAGTAGCGCCTGCACCGCCGTGTTGGTGAGATGTTCTTCCGCGCGGATGATGTGCGTGATCTGCATCTGCGCGTCATCGACGACGGTCGCAAAGTTGTAGAGAAAGCTGCCGTCGCTGCGCATCAGGACCGGATCGGGCATCAATCCGCAATCCCATTCGACGTGCCCGCGCACGGCGTCATCCACGGCGATTTTCCGATCGCGCGGCACCAGCAACCGCACCACCGACGGCTTTCCCTGGGCTGTCCACTCCGCCTGCTGTGCCGGGGTGAGATCGAGGGACCGGCGGACTGTGACGTAGTTCTGCTTCTGCGACTCCGCGGCTTGCCGATCTGCGGCGATCTGCTCCGGCGTGTCGAAATCGCGATACGCATGCCCGGACGCAAGGAGTTTCTCCACGGCGTCACGATACAGGTGCGACCGCTGCGATTGAAAATAGGGTCCGAACGGACCGCCGACTTCGGGGCCTTCATCCCAGTTCAAGCCGAGCCAGCGGAACGCGCGGAAAATCGGTTGCAACGCTTCTTCCACGTGCCGCTGCTGGTCGGTGTCGTCAATCCGCAGAATGAAGGTGCCGCGGTTGTGTCGCGCCCACAACCAGCAGAAAAGCGCGGTTCGCATGCCACCAATGTGCATGTAACCGGTGGGACTGGGGGCAAACCGGGTGCGAACAGGAACGGTCATCGGCAGAAACATCTCGGAAATCAGGGAAAGAATTACGATTCGGTAATCCGAATATCATACTGCGAAAATGTATGGAAACGTATGGACGGTAAAGATTTCCGCGAAGCGGCGCGACTCGTTTGCAGTTGGTCGACGGTCCTCTATAATCCAGAGAACAACCTGCCTGAAGACGGAAAACCGCCTTCCGAATCGCATCCTGCCTGCTGGTTCACCCCCCGGAGCGTTTGTTGCCATGGGAAGCTCGACCGTCGAACCGAAATCCTCGGTCGTCGAGAAGTTGAATCTGAAGTGGGCCTTGCAACTGCTCAGTTCGTCCATCGGCCGCAAGTTTGTGATGGGAATCACCGGCCTGCTGTTGTGCGGCTTTCTTGTTGCCCACCTTGCGGGAAATCTGCTGCTGTTCGCGGGCAAGGCTCAGTTCGATCATTACGCCCATACGCTCCATTCGCAGGAATGGTTGCCCCTCGCGGAAGCCGGGCTGTTCGTGTTGTTTCTGGCCCACATTTATCTCGCGTT
Organism: Planctomycetaceae bacterium; assembly: GCA_021732785.1. GTDB lineage: Bacteria > Planctomycetota > Planctomycetia > Planctomycetales > Planctomycetaceae > DSVQ01. The sequence continues at coordinate 43,450 of JAKFUG010000003.1, forward strand.
CGTGACGACGAAGGACAACAAGAGCGCCCGCTCGGTCGAATATGCGGTCAAGCAATCAAAAATCAAAGTGCTGGGCCGTGTGCTCGACATCTCGCCTCCGGGCAACTGGATGTTCGTCTCCGGTGCGGTCGTGCTCGGCTTTCTGATTGTGCATCTGATTGATTTGCGACTCGGCATGCGCCCGGACATCGCTTACGGCGAGGAAGCGGACGCCTTTCACAATACGGCGTCGGTCGTCAGCAATTCCTACAGCCGGCTGGTGTATGCCGTGGGGATTCTGTTTCTCGGATTCCATCTGTCTCACGGTTTCAGCAGCGCATTTCAATCGGTGGGGCTGTCGCATCGGAAATACACGCCCACGATTAAGCTGTTGGGGAAGATTTTCGCCATTCTGATCGCCGTGGGGTTTGCCGCGATTGTGATTTTCGTGCCGATGATGAAGCACGTGCAGGACGAACTGAAGAATCCGCCGGTCGTGATCGAGACACACAAGTTGGATTAGCACGGAGTGTTCCATGTCGTCGACGATGCAGGAACTCGGGATCGACCAGTGGACTCCGGATGAACGTCTGCGTCTGGCGAGTGAGATTTGGCAAAGCCTCGACGACACCGATGCAGGACAGTTGACAGACGTACAAAAGGCCGATTTGAAGCTTCGGATGGCAGAGTATCGAAAGAATCCGAACAATGTGATTCCGTGGGAGGAAGCCAAGAAACGGCTGGGCTGGGACTGAGCGATCATGCGCGAGTTCGTGCTGACTCCCATTGCAATGTCCGATTTGGAAGAAGCGGAGACTTGGTACGAGTCGCAGCAGTTCAAATTGGGAACTCGTTTCAGTGAGTGTGTGACGACCAAGTTCTCTGAGATCCAAGCTGCACCGCACCATTTTCCGCTTCAATTTGACGCCGTTCGGATCGCCGTATTAAAGCCTTTCCCTTACTTGATCTTGTTTGAAGCGGATAAAGTGCGAGTGACGATCCTGGCGGTCTACCACTCACATCGGGACCCGCAGGTTTGGAAGCAGCGACAATAAAATGGGATACGAGTACTGTCGAAGATCGGAACATAATGGCTGATTCTGAAGAGGAAAGATCATGCCCGCAATGATGCAAAGCCTGGGGATTGATCAGTTGTCCCGAGAGGAGCGTTGGCAACTCGTCGAAGAAATCTGTCAAAGCCTATTTAACGATCCGGGCGATTTCCTATCCCTTGATCAGATGGAAGAGTTGAAGGAGTGTCTGGAAGACGACCGTCGGAATCCGGACGAAGGTTCACCTTGGCGGGAAGTGATGGCACGGTTGAAGGCAGAATAGTTGATCAGTCATGTCGCTTATCGTTTCATCTCGAGCGGAACGCCAGATGTTGGCTGCTAAGAACTGGTATGACAAACAACGTCTTGGGCTTGGATCGGATTTTCTGGATTCCGTTGAAACACAGTTTGAAATGATCGAGGCCTTTCCGACGCGGTTCGCGGTTCGCGGTTCGCAGTTCAGTTCGGCAATGTCCGAATCGCGATGGTTGATGGATTCCCGTACTTGATCTTGTTTCGAGCCGACCAGAAGAATGTAAGAGTGATTGCTGTTTTCCATAATCGCCGCAATCCACAATTGTGGAAGCGATAACGGCATGATCGCGAGTTTGGTTTTCGAGTGGAATTGAGCATGTCGACGGTCGCTATCAGCGAAAAAGAATTGGACGGGCGCTGTCCGACGGGGCCGATTGCCGAGCGGTGGGATCGCCGCAAACGCGAATTGAAACTCGTCAACCCGGCGAACAAACGCAAATACACGGTGATCGTCGTCGGCACCGGACTCGCTGGCGGTTCCGCGGCGGCTTCACTGGCGGAACTCGGTTACAAAGTCCTCTCGTTCTGCTTGCAGGACACTCCCCGGCGAGCGCACAGCATCGCCGCCCAGGGGGGGATCAATGCCGCGAAGAATTACCAGAACGACGGCGATTCCGTCTGGCGGCTGTTCTACGACACGGTGAAGGGGGGCGATTACCGCAGCCGTGAATCGAACGTCTACCGCCTCGCGGAAGCCAGCCGCAATATCATCGATCAATGCGTCGCGCAGGGCGTGCCGTTCGCGCGGGAATACGGCGGCAGTCTCGCGAACCGGTCGTTCGGCGGTGCGCAGGTTTCGCGGACGTTTTACTGCCGCGGTCAGACCGGTCAGCAACTGCTGCTCGGTGCCTACCAGGCGATGATGCGCCAAGTGGCCGCCGGAGGCGTGAAGTGTTTCGCTCGCAAGGAAATGGTCGATCTCGTTGTGATCGACGGCAACGCCCGCGGCATCATCACCCGCGATCTCGTCACCGGGAAATTTGAATCGTTTGCTGCCGATGCCGTGCTGCTCTGCACCGGCGGGTATGGCAATGCGTACTACCTTTCGACGATGGCGAAAACCTGCAACGTTACCGCTGCATGGCGGGCTCACAAGCGCGGGGCGTTGTTTGCGAATCCGTGTTACACGCAGATTCATCCGACGTGTATCCCCGTCAGCGGCGATCATCAATCGAAGCTCACGTTGATGAGCGAAAGCCTCCGCAACGATGGCCGCGTGTGGGTCCCGAAGAAGCAACACGACCATCGTCGTCCCGGGGAAATTCCCGAGGAAGAACGGGACTATTACCTCGAACGCCGTTATCCGTCGTATGGCAATCTCGCCCCGCGGGATATTTCCTCCCGCGCGGCGAAAGAACGCTGTGATGCCGGGTTCGGTGTCGGGCAATCGGGGATGTCGGTGTACCTCGATTTCGCCGCGGCCATTCAGCGCGATGGTGAAGCCACGATTCGCGCGAAGTACGGCAACCTGTTCCACATGTACGAACGGATCACTGCCGAGAACCCGTATCAGGATCCGATGCGGATTTACCCCGCGGTCCACTACACCATGGGCGGGCTGTGGGTCGATTATCACCTGCAAAGCAACGTCCCCGGGTTGTACGTGCTGGGCGAAGCGAACTTCTCCGACCACGGGGCGAACCGCCTCGGTGCCAGTGCATTGATGCAGGGTCTTGCCGACGGTTACTTCGTGGTCCCCTATACCGTCGGCGATCACTTCGCGACATCGAAACAGGAAAAAGTCACTACCGATCATCCCGAATTTCGCGGAGCACTCGAAGCCAGCCAGCAGCGCGTCAAAACATTGCTCGGCGTGAACGGCCGCCGCAGTGTCGATCAGTTCCATCGGGCGCTCGGAAAGATCATGTGGGATCACGTCGGCATGGCCCGCAACGAAGCCGGTCTGAAAGAAGCGGTTCAGCAGATTCGCCAACTGCGCGATGATTTCTGGAAAGACGTGAAAGTCGTCGGCAGCGGCGAGGCCTTCAACCAGAACCTCGAACACGCCGGGCGCGTCGCCGATTTCATGGAGTTTTCCGAACTTCTCGCGACCGATGCGTTGTACCGCGATGAATCGTGCGGCGGCCATTTCCGCGAGGAACACCAGACGGAAGAAGGCGAGTGCCAGCGGAACGACGACGATTTCTGTCACGTCGCCGCCTGGGAATTCAAAGGTGTCGGCGCGGCTCCGGTTCTACACAAAGAACCGCTCGAGTTTGAAGAAGTGCCGCTGGCGACCAGGAGCTACAAGTAATGTCCGCGTCCAGTTCCACCGACCTCAACCTGACGCTCAAAATCTGGCGGCAACCGAGTGCCGCCGCGGCGGGGCAATTCAAAACGTACGAGCTGCGTGGTGTCTCGCCCGATGTCTCGTTCCTCGAGATGCTCGACCAGCTCAACGAGCAACTCATTGCGAAAGGTGAAGAACCGGTCGCGTTCGATCACGACTGCCGCGAGGGTATCTGCGGCACCTGCGGCGTGATGATCAACGGTCAGGCGCACGGTCCTGACAACGAAACCACCACGTGTCAGTTGCACATGCGGCGGTTTCAGAACGGCGATTTGATCGTCATCGAACCGTGGCGGGCGAATGCTTTTCCCGTGGTCCGCGATCTCGTCGTGAACCGTTCCGCGTTTGACCGCATCATTCAGGCCGGCGGCTACGTTTCGGTGAACACCGGCGGCGCACCCGATGGCAACGCGATCCCCGTCCCGCGGCATCAGCAGGAAGCGGCGATGGATGCCGCCGCGTGCATCGGCTGCGGAGCCTGTGTCGCCTCGTGCAAAAATGCCTCCGCGATGCTGTTCGTTTCGGCGAAGGTGTCGCAGATGGCGAATCTGCCACAGGGACTGGCCGAACGGAGCCAGCGCGTGCTCGGCATGGTCGCGCAGATGGATAAAGAAGGGTTTGGAGGTTGTTCCGTCACGGAAGAGTGCGAAGCCGCTTGTCCGGCGGGCATCAAGCTCACTAATATTGCCTTGATGAATCGCGAATACATGCGGGCCGCACTCACCGCCACTGAATAGCGACAGAAGCCCAGGCATTCTGATGCCTGGGTCGCTTCCTGAACGGAATCACCCGATGTCCGCATTACTGCGCACCCCGCTGTACGACTGGCACGCAGCCCACGGCGGCCGAATTGTGGAGTTCGGCGGCTGGGAGATGCCCGTCCAATATGGCGGCATCGTGGAAGAGCATCACGCCGTCCGCAAGCAGGCCGGGATGTTCGACATCAGCCACATGGGCCGGCTGCGATTCACCGGTCCCGACGCCGAACGCTTTCTGAATTACATCGTTACGAACGATGTCACCGCGATTCGTGAAGGACAGGTGCGGTATGCCCTCGTCTGTCAGACTCACGGCGGTGTTCTCGATGACGTGCTGGTGTACCGCCTTCCCGATGCCCTGTGGCTGGTCGTGAATGCTTCGAATCGCCTCAAGATCATCGAGTGGTTGAAGCAGCGTCAGTCTGGGTTTGATGTCCAGATCGACGACCTCACCGCGACCACCGGGATGATCGCCGTGCAGGGACCGCAGTCGCGTGCGGCGATGTCCGACGTCGATGGCAGGTGCTGGGATGGTTTGAAATACTACGGCGTGAGCAGCGGTACCTCATACTCGCGCGACGGCATGCTCAGCCGCACGGGCTACACCGGGGAAACCGGTTTCGAGGTGATTGTCCCCGCCGCCGCCACGGTCACGGTGTGGGAAGATTTGCTGGCACGCGGCCAACCGGTCGGCTTGAAACCGTGCGGGCTCGGTGCCCGCGACACGCTGCGACTCGAAGCCGCCATGCCGTTGTATGGACACGAACTGACGGAAAAGATCGATCCGCTGACCGCGGGTCTGGAGTTCGCGGTGAAACTCAACAAACCGGACTTCGTCGGCAAGGTGGCGCTCACAGAAATCGCGGCCCGCACCGATCGCTACGTCCGCGTGGGATTGGTTCTCGCCGGACGGCGGATCGCGCGCGAAGAAGCCGGTATTTTTCTCGGCGAGAAACCCGTGGGCATCGTGACCTCCGGCACGTTTTCGCCGACGCTCGAACTGGCGATCGCAATGGCGTACGTCACGCCGAACGTTTCGGCAATCGGAACCACGCTGGAGATCGATATCCGTGGCCGCCGCGAAACTGCGACAGTGGTGAAGCTGCCGTTTTATGCGCGCGGGAAATGAATATAGACGGCGGTCTGCCTCGTCTGCAAAGCGCAAGCGGGAATCGTTTCTTTCTGACCATCAACCCTCAACCAGAGACCCTCAACCTCCCATGGCTGATCGCGACTACTCCAGATTTCAGAAAAAAGTGATCCAGCGGTACTACGACAACCGCGATGGGCTCGATGGTCAACGGCTGAGCGAGCTCGTCGCCGATCTGTACCTCGCCGAGGGAAAGAAAAAGGCGAAGCTATGGGAGACGGCGAAGGAGTTGATGACACGGCTCAACGTCCCGGCATCACGCATCGAACACGTGGTCACCACCGGTGACGCGGCGATTCTCGCCGAAGTGGTGAAGGACATCGCCTCGGGCAAAATCCGCCCCGCGCCGAAACAACCTCCAAGTCCACCGACGGCATGATTCTCCGCTTGCGGTTTCGCGTCCCGCGCCGATCGCTTCTCAGTGATCCGCCACTTCCAACTCTCCGGCAATCGCATTCGCGCGCGATTCGTCCGTCTCGGCATCGAGATGTTGCATCGCAATCAACGTGTACAGAATCCCCACCGTTAATGCCGTCGCGCTCGATGTCCAGAACATCCGCTGGAATCCCACAGTGACGTGGGGCTCCGCGGCGACGATGATCCGACCCAGCAACGGGGCGAAGACCAGCGAACCGAAATCGGTGAACGCCAGAATGATCGCCGTGCCCGAACCGCGGGCACTGGATGGAAATGCTCCCGATCCCAGCGACACCACCGCGGGGAAGAGCAGCGCATGACCGAAGCCGCACACGATCGACGGGAGAATGAACTCCCAGCCGTTGTCGGCAAACGACAACAGAAAATGACCGGCGGCGTGGCCCATCAACCCGCGAACCAGCATCCAGTGCCGACCGATCGTGCGACTCCATTTCGCCGCAATGATCCGAAAGCCGAACGCCGACAGCGCATAGCCGGTGAAGAACATGCCGATGCCATCGATCTGCTGACTGGTGGCGAATCGGGTCAGAAACACGGTCGTCACCGTCACGCCCAGGCCCATCACCATCGACACGAGGACGACCATTCCCGGCCAATGGCGCAGCAGCAGCCAGAAGGCATACGGTGACGGTTCGGCGGGACGCTTCGATTGCCCGCGGGTCAACGCCAGCACGATGAACAGATAGAGCACGCCGATCGCGAGTGCTCCGCCGAAGAGCACGAGAAATTGCGTCCGGCCCGGGGGAATTGCATGGACGATCCAATCGCCGGCATTCGATCCGACAATGATCCCGATGAACCCGCTGCTGCCGAGATTGCCGATAACTTCCGTTCGGCGATGCGGCGGGACGACGTTCTGAATGTGCGTCATCGAACACGCAAACATCCCGGTGAGACCCACGACGAATGCCACCCGCGCGGCATAAATCATCCATGACAGATCGCGGCATTGCAGAAACATCGCACAGCCGCCGATGAACAGCAGCGTACACAGCGGCCACATCCGCTTGGTGCCGTAGTCGTCGAGAACATGCGAGACGCTCAACCGCACGGCAACGGAAATCGTCAGTGCGATGGCGACAATATCGCCCACGCGTTGTTCGGTCCCGCCGAGAAAGACAACGAGTTCCGCGAACCGGAATGTCAGCGAATTCGCCAGCACGAGCAACGTGTTGGCGATGTAAGCCAGCCAGAACGTGCGGCCGTAGACAGATTCGTCCGGGGTCCCGACGCTCATGGATCGGTCCGATGTCGTGGCACATCAGCCTCCATAAGCGCTGTAGCGGTGCAGGCCGCGGTTGAGCGTCCAGCGGTTGAGCCACCACAGGACGAGCACCCAGCCGAAACCGAGCGCCAATTCCTGCGCCATGGCCATCGGTGTATACTTCTGCAATACAATCGCCGCCGGGACGTAGGCGAGGTATTTAAATGGGGACCAGAGAATCCAGTCACTATACGGATGGGGTAACCAATCTAACGGTAACATATGTCCCGACAGGAAATAGTTCAGTAACATATACACAAAGACCAGCGAACTGACTTCGAGATACCAGAACGCGATCAGCCCCATGAGCGCTTCGATGTAGAAGCCGATGAGAAAGGCGAGGATCAGCGAGACCGCGGCACCACACAGCGTGATCGCATCGGGCCAGCCGGGGAAGTAGCTGCGGCACAGCCAGAAAACGAGTGCAAACGGCCCGGTGGCCACCACGTAGTAGACGACCTTATGGGCCACGCGATGCCAGAAAAGATAGTCGAACAGGTCGACCGGTTGCGTGAGAAACTTCTTGATCGTGCCGTCACGGATATCGCGCGCGATGCCGCCGGTGAGGCCCGGCATGCTGGAGAACGCCCGGCCGAGCATCACGAGCAGCGAGTACGCCACCATGTCGCCATAGCTGTAGCCATACATGCTTTTCCGCGGGGAATCGCTGAATTCGCCGTAAATCGCACCCCATAGAAAGATCTGCGTCACGATCGGCAGAAACCGGACCAGCGTCGCAAAAGCGAAGTCCCCGCGATACGCCAACCGTTCGGCGATGCACGTTTTGAGAATGAACCACTGCGTCCGCAGCGAGTCCGTGTTCATCACGCGGCCTCCGTCGGTCCGGTGGTAAAGAACTCGGCGATCACATCTTCCAGCGGGCGTTCCTGTACGCCCACATCTTCGATGGCGTACTTGGCTAGCACCGCCGAAAGGACCTCCGGAATCTTGGTCCGCGGGACTTCAATCTTCACCCGCGGCCCGATGCGCTCGGTGATGCGGCCGAACTGGTCCAGTCCTTCGGCGGAATCTCCATCGGCAAATTGCAGTTGAATAATCTTCTGGCTGCTCAATCGATCAATAATGTTGGCGAGCGGGCCATCGTGTTTGATTTCGCCCTCGTTGATAATAATCGCCCGGCTGCAGAGCGCTTCCACATCTTTCATATAATGACTGGTTAATAGCACCGTAATCTGCCGCTCGGCCTGATAATGGCGGAGGAAGCCCTGCACGTTGCGTTGCGACACGACATCGAGCCCGATCGTTGGTTCGTCGAGCAGCAGGACTTCGGGATCGTGCAGGAGCGCGGCGATGAGTTCCATCCGCATTCGCTCCCCCAGCGAGAGATCCCGCACCGGTTGCCGGACGAGCTTGCGGACATCGAGCAGCGCCGTCAGTTCATCGAGTCGTTTCGTGAACTGGGCTTGTTCGAGCCGATAGATTTCGCGGTGCAGCGCGAACGATTCCTGTGCAGGGAGGTCCCACCACAACTGATTTTTCTGGCCCATCACCAGTGAAAAACGACGACGGTAAGCGTGCTCGCGTTTCCAGGGGACATAACCGAGCACCGTCGCCGTTCCGCCGGACGGATAAATGAGCCCCGAAAGGAGTTTCAGCGTGGTCGTTTTGCCCGCACCGTTGGGGCCGAGGAAGGCGACCATTTCGCCTTTTTCAATGCGAAAACTCACCTCGCGGACGGCGCGCACCGTCGCGGTTTCACGGTGAAACAGGCTGCGCCACGCCCCCGCCCACCCGGGCTGCTTGCGGACGACGCTGTACGTTTTGGCTAACGACTCAACAACAATGGCAGTCATGCCGAAATCATAGCCGGAAATCGTCGTGGCAACAGCTATACGGGGAACCGGTGTTCCATTTGTCCTTCATGTCTCTTGTGCCACGGCCGTGCCGGCCGTGCGATGGAACAAAGCGTTTTGCTTGGTTGCACGGCCGACACGGCCGTGGCACACAAAATCAGCGCACCTGCAATTGGAACGGCATGATCGTCAGCGCCGGTTCGCGGCTCAGCGTCTGCAGGGCGTGCAGACTTTGCAGTGATTGTTGCAACGGTTCTGGCAACTGTTGCAACAGGTCGCGCCAGGCAACGGAACGGAGTTTTGTTTCCGGCTCCAGCGGACCGAGGAATTGTTCCAGCGGACTGGTGGCCCGCGGCAAGCTCAGTCGTTCGAGTTTGTCGTTCGGATCGAGCCCGGCGGCTTTTTTGGCGTAGGCGATGGCGTCGTCGAGAGTGCCGATTTCGTCGACCAGCCCGAGTTCCTTCGCCTGATTGCCCGTGTAGATGCGGCCGCGGGCGAGATTTTCCAGCTTCTCGACATCCATTTTGCGACCGGCGGCCGCTTTGCCGGTGAATTGGGCGTAGATGTCGTTCATCAGTTTCTGCAAGGCGTTTCGTTCGGTGTCGGACAACGCCATCATCGACGTTTCGGCCACGCCGCTGTTTTTCCCGCGGGTGACCACGCTGGTGGTGACGCCGATTTTCGCGAGGAATTTATCGAGGGCGATTTTGCCCCCGACAACACCGATGGAACCGGTAATGGTGCCCGGTTCGGCAAAGATGCGGTCGGCACCCATCGCGATGTAGTAGCCGCCACTCGCGGCGGTGTCGCCCATGCTGACGATGAACGGTTTCTTCACCGTTTCGAGTTCGTGCCACATCAGATCGCTGGCGAGCGCGCTGCCGCCGGGGCTGTCGACGCGGAGCACGATCGCCTTGACCGTTTCGTCGTCCCGGGCCTGACGAATGGCCTTGATCATCGTCGCCGAACCCATGGTCGAATCGCCGAAGAAATCGACCTGGCTCGGACCGGACATGATCGGTCCCACGGCGGCGATAATGGCAATTTTCGGAGCAAACGATTTCCGCGGCGGCGGCTCGGTTCCCAGCAAGAGGTTCATCATTTTCATCATGCCGGCCATGCCGCTGAAGTCGGTATCAATCTTTTTCTTGCCGTAACTCTTCACCACTTTCAGATCCACGGGGCGATCGCCCACGATCAGTTTTTCAATCGCATCTTCGTAACCGATGTGATCGACCAAACCGAGTTTCTTTGCATCGCCGCCGGTCATCACGCCTTGATCGATGGCCGCCTTCACCTGCTCGGCGGTGAGCTTCCGGCTGGTGGCAATCGTGTCGACAATGTAGGCATAAAAACCGTCGAGAACGGCTTCGAGTTCTTCGCGGAATTGCGGGCTCATTTCCGAACGGGTGTACGGTTCCGCCGCCGATTTGAACTCGCCGACGCGGAGCATTTGCGGTTCGATCTGCAGCGAATCGAAGAGATTCTTGTAGAACATCACCTCGGCCCGCAGACCGGGCAGCATCAGCACGCCCGATTCCGGCAGGACGATGTGATCGCACGCCGAAGCCAGCAGGTAATCGCGTGTGGAACCGCTTTCCATCCAGGCATAAACCGGTTTGCCTTTGGCGCGAATGCGGGCAATGGCCGTTCGCAGTTCATGGACCTTGGCCCAGCCAACCGTGGGGTTATCGAGGTGGATAATCACCCCGGTGAGCTTTTCGTCTTCGGACGCTTTCTTCAGGCGGGCGAGGGCGCTATCGAGATTCTCAATCACATCGCCAAAGAGCCCGATCGCGGTCGGACCTTCCGGCAGGCTGCCCTTCAGTTCGATGTGGGCATACGAAAGTTTCTTCCGTGGCGGGGCATCGTCCTTTTCTTTGGTTTCTTCTTGAGCGAAGGCCGAGCCGATCGCGAGCGCCGACATGATGCCGGCGATGATGAACTTGCTGAGAAGCTGACTCATGATCTCACCCTTGAGTTTTCCGCCGTGGATTTGTGCCTCCGTGAAAGGCGACGGCGGCGGTTTTTTCCAAGCTTCACGGTATCGAGCCACTGGCGTTTCGGGAAGCGGATTGATGCGGGAAGGAAACACCGTCTCTCGAAACGATCTCTTTCCGCGCGTTGAGGCTATGATGAATACCTACTCGTGATGGGACGCGATGGCTTCGATGGATCTCCGCAGGTTGCAGTTTCTTAAGGGTTGTCCGGTTGCATCCCGTTTTGTTGTCCGACGCCGAGTTGATGAAGCAGTGCGAACTGCGGACGGCGCGGCGGCGCGGGCCGGGCGGACAGCATCGGAACAAGACCGAATCCGCGGTGATTCTCAAGCATGTGCCGACGGGGGTTGAAGGCCAGGCGGCGGAACGTCGCAGCCAGCCGGACAACGCCCGCAATGCCCTGAAGCGGTTACGCATGAATCTGGCGCTCGAAGTCCGTGATCCGTCGTTCCCGGAATGTGCGCCGACGGAACTCTGGCGAAAACGATGTCCCAACGGGCGGATCGCGGTCAATCCCGAGCACGCGGACTTCGCCCCGTTGATCGCGGAAGCCCTCGCTGTGATTCTGGAGCATGCGGGCCATCTGCACGGAGCGGCGGAGCAACTCGGCTGCACGTTTTCACAGCTCTGCAAGTTTCTGAAAGAAGAGCCCCGTGCGTGGCTGCTCGTCAGTCATTGGCGAAAAGAACGTGAATTGCCGGCCCTGCAATAGAGCGCGCTCACGGCAGCCGGGCTTCCAGTTGCGGTTGCAGAATCTTCGCCACCACGTCATTGCCGTACGGCGTGAGGTGGCGGTCGGCGTAGTAATACAACTGCTTTCCGTGGGCTTGCCATTCGGCTTGCAGATCGGGCAGCAAGTCAATCATCGCGATGCCGAGTCGATCGCAGGTGGTCCGCAATCGATCCTGCACGTCGAATTCAAACGGGCCGATGTTTTTGATCACGGCGTGCGGGTCGACCTGATTGTGATCGGGTAACGACACGATCACCAACTTGGTGCCCAATTCGTCGGCACGGTGATGGAGCATGTCGAGATACCGCTCGGTGATTTCCCACGCGGCGGTCCGCTGTTCTTCGGTGGTGATGCGGCGGTCTTTCGCCCCGATGAAGCGATACCGCGCCCCTTTCAGTCCTTCCTTGACCATCGCCGCCAGATACGACGTCGTCCATTTGTTCTTGTCGGCACTTTCGACAGCCGGCAGTTCGGCAAGCGGTTGAAAGTCCTCTGGGACGGAATCCGTACGGGTAATTTTGCCATCAGCGGAAATCGCGAAGTCGGGGATCTTGCGGACGAAATTGTCCTCCGGGTCATTCCAGAAGAAGACGAGAACCGTGAGATCCGGCCGGAATTCGGCCCCGAAACGATCGAGCACGGCGAGGCAATTGCGCGTGCCATAACCGTTCGCGCCGCCGTTGGCGACTTCGCGATCCGGCCAGGCGGCGGTCAGGCGACCGACAAACGTTTCGTCGTCGGCGGCACCCAGTCCATACGTGAACGAGTCTCCAAGGAAAAGCACGCGGTTGCGAACACCGGCCGGGCGTTCGGCGCTGAACACTTTCGTCCCGCGTTGTCGTTGCGTGGTGTGATGAATCGGGTGGGCGTATTCGATGGTTTCGATCTTCCCCGACACTCCCGACAGTGGCGCGTAACCATACGCCGGGTGCGGTCCCCAGGCCGGGGTCGACAGCAAGCTCGGCGGCGTCCACACCAACCGCAGCCCAAGTTCGCCCGCCAATAGCGCAAACCCGACCGCCATCGCGAGTGCCATCAGTTTCACGGTCCAGCGCACCGGCTTGCGTCGCCGCGGGGCAACCGTTGTGTTGACCGTCGACGGGGCAAGCGGATTGGCTGTCAGCGATGTCGGCACAGACACGGGAAGTCCTCCTTGACCGATCTTCGCGCGCGGTCTCGTGCCGCACGGAAGATTTGTTCTAACTCATGATGTGAGAAGAGACAACGGCAGTTTGGAAGCATGAAGTAGGATGCCACTGCGTGAATCATTGTGAGTCGCGAAACCGCAAGCGAATGTTGCCCAGTTTGCCACGGTGATCAGAATGCGTCTTGCTGTGTTTTTGCGTTTCTGCGACGATCCCGCCGCGCGGAAAAAGGTGGCGGATTTTTTGGGAATTGGCGCTTCAACGCTTTATCATAGCGACCCGTGATTCAGACGCGTTCCTCGACTGACGTTTGTCCGTCGGAGCGAGTTTTCTCGACCCGTGCGCTCCTCGTCTGCGCGCTGCTCGGCTCGCTCGCCATCACGGGTTGCCGGATGACCAACCGGGCCGATACGGTCGGTCTGCCGACGCGGCACTCGGTCAAGAATGACCAGTTGATGATCCAAAGCGACATCAAGCTGCCCAAAGATCATCCGCTGCTCAAAGACCTGGAAGCGTTACGCGGCATGATCTCGCAAACGCTGGACCTGCCGATGCAGGAGCAACCGGTGAAGGTGTATCTCTTTGGCGATGAAACGCGGTACTCGCAGTATCTGCAAACCGCGTATCCCAACCTGCCGCCGCGGCGAGCCTACTTCGTGGGGACATCGCAGGAACTGGCGGTCTACACATTCTGGGGCGAACGGATTCAGGAAGATCTGCGGCACGAATACACGCACGGCGTGTTGCACGCCTCATTGAAAGACGTCCCGCTGTGGCTCGATGAAGGCCTCGCGGAATACTTCGAAGTCGCGGAGCCGCCGGTCGGTTTCAATCGCGATTATGTGCAGCGGATGCGGTCTGCGCTGCATGAGGGCTGGCGTCCCGATCTCGATCGCCTCGAAACCCTGGAAGCCGTCGGCGACATGAAGAAGCCGGACTACTTCGAATCGTGGGCGTGGGTCCACTTCATGCTGGAAGACAGCCCGGACAGCCGCGGCGTGCTCGTCGATTATCTGCACGAACTGCGCACCACCGCGAGTCCCGGCCGATTGTCACAACGCCTCCGCAAAGAGCTGCCCGACGCGGACGCCCGCTTCCTCGCCCACTGCGCCACCCTCAGCGAAGGCGTGATCGCCGCCAGCGGCATGTCGAACCGCGAGTAACCAAAGTTTCTTGCGATGATAGCCGTGATTGATGATTGAGCCGTGGCTCATGTCGTCCACACGGCCTAATGTCGCTTGGTTTACATGCCAGACGGCCCGCGGACCTCAAATTTGAGATCCTTGTTTTCGCCTTGTTTGACCGTTGTTTTCAAAGTCGTCTTGCGATTGAACTCCGGGCCCACGAGTTCCACCGAGATTTTGGAACCGTATTCATCGACCGCATCGGTTTGCTTGGCGGAATTGATGCGGACAATCTTTTCACCGGGACTCGATTTGAACTCGAACTTTCCATCCTTGACGCCCCCGCCCGCCGGTGTGGCCTTGCCGTCGATGGTATCAAAAACAATGCTGCCGTCGGCGAGTGGCTTGCCATCCAGTGTGACGGTTCCACTGACAGGAAAGGTCGGTGGCATTGTCGGACCGCTACTGCAACCGGCAAACATGACCAAGGCGACCAGGAATTGACAACGAGCCGATGTTGAGCGCAGGGCCATGAGTCGCACCTTTTCTACGTTTTTGATTTCAAGAAGCGGTCGGTTCAATGTGGAACGAGAAAAAGAATCCCTGGCGACGACAGACGCCGTTCGCCAGGGATCGGGGATCAAATTGTCAGGCGAATTAGAACTCGCCGACCGTCTCACTGCCGCTAATGGTGCCGATACCCTGGAAAATTGCGGTATCGATATTGTTGCCGATGAATTTCACGGCACCGTCGGCCATCGTGGCGTGGACACCGCCGGTATGCCAGCTGCGTGCATGCACTTCCACGCCGCCGCCGCCAGAGCACGCGCGGCAGGGAACGTTCACGGTCCCCTGGCAATACTGCATCACATCGCCGACCGCGGTATTGGGCGGACGCATCGTCGTGAAGGTGGCGTTGCCGTGGTGCGTGTTGTGATAGCGACCGCGCAAATCGTGCGGGTTGCCGCAGACGACATTGCCGGCACCAATGGGAGCGCCCGCATTATCCGCTTGCAGCCGGATTTCGCTGAACATGATGGTGTTGGAAGTGCCGTCCGTAATGCTCCGCATCGCCGTGCGGGACAAGGGGTAGAACAAACCGTTGGTGACCGCGAACGTGTTGTTGGCACCACTGTCCGTCGAACCATGGCACGGGAGATAGTTTCCGTGAAATCCCTGATTCACGATTTTGGGGTTCGCTGGGTCCGAAGGACATTGAAACATGGGAATGACCGTCGTGTTCCCAGTCCAACTGCCCGGGAAAACGTTCGCTTCCCATTGTGGCGAGAACGAATTGTACAACGGGGCCTGATCCACATACGGCAGGATCATATGGAACCAGTTCTGTCGAGTATTGCTGGTTCCGGGGGCCGGTGCGACTCCGTTGATGCGGGAAATGCAGGCAAAAGGAAACACCAGCACGCTGTCGTGATAGTTGTGCATGGCCAGACCCAACTGCTTCATGTTGTTCTTGCATTGGGTACGGCGGGCAGCTTCGCGCGCTTGTTGCACCGCGGGCAACAGCAGAGCGATGAGGATCGCGATAATCGCAATCACCACCAGCAGTTCAATGAGCGTGAAACCACGACGGCGCAGGGGATGACGAACCGATGACATGATGGACTCCTCAAAGAGTTAAGACGACAGGAACCGGAAGACCAGATGATGACGGGCGAGAGAATTCTCGCAGATGGGAAGAATTCCCATCAAAACCACCTTACACGATATCGGCAACCCGCGGTGTCGTAAACCCACGCCATAAGGGAAAAGTCCGCAAACAGTCGCATTGTTACGAAAAAGCAATCTTCTGCGAGTGGATTTTTTTTCGCTCGCACGTTTTCTGTGCCGCGTAAGTCGCTCTGGCTTTCAACCGGTCGGCTCAGAGGTCGCTACTTCGGTAGCGCGTCCGCGCCTTGGCGGGTGCAGTAGTCGCCGAAGGATTCGCTGCCGTGGCGGTTCGCCTTGTAGTCTTGCAACAGGGGTTGCAGGGCGGGGACGAGATCGGCTTGCGGAATCAGGTCTTTGTAGATGAACCCGAGCCGCGTCCCCTGCACGTTGCCGCCGACGTAGATCGTGTACTTGCCCAGCGTCTTGCCGACGAAACCCAAATCCGGCGTGTAGGGCCGGGCACAGCCGTTCGGGCAACCGGTCATGTGAATCGAAATCCGTTCCTGCGGCAGTCCGAGCTTTGCCAGTTCGACTTCGAGTTGATCGATCACCGCGGGCAGCGCCCGTTCCGATTCCGTCACGGCGAGACCGCATGTCGGGAACGCCGGGCAGGCGATGGAATAGCGTCGCAGCAGGGACAATTCACCGGCCGATTTGATGCCGTGCTCGACGAGAATCGCATCAATCGCCGCACGGTCTTCCGGCCGGACATCGCACAGGATCACGCCCTGCAATGCCGTCAGTCGGGTTTCGAGCGGGAATTTTTTCAGGAGCGCCCGGAAGCCGGTTTTGAGCCGCAGTGAGCCTTCATCTTTGATGCGGCCGTTCTCGACGTTGATGCCGAGGAACCATTTGCCGTCGCCCTGTTCGTGCCAGCCGATGTGGTCATCGACATCGGTCACGTCCGCGGGATGTGGTTCGGGCAGTGGGAGCCCGCAGTATTCTTCCACGGCGGCTTTGAACTTCGGCAAGCCCCAGTTGTGAATGAGGTATTTCAACCGCGCGACTTTACGGTCGACACGGTTGCCGTAGTCGCGCTGCACTTTCACGACCGCTTCCGCGACGGGGAGCAGTTGTTCGGGGGTGACATACGCCAGGCGATGCGCGAGCGCGACAAACGTCTTTTCCGCAGAGGGCGTCTGTCCCATCCCGCCGCCGACGAGGACGTTGTAGCCGACGATCTTGCCATCCTGCACAATCGCGAGAAACGCCATGTCGTTGGTGTAAACGTCAACGCAGTTGTCTTCCGGCAGCGCGACCGCCATCTTGAATTTACGCGGGAGATAATGCTCGCCGTAGATCGGCTCTTCGACCTTGTGCCATTCGGCGGCATTGGTCTTTTCGCCGTTTTCATCGGTCAGCCAGATTTCGTGATAGGCCGCAGTTTTCGGTTTGAAGTGCGCGGCGATCCGATCGGCCATCGCCTGCATTTCATCGTGAACCGGGTTGTTGCGAATGGGTGCGGGGCAGCACATCACATTGCGGTTGACGTCGCCGCAGGCTGCAAGCGTGGTCAGCAGCGTCTTGTTGATTCCCGCAACGGCGGCTTTGAGATTCGCCTTGATCACCCCGTGCAGTTGAAACCCCTGCCGCGAGGTAATGCGGAGCGTGCCATTACCGTACTCATCGCACAAATCGAGATGGTCGAGGAATTGTTTCGCCGTAACCTTTCCGCCGGGAACGCGGGTGCGAACCATGCAGATATACTGTTTCCCCTTGGCGGTCCCGTCGGCGTTCTTGTCCTTGCGATGATCGCGGTCGTCCTGCTGATAGATGCCGTGCATCTTCAGGAGTTGTTCGGTGTCATCGGCGAAGGGGGTGGAGGTGCTGGGAAGTTCGTCGGCGATGGTGCCGCGGAGTTGCCGGCTGGCGTCCTTGATGCCTTCGATTTTGCTCAGCTTCGGTTCGTCGGCCATTCCGTCCCACTCCGTCCAAATTCGATTCCCAGCCACGTTGGATCAACCCGGCCGGATCGTCTTCCTCAGATGCACAACTTGCCACGCTTTCGGTCTTGCCGGAACTGTTCAATTCTAGCCGGGAGACACCGTTCTTACGAGCGGAGTTCGGCGGGTGAACCGTCAGGACAGATTGTCAAAATTGAGAATCAAAGCCGGGACAGGCAGTCATTTCGTAGGGTTTGCCGAGTCCGCGAGGCGAACCACATCCGACGCAAAATCGAGGTTCGCCTCGCGGACTCGGCAAACCCTACACTGGATTCACTTCGGCAATTTGTAGCCGAGTTTTGCGAGCACCTTCGCGATTCGATCGGCATGATCGCCCTGGATTTCGAGGATATCGCCGTCGATCGTGCCCCCCGCGCCGCAGGTGGTTTTGAGCTGCGTTAACAAGCCGGGCAGATCGTTTGCCTCCGCTTTCAACCCGCGGATGACCGTTGCGACTTTACCTTTCGGGCGTTTCTCGATGGCAATTCGCGCGGTTTGTTTCCCCGGCGGCGTTAATAGCGGGGCAGGGGGCGGACAGAGGCACTCGGTTTCGAGTTTTCCGCAGCGTTCACACGTCGGCGGCTTGTCGAATGGTGTTCCAGCAAAAAGTCGTGTCATGCCATTCGTTTTAACGGAAAGGCCCGCCGGTGATCAACGTCCCGCCTTGCCATCAGAAATTGGTGGAAAGGAATTCCGGATCGGCAGGAATTGCCATTGAGGCGTTGTCAAGATGGACTCCGCCGCACGGATTCTCCGGATCGCATGAGGGGGATCGAGTTTTCTCGTCGATGTGCTAAGATAATGGTTCGCAGGAGGCCGACGAATCAGACCCTCTGAGCGGCTCGAAGGAGCGACATTGTGCCGTTAAAGACCTTGGCGCTCGAAGAACCGAGCATCAATCTCACGTCCATGCTGGATGTCGTGCTCAATCTGATCATTTTTTTCATGATCAGCACACAGTTTATCCAAGACGAGCGGCAATACGACGTCAAGCTCCCGACCGTGTCCGAAGCGACGGCGCTCAGCGGCCAGCCGGATGAGATCGTCGTGAATATCGCGGCGAACGGCAGTCTGCAGGTCAAGGGGACGAGCCTCGGCAGTCCGGAGCTCGAATTGTTGCTGAAAACCGCCCGCGAACGGTTTCCCGGTCAGGCCGTGATCGTGCGGGCTGACGGCGACGGAAAATATCAGCCCGTCATGGATGTTCTGGCCGTCTGTCGACGGGTCGGCATTCGGAATGTGTCCCTGGCCAATCGCCTGTCGGGAACCACACCCTGATGACGGCCTGGTTCTATTACCTGATGGAAATTCTGACCGGCGGCCCGAATGCCTCGACGGCAGAAACGGTCCTGCGCGGCACATTGGTGGCCTGCACCTTATTCGCCTGTCTCCAGATGATGACCATGCTGGCAACACGCTGGGGTGATCATAATGCGATGACGAAATCGTTCATTCTTTCGATGCTGGTCCATTTGTGCATTGCTCTGGGCTGGGCGACCATCGCGTTGTCGCCGCCGCAGTTGCTGGAAGTCCCCGGCGATCCCGCGCCCCTGGCCATCCAAATGGTGTTGAGCGAAGCGGACGACGAAGTCCCAAAGCAGGAAACGGGCAATACACCGATTTTTTCGCAGTTATCCGCATCACCGGCTGGCCAACTGACGCGGACGGAGCGAACGGCGGCGACAACGGCTGCCGATGCAGCGCTCCCCCCCGCGACACCCATTCCCACCCCGCCCGTCGCTCCGGTGATGCCCGAATTGACCTCGACTCTGGAACCGACCGTAGCGGCTCCGCAAACGGCCAACTTCGCCACGCCAGCGCCGAGTGCCAAATCCCCGGCCATCGTCGCGATGATTCCCGAAGCGGCGGCGGTGGAGTCCCGGCCTGAAGTTCGCAGCAATGCCGGCAACAAAGGGCGTTTGTCCGCACAGGATCTTGCCAGAATCACTCCCAACGAGGTGACCGAACCGCCGCCCCGGACGGGGGGAGCCCAGCGATCGTCCCCGCAAATTGATGAGTCCGCCTTTGCCGTTCCGTTGGAGGTGGACGATGCGGCGCCGACGTTGCCGCGTCCGGTCGGGCCGAACGGCGACACAATCGCCCGCAAAGCGAGTCCTTCCGCAACACCCCTCGAAGATCAACCCGCAGGAGGAACACTTCCCGCGGAGGCGACCGCAGGCGGCGCACCGTCAAACGGATCGCGGTTTCAGCGTGCTGGCAGCCGGGGGCCAACGGCCGTCGCCGACAGTTCCATGACCCCCGCGCCGGGGCGCACTTCCAAACCGGTGCTGGACATGAATCGCGACCGGCTGGCCGCCGCGGCAAAACGAACGACCAGCGGCACGGGGAGTGACGACATGCTCCCCACGCCCGTCCGCCTCACGCCCACGCAGGAAGGCATCGGCACCCGGCCGCAATCCGCCGCAACCACGTATCGGCTGCGTCGTCTGGAGAAGCGGAAAGAAATCGCCCTGAAAAACGGCGGGACCAATGCGTCCGAACGGGCGGTCGAGCGGGCACTGGCCTGGTTGAGCGATATTCAGGAAGCGGACGGATCGTGGGATGCCAGCCAATACGGCGGCGGTGTGCGGGAAGTTCGCCAGATTGAGGACGGCAAACTCGCCGGGGGAACCGAGACCGACACCGGCATCACCGGATTGGTGATTCTATCGTTCCTGGGGGCCGGTTATACCCACGAAGAAGGGGACTATGCCCGTACGGTCGATCGGGCGATTCGCTGGCTGATCGAAAACCAGCGGGTCGACGGTTATCTCGGCGGCAAAGCCCGGTATTACGACCAGATGTATTGCCACGCGATCGCCACTTATGCCCTCGCGGAAGCCTTGGGGATGCAGAATGACCCCGGTCAGTTTCCCGAATTGCGGGAGGCCGTTGCCAAGGGAGTCTATTACATCGTCCAATCGCAGAATAGCGATGGCGGCTGGCGTTACCGGGTGGGGGCCTCCGCCAGCGATATGAGCATGTTCGGCTGGCAAATGATGGCGCTGAAAAGCTCCGAGCTCGCGGGAATCGAAGTTTCGTCCAAGACAAAAGAGGGAATGATTGCCTTTCTGCGCGAACGGAGCAAAGGCACGCAAGGCGGACTGGCGGGATATAAGGTCGAAGATGCGCCTTCTCCCGGCATGACCGCGGAAGCGTTGTTTTGCAAACAGATCTCCGGCCTGCGGCGATCCAATGCCGCCAGTATTGAAGCGGCCGATTACCTGCAGCGACATCTCCCGCGCCTGGCCGCACCAGATGAGTATTACTGGTACTACGGCACGCTGGCTATGTATCAGTTTGGCGGCGAACCGTGGGAGCGATGGAACGGAGCGTTGCGCGATCAACTCGTGCGGCTGCAACGCCCCGGCGGTGAATTCGCCGGAAGCTGGGACCCGGTGGGACCGTGGGGCAGCGTCGGCGGGCGTTTGTACTCGACAACGTTGTGCGTGATGTCGCTCGAAGTGTACTACCGCTTCCTGCCGCTGTATCAGGCGACCGGTCAGGAATGAGGCGGAATCTCATGAAGCCCAGGGATTCCGATCCCTGGGTCATTCCCCGCGCCTCGCCCCTATGTAAAAACCTCTCGCAGAGAAATGCTCCACGAGAGGTTTACGTAAGGCTCAAAAACACCCCGCCATCAAAATGGCGGGGCTGCGATGGACATGCGGGTCAGCTCAAAGGCGAATGCCGAGGGCTTCGACGTCGCTCAGAAAGGCTTCCACCTTCTTCATGTCGTCGTGACGGGCCTGCAATTCCGCGAGTTTGCTGACGATGAGTTGCACCTTCCGCGGCGAACCGAGGCTGGCAATCAGCGAAAAGAGATGCGTTACTTCGGTCGATTGCTTCAGCAGCGAGGTGATTTTGATCATGTCCCGGAGGTTGGCCACGCTCACGTTGTTGTCTTCCATCCCGGGGACTCCGAGGGCACCGCGACGGCGCTTCGCCCCGCCGCGAATCCGGCTCCGTTGCATGGAGACGTAATTGTCCCAGAGTTTGCCGGTAGCGCGAACTTTTTCGGCGTGTTCCGGCGACATCTTCGATACGGCATCGGAAACATCGCGGGCGGGGGCATCGACCCCCAGGGTTCCGAGCGCTTCGCGAATGGCCTTGGAAACATTGACGCGAACGGCGACTTTCTTAGTCGTCTTCTTTGGCATCGCTTCCCTTTCTAAAGGAATGTGAAGCGCAAAGAGTACACAAATCGCATCAGTCTTTCACGCAGAGAAGACTTCTTTTTTTGTATATTTCTTTGAAAAACAAGAAGTAGTATACAGCCGTGATTTTTATTCCCGGTCCCGTGATCGACTCCCGAGTTCCATCAGGACGCCACAAGATTCCCGAGATGCGCGAATTCGATACAGTGTCGCGGAAACGCACACACGAATGGGAACGCAGTTTCGCGGGATTGGTCCGTGATACGTAGCACCGAAAACTTACGTACTGTTAATGATGGACCATGCAGCGCACCGAATCATCTGCGAGCGTGTTCGTCAGCATTGAAGCCGATCGCGACCGGATCCCGATCGCCGGCAGCAACCAATCAACGTCGGCAGCGCTGCCCGTCATCCTGGCTCAGCGTGATGATCTGATAATCGCGGCACGGTGGAACGATGTGCATCTTAATCAGGGTGCACTCGCTGCACGCCGCACCACCCGGTGGAAATGGAGTTCCACTTCACGATCCACAACGCGCCGGACGCCCTCGACCAGACACGACGGTTCATGATCCGTCTCCCCCTGGCGTTTGATCGTTTCCAGGGGCGTACCAGGAAAGACAGTAAAGGTGCTTTGGTGAATAATCTGATTCCCCGCATCCAGTTCTGGCACAATAAAATGTACGGTCGCACCATAAGTGAGCATGCGGTGCTCATAGGCATCCTCATACGGACGAAAGCCCGGAAACGGGGGCAACAATCCGTGATGAAGGTTGATAATTCGCCCTGCGAACTGCCAGCAAGTGCTGGGCGGCAGTACACGCATGTATCGTGCCAGAATAATATAGTCGACCTGATAGTGGTCAAAGAGTTCCACCATGCGGGCATTGTCGGGATGGCCTTGCGCGTCGCCGACGGCATGCCAGTCGACGCCGAATTGTTCGGCGACGCCGCGGCAATTGTCGCGGTTGCCAATCATGACTGCCGGTTCGGCATGCAGGCGGCGATCGCGGATCGCACGTAATAACGCCAAGGCCGGTTCCGGCCGATACGTCGTGCAAATCGCCAGTCGCGGAGGCTCCGCCTGTTCGTCACGCGTCCAGACGCGAATCGAGAGCTGTTTTTCCGTGCCGATCGCCGTCATTTCCCGCTTGAGATCGGCAAGGGTTGCGGCATCTCCCGGCCACTCGATCCGCAACAGCATGGCAAACAACCGCTCGGTATCGCGATCGTACATCTGGATTTCGTGAATGTTGGCCCCGGCGGTGGTCACGTAATGGACGATACCGTCCGCCAGTCCGCGATTGTCTGGTCCGACCGCGGTAATCACCACTTGCATGATTCACTGTTCCTCTGCGCACCATGTCGCCTCGTGCGGCCAACCGTAAACGCGGCTATAGAACCTGTCCTGATGAGATTGTGTCAGCGTTCCGGGCGAATGTCATCTCACATTCTGCGATGCGCCCGCCAATCTGATAGGGAAGTCGTTGCGATCTTTCGGACAGTGTTGGATTCGACGATTCACGCTGTGTGAAGCCGCTGAATTCAATTACAATCCATTCTGAAATTTCGCTTCTCGCAGTGACGGGGCCGGAACGTGGCCTCACCAAAATGGACGAAAATCTTCGGCAACAAATTGCGACCGAAGCGGCGCGGCTGCTGCTGCGAGGCAAAGAACAGGATTTCACGGCGGCGCGAAAACGGGCCGCGCGTTGGCTGAAACGACGCAAGTTGCGTCGGGAAGACATGCCATCGAACGCCGAGGTGCAGGTGCAGATGTATGCCCTGTCCGGCGTGATGGCTTCCGAGCGCGATCCGGCGGTCGCATGGCAAATGCGCTCATTTGCCGGTCAGTTGATGGACCTGCTTGCGGATTTGCAGCCCTGCGCGCGAGGAGCCGTTCTCGATGGGTGTGCCACACTCGGTGCCGAGATTGTGGTCTCCGTCGTCGGCTCGCGCGATGTCGTCGCCGGACGTTTAAAAGCCGCGGGATTAAGCGTCCGAACGGTTTCCGTGACCGCTTCCGGCTCCGAGGTATCGGCGCTCTGGCAGTTGCAGATCCCGCAGCCGTTTCCGGCATTGGTGGAAGGGCGCGGTAGCGGCGGCGAGGTGTCGGGTTACTCGCCGCAAGAACTGCGAGATGTGCTGCACTCCACGCCGTCATCGGCCGCGGAAATCCCCACGGACGAGCATCCCGATGCGTTCAGCGTTTTTGAGATGTTAATCGAGCCCCTCGCGCGGGTATCGCTCGATCCCGAATATCACCCGGAAGGAGACGCGCTCTATCACACGCTGCAAGTCTTCGAATTGGGACTGCAGGAACGACCGTACGATGAGGAATTTCTGCTGGCGTGCCTGTTACATGATGCCGGGTTGGCGATTAATCCGCGGCATCCGGTCCTTTCGGTGATTGACGCACTCGGGACGCTGATCACGGAAAGGACGCGCGACCTCATCGAGCTCCGGCCGATTGCCGCGGAATATCTTCGCACCGGCCAATGCCCGCAACGGTTGCGGAAGTCGGAAGAATTTGAGGACGCCGTGCTCCTCGCGAAACTCGACCGTGCCGGACGCGTTCCCGGCACCCGCGTGCGGACATTGCCCGCAGCGCTCGATTTCATCCGGCAACTGGCGACCGAGTGGGATGAGTAATCGCCGATCAGTCACTCGTTCGCAGGCACGTTGGTTGGTCAATTTGGGAAACGAAAAGGACCCGCATGTGGGATTGCAGGTCCTTTTTCCGAATTCAATTGACCGAACGCAGCATTACGGGGCAGGAGCCGCCGCCGGGGCCGCGTTCGTTTTGTTGACGAGCTTGGTGAGCCGGCTTTTCAACCGCGCGGCCTTATTCTTGTGGATCAGGTGCTTGTCGGCGGCCTGATCGAGCTTCTTGATCGCCACGGCGAGCGTGGTCTTCGCATCGTCCACCTTCGCGGCGGCAGCGTTGGCGCGAACCTTCTTGATGGTCGTCTTGAGAGCAGACCGTTGTGACTTGTTCCGTTCCCGACGGACTTCCATCTTGCGGAGGGAGCGTTTCGCGTTCGCAGTATTCGGCATGTTCAGCGATCAATCAGGAAGGTCAAACGAAACCCCAGCCGACACACCCAATCACATGCGGGGTCCGGGGGAACTTAAAAGTGTAACGACTGAAGCCGCCCACTGCCAGCGAAGCCGGGCGGACATTTTTTCTGGGATGTAACTTATTAGCGGGTCAACGGTTACGGTTTCAGTGGAGACCCAGGGATCGGAATCCCTGGGCTTCCGGGCATTGGTGTTACAGGTCGTCCACGCCTTCCATCATTCCGCCGCCACGACTGCCCTGGATTTCTTCGAGGCGTTTGTGGGCGTCTTTGTAGTCGAATTCCACGGCGATCACTTCCGTGTAGTGTCGTTCTGCGGCGTCGAGATCTTTCGCTTCCTGTGCCAGCCGACCGAGCCAGTAATGGCACTCGATGAATTCGGCGGGGGTATCAGCCGCGCTGAACCGGACAACAGCTTTCTCGAACTGACGCTGAGCCAAGGCATTCTGATTCTGTTGCAGGAAGACTTTGGCGAGCGTCAGCAGCACCGGGCCTTCCATACGCACATCGCTGGAGGCTTGCTGGAGAAGCTTAATCGCCTGCGGGAACTGCTTGACTTTCACCAGCCGCTGGGCCAGTTCGAACTTCATCCGCAAGTCTTTCGGATAACGTTCGGTACGGCGTGTATAGACGTCGATTTCCTGCGCAGTCAATTCCTTATGGAGTGCCATCACCCCTTCTTTGAGGTGGGCATCATCCGGCTTTTTCAACGCTTGCTGCCGGGCGGTATCGAGGTTTTTCCGCAGCATTTCCAGTTGCACGTCTTCGGCCTGTTCCTTGATCGACGGGTCGCTGCTGGCCTCGAAGCCTTTGGTGAACCAGTCGAGCGCCTGCTGGAGTTTGCCTTCACGACGGTACAGGTCGGCGAGCTTGGTGTAGTTGTCCTTATTCGCCGGGTCTTTGCGAATCGCGCGTTGCAAGTCGGCTTCGGCGGATTCTCCGGGGCCGACAACGGCTTCGTCCCGTTTTCCGCTGACCGACGCGCCGTAACCCTGCTTCACTTCCTGTGTCGATTCCGCATGGGCGATCCCGGACTTGTGGATCATTCCCTGCGAGTCCATCGCCTGCGCCTTCGAGCGGGCTTCACCGTCGAGCGGGTCAAGTTTGTAGATTTCCCGCCAGCAATTTCCCGCGCCGACGTAATCGTGCTTCTGGGCGCGGGCCCCGGCCAGACCCTTCCAGAATTCCTTGTTTTTCACGTCCGATTTCACCGCGAGCTCGTAGGCATACAGTGCGACATCATCGTGACCGAGGTTCTGCGCGGCTTCCCCCACGTCGGCGTTGAGTTGCCCATCCCACGGATTGACGATCAGGCCTTCTTCGGATGCCAAGTCCATTTCGAGCCAGTTTTTGGCTCCGCGAGCCTTCTTGATCTTGCTGCGGATGCCCATCAGCCGCATGCCGGACATGCTCGCGCCGGTGCCGTTGTTTTTGTACTTCTTATAGGTGCAATTCCGCAGCATCTGACGATAGACAAGATTGCTCGGCACCAGTTGGGCGCACTGGCCGAACATCTGAATCGCGTAGTCCCAGGTTTCCTTCGCCATGGCTTCGGTGCCACGGGTCCAGCACATCGCCGCGATTTGCCGTTTACGCGGATCGTCAGAGGGAGCAGCGGTGGCCACTTCGGTCGACATGATGTCCTCGAATCGATGACGAGAATGGTGTGGGATCGTGCTCCTGCATTCTAACAGACGGCTTCCGGTCATCGCTAGATGCCCGATACCGGCTATCCGTCTTCCCACTCGGTTTCCGGAACTTCCGCTTCGGCGGCGTCGAGGGCTTCCAACTCCGCGGCGTACATCGCGTCGTCTTTGGCGGCCTGCACCGGGGACTTGTCATCGCGCGAACGGTAGTAGATTTTCAGCGGGACTTCCTTGAACGGCAGCTCTTCGCGCAGCACGCCGATCAGATACCTCTTCCAGCTTTCGTCGAACAAATCCGCATCGTTGACCTTAAAGACGAGCGTCGGCGGCTCGACGGCGACCTGCGTCACGAACAGAATCCGCGGTGTCCGATTCTTCCGCATCGGTGGCGGCCACTTCTTCACCGCAGCCCGCACTTGTCGATTCAGTTCGCCGGTCCCAATCCGTAGCCGCGATTGTTTGTAGATCGACTGGGCCAGATTGATCAGTTTCTTGATGTTCTTGCCGGTGATGGCGGTGATGACCGCCGTCGGGACGTGCCGCATGTCAGCGAACGTCTTGAAGACGTACTCCGCCCACTCGCCCGGTTCCATGCCGACGGCGAGATCCCACTTGTTGCCGACGAAGATGCACGCTTTGCACTCTTCGAGAATCTCGGAGACCAGTTGCTTGTCGACGCGGGAGATTTTTTGAGAGCAGTCGAAGAACATCATCACGACACTCGCGCGGCGGATGCTCCGTTTGGCGCGGGCGAGACCGTACCACTCGACATCGTTCGCGAGACTTTTTCGCTTCCGCACGCCGGGAGTGTCGATGGCGATGAACGACTTGCCGTCGAGTTCAAACCGCACGTCGACGGAATCCCGAGTGGTGCCGGGAATCTCGCTGACGATCATCCGCTCGGTTTCGGCGAGTTGATTGATAAACGTGCTCTTGCCGACGTTGCGGCGACCGACAATCGCGAGTTTCAGCTCCGGCTCGGCATCCATCCGGTCGCCGAGATCGCCTTCGTCCTCCGCTTTTTCAGGCAGATGTTTGATGATCGCATCGAGCAACTGGTTCTGATTCCGGCCACCGATCACGCTGGTGGTGACCAGTTCGCCTTCATACAGCGCGTGGAACTCGGCGACTTCCTTGTCGAGTTTCGGCGAATCGCACTTGTTGACGACGAGGATCTTCGGTTTGTCGATCTTCCGCAGTCGCTGGCTGACGGTGCGGTCCAGCGGCGTGATGCCGGACGGGCCTTCCACTACGAACATAATTACGTCGGCTTCGTCGATGCCGATCTGAATCTGGTGGTTGATTTCCTCTTCGAGCTCGTCCTTGTCGACGATGCCGATACCGCCGGTGTCGACGAGTTCAAAGTACCGGCCTTCGTGATGCATCAGGTAGCAGACGCGGTCGCGTGTCACGCCGGCCATCGGGTCGACGATGGAGACCCGCTTGTGAGCGAGCCAATTCATGAGTGAGCTTTTGCCGACATTCGGCCGGCCCACAATCGCCACTTTCGGAACGGACATCGCACCCACACTCGCATCAAAAACCATTCGGACCGAGCAGTGTAGCAGATTTCCCCCCGGCTTGCGCTGTGGGCGTTGGTAGGGTCTTAATTTGAAATTCTGATTGGTCGGGCAGAGTATTTCGATGACTGTGAAGGCCCGCCCCAATGCCAATCTTGGCCGAGGCTTTCGTTGGCAGACCAATACCATCCAGGACGTGCATACAACTGTGAATACTTCGAAAGATACCACTCTGCGGGCGTTTCAAGCATAACCAGCGGACGATAAATTGTGGTGACGATGTCTGCGCCGGTGTTCGTCCAACTCGATACCCAGCACGCTGGGCCGAAACTGAGTGGATATCCCACGATCAAGGATATCACACCAGCCGCGAGCCACCCTCGTTGCTTCCACGTCCATGGCGCGAACCAAGCAATGCGCTCTGGTAGCGGGCATTCTTCCATTCCCAGATTCTACCAACGAAAAAGCCCCGACTTATCACCGAGTTTTTTGCTTTGCACAATTCTGCACAATCGCCGCTTCATGCGGATCAGAGAATAATCACAGCCGCCCCGCCCACATTAGGGCAGGTAATCGCTTCTCCAGATGGTCGCTACGGGGTTATTCGTACCATCCGTGCTCACTTGATTCACTCTTTCCGACAAGGGACACTGCGCGGTTGGAAATTGCACCCCGCTTTTCGCATCTGGAACTGCCGATGTCTGCTGATTTGACTGCCCGGCTGCTCACCGAGTTGGATCGACTGGTGCTGATCGATCCGCACACGCACATCAATCCGCACGCCCCAGCGTCGAAAACGCTGGCGGACATCATGGGCTACCACTACTACACCGAACTCGCCCATTCGGCGGGGCTGGCGAAGTCGCGGATCGAGGAACCGGGGCTCGGGCCGAAGGAAAAAGTCGGCCGGTTGGTGGAGTGGCTCGACAAGCTCGACAACACGATCCAGGTGAGCTGGCTCATCGAGTTGTGTCAGCGGTTCTTCGGTTTTCAGGACGACCGCATCACGCCGAAGAACTGGGAAGCCCTGTACGACAACGCCGCGAAAAAGATGGCGGAGTCCGATTGGGAAACGCAGTGCCTGAAGCAAAGCGGCATCGAAAAAGTCTTTCTGACGAACGATTTTGACGATCCGCTGGCGGGGTTCGACACGGAACGCTACATCCCGTGTCTGCGGACCGATGACCTCGTGTTTCATCTCGCGAAGCCGGAAGTCCGACAACGTTTGGCGAAAGCAACGCAGATCGATGTCACCAACACGGCGACGTTGAAGGACGCGATCAACAAGCTGTTCGTTCACTTCGTCAAGAACAACGTCAAAGCGTGTGCGATTTCATTGCCGCCGTCGTTCACTCCGCGGCAACCGGGGCTGCATGAAGTGCGGGCGCCGTTGCAGAAGGCGCTCAACGGCGAAGCGATGACGGCCGATGAGTCCGCGCGGGTCAGCGAATTCGTCTTCTGGTCGATTGCCGAGTGCTGTGCGGACCACAAACTGCCGTTTGACCTGATGATCGGCGTCAACCGCCGCGTCTACCGGGACGGCGTGTATCAGGGACAGGATCTGTTCGATCAACGGGTCTCACTGATTCAGTATCAGGAACTGTTCAACGCCTTTCCGCAGGTGACGTTCCCGGTGTCGGTCCTCGCGCAGGCCAGCAACATGGAACTGGTGAGCTACGCGTGGATCTTCCCGAACGTCGTCACCAACGGACATTGGTGGTACTCGAACATCCCGGCTCACATCACGGTCGATACCCGCGCCCGCCTGCAAGCCGCTCCGCGGACGAAGCAGATCGGGTACTACAGCGATATGTACAAGCTGGAATTCGCGTGGCCGAAGTTCCAGATGTACCGCCGCATTCTGGCCCGTGTGCTTGCGGAAGATTTCGTCATCGACCGCCGCTGGACCGAAACCCAGGCACTCGATCTCGGCAAACAGGTGCTGCGCGGCAACGTCGAAACGATCTTCGGCGTGAAGTGACGACCTGAATAGAGCGAAACGAGCCGGAAGCGCAAGCGCCCGGTTCATTGTAGGAATCGGGCGCTTGCGCTTCCGGCTCGTGAATTACGCCATGCTTTGCGCGGGCGTCGATGCCATCGTCAGTTGCTCATGCGCACCGCGGATCAACGATTCCGTTTCATCCCACCCAATGCAGCCGTCGGTGATGGAAACGCCGTAACGGAGTTGCGACCGATCGGGCGGCAGCGGTTGATTTCCGGCGTTGAGATTGCTTTCCAGCATCAAACCGACAAGGTTGTCGTTGCCGTCGAGGCGTTGCTGGATACACGAATTCCACGCAATCGCCTGTTTGGTGTAGTCCTTGTTCGAATTGGCGTGGCTGCAATCGACCACCAGCCGTGGCGACATCTTCGCGGCACTCAATTTCTCGGCGGCTTCGGCCAGACTCGACGCATCGTAATTCGAGCCGTTGCGACCCCCGCGAAGGACGAGGAAGCCCCACGGGTTGCCTTTCGTGTTGACGATGCACGTTTTCCCGTCGGCGTCGATTCCCAGAAAACTGTGCTGATGACGCCCGGCGAGCATGGCATCCAATGCGACCTGCAGGCTGCCGTCGGTCCCGTTCTTGTAACCGACGGGCATCGATAATCCGCTGGCCATTTGCCGGTGCGTGGGCGATTCGGTCGTCCGGGCTCCGATGGACGCCACGGTCAATAGATCCGCGATGTACTGCGGCGTGATTGGTTCGAGCAATTCCGTCGCCGTCGGCATGCCCATTGTGGCGATTTCGAGCAGAATCCGCCGGGCCACCCGCAGCCCCGTCGAGATGTCGAACGAATCGTCGAGGTGCGGGTCGTTGATGAGCCCCTTCCATCCGACGGTCGTCCGCGGTTTCTCAAAATAGACCCGCATGATCAGCACGATCTGATCGGCCACGTCGTCGGCGAGTTGCTTCAATTTCGCCGCGTATTCGAGAGCGGCCGTGTGATCGTGAATCGAACACGGACCGACGATTGCCATCAGCCGGCGATCTTCCCCGGACAGAATCCGTTTGACCGTCTCGCGGGAGTCGAGAATTGTGTGGACGGCGACATCCGAGATTTCCTCCTCGATTTTGAGATATCGGGGGGCAATCAGGGGCATGGTGTCGCGAACATTCACGTCGTGCAAGGGGCGCATCATCGGTAAGTCTTTGGCGGCGTTGCTCTTGGGTGAACCGACGCTTCGCGGATCACACGGAACGAAAACGGAACAGCGGTCGGGCTCTGCTTGCAGTATAGACAGCCGGGGAAGCGCCTGCCATTGGGGAACCGCGGTCAAGTCCACTCGGAAAGCTGAATTCGAGACACGAAACAACGGTCGCGGGTTCTGCCGAATGTGCATAATCCCTGCCATGTGATTTCTAACACGTGATCCCAGCGGCATGAGCGGTTACATTGAAACCGCGCGGCACAGGGTCGCGGTGAATTTTCTTCTACGGTGATGGCGACACGATGCCCGGTGCCCAGCTTGCGGCCGACTTGTGGATCAATGAGTACCTCACGCCGTGCGATATCTGGCAGCACGGAGTGCTGAAAGTGCTCGCGCAGCGGTCGACGCCATTTCAGGAAATGACCGTCGTCGAGAGCGGCCCGTACGGCAAAGCGCTGATACTCGACGGCAAATGGCAGACCTGCACCGGCGACGAATTTCTGTATCACGAACCGATTGTTCACGCCCCGTGTGCCCTGCATCGCCGACCGGAACGGGTGCTCATTGCGGGCGGTGCCGATGGCGGGGCGTTACGGGAAGCCCTCAAGTGGAAGTCGGTGAAAGAAGTCGTGGTGGCCGATATTGACGGCGATGTGATTCAGGCGTGTCGCGACTTGCTGCCGGAGATTCATCAAGGCGCGTTCGATGATCCCCGCGCCCGGATTGCCGTCGGCGATGCGTGGGAGCTTATCGCGAACACGCCTGGCGATTGGGACGTGATCATCGCCGACCTGACCGACCCCATCGAAGAAGGCCCGGCGTACAAACTTTTCACGAAAGAATTCTTCACACTTTGCCGCGACGCCTTGCGACCGGGCGGCGTCTTCGTGAATCAAGCCGGGTCACAGTCGCCGCCGCTGATGGACATCACGGTGCGCGTGCTGAATACGATCGCCTCCGTGTTCGGGCAGGTGTCCGTCATCACGGCGAACGTGCCGACGTACGGGTCGTCGTGGGCCTTGGCGCTGGCGTCGGTCGAGCCGCTGGATTTGCGGCCATCGCCGGGGAAAATCGACGCACTTCTCCGGGAGCAACTCACCGCGCCGCTGCGCATGTTTGACGGCGAAGCGCTGCTGGGGATGTTGCAGATGACGAAGCTCATGCGCGACCGGCTGGCGAGCGAGACGTGTGTGTACACGGTTGAGTCGCCGCCGGTGTTCTTTGGTGGGAAATAAAGAGACCCAGGGATCGGAATCCCTGGGCTTCTGGGGTGATTGATTACTATCAGACGAGTTATGCGGTTTTGAAGAGCCGTTGGAGTTCTTCCAGCGACGTTTTGCCTTCGGCGACGATTCGCAAGCCGTCTTTGTGGAAGGTGAGCATTCCTTCGGTTCGCGCCTGCACTTTGATCTGATCGGCTGTCGCCCCGGTGGCGATCAGCTTGCGCATCCCTTCCGACGCGGTAATCAGTTCGAGCATGGGGGTGCGACCGATGTAGCCCACATCGTTACATTTCTCGCAGGGGTCGGGCAATTCACCGGTCTTTTCGTCCGGTTCGGGTTCCGGCTTGCGGTAGAGGACCTTGGTTTCCGGCGGCAATCCCACTTTCGCAAGCAGCTTCGGGTTGGGGCGAAAGGCTTCCTTACACGCTGGGCACAGCAAACGAATGAGTTTCGTGCTGTACGCGGCGGCGAAAACTTCGCTCACCTGTTGCGGGTCACCGACTAACTGTGTGAGTTGGGCAACGGCCGTAGCGGCGTCTTTGGCGGGCATTTCGCCCATCACGCAACAGCGATCGGCTGCTCCCGCCCCAGCTTTCGCGATGTCGGCGGTCTTGATCGGTTCGCTGAAAATCACGTCCGCTTCCGAGCGGATGATGCGCTCGTACGTCTGCTTGAGATCGTCTTCCGGCTTCGGCTCGAATGCCTGAACGTTGTAGACCTCGCGGCTCCCCATGTCGACGATGGTAAACGCCGCATACTGGAACAGGTCGATGCCGCGGAGAAAGGCAAACGCC
Source organism: Planctomycetaceae bacterium (assembly GCA_021732785.1). Lineage (GTDB taxonomy): Bacteria > Planctomycetota > Planctomycetia > Planctomycetales > Planctomycetaceae > DSVQ01. The sequence goes on from JAKFUG010000003.1 coordinate 76,694, forward strand.
GTTGTGGTGACGCCGCTGCCCGGTCCGCCGGCGATGAGAATCAGGCCTTTTTTCTGCGAGGTCAGCTCGCGCACCTGGGCCTTGGTGGCAGCGGAGAACCCCGCCTCTTCCATGGTGCCGATCTTGATTTTCAGATTCCGCAGCCGCGCCGTCAGCCGTTCCGTGCCGTCGGGTTGCGGGGCCGTATCGATGGTGACTTCGTAGGGGATCCCCTGGAACTCCGCTTTCACACCGCCGGCCTGCGGTTGTTTCGACTTGGGATCCAACCCGCACAGCACCTTCAGCATTTGGGTGATGGCGACCGTTTGCGGCCGCGGCATCTTCGCTCCGGCGAACGCCACGCCATCAATGTAGAACGTGCTCGAACCACGCTCGCCCTTGATGTCCACGCGCACGGTTTCGGCCCGGCGTTCGATGGCATCGGTGACGATTTCCTTCGCGGGAATCAACCCCGCCTGGGCAAGCCGCACGTTCGCCTTCATGTCGACGACGTTACCGTTTAATGCCCCCTGAAACGAGCATAACTCCCGTTCCTCTTCGTCGTCTTCATCATCGTCATCGTCGTTGTTTTTGCCGCCAAACATGCCGAAGATCACAGGAAGACTCCTGGGGGAGGAAAGGGATTAGCGAGTAGGGAATAGCGAATAGCAAGAGGGTAATCGGTGGTCGGCAGAGAAGCCCGGTTATTGCCTTTTCCGGCACTTGACACTTGGCACTCAGCACTTGACCCATTACAGCAATCCATAATCCACCAGCGTCTTCCGTAACCGCTTCTCATCTGCTTCACCCAGCGGTGTGAGGGGTAAACGCAGTTCGCCGGTGTCGCGGCCGAGGAGACGCATGGCGACTTTGATGGGAATCGGGTTCGTCGCGATGCCGAGCAGATCGCGACAGAGTGTGAAGGCCTTGAAGTGCAGCTTCTGCGCTTCGGCGATGTTCCCGGCTTTCCAGGCGGCGAGTAACGCCAGCATGTCCTTCGGGACGATGTTGCCGACCACGGAGACGATGCCACTGCCGCCCATTGCCAGGAGTGGTAACGTCAGGCTGTCGTCGCCGGAGAGGACCGACAAATTCGTTTCCGCCAGGACGCGCGACGCCTGATCCATCGACCCGGTGGCTTCCTTGATGGCGACGACCGTCCGCAGTTCGGCGATCTTCGCGATGACATCCGGCTCCATGTTCTTCGCGGTGCGGCCGGGGATGTTGTACAGAATGATCGGCAGATCGCACGCCTCGGCGACCGCCTTGTAGTGCTGGTAAAAGCCTTCGCCCATCGGCTTGTTGTAGTACGGGGCGACCATCATCGCCCCGTCGGCCCCGGCCTGCTTGGCGTGCTTCGTCAACTGGATGGCTTCCAGCGTGCTGTTCGAGCCGGTCCCCGCCATCACCTTGATCCGCCCGGCGGCCTGCTGGCAGACGATCTCGACAACGCGGCTGTGCTCCTCGTGCGACAACGTCGGGCTTTCCCCCGTCGTCCCCACCGGACACAGGCCGTTCGTCCCCTGAGCGACGTGCCAGTCGACCAGCTTCTTCAACGCGGCTTCATCGACCCGGCCGTCCTTGAACGGCGTCACGATGGCGACCGTCAATCCCGCGAATTGTTCACCCTTGCGCGTCATCGAAATGCCTTGAAGCTCTTGAGTTCTAATACATCTGCTCTCGCACCGGCTCGGCACTAACTGAACGTTTTCTCCAGTAGCTCAACGCCGCGAACAACATTCTTCCAGTATTCTCTAATTGTCGGTAAGCCTATACCGATGTTTCTGCCATGCGCAATCTGGTGTCGATTATCAACTACTCCTTGAATCGCTGCACGGACATCTTCACCCATTTGCGTTTCAATCGAGGTCCGAAGTTCAGGGTCGAATTCCGCGACGAGACATAATATGTTATTGAGAGCTGGGTTGACAAATCTTTCAAGCCGCTTTCGCACGTATCTTGATACTTCCACATTTGCGTTTCGAGTAGCGTAGTCCGACACGATTAGCCTAACCGACTCTTCAACGAAGCCGGAGGCTAGGACACAAAGATACCTCGATAGATGCGACACCATTTGCGGGTCGAGTTGACCAGGCTTCACGGAATCGAAGACAGCGTTAATTCGGTCGCGATGCGCAGCAACTTGTGCGGACTTCATTTGATCTTCCCGAATGCAGCGATCGCCTTCTTAAGTCGGACACGAACCTTCTCGTCTTGCGTCGTACCTGTGGTGAAGGCATCTTGAAACCCCTTATCGGCCGTGAGTGTAGCGAAGACCTTTTGCCAAGCCGTAGCTGTTGCAACCGTTGGGCCTTGATCCAGTCGGCATGCCACACCAACGAGAATCGCGTCGCAGAATGCAGCGTTGAATCCCTTGATTGGGCGTAATGCAGACGAGCCGAGTTTGTCTAAGACGGTTTCCACAGTCGTGGTGAACTTTCGGCGCCATTCCTGCAACATGCTTTCATTCAAGCGACGATGCTTCCTAGCAAATCTGTTCAAAAAGTCAGACATCGGCTGCGTGTACAGGTCAGCGTTTTCGTAAAGCGCAAAGAACCTCAGGATTGCTTCTTCGTCTTTCATATGAAGGTGCGGCTTGCCGAAAAGCGTTCGCCAAGCCGGCAAAGCATTCAATGAGGTGATCAGATCAGTGAGGGCACCTTGAAAAATACAAGTGCGAATCTCTTGAGGATACAAGAGCACTCCACCGGTATTCAGTCGCTCGAACAAATGGTAAACGCTTGAGGGCGACGAAGTGATTTCGTCATGAGGCGAAGGATCATCTTGCCGCACAATGATCGCATGAATCAAAGAATCATCTAACCGCCGCCGGTCTTCATCGGAGAGAGCCGCATAGGTCAGGCCTCGGAAACGCTTGCTGACCCCTTCCAGCGAGAATGGCTTTCGCTTCTGTTCTGGATCTAAGAACCCATCATAAAAGAGCCGCAAAGAGTTCAGCCGCTGTTGGCCGTCAATTACGAGAAGCCTCTGATCATCTGGATCTTTTGAAAGAAAAATCGCGGGAACTGGAAGGCCCATAAGCAACGACTCGATAAAACGAGAAGCCTTAGATGGCGACCAGATATACTTTCTCTGGAACTTTGGAACAAAAATGTCTTTGTTTCGCATGCGCTTAACGAGAGCATCGACCGGATAGTCAGCCCCATAGCTCGTGATTGAATAGTCACCAACGTCGTTCAGGTCTTCCTCACGCTCCTGTTCGAGTTCTGCGGCGGCTTCTTCTTCGGTAGAGGAGAATTCATCCTCGACCTTCTGAGCGACAATAGCCATCGTTACCGAACCCCTAGATAAGTCAAATCGTCATTTGAAATCGCGTGCTAAGATTACCGACTCCGCCAGTCGATGCCGCTCATTTCGGACAGCGCCAACAGCAGCGCGTGCGTTCCATTGCGGCCCCAGCCTTTGGCTTTGACGGACAGGTACAACTGCTCGGCGAGGGCCAACCCTGGCAGCGAGAGGCCCATCCGTTTGGACTCGGCGAGGGCGATGCCCATGTCCTTGATGAAGTGTTCGACGAAGAAGCCCGGATCGAAATTGTTGTTCATCATCCGCGGGCCGAGATTCGTCAGCGACCAGCTTCCCGCCGCTCCCGGACCGACCGATTGCAGCACCGTCGGCAGGTCGAGACCGGCTTTGTAACCGTACAACAGTGCCTCGCAGACGCCGATCATGCCCGTGCTGATCAGAATCTGGTTGGCCATTTTCGTGTGCTGTCCCGCCCCCGGTCCGCCCTGATGGACGATGGTTTTGCCCATCACCTGGAACAGCGGCGTCACCGCTTCGACCACGTCTTTGTCGCCGCCGATCATGATCGACAGCGCGGCATTCTTCGCCCCGATATCGCCGCCAGAGACGGGCGCGTCGACGCTGTGGACACCTTTCGCCTTCGCTGCTTCATAGACCTCGCGGGCCAGAGAAGGTTCGCTCGTGGTCATGTCAACCAGCACCGCCCCGGCTTTCGCCCCGGCGAGGGCTCCGTTGTCGCCGAGCAGCACTTCCCGCACATCGCTGGGGAAACCGACGATCGAGAAAATCACGTCGGATTGCGCCGCCAGTTCCTTCGGCGACGCGGCCCACTTCGCCCCCTTGGCGATCAGCGGCTCGGCTTTTTCCTTTGTGCGGGTATAAACGGTCGCGGCATACCCGGCAGCGATGAGGTGGCCGACCATGCTCGACCCCATCACCCCCGTGCCGATCCATCCGACCCGTGTTGTTCCCGGTTTCGCGACCGTCACCGTCATGCTGCGTGATTCCTGTTGACGAACCGTCCGGCGACACCGCGATCAACCCCGACCGCCCCGTCCCCCGCCCGATTCCAATCCCGCAGTATACCGGGCGGAGGTAGACACGTCACGGAAGCGCAAGATGGGATTGTTTAGCCGCGACTCGAAGAGGAGCGCTGCCTACGGGTCACGGCTAAACATTCCTGGTGGCTCAGATGGCGAACGCCATCTGGGGCGGCGCAGCCGCAAAGAGGACATCAGGACACGGCCCCATTTATTGGCAGAGCGGGATCGATTTGCCAGCACGCCGTGGGGATTCATCAAACGCCGCCAGAAAAAACCTCTATGCGGCTGCGCCGCCTCAGATTGCCATTGGCAATCTGAGGCACCCGCATCACGGAACTGATTTGGCATCATTTCTAAAGCTGGGGTGGCCGGGGCTGGACCGAAGGGAAGCCCCGGAACGGACGGCGCGAAGTGTTTCCGGGGCTTCATGAGTACGCTCCAGCCCCGGCCACCCGCTGATACTAAGGCGACGCTGGAATTTGCGGTGGAGGCGGCCTATATGGATCTGGCGGTCCAAACACCTCTACCAGCAAGTTAAACTCGTGGTAGTAAATCGTCTCAAGCACCTCAATTCGACTTAAAGGCTGATAAATCACCATCGTGATTGGCAAGGTATAAGCCCGAGTTCGAGTTCGACCTGCGAGATAGTTCACAGGGGCCGCGGACAGCACATATCCAAACATCGCCATGACTGCGATGATTGCCCAGAGTTTCCACGGCCTCCACATCCACGGTGTAAACCAGACGATGCGTGGCGGAATGGATGGTGGTTCATGGTCCATCTCAGCACGGTACGGTGTGGACAAAGTTCGTTCAATCGCATTTCCGCTTGCTTACCGCCCCCGCGCATCGGAGAATGCCCGGCCGTGGTGTGACAGCTTGTTTTGACCTCTTGACGGAGACGGACGATGCGGTGCGGGATGCGGGTTTTCTTGGCGGCGGCGTGGTTGGGGGCCAGTGTGGTGTTCGCCGCGGACGGGCCGTCCAAGGCGGCGTTGTCTCCGGCGGATGCGGACGCCGACTTCCAATATCAGGGCGAGTACGCCGGTGAGATCACCGTCGACGGCACCACGGCGAAGTACGGCGTGCAGATCATCGCCAAAGGGAACGGCAAATTCCGGGCAGTCGGCTATCCCGGCGGTCTCCCCGGCGACGGTTTCCTCGGCGGCGAGAAGATCGAAGTCGATGGCGAACTCAAAGGGGACGGCGTCGAATTCGATCACGACAACATCCATTCCGTCGTGAAGAACGGCGCGATCACCATCTTTGCCGACGGTCAGCAAGCCGCGAAGTTCGATAAGGTGGACCGCAAAAGCCCAACGCTCGGCATGAAGCCGCCCGCCGGAGCCAAAGTCCTGTTCAATGGCACATCCGCCGATGCCTTTGAGAATGGTAAAGTCGATCCGAACGGCCTGCTGATTCAAGGCGTCACCAGCAAGGACAAATTCCAGAGCGCGACGCTGCATCTGGAATTCCTTCTGTCGTACATGCCCACGGCGACGGGACAGGGCCGGGCCAACAGCGGTTGCTATCTGCAGGGTCGATATGAAGTTCAGATTCTCGATTCGTTCGGTCTCGAAGGCAAAAACAACGAATGCGGCGGGATTTACACCATCCGCGACCCGCAGGTGAATATGTGTTACCCGCCGCTGTCGTGGCAGACGTACGACATCGACTTCACCGCCGCGAAGTACGACGCCGAAGGCAAGAAGACCGCCGACGCCAAGATCACGGTGAAGCACAACGGCGAAGTGATCCACCGCGATGTGCCGCTGCCGAAGGGGACCACCGCCGCCCCGGTCGCCGAAGGCCCGCAACCCGGCCCGCTCTATCTGCAAGACCACGGCAACCCGATCCGCTTCCGCAACATCTGGATCGTCGAAAAGTAATTGTCCCCACGAAGCCCAGGGACTGCGGTCCCTGGGATGTTTCAATTCATGAAGAGGAGTGGTCCACAGAGAACACAGAAGGACACAGAAAAGAAGAGAGGGAACCACGGAAGACACGGAAGAGGAGGGATGGAAGAACAGAGATGAGAACTCGTTCCCACGCTCTGCGTGGGAATGCCGGGCCGCGACGCTCTGCGTCGCACGGGCGCTTCACCAGATCGGAAAGACGACGCGGAGCGTCTCGGCCGTGTGTTCCCACGCAGAGCGTGGGAACAAGTTGGCTGATGGACTCACGTATTTCCTTCCATCCATTCTCTTCCTCTTTTTCCGTATCCTCTGTGTATTCCGTGGTTCCTTCTTCTCCCCTTTTCCTTTCTGTGCTCTCTGTGACTTCTGTGGATCACCTCCCCCGGAAATAGCCTGGCATGCAGAACGCGACGATTGCCGCTTTGTTTGAAGAACTCGGCGACCTGCTGGAGTTGCAGGGGGCGAATTCGTTTCGGGTGCGGGCATATCGCAATGCGGCCCGGACGCTGGAATCGGTGTCGCAGTCCATCGCCGATGTCGTCGCCACGCCGGGGCATGATCTGACATCGCTCGAAGGCATTGGCAAGGACCTCGCGGAGAAGATCGAAACGATCGTCACCACGGGGACGCATCCCGCATTGGAAGAAGCCCGGGCGCAGTTCCCGCCCGATGTCCGACAGATGCTGCGGATTCCCGGCATCGGCCCAAAGAAAGTCGCGGCCCTCATCAAAGAGTTGCAGATCCAGTCGCTCGCGGATCTGAAAGCCGCGTGTGAACAGGACCGCGTCGCGGCACTCAAAGGTTTCGGCAAGAAGACGCAGCAGATCATTCTCGAAGGGATGGCACATCGGGAAGCCGCCGGAAATCGCGTGTTGCTATTTCATGCCAAGTCCGCGGTGGATGAAATCATTCGCGACCTGAGAACCGTGCCGGGTGTCGATCTGGTTTCCGAAGCGGGAAGTTGCCGACGGCGCCGCGAAACCTGTGGTGATCTCGATGTGTTGGCGACAGCGTCCGATTCGACAGCGGTCATGGACCGCTTGGCCGCGCATGCTCTCGTCGAAAAGGTGTTAGCCCGCGGTGACACCAAGCAGCGAGTACGACTGGAAAGCGGATTAGAACTCGATCTGCGTGTGGTCCCGACGGAATCGTATGGGGCCGCGTTGCAATACTTCACCGGCTCAAAAGAACACAACATCGTCATCCGCCGCCGGGCGCAGGAACGGGGGCTGAAAGTCAACGAGTGGGGTGTCTTCCGCGGTGAAGAAGTCGTCGCCGGATTAACTGAAGAAGACGTGTATGCGTCCGTCGGGTTGCCGTGGATTCCGCCCGAACTGCGGGAAAACCGTGGGGAAATCGAACGGGCTGAGCAGGGAACGTTGCCGACATTGGTGGAAGCCGCCGACATTCAGGGCGATCTCCACATGCACACGACGGCGAGCGACGGCGCGGCGACGATTCTCGAAATGGCTGAAGCCGCCAAAGCCCGCGGGCTGAAATACATCGCGATCACCGATCACTCCAAACGGGTCAGCATGGCGAACGGTCTCGATGCCACACGGCTGCGGAAGCACTGGAAGGAAATCGACAAAGTTCGTGGGAAGATCAGCGGCATCGAAATTCTCTGCGGCATCGAGTGCGACATCCTCGAAGACGCCACGATGGACCTCGACGACGATGTCCTTTCCGAAGCCGACTGGGTCATCGCGGTCCTGCACTACGGATTGAAGCAGCCGCGGGCGCAAATCATGCAACGGCTGCTCAATGCGTGTCGTAACCCGCATGTCGACATCATCGGCCATCCCTCCGGACGACTCATCGACAAGCGACCCGGAGCGGACATCGTCTATGAAGACCTGTTCAAAGCCGCGGCTGATCACGGCGTGATGATGGAGATCAACGCCAATCCCGAACGGCTGGACCTCGACGACATCCAAGCCGCCGCCGCCAAGTCGCACGGCATTCCGATCGTGATCAACACCGATTCTCACAGCACGGACGGTTTCAACATCCTGCCGTGGGGCGTCTACCAAGCCCGCCGCGCTGGTCTCACGAAAGCCGACATCGCCAATACCCGCCCGTTCGCGGAATTCAAAAAACTCATCCAGCGCTAGTCGGATGTGCCAATCAAATGGGCACGGCTTGCTTAGCGGTATCGCATTTGCTTACCGTATTCTCCGTGTGACCTCGCTCGCCTGCTGCGGAGTTTTGGAACGTGCCCGGACAGACCCCTCGTGAAGTGCTCGCCCTGTGTCGTGAACGCGATCTGCGGGCCGTCGACCTCCGTTTCATGGATTTTCCAGGGACGCAAAAGCACTTCACGATTCCCGTAACTGCCCTCAGCGAAAAGAGTTTCGACGACGGATTCGGGTTCGACGGGTCATCGATCCGCGGGTGGCAGGCGATCAACGAAAGCGACATGCTCGTCGTCCCGGAGCCCGGAACGGCGTTCGTTGATCCGTTCATGAAGCAGACCCTGGTGATGACCTGCAACATTCAGGATCCCATCACCCGGGAAGACTATGCCAAAGATCCGCGCAACGTTGCCCGAAAAGCAGAAAGCTATCTGAAGCTCTCCGGACTCGCCGACACGGCCCAATTTGGTCCGGAAGCCGAGTTCTTCGTGTTCGATCAGGTCCGCTTCGATCAGAACGAGCACGAAGCGTATTACCACGTCGAAAGTTCGGAAGGTCAGTGGACCCGCGGGCAGAATTCCTCGACGGGAAACGCGGGTCACAAGATTCGGTACAAGGAAGGTTATTTCCCCGTCCCGCCGATGGACACGCTTCAGGACCTGCGGTCCGAAATCATGTTCATCCTGCAGGATTGCGGGATTGAAGTCGAAGCCCAGCATCACGAAGTGGCGACCGCCGGGCAGTGCGAAATCGACATGCGGTATGCGTCCCTGTTGCAGACCGCCGATCATCTGCTGCTCTATAAATATGTGGTGAAGAATGTCGCCGCCAAGTATGGCAAAACGGCGACATTTATGCCGAAGCCGCTGTGGAACGACAACGGTTCGGGGCTGCATCTGCATCTATCGCTGTGGAAAAACAGCACGAACCTCTTCGCCGGCAGCGGGTATGCCGGGCTGAGTGAGGCCGCGCTCTTCGCTATTGGCGGCATCCTGAAACATGCCCCCGCGATTCTGGCGTTCTGTTGTCCGACGACGAACAGCTACAAACGTCTGGTGCCGGGATTTGAAGCCCCGATTAATCTCACTTACAGCAGTCGCAACCGTTCGGCGGCGATCCGCATTCCGGTTCACACGCCGCATGCCGCCAACAAGCGGTTCGAGTTCCGTTGCCCGGATGCGTCCGCCAACGGTTATCTGGCCATGTCCGCGATGTTGATGGCCGCGATCGATGGCATCCAGCAACGCATCGACCCCGGGCGGCCGTTGGACAAAGACATTTACGACCTCGGCCCGGACGAATTGGCCGACGTCCCGCAGACGCCGCGGTCTCTGGAAGAGTCGCTGTCAGCGCTGCGTCGCGATCACGATTTCCTCCTGCGTGGCGACGTCTTCACGGAAGACGTGATCGACACCTGGATCTGGTACAAATCCGAGAAAGAAGTCGAAGCGCTGCGCCAGCGCCCGCATCCGTTCGAGTTCGCAATGTACTACGACGCGTGAAAGAAGCCCACGGTTTCTGAACCGTCGGTCTCTGCCCCGCAATCATTTCTGTAACGCCCCCGGTACAGCAAATTCAATCGATTGTCCCTCCGCGGCGTCGGTTACGTTGACGGTGTAGGTTTCCTGCTGATCCACGACAATCGTCTGTTCTCGCGCTTCGCCACCGGCGGTCCAGCGGTGCGTGATCTGCCACGGTGATGATGGCGTGGGATCCGTTCTCACACAGTGGGCGGTCATACGAAGTTGATTGAGGGCCGGGCGGGCCTCCACGCGGAAAAACAGGGCCGGAATTGGCGTTTCGGGGACATAGGTCGTCTCCATTTCCGCGGCGATGGGTCCCACGTCGAGCGGTTGAAATCCTTGCGGACTGCCGGTGGCAACACTCCATGTCACTGTTTCGGGTTTGAGGCTGTCCGCTTTGGTGGCAAAGCGGCCGCCGAGTTGCATCCACGCAATCTGCGATCCCGCCGGCGCACCGACACGCACCGTGAACGGACCCATCACGCGCTGGTTCGCATCACCGGGGCGATACTCTTTCGGCGGTCGAATCACCGGTCGCAGAAAACCGTTTTCATCGGCGGTGGAAGCGTCGATCACCATCGCCTGCGTGGGCAAACCGCGCTCATCGCCCGTGTGGATGCGGAATGTGTTCTCACCCGTTCGGAGCGCGGGAAATGACAACGGTGAACATTGCACCCACGTTGTCATCTTCAAGCCGCGGACCACGGCTTCACCCGGCTTGCCCTTCAGTTCCATCCGCAGTTGATATCCATATTCGCCGGCGATCTGCTGCGTGAGATCGACTTTCGCCGGCCAGGTTTTGGTCTCAATGCTGATCCAGGTGGCACCGAAATCTTTGGAGTACGACAACGTCGCCCCGGCGGCATCAATCTCGATCACCGCCGCGTCTTTGTCGTCCTTGCCATCTTCGATCTTGCCGACCTCGCCGACGATCGGAAAGGGCGATGCTACACGAAAAATCGCCGAGCCTTCGCCGGCTTTGACGAGCGTCAGACCCTCTGGCGTGACGGCCACGTTCTGCAAGATGTCGACCCCATCGCGGACATCCGTGTCGTCCCCTTTGAGTGACGGCTCATAATCAAAGCGACCGTGGGCATATCCCGCGGGACCACCCGCGCGCGACTTCGGTCCGCGCGGAGTTTCGTTCCAGAACGCGACCAGCTTCTTGTTCTTCAATTCGGCGTCCGTCAGTTGCCAGCGCTCTCCCTGCGGTGTGGCATAGCGGGTGAAGCGCTCGCCGCGTCGCAACAACAGGCTGGCGGTATGGGCGACCGGAGCCCGCAATGCGCGGCGAGTGATTTTCGATTTCTGCCATGCCGCACGGGTGGCGGCACTGTCCGCATGCGGGAACGTCGCTGCATCGCCCAGCTTTTCCCAAAACATCGGCCCGGCCAGCAGATCGTCCCAGGTTGCAAGCTGCTGATCGGTCTTAAGGAACACCACCCGGCTCGCGGGATCGATGATTCCCCAATGTCCGCCCGATTCAATTTCGGCGAGAATGCAGGGACTTTCGCTCAACTCCACAATGCGGGCTGCCCCCCGTCCCGAGGCCTGCCACAACGCGGCAAACGCATCGGCGAACGTAGTCCGGTCGGCGAGTCCATAGTCGTGCCAGAGTTTGAGCGGGTCATTTACTTCGGCCCACGCGGCGATTTTTTCGTTGCCTTCGCGCGGGGCATCATCGGTGATGGCGATGCGTTCGTTGAACATCACGACGAGTGACCGTGCGAAAGTGGCATCATCCAGATCCCGCCACGCCGGGTGTTGCAGCAGCGTCCGCACACTCCGCACACTCCACACATCCGGTTCACCGTTCCGTTGCACGCGCGGGGAGAACACGGCCGCCGAGACGGAGAGGGGCAACCAAAGCGTCGCGGCGAAGAAAGCCCATCGAGTCATGCCGAAGTCTCATCAGGATGAAATCCGTCAAGGTGCGTGTCATTGGGATTATGGTCGCTGCGGTGTAATGACGAAAGCGTCCGGCGAAATCCCCGGTGGCTCGCGTTGCTGTGTGGGAAGGAGAAATCCAACCGGGTACGCTATCGGGCATGTGATTTCCTCCACTGAACCACTCCGGAGCGCTTCCCATGGGTTCTGTCACACGACGTTCCTTTCTGCAAACCGCGGCGGCCACCACTCTCGCGGCGGGATACACGGCCACGGCCCGCGGGTATGCGGCGAATGAGACCATCAGCGTTGGCTGCATCGGCACGGGCGGGCGGTGTCGCAAGCTGATGGAATCGCTGAACGGTCTCAAAGGGGCGAAGGTCGTCGCCGTGTGCGACATCTGGGACCAGCATCTCGCCGATGGCAAGAAACTCGCCGATCCCAATGCCTTCGCCACGAAAGAGTACGAACGGCTGCTCGAACGGAAAGATATTGATGCGGTCATCATCGGCACGCCGGACCATTGGCATGTGCCGTTGACCATCGCGGCGTGCGCGGCGGGGAAAGATGTCTATGTCGAAAAACCATTGACGCATGACCTCAGCGAAGGGGCGGCGGTCATCGATGCGCAGAACAAACACAAGCGCATCGTGCAGGTCGGCACGCAACAGCGGAGCATGACGCACCTCATCGAAGCCCGCGAGCTGATCCAGTCCGGAGCGCTGGGAAAGATCGTCAAAATTCATCTCACGTGGAACCGCAATCAGGACCGCATCCGCGTCACGAAGTTCGGCGTCGATCCGAAAACCGTCGACTGGAAGCGGTTCCTCGGCAATGCGAAGGACCAGCCGTTCGATGAGTTTCGCTTCCGTCAATGGCGGTGGTTCTGGGACTTCGGCGGCGGCATCTTCACCGACCTGATGGTTCACTGGATCGATGTCGCCCATTGGTTTCTCGATCTCGATCACCCCACGGTCGCCACCAGCATCGGCGACTGGCTGATGGCGAAGGACATCTGGGAAACGCCGGACTCCGTGCAGACGCTGCTGCAATATCCCGAGCACAACCTGCAGGCGTACTTCGAGGGGACCTTCAGCAACGCCCGTAACGGAGCCATGCTGGAACTGATGGGCAGCGAAGGCACACTCTACGTCGACCGCGGCCGGTACGAAGTCATCCCCGAGCGGAACAAGCGGCTGCAACCGAAGGAACGGATCATGGGCACGCTGCACAAAGGGGCGGATTTCTCGGACATCCCCGACGGCGAAGCCCTGCACCTCGCCAACTGGCTGGAGTGCATCCGCACCCGCAAGACGCCGAACTCTCCCGCCGAATCCGGCGTCAGCAGCGCCTCCGCCGCCCACATGGCGAATCTCGCACTGCGATCCGGACAAGTGACGAAATGGCCGGGGAAGTAGGTGCTAAAAGAAGGTCGTGCCACTGCTTCGGAGTCTTCGCAGAAGCAGTGCCGATGGTGAACCCGGCGCTCGAAGACACTGCTTCTCCGCGGACTCCGAAGCAGTGGCACATTCAAGTTGCAGGCATCGTTCAAACAGTGCCCGCCCGGGGAAGTGATTTCGCAGGGTGCGTAGCGACGCACCGATATGTCAATCTCCCTGCAAAACTACGTAAAACTATTTGGCGAGTACACGGTACTAAGGGACAACAATGCCAAAAATCGCGCTGCCGAGCATTGGTAACATGGACTCACTCGGCGTGCTTTTTGTTCTGCTCCCAGGGCTTTTGACGTGTTTAATCGTCAAAGCTCTGACTTCGCGCGAACGCAAACTTGATGCGGTCGAGGTTGTGCTTCATGCGCTCGCATACACGTTGATTGTGCATGCTATCTGGAGCTTTTTGAATTTATGGTCATGGATTCCTACTCCAGATATCGTGGGATTATCATCAATTTCAGTTTTGCTGGGCTTGACCGTTGCTACGGTCACATCGAAGGGATTGCTATTTGACACTTTTCGGAAAATGGGATTAACAACTGAATCATCATGGCAGTCGACTTGGGAATCATCTTTCCGGCACGCCGCGCGGGAAAAAATGGATTTTGCGGTTTTCCACCTTAAAGATGGACGGCGAGTAATGGGTGATGTTCGCGGGTACTCGGCCGAGCAATTGAATGGACATATCGTACTGGATCAAGTCAAATGGCTGTCAGCCGCCGGGGATCCCGTGGAAATGGATGGCATGCTCGTGCTTTGTGCGAGCGATGTCACTTTCGTTCAGTTTCTCTCAAGCAAGAAGGTATCGAAATGACAAACCAGAACATCCCTTCAACTCCGCCTACTGGCCCAGAACATGCACGAGGCGGTTGGAAACCACCATCCAAGAATCCGGCACCACCACCGCCTCCACCGCCACCTCCGCCCCCACCTGCACCGACAAAGAAGGAATAGCTTTGGGGCGGCGTGGTGGCACTGATGGATTGCGATCTTGATTCGGTGTGCCACTGGCTCTGCCAGTGTCTTTCTTGTGGTGTGTCCGCCCGAGCCCCTTCAATGCAAGACACTGGCAGAGCCAGTGGCACACAAAGAGATTCACGTACCGCGATGGCTTCCAATAGTTCAAGAGCATCGATTGAGACGACGCGGAAAGATTACATTCCCGCAATGAATGCGTGAGCGCGGCGGCGTGCGGTGGGATGCGGGGGTAGAATCCGCTCAGTTTTCACCCCCCCCCATTTCTGTTTGCAAGGGCTGCAAAGATGCTTCCGGACTGGCTTACGAGTTTGCTGATGTTTCTGGGTACCATTTTCGCTGCGATTTTCGAGGTGATCACGATCCTCATTGAAATCATCGTCAAGGCTTTGTGAGCCATCGTTGCGAACGTTCGCTCTATCAAAAAACACGGGCGAGCCAAAATGCTCGCCCGTGTTTTTTGATCATGAAGTCGGGCGGAACTTAGCGCACGGCTTCCGCCATTTCGGACAGTTTCTCGGCGGCTTGCTGTTGGAACCGCTGGCGTTCTTCCATGCCTTCCGCGGTCCACATCAGAATCTTTTCCCGTGCTTCGGGGACGCCATTCAGCAGGGCGGCGTGCGCGGCAAGGCCGAGACTCCACACTTCCGCGACCAATGCTGTGGAGCGATTTCCCGTGAGGGCCAACCCGGCGATACCCAAGGCATACAGCCCCGCATGGTACATGAGGCATTGATCGGCCTGTTGTTCGGCGGCGTGACGTGAAATCATTTTCTCAATCCTTCTCAGTGGTGGATCTCGTTCCGTTATTTGTGCTGCAGCAGGTATTCTTCAACCTTGCGTCGACTCTTCCCCACCTGTCTGGCGGCTTCGCGGACTTGTTCGGAGGTGACGCCGAGCTTTTTCACAATGTAGGCCACTTCGTAAGCCTCATGAACGTTCACCTGCGCCCGGTCTTGCCGCCCTGTTTTCCTGGGATCGTCTGACATTTTTTTCTTCCTTGATGGTGGCTGACCGACCGCTGTGCATTCTCTCCGTGCGAATGAATGCCTCGCGGACGGTCTCAGTCCGTCATAGGGGAAAGGTGCAAGCCCTATGACGCGTCCACAAAAACGCCTTTTCTTTCCGAGAGGGATCCAAAGGCGTCGGGGCCATCGGCGCGGACCCAGTGGTCATTGGTCTGGTTTGGCATTCCCTCGTCCGGTTCGGGATGAATCGCCAAAAATCGCTCGTTTTCGTGATGATCAGAACTCTTTGGCGGATGGCAAATGCGGTTTACGAGTGAAGTCTGTTCGCGGCGGGTTGTTCGCCACTGCGACAAACTCGGAACTTCAAAACTGCCAATTGCTTGAGGAAAACCATCATGGCTCGTTTCGCTTCGTCCGCCGTTGCAGCTCTCGTTCTGATCGCCTCGCTGGCCGGTTCCGCTGAGGCCGGTGTTCGCCTGGCCAATGTCATCCCCAATGGTGTGAAGCAGCGGTCGGTTTCGACGACTGCGGCCGGCAACCAGAAGGTGACCAAAACGATCGTCGCCCCCAACGGAGCGACGGTCTCCAAATCGGTGGTCCACGGCCCGCAGCACGATCACGTCAAAACAACCTTCACCCGCCCCAATGGGGTCTCGACAACGACTCGCACACGGAACTGAGCAGAGATCGTGCAGAACGCAGTTCCGGGTGTTCGGGCCAACCGGGTGAATTTCCCGCAAGAATCTGTTTCACGGACTCGCCGGGGACGATACTCTATGGAGGAGAGGGGGCGGTGTTCACTGCCCGAGGCGAAACGGTTCCGCTCGAACCGGAGGGCCGCATGCCGACATCGACCGAACTCGCCGATGACGATCTCGTCTTCCTGCCGGACGAAGCGGAAGACGTCGTTTTTGAAGCCGCGGAGGAATCCCGCAAAGAAGTCGCCGTTCCGTCACGGTCGGCGAATACGCGCTGGGTCGGCACCGTGCTCAGTGTGCTGCTGCATGCCTGGCTGCTCGGCACCCTCGGCAGCATGCTCTTCGAAAACCGCCGCGTGATGTATCCGGTCGCGATTGATACTGTCTTTGATAACGTCGTCGCGCCGATCAAAGAAACCGAACCGATCAAGTACGAGCTCGCCAATCCCGGTGACGAGGAAAAGCCGCAAGCCACCTCGATCAATGCGGCGAGCATCGGCCGCGTCTTCTCGGATGTCCCCAAGCAGGAAGCGGCACCGATCACGTTGCCCGATTATGTCGGCAACTTGCCGTCGCGGCCGATGTACGACATCCCCGAAGGGACGCGTGTCAGCGACAAGGTGGTGGTGCAGGGAACGACCGGCGAAGGGATGATCCAACTGGAAGGAGCCCTCGACCGCATCACGTGGGAAGTCAGCAAGCATTTGCAGGAAAAGCGCGTGCTGCTGGTCTGGCTCATTGATGCCTCGGGAAGTCTCAACAAGCAACGTGAGGCCGTCGCCAAACGGTTGAAGCGGATCTACGGCGAATTGAACGCCCTCGAACAGCAGGAACAATTCGCGCGGCAAGACCGGCCGATTCTCACCGGCGTGGTTTCGTTCGGTCAACAAGCGAATTTCCTGACCAAAGAACCAACGGATAACTTTGCCGAGATTGTGGACGCCGTCACGCGGGCTCCGAATGATCCGTCGGGGGTGGAAAACGTCTTCGGTGCGGTGACGCAGGTGATCGACCGCTGGCACAAGTACCGCATCGATCACGGCCGGCGGATTCTCATCGTCACGGTGACCGACGAAGCGGGCGATGACCATGGTGCGCCGCTCGATCTCGCCATTGCCAAGTGCCGCCGATACGGAGCCGTGGCGTATGTCCTCGGCCCGGCGTCGCCGTTCGGCAAGCGTCGCGGTTATGTGCCGTACGTCGCCCCGGAAGATGGCAAGACGTATCAGATCCCCGTGGATCTCGGCCCGGAAAGCGTCGTGGTGGAGAACGTCGACATTCCGTTCTGGTATGACGGCCCGCAGTACGAAAACCTGTCGTCGGGGTTCGGGCCCTATGCGATGTCGCGACTGGTGAAGGAAACCGGCGGCGTTTACTTCACCACGCAGATGACGACGATGGCGGGGCTCGCGACGGTGGGAACGTATGACCCGCACGTGATGAAAGCGTTTGAACCCGATTATCGGTATGGCTCGCCGCAGGATTTTCTGATCGACATGTCGCAGCACCCGGTGCGGGCCGCGGTCTTTGCGATGGCACAATACAGCCAGACGACGTCGCTGAAAGCCAACGGCACGCCGCAGATGTCGTTCCGTCTCCAACCGAACAATTTCCGGCAGGTCTTTTCCGAAGCCCAGAAGTCGGCGGCGGTCAGCGGACTCGCCATCGACAGCATTCTCGCCCAGATGCCGCCGAATGCCGAGAAAGCGTACGACTCCGAACCGTCCCTCCGCTGGCGACTCACGTTCAGTCTCAATTACGGTCGGTTGCTGGCGCAAAAGATTCGTTCGATGGAATACAACATGGCCCTCGCCACGTTGAAGACGAGTTTCAGCGAAGCGGACATCAACAGTTCGGTGAACCAGTTGATCTTCCGCCCGGACCGCGACGTGAACTATGCGGTCAATCTGAAGAAGCCGGCGAAGATCGCGCAGGAGCATCTGGAACGTGTGATCGCGGAAGCCCCGGGAACACCGTGGGCGGTTCTCGCCAGTCGTGAACTCCGCGACGGCTTCGGCATTCAGGTGGTGAAACGCTACATCCCGCCGCCGCCGCCACCCAAACCGGGTCCGAAAGCCGCCGACCCCAAACCGAAGTTGCGACCGAAGTTCGCCCCCGAACCGAAAGCCGCCACGCCGCCACCGAAGCCCGCCGCCCCGAAACCGCCACCGGTGTTGCCGAAGTTGTGATGACATCCGTCGGCAAACCCGACGAGCGGGATGTGTGCCACTGGCTCTGCCAGTGTCTTATCAATCAAGACCTGGTGTGAATCGAAAGAGAAGACACTGGCGGAGCCAGTGGCACACAAGAAACACCGCACCACCTCCTCAACAATTCCAGTCGCGATGTTGAAAATCGCCGCCAAAATGTTGGCCCTTGCCCCGGCGTGGCTCGCCGTGCCGCTGGTGATCTGGTGCGTCGATCCGCACGGATTATTGCGACGACACCCCGCGGATCGGGAACGTGCCGAACGGGTTGCCCAAGGGCACGACATCGTCTGGCCGGATGCCGCGAATTACCGTGGGTTTGTTGCCGAACTGATTCCCCGGATGCCGCGTTGCGACGTTGTGGTGCTGGGATCGAGCCGCGTTTTTCGGCTGCATGCCGAGCCGTTTCGGCCGCGGTCGCTGATGAACCTGGGCATCACCTGTGCGACGTTTGAAGAACTGCGCGGCATCGTTGCGCTACTTCGCCGCGAAGGAAAACTACCCGAGCATCTGATCGTCGGGGTCGATCCGTGGACGTTGAATCCGAACCATTTACGACGCAGCCCGGATCGTGCCCTGCGCGCCGCGGGGGCCATTGCACCAATCCCGTTGCGACAGGAAGCGATGCGAACGACATTCATCGTGATTTCCCCGGCGTACTTTCAACTCTCGTTGCGCTCGGCGGCGGGAATCGGTGAGACGGCGAGCGACAGTGGTTATCGCCGTCTGGCGGATGGTTCGTTCGTCGTTCCCGAACTGCGGGGAACGCCCGGCGCGACTCCCGAAGAACGTGGCGATGTCCGCGTGCAGGAAGCAATCCGCGACCGCATCTGGACTGAGTATTCGTTCCTGTCCGGCGAGGAACCGTTGCAGGAAGCGTTTGCCGAGATGCTGTCCGGCGTGCCGCGAGTTTCGATTCTGCTGGTCCCGCTGCATCCCGATTTTTATCGGCACGTTCAACGCGATGCGGGCTGCCGTCATGCTTTAGAAATGGAAGCGTGGTATCGCTCGTTCGCGGCCGAACATCACATCGCGGTGGTGGGTTCGTTCGATCCCGACCGTTGCGGGATGGACCGTCGCGATTTTGTCGACGCCCACCATTGCCATGAAGCCGCGATGGCCCGCCTCGCTGAGATGTTGGCCGCGCCATGACCGGGGTTAAAATTCCAAGGCGTCGGGGCAGGGGCCCCGACCTATGATTTTAGATGGATTTTCACATCCATAGGTCGGGGCCCCTGCCCCGACTCTTCGAACTGCCCTGCACTCTGTCAATCCCGATCTGGCGTCGCTGTCGAGCAGTTCAGACGGAATGCCTTGACTCGCGGCGATCATGTGCGACAATCAGCGTTCGGGCACCATCCGGGTGAAGGATCACGCAACACCATTGCAGGGAGGCACGTCATGGGGGGACGGATTTCGTGGATCATGGTCGCGGTCGCATTGGTCGCCGCAGGCCGTGCGGTGGGTGAAGAACCGGAAATTCTTCCAGTCTGGTCTGAAGACGAATTGAGCACGATCGCTCCCGGAAATGAGCAGCGACCGCTCTTTCAAGGTCCGAAAGAACAACTCGAACTACCGTCCCGCGTTGCCGATCAAGCCCTGACGGAGACCGACGCTCCAGCACCGGTGAAGCTGTGGGAGAACGGATATCAAGGATGGCGTTATCGACCTGCGCCGCTTGCCTTGTCGCGCGATTACCAGAAGTACTATCCGAATCTGGTTCCGGCGGCCGTCACACAGGCACTCGATGCGGGGAAATCGACAACGGTCAATCCGGCACCCGCCGGCTTGAACTTCGCGGCGGATGTGCAGTATTTCCCCGCAGCTCCCGAAAGCAAGGTTGTGCTCGTCGCACAAAATACACCTTCCAAGCTTTCGAAGAAATCCGCGTTCGTGGCTCCGCCCGTGGCCCCCTTGGTTCTTCCCGCTGTGGCCGCACCCGCTGCCGCCGCCCCTGCGGCTGTCTGCACGCCACCCGCTGTGGCGGTGTCGTCACCGTTGTCGAAGAAGCGGCGGCAACGCCGGGCGGAATGGAGCGAAGCCTTGCAGTCCCCGGCAGAGATTGCACCCGGCGACAATGCCGAGACGATCACATTGGGGCAATTGCTGGAGCGCATCCACGCGCAGCATGGTCTGCCCGTGCGGATCGATCTGGCCCACGTTCTGCCGATGACGTCGATGGCCGAAATGACCACCGCGCGGTTGACGCCGAAACGCTCGGGGAATCAGACCGCCCGGATTCCGTCACCGCTGGGGCTCATGCCATATGGTGTGACCAACGCGTACTCAGCGGAACCCGCGCCCCCTGTTTACTCGAATCCGGGCCCGTTGTCTCCATCCAATGGCGGACCGTATTACGCTCCGGAACCGCTGCCCGCACCGGCGACCTATGCTCCCGGCGCGATTGCCCCCCCGGTCAGTCCCGCCGCACCAGCAGCACTGAAAGCGTACAAACCCGTCGCAGAATCGGATTATGCCTACGAGGACGAACCCACACCGCCAGTCTCGGCTGTGAAAGCGCAGGTCGTGGGCGAGAGCGTGGACGACAAGCCCGCACCGAAGGCGGCTCCCGCCACGGACGAAAAAGAAAACGCCAACGACGAAGAGAAGTCCCAACCGCATGAAGCCGCACAAGCCATCCAGCAGATGCTCGCGGAAATGCTCAGCACGCCGGTGGACGCGAACGTCATCCATCAGCCGGGAGCCACCGTCGAGGATGTCCTGCGGCAGGCGTTTGACCGCTCGTTCCCGTTACAGGCCCTGATCAACGCCAGCTTGTCGGAAGAGATTCCGGTGCTGGCACTGACATCGCTCTCCAAAGCGACCGAATGGGACCTCCTCGTTCTGGACGACGGCGTGCTGCTGACGACCAAATTGAACGCGAATCTCCACAAGGAAACCCGGGTCTATTCCACGCGCGAACTGGAAAAAACAGCGGGTCTCAAGGCAGAAGATGTCGCGCGAGTGCTGACCCGCACGGTCCGTCCGTGGAGCTGGAAGAAGAACTTCCCGGAGGCCGCCACGGCGGCTGTTGCCAAGCCCGCAACCGAAGCCAAACGCTCCGCGAAGACCGGCAAAGCGCTGTCCATTCCGAAGATCGATCTCAGCCTGTTGAGCCTGTTGTTCTCTTCCCGCTCACCGCTGCCGAAGCACATCCGGCTCGCCAGCGATGATGACAGTTCGTCGCCGATCACCATCAACGGCACCGATTCGGAGAACGTCGAGCTGACGGAAGAGCAACTCGAACTGCTCGGCCGCGCGTGGGACGGCCTGTTCCAGGTCGCGGTCTCCTCGATTCAGGTCATCTATCACGCCGATCCGCCGACGGGGGTGATTGAAGTCCTGCCGGGGATGCTGGTGATCTCGCAATCGCAGGGGGCCCACCGCGAAATCGCCGATTTGCTGGAGCAGCTTTCGCAGCCCGAGAATTGATTCGGAACCCGAAGCCCGGCATGATTCTGTCTTGCCGGGCTTTTTTACGCACCGACAGCGCTCATTTTCCACAGTGATAAGGATCGCCCCATGCGCATGCTCGCCGTTCTGGGTTGGATGCTGGCTGTCGTTGCCCCGCTCTCCGCCGGTGATTGGCCGAATTGGCGTGGCCCCGATTTCAACGGCGTGGCTTCGGGGACGGGGTATCCTACCGAGTGGTCTACCGACAAAAATGTGGCATGGAAAATCGAGTTGCCCGGCCGCGGGTCCTCCACACCGGTGGTGTCAGGCGATCGCCTCTTCCTCACCTGCGGCATCGACGGCAAGAACACCGTCCTCGCTTATAACCTGCTAGGCAAAGAGCTCTGGCGGGAAACCATTCATCAGGAAAAACCCGGCAAGAACAAGAAGGCTTCGGGCAGCAATTCGTCGTGTGTGACCGACGGCAAATCGGTGTTCGCCTACTTCAAGAGTGGCGATCTGGTCTGTCTCGATCTCGCGGGCAAGTCGCGTTGGCAACTGAATCTGCAGGAAAAATTCGGCGAAGACACGCTGTGGTGGGACCTCGGGACATCGCCGGTGCTCACCAGTAAGGATTGCGTCATTGCCGTGATGCAGACCGGCGGGTCGTATGTTGTCGCGCTCGATAAAGCGACGGGCAAAGTCTCCTGGAAGGTCGACCGCAATCTCGATGCCCCGGAAGAAGCGGCCCAAAGTTACTCGACGCCGATCGTCACGCATGAGAACGGCGAAGAGATTCTCGTGGTGCTGGGAGCCGATCATGTCACTGCGCATCACGCCAGCAACGGCGAGGAAATCTGGCGGGTGGGCGGGTTGAATCCCACGCATCACAAATACTTCCGCTCCATCGCTTCGCCTGCTTTGCTGGATGGCATCGTCATCGCCCCTTATGGCCGCGGTGATTCCGTCACGGGAATCAAGCTCGGTGGCAAAGGAGATGTCACCGGTTCGCATATCGTCTGGAAAAAGCAGGGCAACGGCCCCGATGTTCCCACCCCGGCGGCGGCGGAGGGCAAGACCTACATTCTCGCCGATAAGGGCACGGTAACGTGTCTCGAAGTTGCCACCGGCAAGCCGTTGTGGTCGGGGCAGACCGAGAAGAGCCGCTTCGGATTCAGTTCGTCGCCGGTGCTCGCCGACGGCAAAATTTACATCACGCGCGAAGACGGCAAGACGTTCGTGCTGGCGCAGGGCGGCGAATTCAAAATCCTTGCTGAGAACGAACTCGATGGCTCACAAACCGTCGCCTCACCGGTCTTCGTCGATGGGAAAATTCTGCTGCGGACCGACACGCATCTGTACTGCCTCGCCACCAAATAACCGCTGCAAACTGCGGGCAGCAACCGCCGTTATTTCCCTTCGACGGATACAGGAATCTCTCGGGCCATGAAAAGCACGCTGTCGCGCGTATTGCAGATCGCCATTGCCGGGATGCTCGTGGCTTCAGGAGGGGATGCCCAGGAACCGACGCAGTGGGAAAGTTACATCCGGCTGCATTACATCAAGTCGGAGCACATGGTGCCGATGCGCGACGGCGTGAAGCTCTTCACGTCGGTCTTCGTGCCGCGCGATACGACGAAGACGTATCCCATTCTGATGAAACGGACCCCCTACAGTGTCCGGCCGTACGACGAAGACAAGTACCCGGCAAAACTCGGTCCGAGCGAACTCTTCATCAAGGCGGGGTACATCTTCGTGAATCAGGATGTCCGCGGGCGATATGCTTCCGAAGGGGAGTTCGTGCAGGTCACGCCGCACATTGCGAAGAAGACCAAGCCGACCGATGTCGACGAAAGCTCGGACGCCTACGACACCATTGAATGGCTGCTGAAGAACATTCCGCATCACAACGGCCGCGTGGGAATGCACGGCATCTCGTACCCCGGTTTTTACGCTGCCGCGGGGATGATCGATGCCCATCCGGCATTGAAAGCGGTCTCCCCGCAGGCCCCGGTCGGGGATTGGTATTTCGACGACTTCCTGCACCACGGCTCGTTCTTCCTGGCTCATGCTTTCACGTGGCTTTCCAGTCACGATCGTGCCCGCTCGAAGCCGACCACGGAACCGGTCAAGCCGTATGTCTATCCGACTCCCGACGGTTACAAAATGTTCCTCGAAGCCGGTTCGGTGGAGAACATCGACAAGCTGTACTTGAAAGGGGAAATTCCGTTCTGGAAGGAGATGATGCAGCATCCCAACCGCGACGAATTCTGGCAGAAACGCTCGCTGATTCCGTACCTCAAGAACGTCGCCCCCGCCGTGATGACGGTGACGGGGTGGTATGACGCGGAGGATCTCTACGGTTCGTTCAAAACGTACCAATCGATCGAGAAGCAGAATCCCAAGGTCAATAACGTGCTGGTGGTGGGCCCATGGCATCACGGTGGCTGGGCTTCGGTCGAAGGCGACAAACTCGGCCGCGTGCCGTTCGGATCAAAAACGGGCGAATTCTATCGTGCGGAAATCGAGCTGCCGTTCTTCGAGAAGTACCTCAAAGACAAAGACCTGCCCGCACCGGCGGAAGCGACCGTCTTTGAAACGGGTTCCAACGCATGGCGAACTTTCGATCATTGGCCGCCCAAGTCGACCGAGATGAAGTCCCTGTTTCTCCACGACGACGGCAAACTCGACTTCCAGGCTCCCGCCAAAGACACGACCGATGCCGCCTTCGATGAATTCGTCAGCGATCCCAACAAGCCGGTGCCGTTTGTGGAAACGATCTCACCAAAAATGGTGATCGAATACATGGTCGACGACCAGCGCTTTGCTTCGCGACGGCCGGACGTGCTGACCTATCAGACCGAACCGTTCACGGAAGACACGGTCGTTGCCGGGGCGTTGGAAGCCGACTTATGGGTCTCGACGACCGGCACCGATGCCGACTGGATCGTGAAGCTGATCGATGTCCGGCCGGATGCACCCGAGGCAACGCCGCTCGCCGGTTATCAGATGCTGGTCCGCAGCGAAGTCTTCCGCGGCCGGTTCCGCAACGATTACGCCAAGCCCGAAGCCTTCCAGCCGGGCGAACCGACGCGTGTGCGGTTTGAGTTGCTCGACGTGCTGCATCGCTTCCAGAAGGGACATCGGTTAATGGTGCAGATTCAAAGCACCTGGTTCCCGCTGGCCGACCGCAATCCGCAGACGTATGTCGATAACATCTACTTTGCGAAGCCCGAAGATTTCCGCAAGGCCACTCACCGCGTCTACCGTTCCGCGGCCCATCCCACGAGCCTGAAATTGGGATTTCTGCCGGTGAAGCCGTCGCGCTGATGATCCTCGCCTGACTTATGGTGCGATGTCGGTGACATCCGTCAACGGGATTTGTTGGTTGTTCACGTTCAGGAATGCCTTGCCGCTGTCGACGACGACGCTATCGACCACTCCCTGGACCGTCGTCTGATTGGTGCCGGTGACGGCGGTGATGGTCTTGCCGATGAAGGACGTGGCGCTGCTGAGCTGTTGCCCCAGCGTCAATCCTTTCAGCGAATCCTCCAGTTCCAGGTTTGCCTGCAACGCGCGCAACTGCGAAATCTGGTTCAGCAATTGATCGCTGTCCAGGGGATTCGACGGATCCTGATTCTGCAGTTGCGTGATCAGCAGTTTCAGGAAGTCTTGCGATGACAGGCCGTTGAAGCCCGTCTTGCTTTTGTCGACCACCTTGATCTGCGTTTGTGCAGCAAGTTGTGCATTGATTTCCGAAGTGGAGGCCATGGCGTGTTCGTCCTTGAACAGCGTCCGTGTGGTCACACACGAACATTGAGCTCTTGAAGTTGCAGAGGTCGCGTTGCCGCCGTCGGTTCAACGGCGGCGGTCTCGCGCGGGGGTTTCAGCGTGATGGGTTGCGGTGGCGGACGTCGCGGTGGGGCATCTTGCGGTTCATAGCCGGAGTGCCCCGGCGTCTCCGACGACAGCCAGCCATTCGCGGAGGCTTCGGTCGAGATGGCTTCCACACGGGCCGGTCGATCACCCGCCCGATTTTCTACAGGAACAATGTCGATGCGATCGATGACCGCACCGCGAGCCGACAGCGCTTCGTGCAGTTGCGGCAGGTGGTCCGTCAGCATCTGCTGTGCGAGCGCGGAGTGCGTCTCGACCCGAGCCGACATGACCCCCTCGTGCATGCTCACGCCGACAACAATTGGCCCGAATTGCGGCGGTGTGATGCGAATCGAAAGATGCTGCCCCGACTCGTGGGCCAATCCGATGGCATCACCCAGGCGCTGCACCACCTGCTGTGCTTCGTGAATTGGTACCGGGTCGCCGAAATCGAGGGCTGGTGCCGTCAACGCGATCGATTCGCGCGGCCGCACGGATGTTGGCGCAACGACCTCCGTCGGCAAATCCTCTTTGGCCTTCGTGGACTCTTTCACCGCCACCTTCGTTGGAACACGTTCCACCACTTCCGTCGAGGTCGTCTTCTGCACGACGGTTGTCACTTCCGCTTTTTTCAACACGGCTTGCGGAAGTGACGCCGCGGGCTTAACCGGATCGGCAGGAATCACGATTGCATCGGCACCCGCTTTCGCAACGGGTTGAGGCACGGGATTGGCTGTCACCGCAGGGCCGACCGATTCCGTGGCGGTCGGCCTGGCAACCGTCGGGACTACGGGTGTGGCGCTCGTTGATGGCTCTACCGCTGTCGTGATTGGAATCGGCACCGGTGGGGCGACCGCTGGCAAAGCGACAGCGAGGGATGTGATCAGATCGGAAGTGACAGCGCCCTGGATGCCGTCCTCTGTTGCGGGCCGTTTCGCAGACGGTGGCTTCGCGGACGCCGATTTCGTGGGCACAGACTTTGATGTCACGCTGGGGACAGGACTTGCGGCAGCACTGCTCGCCACCGGCAAGAGTTCGGTCGATGGCGTTGGAATCACGGGCTCCAAAGCGGCAGCCAATGGGTTGGATGGCGTCAACGATCGGCGCGTCGCACTCACATCACCCGCGCTCGATCGCGCTGGCACGACGGGAACAGGCTGCGTTGCGTTGGCCACCACCGCCGTGGATAAATTCGTCGGCTGCGGACTCGGATCTTCCTTCGTCGTCACGACCGGAACTGCGGGTTCCAAAGCCGGTGTGCCTTCTGGTTGAAGGGACGGATTCGCGACAACAGCCGGAACGACAGGGAACGTCGTCGCAAGTGGACGGACAGCGGGCGCATCGGCAACGGGGACGCTGGCAACAGGCACATTGACCGCGGTCGGACTCGCAATCGGTGCCACGGGTTGCTGAGCGGCGGGCACGATCGATGCGCTTGCCGATCCAACCGTCTTGATGCTGACCGATTCAATGGATCGCAACGCCGGTTCTTCCACGCGGGGGGGCGCTGCAGCAATTGTGGAAACGACAGGCAACGGTTGGGGAATCGTGAACGTAATGAAAGAAGGGGTACTCGTCGGTCGCGGCGCATCGTCGTCATCGGCCGCGATCGACGGAGTGGAATCCGGCGGGGCGATTTGCGGAGCGACTTTGTTCGAAATCGGCGAGACAGGGGTGGTGAATGTTGTGACCACGAACGATGTTGTTGCCGGTGTAAAAGTGGCCTCGACCGGCGCGGCTGGTTCCGTTGTCAGGCTGCGGCGCGGCGATGGGTCAATGGTCAATCCCGCGGAGAGTCCAGTGGGAATGACGCGGCGATTCACGGCCGCCGTGGTGACCGTCGCCGCAATCGGAGGCGGGACCACTTCGCTGCGTCCCGGGGAATCAGACGGGGTGATATCCGTGAGCGCTACCAAGGTTGCGGGAATTGGCGCGGGAGTCACCTCCGTTGCCGGCGGCAAACTGGGAACGCGATGCTGCCGGTACGCCGTCAACGCCGTTGCCGGGTCGAAGGGCAGGGCGATCGGGGCTTCCGTTGCAGGAACCGGTTGGGGTTCGCTTGCCGCGACGGTGAACGTCGCCGTGGCCAGGGGGGCAGGCGTGACGGCTGGAACCAGGGACAATGCCTGGGCGAAATCACCGGGGACGGACGCAATGGCGGCGGGATCGAGCGGCGCGGGATTCACCGGCGCGAGCACCGGGAAGAAATCGAGTCGCGGCGAGCGATCCAGCACGTCCATGTGGCGTCCTCAGCCGCCACGACGTCCCGTCGGAGCAGCACTCTCATCAATTCGCGACTGCGTGGCGTTCAGCAGCGGCACCGCGGGGTCGCCGTGATACAGCGCTTCAAAAATCTTCTGACCCCGTTCGGCCGCTTTGTCGTCTCGCTGAAAGGCCCCCAACAACCGGGCAATCGATTTCTCGGGCAACCCGCGCATCAACTCCACGTCTTCGTCCAGCGTCAGTCCCATCAACCGCTGCACGGCTTCTTCCGGGGGAGAAGCCAGCAGAATCGACCGCGACTGTTCGGTGGCGTCGCTGGCTGCTTTTTCTGCCTGACTGTTAAGGTCCTTGCGAAACGACTTCTTCAATTCATCGAACGCTTGCCGTTCGGAAATCAACTGATTCGCTAAATCCGTGGTGAGCCGTTTGAGTAATTGCAGCTCGTTTTCGCGGGCATCCAGATCGAGAACCCGTTTCACGCGCGCGTCACGAATTTCCTGAGCCGAGATCGAGGGTGCTGTCGCGGTTTCTGCCGCTGTCTCTGTCTCCGCCGTGGCTTTTGCCACCGCGGGACTCAAGGCGCGACGAATTTCCCTCATGGTATTGCGATCCAGCGCCCCGCGCGACCACAGCAATGCTCCCGCCAGCAATTCCGCCATGACGACGACGGCACTGACCACACCAATAAGCACCATCAACAACCGGACCATCCTCAGTCTCCTATCTTCACTCCGATTGCCCCTCGGCTCTTGCCCCATGGTGACGGGAGCCGTTTTTTACTCATCCGGCAAAAACTCGAAGGATTCCGCGCGCGGCTGCCACACCGCTTTCGCGAGCTTCCCGGCTTGCCACGCATCTTCACGTTCTTTTTCTTGCCGCAATTCATCCTGTGCAGTGAACTCGGCGTGCTGATGATCCCGCAGTTGTTCGAGGACTTTGACGCTTTGGTCCGCCTGAATGAGTTGCTGCCGGACTTGGGCAATGCGCTGACCGAGAATCTGCCGGACCTGCGCGACGCGCTCGGCTTCCACGGTCAATTGCCCCGCGTGATAACGTCGAGCCGACGCCCGATCGACGTTCAACGTCGGGGTCTGCTGCAAGGCTCGCATTTCGTTCAACGTCGTGGTTCGCTCATCGAGAAAGCCCTGGCGCTGCACGCTCAGTTCCTGGTCTTTGGTCAACAACCGCGCAAGTTCCTGCCGCACCTGATCGCGACGGCTCTCGCGATAGTTCAGCAGCGACCGTAAGCGGAAATGAAACTGCGGCATGGCTTCCCGATGGATGCGCTGTCAGAACCTGTTTTCAAAATCCCAGAGCGGAGAGCAGAAAGCGAAAGGCGGAAAGCCGGTCACCGGAAAAAGTGCCTTTTCTGGCTTTTCGCCTTCAGCCTTCCGCAGTCACTCGGACGAATTTGAAAACGCTTTCTTAAGCGGCCTCGTTGTTGATTCGCTTGGAAAGACCTTCTCGCATGACGGCCAGACGGACTAAGGCTTCCTTCGCCCCGTCGAGCGAGACTTTCTCTTCCACTCGTTGTTGCAGATAACTCTGAATCGGCTTGCGCATGTGGATCGCCGCGTCGGTGTCGGGATTGGAACCTTGTCCATACGCGCCGATGTTGATCAGGTCTTCCGATTGCTGATAGGCGGCCATCAATTGGCGCACTGATTGAGCGGCCTTGCGATGGTCTTCCTTCGCAAGTTCAGACATCAATCGCGAGATGCTGGCCAGCACATCAATCGCCGGGAAATGCCCCTGTTGGGCGAGCTTTCGCGACAGCACAAAGTGACCATCGAGAATTCCGCGGACGGCATCGGCAATTGGTTCATTCGTGTCGTCGCCTTCGACCAGCACGGTGTAAAAGCCGGTGATGCTCCCTTTTTCCGTGCGGCCGCTGCGCTCCAGCAATCGCGGCAGCAGCGCGAAGACGCTCGGCGGATAACCGCGCGTGGCGGGCGGTTCTCCTGCGGCGAGACCGATCTCCCGTTGAGCCAGCGCAAACCGTGTGACGCTGTCCATCATCAGCAACACATCGCGGCCCTGGTCACGGAAATACTCCGCGACCGATGTTCCGAGATATGCCGCACGGAGTCGTAACAACGCGGGGTCATCCCCGGTGGCGACAATCACCACACTGCGGGCCAGGCCTTCGGAGCCGAGATCTTTTTCGATGAATTCGCGGACTTCACGGCCGCGTTCGCCGATGAGCACCACGACGTTGATGTCAGCCGTCGTCGAACGGGCGATCTGACCGAGCAACGTGCTTTTGCCGACGCCGCTGCCCGCGAAGATGCCGAGACGTTGGCCGCGACCGCACGTCAACAGGCCATCGATGGCACGCACGCCGGTCCCCAACGGAGCACTGATCCGGGGACGCGATAATGGCGGAATCGGCGAGGGATGCAGACTCACCCGATGCGGTAACACCGCCGGGGATTTGTCGTCGATGAATCGCCCGCGGGCATTCAACACGCGGCCGAGCAGTGCATCGCCGACGCGCGCCCCGGGGGTCGATTGCAACAGATGACAGCGCGTCCCGCGGCGAATCCCCGCGAGATCACCGTACGCCAGCAGCAAGGTTTCCTGATCATGGAAACCCACGACTTCGGCATCGATTGGACCACCGTGATCGCGTTCCAGCCGCGCGACCGCCCCGAGGGGAGCCGGAAACCCCGCGACCGCCGCCGTGAGTCCCACGATGCGCGTAACGCTCCCCGTGAGCCCGAACGGGAGAATGCGATCGATTTCATCGGTGACGGCAAGCATGGTATGGAAGGGTGATAGGTGACAGGTGGTCGGTGGTCGGCAGATTGTGAGGTGGGTGACATTCTTCCTGTCACCGGCCACCCATCACCTGCCACCTAGTAATTCTGCATCAACGGTCCTAACTGCGGCGTGGTGATTCCTTTGCTGCCGAGTTTCGGTTCAATGGCGAAGACCGCCCCGACGTTGTTTTTGCTGGCATCGAAATTGAAGCCGGTGTGGAACAGGAACCATTCGCCGACGCGCGTGATCGTCAGCGCTTGTCCCCGGTTCTGACCTTCGGCGACGTCGAACGCCGTCGATGCGGTCGAGATCCATTTGGGACTCATCTGGTAACTGTAGCTGGCGGTGAGAATCTGGCTGTTGAACGTCGACCCGGCTTCAATTTGCCGGAAACCGACATACAAGCTGCCGCGGACGCTGCGCTGGCTCAGCACGCCGACGCTCCACAAGTGCGGGGCATCGGGATAGAAATCCCACAAACTGCTGGCGATGATCGACGTCCGGTCGCCGACATTCCAGGCATACCGGGTGGTGAAGAGGCCGAGATTCTTGCCGAAGTTGTCGCGATTGGCATCGGGAAACAGCGTGACGCCGAGATCGAGCGTCATCCAATCCTTGATGCGTTGCCGTTCCGGCGGGCCGACTTTCGTCTGCAACCGATGTCGCCAGCCGAACCGTGCGGCGTGCATGTCGTCGACGAGTTCGTGGTACGGATCGGTCACGTTTCCACCGGCCCCGCTGCGAACCGCAAAGAATCGCGGATCGAACTGCGGCGGCAGCACGCCGCCATACGTGTTGACCAGCAGCCGTTCGCGGAAGCGTTCCTGGGCATTGTCGTCGAATTCGTTCCATTGCGGGATCTCGGATAGCGACCGCGACGACTGGGCGTACCCGTAGTCGACATCGAACGTCATCTTGTGATTGAGTCCGTTCAGATTGAAGATGTCGCTGCGGACGTACGGGAAGACGCGCGAGAAGAGAATGCTGGCCCGAATGCCGGCGCGGCCGTAATAACGATCAATCGAACTTTGCGTGAATCCATCGCTCCAGTATGCCGCTTCCCCCAAGGCATACGGCGCGATCTTCAACGCCCCGACATTAAACGGTGCCGTGATTTCATGCCGGGTCATCGCCACGAGACCATTGGCCGAAGTGTAATACGGCAGCGGGCTGTACAGATCGTTCGGATTGCTCGGCGGATTTCCCTGTTGCAGCGTGGCATACCCCGCGGAGGTGTGCGTGCTCCAGTTCAGCCAACCACCGAGCAGCGGCTCGTTCAGCACATAGCCGTCGGCCTTCGGCAGCCACTGGGCATCGTTCTCGAAATTGTTGACCTGCGGCCGCGCGAGCAACGATGCCGCATAGTTCTCATCCGCCCAACGGAGGTAGCCGAGCGTTTCCTGATCTTTGCCGGTATCGAATTCGTTCTCGTAATACTGTTCGAGATAGTTGCGATCGCTGACGTAACCGAATTCGCTCTGCAAGGTCAACGTTTCACTGAAGTAGTGCCGGTCGCGAATCATCGCCCGGCCGCGATTCGCATCATCCGGTAGCAGCGATCGACGTCCGAGACCGAGGTTATCGTGCCCGTCGTCATGAACGTAGGACGCGAGGAATTCCCCGAAGAACGGCCGCCCTTGATTATCAACGCCGCGGTACGCCCCGTCGGTCCCGACCAATGGGCCGCGTTGACTGAGATAATCGAGTTCGAGACTCCACCGCGTGTTGTCGGGCTTGTCGAGACCGAAGAGCTGGAACGCATCCCAGCGCGTGCGGAGTTGTGTCCCGAAAACACGGTCCTGCTTGAACGTGATTGACTGAATGGGAATGCCGGGGTCTTCCGTGGGGACCGTGAGAAACGGCAGCCAGAAAACCGGCACGTCTTCCACAAACAGCGTGGCATTGTTCACGCGGGCATACGGTTTCGTTTCCAGCACCGGTTGCCCGGTGACCGGGTTGAAGGGCACGACCGCACCGTCGGCGGGGGGACTCATGATCTGATCGACGAAGACATCGGACGCCTGCAAACGATACCCCGGCTTACCGAACTCGCTGGTTGATAACCATGCGTTTTGGGCATGGCTCGAAGTGCGCGAGGTTTGCCGTAACCGTTCGGCCCGCACGCGGACCTGTAAATCGAGATCGGGCATGAACGCCTTGAGTTCCGCGTTGTAGATCAACGCCCGTTCTTCCCGCGCGTCATAGAAAGCGCGATCGGCCCGAACGACATTGTTCCCCTGTCGGAAAACGATGTTCCCTTCGAGATAAACTTCGTACGGCGTGTCGCGGCCTTGCATGCTCTCCAACGGGTTCGCATTGCCGTTGAGCGCTGTCGTCCAGATGACCGCGCGGTCGGCGGAAAGATCGACCGTGCCGACGTCCCCCATGCCGGGGATGACGCCATCGCTGTCAATCAGCAGTTGCAATCCGCCGGTGATGAAAATGATCTGCTCGGGCGGATTCGAATTCTCCACCGGCTGCATTTGCAGGTTGAACGGCACGGCACCGCGTTGGAAGATTCGGACGCGGCGAACCTGCCCGGGCGGGCTTTGAACCGGCAGCGCTTGCACGCCCGGCGTCGTCGGATCGAGCGTGAATTGCGTCTGCTGGAGATCGCCCCGCCGCAATCCCTTTCGGCGTTGGGTCGCCCGGCGATAGAGCGCGTCGTCTGTGGCCGGTGAATCGGTCTTGCGGCCGCGCACCGTCAAGGTGATGCCGAGCATCGTTTCCAACTGAATCGCATGCGTGGGGGCGGAGAAGTCGCCGTCGTCCGTGCGGGCCGAGACGTTGTCTTCGAAGTAGACCGAGACTTCATCCCGCGGCGTGCTGTCATCCGTGTCGCGCTTCACCCAGACCACCATCTTCTCGGCCGTATATTCATCGGTTCCCTGAACGATGCGGCAATGCCCGCGAAAGAGTGCGACGTGAGCGGGGCCGTCCGTCCATTCCTGCGACCAGTCGGCGAAGATTTGAATCGGTGCCGGGTCGCTGGCCGCCGGTTTGTCGTCCTGACCCCGTAGACGGACCGCGAGCGCAGCCGAACTGGCGATGAGAATCGCCGCGGCGCACACACTCAACCAACCGCTGTGAAGTCGGCGGAAGGAGCCCGTCACGGGCAGTCCCGGAAAAATGTTCACGGTCGACAGGATTCCCCGGCTCATGCCGACGAGACAAACGTAAGTCCCTGTCTCGTCAGAACGTGAGACCGTCACAAGGGGCGGGGAGTATATGTCCGGCGGGCAATCCGGTCAATTTGCGTTCCGGGGGCGGATCACAATCTGCAAATCATTGCCACAAAATGGGTTAAGTGCTGTTTTTTGTGGCGCAAATGTTGCTCTGTCGCAAGGGGAATGGTCTCTGGGCCGATCACGGATGGCGTTTCTACAGCACGGTCATTCGCTAAACTTGAGCCGTTTCTGGTGTGGTGGTGCTCAATTTCGGATTTCTTTATGACCGCGTTGCTGACCGATCAGACCGCTCTGGTGCTGGGAGCTTCCAGTGGAATGGGGCGGGCGACGGCGCTGCTGCTCGCCGAGCACGGAATGCACGTGACCGCCGTGGCACGACGGAGCGAGCGCTTGCACGAATTGGCCACGGCGTCACCACGCATCGTTCCGTGCGTCGGTGATGTCACGGTGGCAGACGATGTTCGCCGCATCGTGACGCAGGCGTGTTCGGCCACCGGTCGGTTGGATCTCGTGGTCTATGCGACCGGGACGAACATTCCCGGCCGAGCCCTCTTGGAAGTCACCCCGGCACGCTGGCACGAAATGCTCGCCACCAATCTCACCGGGGCGTTTCTCACCACGCAAGCCGTCGTGCCAATCCTGCGGCAACAGGGCGGCGGACTCATTGTGTACGTGGCCTCCGCAGCGGTACACCGACCAGATGTTTCCGGGGTCGCCTATCAAGCGAGCAAACACGGCTTGACCGGCTTGGCGTATGCCACGCGCGTGGAAGAACGGGACCACGGCATCCGCACGACCGTGTTGATGCCAGGCTTGTGTGACACCGAAATCCTGACGAAGCGCCCGACCCCGACGCCACAGGACGTGCTCAACCACGCGCTCGCCCCCGCGGATGTCGCCGCCGCGGTGCTGTTTCTCGCACAACTCCCGCCACGTGCCTTGGTACCGGAGTTGCCAATCGTCCCCGCACGGCTGTGGTGAGCGCGGCAGCGTCACTTATTGCGGATCGCAGTTATCCGGTCCCGGAATGGGCGGGCAGGGACATTGGCCCGGACACGCGGGGCACGGCATCAATCTCGGCAGCCTGATTCCACAAACGGTGACCGAATCAAACATTCGGCGGAGGCCTTCGTATTTCGGGATCATTGGAGCGGCAGCATCGCCTCGATGGCAGACTTCGAGGCCGCAAATCCAGTCGCGGTACATATTGGAAAACCGCCGACCGATTGTGCAGGGAAGCGCGTCGATCTGCGTCAAGAGCGGGCGGACCAAGCGCATGCTGACATCCTCGACATCCATGCTGCAGCCGTGGATGCGGGGATAGAAATCATCCGCACGCCCATAGTACCGCGCCAACTCGTGATCGCGGTCGAGGACGTACAACTCACATTTCCTCGGATTCTCCCGCAGCGCCCGCGAAGCGCGCTGCACGCGCTGATAGCTCCCACCCAAGGTCGGATCGAGCAACGCCAATTCGTGATGCTCGATGGCGTACCAATCCAGCGCTCGCATATCTTCGTTGTGCTGGAAGCCCAGGTCGAAGAACTGCCAGCAGTTGTCCATCAGGTCTTCGTTGAGATTGAAACCGAATTGACCATCGCGTGTGGCGCCTCGCAACAGCGGGAGTGGTCTCTGGACTTGCGCATGACCGCGGTGGACTTCTTCGTCCATTTCCAGTCGCCCTTCGACCGGAACCACGACGGTCTGATGGGGTGAAGACAGAACCGGTCCGCGGACAGCCGGGGCCAGTAAATCCGCCTGGCTGTTCCAGAGCTGGTCCACGACCGGCAAATTCGATCCCGACACCGCTTCCCGTGTGGCATTCGCGGGCCAGTTGTCTGGTGGTGGATTGAATGATCCCGTTCGTGCGGCGACCGATCCCCAGCCGGCATACCGTGCCGCGACCTGCGTCCGCACTTTCCACGCCCCGGCAACGCCAAAATTGATCATCAGCGCCAGCATGCACATCAGCGTGGGAAGAACGAGCGTCAATTCCAGTGGCGCGAGACCAGCCCGGGGGTGCAATCGCAAGGGGCAACCCTGCCATCGGCGATGTGCGGTTTTCATGCTTGTGTCTCTTCGGACGCGGCGGTCCATGACCGATTACGGTAGCACTCAGTGCGAGTTGACCGCGCGAAGGTCTTGATCGGTAATCGAACTTAAATTCGGTGCGCTGTAGGTGGATAAACTCGGGTGTCCGGGATGCGTTGCCAGGATCGGACCAAGATAGGTTGCCGTCGCAGGAACCAGTTTCGCGGCCCAGTTCTGATTGAACAGATCCCAACGGCGAGGCCAATTGTCATAGTGGTCGACCCAGCAGGGATACTGTGTCCCCTGGGCATTGTAACAGGTGTAACGTGTCGACCAGGGACAGCACGCAAAACGGGCCCGCGGAATGAAAAAATGGACCTGCGCAAAAGTGACCGCATACGCCCGGTTGTCGCGCTTCAATGGGTTCTCATAGAGTCCGGGAAATAAGGGCTTCATCGGCGGCCAATACGCCCCGGCGACGAACATGTAATCCGTTTCCAGAATCGACTCGTCCGACGAATTGCTCGACGCGCACGGGGGATTCGGTTCATTCCAGCAGTCCGGGCCGAGCAGTCCTTCACAATTCCCGCGACGCGTCTCGCGCAGCATGAACGGCAAATTGACGTCCGGGTATTCGGCATTGAGCAGGTTGTCGAGCTGTCCGCACGCGAAGATCCGAAAGAGATTGATGTAGTTCGACATCTTCGCCGTCTCCGAACCCAATCGCGGATCGGCATTGTGCGGAAATTCAAAGTACGGACTTTGCCAGAGCGTGATCCAATCGTTGAGATATTGGTGCGACAAGCGATGGCGCTCGGAACGCGAAAGGCAGTAATAGCAGTTCTTGCTCCGATTCGAAGGCAACGCCCGACCATCCACGCCGGTTGGCGAAGGATCGACGGCGGGAATCGTCCGCGTGCGGTAGTCCGTTTCATCCGTCGTCCCGGCCTGCTCGACGGACGTTTTCCAGAACACACCCAGCAGCGGCCGATATTCGTGCAACGATTCGGTATTAGTCCCATAGCGTCGCGCGATGTCTTGTGTGGCCACCTGCGCCAATTGCGGTGTCGTTTGAATCACCGCCCGCTGAAAATGGGGAATGAACCCCCCTTCGGGAGACACCTGCCCGGCGACGGAGGGCGGATCGTCGAAATCGGGCCCTGCCAGAATGTATTCAAAATGCGGTAGCGCAATTCGCGATTGCTGCGACGCCATCTCACTAAAACTGGCCACCATCTCTTGTTCGGTCTGGATCTTCTGAAGAATGCTGAATCCCAGTTGCGTGAATTTCGGGTGCGTCCCGTGAGCATGAAAAATCTCGCCAACCTTCTTCCAGGAAGAAAGGATATTCGGCACAAACGTGTCCGCATGCCGGTCGCGGGCTTCGCGCATGTAGGCGGTGAGGGCGAAGACTTCGCACAGCAGGTGATTGCTGAAGGCGATGGCGTTCATGCCGCGGGCGACGCACACGCCGCCGGAATACGCCCCGGCATCGGCCGCGTTCTGCATGCGGATTTTGTCGTCGATCTGCCGCCCCGTGTTGACGAGCAGCATCAGTAGAATCGTAAAGAGAAAAATCGCAAAGACGGACAACACGCTGATGACGCCGCGCTCATCGCGATGCACGCCGCGCAGCTTTCGCAACAGGTGCATTGTCATCGATCGCGTCATTCGCCACATCGTTTGCACGTCACAGTTTTCCTTGCAAGCTGACGGTCGCGACGAGCACCCCGGCTGCGAGGAAGCAGCCGGGGTGCGGCTTTCCTCACGGTTGGACGAATGGCCGGATGGATTTGATTCCTTCGGGCACCATCGTCGCCGAGGCGGTCAGCCGCGTGGTGTACATCGTCTGGTTGAACGTGCCGGTGTCTTTGCGGATCTTCGGGCTGACATTGTCCGGCAAGCCGTCGGACCGGACCAGAAACGTCGACAGGAACCGTCCGGGACCGGGGATCAAGGCGAAGTCGTGCATCACATAGACGGTGATCGGGTCCTGCCAGCCGACTTCCTGCGGATGAAAATGGACTTGCGGATTCGGATGATTCCGAACGTTGTAGGCGCGATAGTCGAGCGAATCGCGACCGGCGGCGCTGCGGCCATCGCGCCATTGGATGAAGACTTGCGTCGCGGCATCGGCGTAGGCCAGCTTGTTGGCGATCCGTTGCGGAATGCGACTGTTGTTCCGGGACTGCGAGGCCAGCGCGGCGTACATTCGCTGCGATGCGGGAATCGTCCAACGCAGTTCGGGTGTCATCGCCGTGGCCCCGACGTTCCGCGATGGACACATCGGTGCGGCCGCTTGCAGAACCGCCGAACGAATTTTACGCAGCTTGGTGCTCGGGCTGTTGGCGGTGGCTTCCACAACACTCGGATCCACATCGGTCCCCGCCGGGGTCGGCATGATCCCCAACCGGTTTTCCATTTCGAGATACCGCGACTGCCCCGTTAACGGATCGGTGCCGAAGTATTCTTCTTCATCGATGTGGTTATCGCAGGCGTAGTTGGACGGGGGGGCGTCGACCGCGGCGGGAATCCACACGCTGGCGGCGCGAGCACCGGCAAAGGCGGCGTAGTGAATCACCATCTCGGCGACCATCAACTGGCTCACCTGGATAATGAACATGGTGATCATCATGAAGAGTGGCAACGTCATGACGAAGGCCAGCGTTTGCACGCCGCCGCGCTGGCATCGGTGAATGTCGCCCAGCCGCCGCCATTGCCAGCGGGCCCCACCGGCGGCGAGCACAACGCGGGCCAGCACAAATGCCATCGCCAACGCAATGAAGCACGGCCAGCACGATTCGAGCCACGCCCGTAACATGTTTACTCCCAGCGGAGATTGGTT
Organism: Planctomycetaceae bacterium; assembly: GCA_021732785.1. Lineage (GTDB taxonomy): Bacteria > Planctomycetota > Planctomycetia > Planctomycetales > Planctomycetaceae > DSVQ01. The sequence goes on from JAKFUG010000003.1 coordinate 115,065, forward strand.
ATCTGGTCCGATGGAATTCAAAACCGTCGGGGCAGGGGCCCCGACCTATGATTGATAACAAATCATTCATCCATAGGTCGGGGCCCCCGCCCCGACTCTTCAATCGGCACATTACCGGAGATCCCAGCACGCTTCCAACAGGTCATAGTTCACGATGATCGCCGCCAGAAACGCCGCCGGGGCGAGAAATAACAATCGTTGCAGCGGTGCCCGGTCGGCATCGGTGAGAGGAACCCAGCCGCGAAAGTGGACGATGTTTGCCAGATGCCGCCCCGTTCGGACCAAGATGTTCCACGCCCCTTCCTGCCAGACGAGCATGGCGATGCCGCCGATGCCGCCGAGCACGAACGTCCACAGCAGCACTTCCACGCCGCGCTGCCAGCCGACAAACGCCCCAATCATCGTCAACAGTTTCAGATCACCGCCACCGAGATCGAACAGCAGAAACCCCACCAGCATCAACCCGCCGAGACCGACCGCCCCGGCAACGCCCTCTTGTGCGGACTCAGTTCCCCCTTCCAATCCCCGCAGCAAAAACGCCAGAAACAAACCGGTGTAGGTGGTCCAGTTATAAATCCGATGCGTGCGAACATCCGTAATCGTGGCGACGATCAACAGCAGGAACAGAATGGCCAACGAGAGCGGTGACATAACGGCCGATGAAGGGGAGCAGGGGAATTTGATCAGGGGTTGTGCGTTCCGCAAAGCGCAAGCAACGTCAGTTCCCTGTTCCTTGCTGGACTTTGCTCCCTTCGTTTTCGAGGTTTTCCATTCCCGTGTTGAAGTAGTCGCGGATTTTTGGCCAGCCGAATTTCAGAATGAAGATGAGGATCGGAATCGCGATGGCCGCAATGATGAGAATGGTTTCCAGGCTCACGGCACCCCGTTCGTCGTGATGAATCCGTTGCCAGAGGGAGGATGAGCGGCGAGATGGCATCAGAGCGGACTTTCCCGGAAGGCGATTCGATAGGAGAGCAGTCAGAGAAAGGGCCACGAGACCTGCACGCACAGCATTTCCCACACGAGCTGCATGATCCGCTTTCCCATGGTGACACAAACCAGCACGACCGGCAGCGTGGCGGCGATCACCAGCATGTAATCCAGGGTCGCGCCGGTGCGCGAATGAACCCCGGAGGACAGCCGGTTTCGACGCATTCCTGTTCCGTGGTGAAGGGGATGTGGTCGCCGTTTCTCTTTGAAAACGATCTTACACCACGGAATTCAACGCCGCCAGACCTTCGTTTGTGCGGATTCGTGAGCACTGGCGAGCTGTCGTCGCGGGGCGCGAAACCGCAAGCGGAGGAACGCAGCTTTCGGATTACCGGGGGAACGTCTAAAATGCGGGGCGAACCCGTAATCGTTTTGTCATCTACCGTTCGGAAGTTTCCGACACTATGGCTGCCCCGGATTATTACCAGATTCTTGGCGTTTCCAAATCGGCGACGGCCGATGAAATTCGCAAGTCGTATCGCAAACTGGCCCGCGAAAACCACCCCGATGTGAAGAAGGACGACGCGACCGCCGCCGAGCATTTCAAGCAGATTCAGGAAGCCTACGCCATTCTGGGCGACGAAGAAAAGCGCCAGCAATACGATCGCTTCGGCACTGTCTTCGGCAAGGGGGGCCCGGGAGGCCCCGGCGGCGGACCCGGACCGGGCGGCGGACACACCTGGTCGACTGGAACCGGCGGGCAAGAGTTCGACTTCGGTGACCTCTTCGGCGGCGGTTTGGAAGGACTGTTCGGCGGCGGTCGCGGCGGAGCAGGCCGGGGTGGTCGGCGACCGGCACCCAAGGGGGACGACGTTCAAGCGACGGTGCGCGTGGCTTTCGAAACCGCGGCACGAGGCGGAAGTGTCGATTTACGACTCGATCGCGGCGGGAATTCCGAAACGCTAGCGGTGAAGATTCCCGCGGGGATCAACGATGGCGGCGTGATGCGACTCGCCGGACAGGGGGAACCGTCACCCTACGGCGGAGCAGCGGGTGATTTATTGTTGACGGTGCAGATTGATCCGCATCGGTACTTCCGGCGGGAAGGATCCGATCTGCTGGTGGATGTGCCGATCACGCCCGCTGAGGCGGCTCTCGGTGCGAAAGTGGATGTGCCAACGCTTTCGGAAGGAACGGTCGTGCTGTCGATCCCCGCGGGGACATCGTCCGGCATGAAACTCCGTCTGCGGGGCAAAGGGGTGATTGACCCGCAGACCAAGCAAACCGGCGACCAGTTCGTGGTCGTGAAAATCGTCGTCCCGAAAGAGATTCCCGAGCCCGTCCGCGCGTTGTATCGTCAACTGTCGGAACTCGATAGCCCCCCTCGAAGCGGGTTGTGGTGATGACCCGCTGCGACAAGAAACATTCTCCGATGACGATCGTGCGCCTGCCATCGGCGATGCTCCTGGGCCTGTTCGCGCTGACATTTTCGCTGTTGGTCGATCGAATTCACGCGGCCGATGTTCCCGTTCCCGACACGACATTGGTTGCTGACCCTGACTCCGATCCTGCGACGGACGGAAAGAATCCGACCCGGCCGGATGAACAAGAGAAACGGATCAAGGTGACCGCCGGGCTGGCGGCACTCGCGGGGATTCTCATCGTGGGCGTTGTGCTCGGGGCGGTCATCATCATCTGGGCCGGCCGTTTGCGGCGCATCGTCCGCGAACCGATCCCCGCCACCGGTCGGCAAGATCCGTTCTGGTTCCTGCGTCCGGAGAAAACGATTGTTTCCGGCGACTCAGACGAACGGGAAACCACGAATCCGGAGTCGTCATAGATCGAGCATTCGGAAGGGAACCACGGAATACACGGACCACACGGAAAAAGAAAATCTGCGAAGTTGCAGCAGTCGGTTGTGGGCTGGTTTGAAGAGTCGGGGCAGGGGCCCCGACCTATGGATGTGAAAATTAACTGAAAATCATAGGTCGGGGCTCCTGCCCCGACACCTTTGCATTCCAACTGGCCAACGACCCGGCAGTCGTCCATTCCAACTCGTATTCCTTTCTCCTTCCGTGTGTTTCGTGTATTCCGTGGTTCTCTCTTTTGCTCTCTCAAGACATCCTCACCAATTCTTCGTTTCGATCATCAGGGACACGTTGAATGGCGGCGGAAATTGTGCAGTTGGAATTGCTCGCGCAGATTGATGACGTCGTGCGCCGACTGCAATGCGCCGCCGGGCGTCCGTCCGCGTGGGAACCGCTGCAGCACGCCCATTCGGTGTTGCAGCGATTGTTGCAGCGCGTCGATCCGTTGCGATTGCGCGTCGATGCCCCACTCGTTGTGGCGACATTTGGCGGCACTGGCGTCGGCAAAAGTTCGCTGGTGAATGCGCTCATTGGCGAAGACGTCGCAACCGTGGGACGGCAACGGCCCACGACGATCGCCCCGACATTGCTCGCTCATCCGGAAACCGATCTGACGGCGTATCCGCTGCCGTGGGAGGAATTGACGGTCGTGCGACGCGATGTGCCGTTGCTGCGCGATCTGCTGTTGCTCGACTGCCCCGATCCCGACACCAGCGAGACCGAAGAAGCGGGGACCAATCTCGCGCGGCTGCACCGCATTCTGCCCGCATGTGATGTGTTGTTGTATGTCAGTTCGCAACAGAAATACCGCAGTGCGAAGGTGAGCGAGGAACTCGCCCATGCGGCGGAAACCTGCAAGCTGATCTTCGTCCAGACGCATGCCGATCAGGACGCCGACATCCGCGAAGACTGGCGGCGGCAACTCGCCCCGGCGTACCAGATCGCGGAAATGTTCTTCGTCGACAGCCGCAAAGCGATCGCCGAGCAGCAAGCCGGGATGCGACCGTCGGGAGAGATCGGCCGTTTGCTCGACTTGCTGTTCCGGGAGTTATCCGCAGCGCAGCGCGTGCGAATCCGTCGCGGCAACTTGTTTGGAGTGGTGCAGGCCACACTCGATCGGATCAACACCGAACTTGCAGAGCATGCCCCCACGGTCAAGCAGTTGGAAACGGTCCTGCAAGCGCAGCGGCAATCGCTGACAACGCGGCTTTCCACCCGGTTGCAGGACGAGCTACTCGTCAGTCGCGGCTTGTGGGAACGGCGGGTGATGGGGCAAATCGCTCAACTGTGGGGGTTCAGTCCGTTCGCGCTGGTGTTGCGGGCGTACTACAGCCAGGCGAGTTTGCTCGCTTCGTGGACACTCATGCGGGCCCAATCTTCGGCACAACTCGCGCTGTGGGGGGCGGTGCATGGCACGCGGTGGTTAGCGTCCCGGCGGCAGGAATCGACCGGTGAAGATCAGGTCGAACGGCTGGCCGCATTGCAACTCAGCGATGCGGAATTGCGTGAAGCACAGATTGTCATCGAAGGTTACACCCGCGCGGCCAAGCTGGATCGTGCTGCCGCAGACTTGAAACTCAGCACGTTGAAACAATCCGCCGCCGAAGCTGAAGACGAATTCTGGGCGTTCGCGCGGCAACGGCTGGACGCAGCGATTCTGCAAACGGCCCGGCAACGCTCGGGATTGCTGGCACGCATTGGTTATGAAATCGTCTTTGCGATTCTGCCGATCTACTTGCTCGTGCGGATTGGTAAGAATTTTTTCTACGATTCGTGGTTTCTGGAAAAGCCGCTGCTGGAATCGCACTTCTATATTCCGGCGGCGTTGTTTCTCGGGTTGTGGACGTTGCTGATGCTTGCCCTGTTCACCGCCCGGTTGCGTGGGGGTTTGAAACGGAGCGTGCAACAACTGGCCGAAGAGTTGGCTCAATCCAAACTGGCCGCCGGTTTGTTCCCGCAGTTGGATGAGCACTGCCGTGACTACACCCGCGATACGGATGAGTTTCGCCGTCTGGCGGCGCAAGTGGCCACGGTTCGCGAACAAGTCCACGAAGTGCCGGGGCTCAGCGGGTTGCGTCCGCCTCTTCGGCTGGCACCGTAGCGGTTTCTTCTTCCGGAGCGAAGTCCGGGACGAACGGTTGATTTTCCGGCTGCGCCGATCGCAATGTGGGAATCGGACCGAGAGCCTCGCGGCCGGGCATGAAGTTTTCCGGGATCGCGAGCAACGGTCCCCACGCGACATCCCATGCTTCGCCGGAGACATGCGGTGGCAAGGGCGAACGGCGGGCATGGGCGTGTTCCATCGCCCGTTTCAGTTCGTCGGGAACGGCACCGAGAAGTTGCAGAGCCACGAGCATCCGTTCGTTCGTGACATCAATGGCCGGTCGCAAATCCTGGACGAGATCGCGTAAGTGCGTATCTTCCGGGGGCGGATGAGCTTTCCATTCCTCATAGAGCTCCGTTTGCACCCGTTTTGAAGCGTCGATCTGCGCCCGGATCACTCGTTCCGCAAATTCCGGGTGAATGCCTCGATTCATCGCCAGCTTGCGGAATTGTTCGACGAGTTCGGCTTCGCGGGCCCGATCGCTGATTGGTCGTTGTTGATGAAACTTGCTTTGCGCCACCGCCGGCATCAGCGCCAGGCGATTCCAGATGGCCGCATGCAGTTCCTCGGCGTATTCGTCTGCACGGGCGCGATCGGCGGACGAGGCTTTCAACAACGGCGGTGCTGTTTGATAGCATCCCGTGATCAGCAGCAGGATCGTCGCGCACACCACCCGAAGCTGGAGTGCGGGTGCTTGTCGCCCGCCTGACTGCGATCGCACAATGGGACCGACACGCCGCTTGAAATCAATCTGTGAAGCAAGGAATGACATCATGTCCGCTGGCCCTGAGACAACTCCGCCGTCGCTTCCCGACTGGACTGTACCGGAAGCACTTCCCGCTCCCAATGTCCCTTATCCCCAAGAACACTGGAACTGGCAAGCCCTAAGGACCCAACCGCTGGTCGATTCTTCCGCCTGGGTGGCCCCGACGGCGACGGTTTACGGCCGCGTGCGGCTGCAGGCCCGCAGTTCCGTGTGGTACGGCTGCGTTCTGCGGGGCGATCAGGAATGGATCGATGTCGGCGAGGAAACGAACATTCAGGATGGTTCCGTCCTGCACGTCGATGAAGGTTATCCCTGTCTTCTCGGCCGACGTGTGACCGTCGGTCATCGGGCCGTGGTCCATGGCTGCGTGGTGGAGGATGAAGCCCTGATCGGCATCGGGGCGCTGGTCCTGTCCCGCAGCGTGATCGGCAAAGGGGCGCTGATCGCTGCCGGGGCGGTCGTGCTGGAGGGGACGCAGGTTCCTCCGGGAACACTGTGGGCCGGTTGTCCGGCGCGGCAAGTGAAAGTGCTCACGCCCGAGCAGCAGCACCGCCTGGCACGCACCTATCAGCATTACGTGAACAACGCCGTCGGACATCGGTCCGCGTTCGGAATCACGCCGTAACGGGCTCGTCGATTCGCAACGATGGTCTGCCGTTAGAGACGGAGAAATCATTCATCCTTACCGATTCTTGACTGGCGGACGGAACGGCGGAACGTGATGATGCGGTCGCTCATCGAGTCCTTTCGTTTCTGAATCGTCTCTCCTTTCGAGATCGCGGCTTCCTTCGAACCGTCGATCAACGTTCGTTCCGCTCATTCTTATCGGAGTCTCGCCATGACGGTCGATCCAGACAAGAACGCCCCTGCGCCCGTGGCGAGCCCCCCTAAAAAGCCGCGCAATCCCGTGGAGTTGTTCCTCGTCCGCGGTGGCATTGCCCTGTTAATCCTGTTGGTCGCGGTTCAGGCGCATGCCCGGCTCGGCTATGAGATGTCGCTGAAGAAGTTCAAGAACCACCTGGCCGCCGAAGAGGAAACCACCGTTCCGCTGTTGATGAAAGATGTTCCCGGAATGATCGTCGGGTTTCCCTCGCGCAGCAAAAAAGAAGACCGACATTGGCATGCCGTCGTCTACAAATGGCAAGGGATCACGCAGGCGTACGAAATTCGGATGTTGTATGACAGCACAGAAGATCAACCCGCGGTGCTGGCGATGGAAACGGCAAATCCCCCACTGGAAACGCCGATGGTCTACGACGATGCGCCGGCAGCCGAAGCGGCACCCCAGCCGGATTACGCTGCCATGGCAGGGGCCGGGCGGAGTGGACCGCGTCCTGATCCCATGACGAATGATCAAGACGGCGACGGGAAGCTCAGCAAGGAGGAAGCCCCCGAACGGATGGCCGCGAACTTCGAGGAGTGGGACACCAACAGCGACGGGTTCGTCGATCAGGAAGAAATCGCGGCACGATTCGCCCAACGGCGCGGCGGTGGTCGGGCACCCGGAGGCGATGGCGAACGTCCGCAACGGCCTACGGCAGAAGGGGACCAGCCCTCCGCCGAGCCCGCCAAGGAGGCCGAAAAAGCCGCGGATGTTCCGGCCGATGCGGCAAAAGTCTTGCCGTAATGGCTTTCGTTCCCGTCCGGACGCGCTCCGGGATGAGGCACTTTCCCAAACAAGAACCAAGCCCGGCAGGCGACCCATGCCGGGCTTGGTTCGTTGAAATGGGCGATTTGCACAGAATCCCGGCACTCCGCGAGCCAATCCAGCGGCGATTTCTGCCGATCTCGGCCGGATTCGGGTTCGTCATTTCGAAAAATCGGGCTTTGGTCGAAAAGTGCTGCTGGAATCCGATTGACCGAATTCCTGCCATCACTATACTCCCCCCACACAGTTAGCCGTCACATCACTCGGCAAACACAAACGGACCTCACGGGTTCGAATGGGTTTGCAGTTCGAATTGTCAGTCGTGTGCGGGTTCTCACGGTGTTTCACCGCTGTGAACCGGCACGGCGAACTCGTTCCTGAAAAATCTGTCGGCGCCTGGTGCAGGACACTTGCCCCCCGTGTTCCTGGTACCGATAGGCATTGGTTCGACTGGGGTTGCGCAACGAAAGGAATCGTCGCATGAAGTATTTCGGACTGGTCCGAGGCGCCGCAGTGAGTCTGGCCGCTCTCGGGATGGTAGCTCCACAAGCTCAGGTGTACGCTCAGCAGGGGAGCAATACCAACGCCCCGATGGTCGTCAAGAGTGACGCCAAGCTGGCGGCGGATGTCGTCCTCATCGAAGGCAGCTTCGCCGGACGCGTCGTCGATCACTCCGGCACACCGCTGGTGGATCGTGAAGTGGTGGTGAAGCAAGGCGACAAGGAAGTTGCCCGCGTCACCACCAATGAAAAGGGTGTGTTCACGGTCAAGAACGTGAAGCCCGGTAACTACATCGCCAGCTCGGGTAACACCGACGGCAACTTCCGTGTGTGGAATGAAAAGACCGCACCGGCGTCGGCCAAGGGTCACGCGTTGCTGGTCATGGGTCAGAATGGGGCTCGCGGTGCCTTCGGTGCCGTCGATCCTTCGCTGTTGCTCCTCACCGCGGCCGTGATCGCTTCGCTGATCATCAGCGCGATCGCCCTCGGCAAGATCAACAACCTGCAAGACGATGTGGATAAGATTCCGAAGTCCCCGTAATCGGACCGACTTCGACACGTAGTCGTTCGCGACTGATCGTTCCCCCCACGACGTTCGCGAATCGCTGGGCCGGTCATTCCCCTCCCCCCTGGGAATGACCGGCCTCTTTCTTTGGACGTTCTCACCGTCCCTGTTACCGCGCGGGCTTTTGCCCCGGTGACTTTGGTCGAGTTTACCAGTTGCGCGGATTTTTCCAGTGCGACTGTAGCGACTCTGCGGATTCTTCCGATAACACCCTTTGAACCGGCAGCGGACGGCGTGTCTCCACTGTGGAGTGCGTCATGGTTCGAGCGAACTCTCCTCCGTTCTTGTTCCCAGCGTGCAAGACGATTGGGCGCCGGTTCAGTTTTCCCTGGCACACGGGCCGTGGAAAGCGCTTTCGGAACGGATTCCCAACGGAGAACAACGCAAATGAAAATGTTGAACTGGCTCAAAGGCACCGCCATCGCCCTCGCGGCCCTCGGGACGATGCTTCCCGCGACGCAACTGCAAGCGGCTGAGGGGAAAGCACCCCTGAAAATCGTCACGACCGAAGCCACGGTGCTCGATATCACCATGTCCGCGGAAGGCGTGTTCGCCGGCCGGGTGGTTGATCATGCCGGCAATCCCGTCGCGGATGCCGAAGTGGTCATCAGCCAGGGCAAACAATCGATCGCTAAAATCACCAGCGATCAATCGGGCGTGTTCTCCGTGAGCGGTCTGAAGGGCGGCGTTTACGACGTCCGCAGCGGCAACACCGCCGGCAGCTTCCGGATCTGGACAGCCACCGCCGCCCCGGAATCATCCAAAGAACAAGCCTTGGTGATCCTGGGCAAGAACGGCACTCGCGGAGCGCTGGGCGGGTTGGGCGGCGGAACGCTCGTCCTCGCGGCTGCCGTGGTCGCCAGTTTGATCATTTCCGCTATTGCGATCAGCAAGCTGAATGATCTCCAGGACGACGTGAACAAAATTCCGAAATCGCCATAACCAGCGCGATTCGTCGCCGTTTTGAACTCCTGTCGCCCGGCGATTGGTCTTAAGGACTTTCGCCGGGCGATTGTCATTTTCAGCGAGTTTCCCAGCCCGGCCGTTAAACTCACCCCGTCTTATGAGACGCGAGCAACTTTGGAAAGAGTTCAGACTTTCTGATTGTTCTGGTTCCACTCGGAAATCCACTCAAACCGATATTGACCCACGGATAGACTGTGTCGCGCCGACATTTCGTTTTTCCGGCAGGGTCGTGTTCTGGTCTTGTGAGTGTGGTTTCTCCTCCTCCGCCGAAACTCCACACACAACGATTGGTTCACCGTTCTGTTGCGAAAGCCGGAATGTTCAGCCGCACCGCAGCGGATGGGACAGGGGGTCTCTCCGGGACTCGATGGAAATGGTCAGGAGCAGTGAATGAAAATCACGAATCTCGTGAAGGGCGCTGTGGTGACGCTGGCTGCCTTGGGCATGGTGATGCCTCAAGGACAAGTTCAGGCCGCCACGGGCCTCAAGACAATCAAGGCCGTGAAGACAGTGGAAGTTTCCGCTGTCGACGTTGCCTTGAGCAATGGCAGCCTCGTGGGTCGCGTTGTCGACCACACTGGCACCGCGATGACTTCGAAAGAAGTGGTCGTTCGCCAGGGCAAGAACGAAATCTCGAAGGTGAAGACCGACAGCAACGGCGTCTTCGCGGTTTCCAACCTCAAGGGCGGGCTGTATGAAGTCACCGCCGGTACGTCCACCGGGACGTTCCGCGTGTGGACCGAATCCGCCGCTCCGCAATCGGCCGCCGAACAAGCCATGCTCGTGGTCGGCGAAAGCGCCACCCGCGGCAACGGCTTCGGCGGACTGATGGGCGATGGCACGCTGGTTCTCACCGCCGCCGTCATTGCCACGTTGATCATCTCCGGCGTCGCGCTGAACCGGATCAACAATCTGCAAGACGACGTCAACCACATTCCGAAGTCACCGTAAGCGACTTCGCGAATCCGTTGAGGATCGCATCGATTGGCGACGTCCGCTGTTGCTCCTTCGGGAAACAACAGCGGGCGTTGTTCATTTTACGGGCCCGTCGCAAACGGCTTCCACTCCGCGGGAACTTCCCGATCGGCAGGCCACACCACGGTGATGTGCGGCGGAGCCTCCGATTCCGATTGCAACAGGCTCTGAATCAATTCGAGATACGTCGCGCGATGCCGACTCCCCTCCGCGAACGGCAGGCTTTCGTGTCGCAGCACGATTTCCGTATCGGCCGGCAGCCACGATCGATCGCGCAGGCAATCGTGCAGCGCGTCCCAGTTTCCACCGAAATAACCCGGCAGCTTCAAGTGCTTCCGCATCACACCAAAGAGTTCACGCCGGGTGCGAATATGAGCCGACAACGGAACGATCACCGTTCCCGGTGGAGCGTAACTGCGGGGATCGGTGACGATGACCAGCCGTGATGTCATCCGCGCACCTTCCGAAAACTGTTGTAGTGGTCGTGGGTGTAATACGCTTCTCCGTCTTTGCCGATGATGATCCGCTGCGGTCCCGGTCCACCGATCCCCGGTGTGGGATGCACGTACTCGGTGTAATAGCCCGCGGGTTGTTTCGGCAAGCGTTTTTCCAGGTTGCGAAACGTGCTGCCGTCGTTTCGGTGCGGGAATTTGTCCCCGCGCTCAATCCGTTCTAGTGTCGGATGCAGATCGACGTCCCCCTGGAACGCCACGCGCCCGGATTGATCTTTGACGGTGACATTCCTGACGATCAATCGATCATTCGCGGACTTCGTAACGCCACCATCTGTTTTGGATGCACGCGGGGAGACCGTCGGGTTTTCCGCGCGTGGTCCGGGCAGAATCTCCGGTAAGTCTGCGGTCGGTTTCTCGGATTCCACGGGGACGACAGCATTGTTGCGGTCGGCAGTCGTTCCCGGAATGACTTCGATCGGGGGCTCGAAGTGCGCATTCTGGTCCGGCGTCGGCGCAGCCGGGCGCTCACCGCGCGGCAGTGGCTGATTCGCGACCCAATAGGCAACGACCAGAATCGCAATGACGGAAAACAACCACCGCGGCGGCTTCCAACGTTGCGGTGACGAATCCAAACTTGGCATCCCTGTTCCCTCAAAAGAGCATGCCGCGAATCATACCGTCTCGTGTGGTATCATGCCTTCCCTCGACGGCATCGGTTTTAAGTGAGGAATCAGCACGCTGTGTTTGTGGCGCACATCATCACGCGGTTGATTATCGGCGGGGCGCAGGAGAACACGCTGCTGACCGTCGAGGATCAGATTCGCGACTACGGCGACCACGTGGCGCTCATCACGGGGCCGGGGTTGGGACCGGAAGGAAGCCTCGAAGAACGAGCACACCGCAGCGGGGCGGAAATGCACGTGCTGCCCCAGTTTCGTCGCAACATTCATCCGCTGCGCGACTGGTCGAGCTACCGCGATCTCATCGTGCTGCTTCGGCGTTTGAAACCCGATCTGGTGCATACGCACGCTTCCAAAGCGGGCATTCTCGGTCGCTGGGCGGCGGCGAAAGTCGGGATCCCCGCGGTGCATACCATCCACGGAGCGTCTTTCCATTACGGGCAATCACCGTGGGCATCGTGGTTGTATCGGCGGCTCGAACAGAACGCGGCCCGGTCGACGGCGCGGTTCATCAGCGTCGCCGATGCGATGACCGACCAATACGTCGCGGCGGGCATTGCGCCGCGCGACCGGTTCACAACCATCTCGTCGGGTTTTGATGTCGCTCCGTTTCTCACGCCGCCGCGCGATCCCGCCGTCGTGCGCCAAGAACTCGGTTTACGACCGGAACACATTGTCATCGGAAAGATCGCGCGGCTGTTTCACCTGAAGGGACACGAGTTTCTCATCGCTGCCGCGGGGGCTGTGGCGGCGAAGGTTCCGAACGTCCGGTTTCTGCTCGTGGGAGACGGCATCCTGCGGGCGGAGTTTGAACAGAAAATCGCGGCAGCCGGATTGGCCGAGCACTTTGTCTTCGCGGGGCTCGTGCCACCGGGACGCATTCCCGAATTGATTCACGCGATGGATATCGTCGTGCATACCAGCCTGTGGGAAGGCTTGGCCCGCGTGTTGCCGCAAGGCTTGATCGCCGGGAAGCCGGTCATCAGCTACGACGTCGACGGGGCCCGCGAAGTGGTGATCCCCGGCGCGACGGGCTGCCTGTTGCCGCCGCAATCGATTGAGCCGCTGTCGCAGGCGATGATTGAATTGGCCAACGATGCTGCAATGCGTGCGCGTTTCGGCGCGACAGGCCGCGCGCGATTTGCCGACCAGTTCCGCCATCAGACCATGACCCGCCGCATCCGGGAAGTGTATGCAGAGGTTTTAGCCCCCCGTCAATGACGGGGGGGGGGACTGTTGATGCGGCGCGAGTCCCGGGATCTGCAAAGCGCGAAGCAATGATTGGGGATTCCATTTAATTGGCGTTTGCGGTGTGGCCGTTGCCTACGACGGTGACGTGCTTGCGGAGCACTTCGCGACCGCCGTTTTCGAAGCAGAGCGTGTATTCGCCCGGTTCCATCGCGTCGGAAATCATGTACATGAAATTCGAGCGGAACTGCTCCCGCAAGGCGATATTGCCCAGGCGATCCACGAGCCGATTGCCTTCGTCCAGCATCTTGCATTCGATCCACATGTCTTCGTGCGGCGGCGTGAGATTGCATTGCGCGATCAACGTTTCGCCTTGACGGAACACGCGACGCCGATCGGCAAGCATGTCGCCCACGAGAATCGTCCCGGTATCCACCGCGAAGAGCTTGTCGCTGTCCCGAATGCGCGTCGGCGTCGACAACAATCGCTCCAGCACTTCCGGTTCAATTTCCTTCAAGGCATACGGACCTTCCGGACGGCGGTCGCCATACCGATCGAGCCAATGTTCGAGACCGACCCCGCCCAACACGGCGGCCAACGTCAGCGGCACTCCCGCGGCATACACACTCTTCGCATGCTTCGACCACGCACCGGGTGAGGGCAGGGCCTCGAAAATGCGCTGGACCGATTTGGCCCAGTTCGTGCCTTTGGTGAGCAGCGCTCCCCACCATTGACGAATGTGCGACACGTCAATTTCATCCAGGAAGCACAGATAGCACGAGAAGCAAACCATCGGAAAAATGAGCAGACCGAGAGTCAGCACCGTCATGAAGTGAAACAGAACGCCGATGCCGAGCACCCACGGGCGCCACGAACCGCGCCACACGAGAAACACGAACGTCGTTTCCCACACGATGGCGGCATAGGACATCATTTTGATGGACAGCGGATAGAGGCTGATCAACTCACCCAGCGGATGCTTGAAGTTGATGTGTGTCATCATCCAGAACTGCAATTGGTCGCCGCTCAGAAACGCAGGCGTGTTCATTTTCGTGATGGCAGCGCCGAAATAAACGATGCCGATCAACAACTGCAGACATCGTCTCGGCCAGGCGTGGCCCACGGTATAGTCTGGATCGTGTCCGGCTCGTTTCGAGAGCCACGCATCAATCGACCAGAGAGTGCCGCAATGGGAACAGGCCAGCAGTAACAGCATGTGCGACACGATCACGCTGTATTTCGTCATCGTGCTGATGGCGTCGAGATTGCAGAAGTAGAAATACAACACCGAGCAGACGATGAGCGAGAGCCGTGTGCAATAACCGATCGACACGGTGAACAGCGACAACGTCAGCAAGGAGTACAGCGCGATGGCAATCGGCCCGCTGAACTCCGGGAACATGTACGGATAGCCGTAACCCAGCGGCAATGGCGCCGTCGCACCGTCGAGCGAGAAGATTTCCCGGCACGCCAGCCAGCGTGGGAGAACCATCGACATCATCACGATGGGCAGCGTGATGCGAACCAGCGCCAATCCGTAAGGAACTTCCGGGGCATAAAAGAAATGTTCGATTTTTTCCCGAACCGTGGCGTTGTCTTGACTCATGATTCAGCCTCCCTGCCGGACGATCGCGAACACGGTCTTGATGAAAAACGAGGTACGACGGATCGCTTGCGGCGATCAGTTCGCATACGGCTTGGCGCTCAGACTGGGACCGGCCCAGGAAGTCGGGTCCTGCAGCACGGATGCGGAGTCGCGGAGCGTGGGATTGAAGGCGAAGAACGGACGTCCCCGCCGGGCGTCGGACATCAGCCGCGGGTTGTCGGTAATCGATTGGGCCGTGGCGTAATTCAGGAAGTCGACGTTCTGCGTCAAGAGTTCGCCGTTATCCGAGTACGAAGAGAACAGCCAGAAATAGCTGTAGGGTTCCCGCGGTTCATCGAAGCGCAGATCCCACAATGCCTGCGGGAGGTTGTACTTTTTGTGCCAGCATTCCTGCACGACGAGAATGCGGCGCATGTCTTCGTGATCGGTATGCTTCAACGTGTTGAGCGCCATCTTGCGGAACGTGCTGCCGTAAGCGTCGTAGTGATGCCGCGGGAGGTCGCCGTAGGGCGAGAAGTGCGGCCAGGGACCAGGGCCCAGTTCGTAATACTTCCCGCTGACCCCTTCGCCGACCACATGGAAGCGGGTCTCGTAAGGGGACCAGCCGCAGAACATGTCCCAGACGACGTAATACATCATGGGATGGGCGTTGACGCCGAACTTCATCGAATGGGCCACAATGCCCCATGCCAGCGCACTGAGGTAAAGGGTAATGAACGTCCCTGACAACCATCGCTTCATAACCACGCCCTCCTTGGCGGGACGGAAACGTCATTTCACGCCGATCCGGCGGTGAATTGCGTTCATCGGTAAAAATGGCCGCAACTCACCGCGGCAGAATCGCGATTGCAGCAAAAACGGTCAAGATCATCCCGTATCGTTTCAGTTCCCGGCGGCGGATTTCCTGAAGTCAGGAACCGCGGGGGCCGACTTCGAAACGGGGTTAGCGGGTGCGTATTCAATGTGTTGACGAAACTGGACGTTGGAGACATCGATTTCGCCGTCCCCGTCCGGAATCGGAAAATCAAAATCGAGTCCGATTCGTTCAAACATCAGCCCCTCTTGGGTGTCGATTGCCAATTGTGGAGCGACATACCCTTCCGGCGGCGGAGTAATCACGGTGGCCGTCGTCATCTGCAGAATCGACACCCACTGGACCGGAACAGCCTGCACCCCCACGCCCGTGTTTTTGAAGAGGCGGTTGACATACGGAACTCTGCTCATCACCGGTGTCCCAGATTCGTGACGGGCTTCAATGCGCGCGTTAATCAGGGCGACCCCCTGCGGGCTCGCATGCAGAACCTCGCCGACGGTGCGCGTTCGGGAAGTGTCATATTGCCACAAGATTTCCACCTTGGACCCCGGCGGTAACGCGGCGACTTCCGTCGGCCTGACACCCTGCGTCGGAAGAGGTGCAAATGTGGAGACCGTCGCGGCGGACGGAAAGAGCTGGCAACCCGTCAACATCCCGCAAACGACAGTCAGGCACACGATTCGCAACATCATCACGGCTCCTGGTGGAAGGAGCGCCAATGTCCCCGATATCAGACACGCCGCCTACAGGAAATCATCGATTGGCGGGTCATTTTTCGATGAAAAGCGGCAACATCGCACGGTGATCGGCGGGAATTGCGCGATGAACATCGCCGATCGCTAGTAACGCGCAGCGCCGGGAAACTCAACCGAGATTCGCCGCAGGACACATCGATTCGGATGCGGTGCCAACACTACGACGGCGTTGATGTCGCAGAGGGAGATGCAATGCGTCGGCAGTCTTTGGACTCGCATGCCGGCACTGGTTATCAATCGGCTGACGTACGGAACCTTGTAACGGAGCGGAACGGAATGGCGCGGCGGATTTTGACGGACCACTTCGGACAGCACAATCGTCCGCAGGTCGGCTTCCTGAATTCTGCCCACAGTGAGATAACACACACCGTTTTCGATTTGCTCAAGGCCAACTGTTGCACCCATCGGCAGCGACGCGACTTCGTCGGGAGTTAATGTCCGCGGTGCAGGAAGCTGGCTTTTTTGTACGGTTGATCCCGTTTCCAGCAGCGACCAGCCGGTCAATCCCAGACACGCGGCGACCAAAAGCATCTCGCGACACATGGTGATTTTTCCGATCTTCCGCGGTCAACCGGGATTATTCATCATCGCGATGTGACGCCGTGCGGACGGCGGAACGATCGCGGCCCTGCGACCGGCGGACGGCGTCTTCGGCGAGTTGCCGCAGGGGCACATCGTCCGGGTAGTGTCGCAGGGCTTCTTTCAAGTGATCGGCCGCTTCCTGATATCGGCCTTCCTCAAAGAGCGTGCGACCGAGCATCAGCGCGAGCAGGGCATCGTTCGGTTGTGTCGCCACCGCTTCCTTCAGCACGGCCCGTTGTCGCGATTTGTTGCCGAGCAGTCGATAGTTCTCCGCAGCGACGAGCCACGCTTCGGCCCCGTTGCTGTCGTTCGGATGTTTCTCCGCGAAGACGATGGCCCGTTCGGCGGTGACCTTCCACAACTCGGGAAGATCATCGACACGGCTGAGGCCGTCAAAGATCGCCGTCAGTTTCACGAGTTGGCGATGGTTCGGTTCAAACGTCGTCAGGAAGAACTCCGGCGATTTCGCCGCCGCAAGCAGTTCCATGATACGGTCGGGGAACGGTCCGCCACGACGGAACGCCTGCTGCCAGTAACCGATCGCGCGGGCTTCATCTCCATCGAGCACGGCCTGTTCCGCGGTGGCCATCAGGATCGTCGGATCGTACGGTCGTACGGCCAGGGCCTGATTGAGCAGCGTGCGATTCAAATCCCCGCTGGGATCGCGCAGGAAACTTAACTCGGCGAGAAAGATATACGCCTGCCCTTCGCACGGATTCTGTCGCACCGTGCGAAGCCCCATCGACCATGCGGCGTCGAGAACTTTCAGATTCGGCCCCACCGCGCGGGTCATCCACTCGCGCACATCCTTTCCCGTTTTCATGTCGGCCGAATGCACGGTGTCGCGCAATTGCAGCAGCGGCAGATTCATGTCGCTCTGCTCCTGCTTGCGATCAAACAGTTTCAGCAACGCATGCGATGCACCCAATGACGCTTGCGTATTGCCCGGATCGTTGCGGACGACCGTCATCAGCGCTTTCAACTGATCGCGCTGGCGTTCGACGATTAACTCGGCGGAATCGGGATCTTTCGGATCCAGCGGCGGCGTGTGGGCCATCAAACGGTACTGGTCCCACACCGGGGCGATCTTCACCGCCGGCCATTGTTCCTGCACAATCCAGCACGCTGTTCCCGCGGCGGTGCTGCCCACCAGGAACCACCAGAAGCGACTGGAAAACAAATCGGCCTCTCCGCCACGCAACGCTGCCCGGTGAAGTTGCCACAACCGGCAACCACACGCGGCGAGAATGGCCACAACCGCCATCAAACCGGGCACATACCATAGGAAATCACCGACGGCATGGACCAGATGTGCGAGCAGACTCGCCAACACCGCGACGGCCGGTGCGGACCGTTCGACTGCGATGCGCGATAATGAAACGCCGAGCGTCCACCGCAGGAATAGCAGAATCATCAACCCGGCGATGCTCAATCCGGCGAGACCCGTTTCACTGGCCACTTGCAGATAGCTGCACTCCGCATGCGTGTAGACCGCGCCGTCGTAGTTCTCATCGAGATAGGGCGGATAGACTTCCGCGTGACTGCCGATGCCGGTGCCGACGTAGGGGAAATCTTTGGCCAAAGCAATGTTGGCCCGCCAGATGGGTTCCCGCAGCGTCGTTCCTTCGGTCTGGATTCGCTGCACGAGAACATCGAACTGACTGGCCCCCACGATGCACACGGCGATCGCCGCGACGGTAAATAAGCTGCCGGCCGTTCGCCAAGACAGCACACCGAGTCGGCACATTCCGAGCGCCGTAACCATGCCGGCAACGAGCAGCGCGAGCAACCCGCCGCGCGAGAGCGTCAACACGGTGGCCAGCACGAGCACGGCGATTCCGCCGGTCAGGCCGAGCCGAATCATGCCGGTGGGGAGGCCGCTCGTTCCCTTTTGTCCGAATGCGGGAACAGGTGCCGCGTCGGTGGAAGAAGCACTTTTCAGCAGCCACCACAACGCGGGGCCGAGACCGAGGACAAAATACTGCGCCGCGTGATTGCGGTTCGGAAAACTCGCGACCACATACTGCGACGTTTTTACGAACGGATGCGGATAGATCCAGAAGAAGTTGTCATTGGCCAAGAGATACTGCGCGAGTCCGAACACCGCCATGCCGATGGACGCCGTGGCAACCCATTTCAACAGCCGCTCGACATCCGCGAGTGTTCCCAACCGTTGCAGTGCCGTGAGAAACAGCATTCCGAGAGCCAGGAAAATCGCCAGTCCCGCGCGAGTGGCGGTCGGCGTGACGGAGAGCGTTTCCCAGCGTTCGGGTAGCCACGGTTGAGCCGCACCGTCGGTCCATGCGGGGAGCAACGTCGCCAGTTTGGGGGAAAAATACGTGATCCATTCCGGTGGCAGCGTGGCCAATTGCAGCCCGCACAGTCCACACGCGGCGAACCACAACAGTTCGCTGCCGGACCACCGCCACCGCCGTTCGGCACTCGTCAGTTGATGCAATGACCAACTCAACAACGCCCCGGCCGCGCACACTGTCAGCAGCAAACACCCGACCGGAGTGCGGCCTTCGTAACACAGCGGGACCAGTACGATTGCGCTGATGAGAAACAAATCGGTCAGCGCAACCAGCCACGGCGTCGGCGGTACCACCACCGGTGTCGGCGCGGAATGCGACCGCCCGCCCCGTGATGACGACCGCGTTCGCGCCCGCTGCTCGCCCATGACACACTATCCCCCAATTCCTCAGAATCGGGGTTGTAGTGGACATGTTGTGATCGGGCAACCCGAAGTTTGTTCTCCCCCGCGCTTGCCGCTTTGCAGGCGGAACAGCGCGGAACAAAAAGTCTTGTCGACCAGCGCGAACTTTGGTATCGGCAAAGCGCAAGCGAGGACCGTTAAAACTCCGCGCTGCCCGGCACCCTTGGGAAGGGAATGCAATCCCGAATATTGACCATCCCCGTGATAAGTTGCAGCGTCCGCTCCAACCCCAGGCCGAACCCTGCGTGTGGCACGGTGCCGTATTTGCGGAGTTCCAGATACCACCAGTAATCATCGGGGTTGAGGCCGCATTCCTTCATGCGCTCGACGAGGACGTCGTACCGTTCTTCCCGCTGACTGCCGCCGATGATCTCACCGATCCGTGGTACCAGCACATCCATCGCCCGGACGGTTTTGCCGTCTTCGTTGCAGCGCATGTAGAACGATTTGATCGCCCGCGGGTAATCCGTGAGAATCACTGGCTGCTTGAAGTGCGTCTCCGTGAGATACCGTTCGTGCTCCGATTGCAGGTCGTGGCCCCACTCGACGGGGTACTCAAACTTCTGCCCGGATTGCTGAAGAATCTCGACCGCTGCCGTGTACGTCAGCCGGATGAAGTCGTGGTCGACGATGTTCTTCAGCGATTCCAGCAGCGTCGGTTCGATGCGATCGTTGAAAAACTGCAAATCGTCGGGACAGCGTTCCATCACCTTGCGGATGATCGTCCGCACGAAATCTTCCGCGAGGGCCATGTCGTCTTCGAGTTCATAAAACGGCATCTCCGGCTCGACCATCCAGAACTCGGCGAGGTGCCGCGTGGTGTTGGAATTTTCCGCCCGGAACGTCGGCCCGAACGTGTACACATCGCCGACGGCACATGCAAACGCTTCCCCTTCGAGTTGCCCGCTGACGGTGAGGCCGGCCTTTTTGCCGAAGAAATCGGTGGAATAGTCGATGGAAGGCTGAGGGCTAAGGGCTAAGGGCTGAGTGACGGAGGAAGATGCGGGATCGGCAGCGTCGGGATTTTTCTTCTCTGTCCCTGAACCCTTAGCCCTGAGCCCTGAGCCTGCCTTCGCAATGTCCAACGTCGTCACCTGAAACTGTTGCCCCGCGCCTTCGCAGTCGCTGGTCGTGATGATCGGCGTGTGGACGTACAGAAACCCGCGGTCCTGGAAGAATTCGTGGATGGCATAGCACAGGGCATTGCGGACGCGGGCCATGGCACCGAAGGTGTTGGTCCGCGGCCGCAGGTGGGCTTTCTCGCGGAGAAACTCGAAACTGTGGCCTTTTTTCTGCAACGGATAGGTTGTCGAATCCGCGGTGCCGAGTAACCGCAGCGCCGTCGCTCGGACTTCCACACGCTGGCCTTTGCCCGGCGATGCGACGATTTCTCCGTCGATGGCAACGCTCGCGCCGGTGGTGATCTGCTTGATCAGCGTGGCGTAATCCGGCAGTTTGCCGTCAACCACGACCTGCAGGTTCGCGAAGCACGAACCGTCATTGAGTTCGAGGAACGCGAAATCGCCTTTCGATTCCCGCTTCGTCCGCACCCACCCGCGGACATCCACCGTCGTCCCCGGCTGCCCATCCCGCAACACCGCCGCAATCTTCGTCCGCGCCATCATGACTCCCTTCGCATGTCGTTCCAGACGATCATCGATACCCGGAATCATCGCCAAGCGGAAGTGCAAACGAGAAGGATCCCGGCGCGATGATCCGCATCGCTCATGTCCCAAATGGAGATACGTGAAGAAACAAAATGCCCGGCACCCCTGATGGGACGCCGGGCGTCGGAATGCTGCACGGTTGGAAAATGAGTGCTCAGAAACTCGTGCGCGGCTCGGTTTCCGGCTTTCGTTCTCCTTCGGGCCGACGCGGCGGAGCGATCTCATCGACACGGCCTTCCGGACGTCGCGGTTCTCCGCGCGGTGCTCCTTCCGGACGCGGACCCGGTTCACGGCCATCGCCCCGGCCCGGTTGCGGTCCGCGGGCTTCGGGACCTGGACCACGGCCGGGGGCGACATCACCCCCACGCGGACGCCCCTCCCCTTCGCGGGGTCCACGTCCATCCGGCTGCGGCCCACGCGCTTCTGGTTGCGGGCCACGGTTGGGATTATCGCCTCGTGGCCGGAAGCCGTCCCCCTCACGCGGACCTTCACCGGGACGCGGGCCGCGCATGGTGCGGACTTCTTCACGAAGCATCTGCACTTCCTGACGCAACTCGCGCATGGTCATGAGCAGTTCCCGCATGAATTCGTCGGGATCGCGTTCACCCCGGGGCGGCCGCGGCGGATCTTGCGGCCCCCGCTCGCCATCCCGCGGCCGGTCGCCGGGGCCGCGTTCTCCGTCACGCGGAGGTTGTGGACCGCGATCGCCTTCACGGCGCGGGCCATCCGGTCGGTCCCCTTCACGGGGAGGGCGGGGACGGTCCCCCTCGCGACCTTCACCACGGGGGGAATCACGTCGTTCTCCGTCCCGTGGTGGACGAGGCCGGTCTTCTTCCCGACCTTCGCGCCGCGGGGCATCGGGACGTTCTTCGTCATCATCCTCATCTTCGTCTTCAACGTCTTTGTCCGCCGATTTCGCCACTGGTTTGTCTTCGTCTCCCTGCACGACTTGTGAAGTGAAGAAGAGACCGGTGCCGCATACCGCGGCGAGTAACAGTCCCGCCAGACCGACCGGCCACCAGCCGGTTTCCGAGGCCGTTTCGAGGCCCAATACTCGTCGTACCCGTTCCAAGAGCGCCATGCGATCCCCTCCCATGCCTGCTGCCATCGCCGGGCTGGACCACGCCAGCCGAAATCGGGCCACGGCTTCCAACGCTTGTGCATATTCCACGGCGCGACCGGTGGCGGCGACCGCCAGCGCATCGCAACACAATTCCCGTTCCCGCCGGATCATTCGCGACAGCCACCACACCGCGGGATGAAAGAACAGCAGCGTTTCGACCATGCGCTGCAAGAGATTCACCCACAAATCATGTCTGCGGATATGGGCCAGCTCGTGCGCCAGCACGGCTTCCACGACCAGCGGGGGGGCACTAAGCAACCAACTGGCGGGAAGCACGATGAGCGGTCGAATGATGCGGATCGCCAGGGGTTCATGCACATCGCGCGAGAGCATGACGCGGACGGACGCGGTCACGCCGAGCCGTTGCGAAATCTGCCGGACGACCGCCGCGAGTTCCTGCGGGATCGGTTCCAACCGCCGGGTCAGCCAGCCGTACCAGATCAACCCGCCGGTGAGCCGGAGAGAGGAAATCGCAACACCGCTGAGCCACAGCATCAACACGACAGGCTGCCACTCGGTCAACGTACTGGCGACGGCTTCCGTATGCCACGGGCTTTGCCAGTGCGATGGGGCAGTAGGTGTTACGAGTGCGGCAGACGAAGACACTGGCAGAGCCAGTGGCACACCCTGAAACAGGACGGCGGCGGTTACGAACGGGGCGGCGGCCATCACGGCGAACAATCCGAGAGACGCGGCATACCGCACCGTCGGTTGTGAGCGATGCAGCACACGGGTCAACAAGGCCGCAATCACCCCGACGAGTGCGCCCTGCCAGACGAAGTGCAGCAGCGTTGGCACGATCACATTGGCCCACGGTTGGAGCAGGTTCCACGCGCTCATGGCTGATCTCCGGCGGTGTTCTCGTACTTCTTCAGCGTTTCCCGGATCGCCGCCAGTTCTTCCGGCGTGGGGCTGGCTTCTTCGAGCAGATGTGCCACTAAAGACGACGCAGACCCCCCAAACGCCCGCCGCCAGACATCGCCGACGAGGCCACTCAATGTCGATTGCTGCTCGGCGGCAGCCCGGTAACGGAACGCGCGACCGACGGGTTCGCGTTCCAGCAACTCTTTATCCGCCATGATGTTGAGAATACTCATCACCGACGTATAAGCCCGCGTGGGACCGACTTCGTTGAGCGTTTCCAGCACTTCACGAACCGTGAGTGGTCCGCGCTCCCAGAGGAGTTTGAGAATCTCCAATTCCGCCGGTGTGGGGTGAGCCGTGCGCGGTCGAGCCATGGGCGACCTCGGGACAGGAACCGTCTACTAA
Source organism: Planctomycetaceae bacterium (assembly GCA_021732785.1). GTDB lineage: Bacteria > Planctomycetota > Planctomycetia > Planctomycetales > Planctomycetaceae > DSVQ01. The sequence goes on from JAKFUG010000003.1 coordinate 138,242, forward strand.
TGAATGCGTAGATGCTACAACGGTGAAACCCGTAGATCGAGAGCAAGTTTTGCTTTTCAAGACTTTTTTCAGAAGATTTTCCACCCGCCACTCGCAGGAAGACGGGTTCGATCACCATCCGGTGAAGCCCGCCGATTTCAGCGAGGTCAGGCAGATTCTGACGAGCAGCGCACGAGTCGACGATGAGGGGCATTTCGACGATTTGCCGTGATAGAATGTGATCGTCGCAAAGGAGCCGACTCATGCCCATGCACGATTGGACCCGCGTTCCGGCGGGGATTTACCACCATTTTCATCACGAATGGATTTCCGAAATCCATCGCGCGGTGCTGAAACGGTTGCCGCCCGGCTTCTATTCGCTGGCGGAACAGCACGCCGCCGGATTTGGACCCGACGTGCTGGCTTTGGAACGGTTGGACGCCGAGGACGATGCACCCCACGGCGGCACGGTGACTTTGGCGCGGCCGAAGACGACGCTCTTTCATGAAACGGAAACGGAATTCTATCTCCGCAAGAAAAAGGCCGTGGTCATCCACCACATCAGCGGTGATCGGATTGTTGCGATCATTGAGATCGTGTCGCCGGGTAACAAGAACTCGGCCCACGGACTGCGCGCATTCGTCCGCAAGGCTCGGGAGTTATTGGAGCAACGGATTCACTTATTGATCGTGGACCCTTTCCCGGTCAGTAATCGCGATCCGCTTGGGCTCCATGCAGCGATCTTTGAAGAGATTCAGGATGATCCTCTCGCCTTGTCGCCGGAGAAGCCGCTGAGTGCCTTCGCTTATGAATGCGATGACCGGGTGCGAACATATCTGGAGCCTCTGGCCGTCGGTGATGAATTGATTGACATGCCCGTCTTTCTTTATCCGGGGATGTATATCGAGGTCCCGCTGGAAGCAACCTATCAGGCGGCTTGGACAGCGGTCCCGGAGCGCTGGCAGAGCGTGATTGCGGCACCGGCGTAGCGCAACATCTTCGACCGAAGGGGGAGCCACTTTCGCCATGCCTTGCGGATACGCTATTGTCCGCGTTCTCAACACGCCCCGATCATCCGCTGTCGATTCACCGCGAATCACCTTTTCGATGGACACCGCGCGCATGTCACTTTCGCTTTATCGCACCATGCAGATCATCCGGCAGACGGAAGAGGAACTCGCACGGTGTCATCAGCGGGGGCTCATTCATGGCGCCTGTCACACGTATGTCGGGCAGGAAGCGATTGCCACCGGGGTGTGTGCCCACTTGACGAAAGCCGATTCTGTCTTCAGCACGCACCGGGGTCACGGGCACGCGCTCGCCAAAGGAATGCCGCCCAAAGAACTGATAGCGGAGTTGTTCGGCCGGTCGACGGGGTGTTCGCAAGGCCGCGGCGGGAGCATGCACATCTTCTCTCCCGAGATCGGCATGATGGGGACCAGCGGCATCGTCGCCCCGTGTATTTTGCAGGCGTGCGGCGGCGGGTATACGTCGATGCTGCTGAAAACGGGAGCCGTCGGCGTTGCGTTTTTTGGTGACGGCGCGGTCAACAACGGGGCCTTTCACGAGGGCCTGAACATGGCCGCCATCTGGAAGCTGCCGGTGCTGTTCGTGTGCGAGAATAATCAGTACGCCACCGAGGTGCCGTCGTCGTATGCCAGCGGCAATCCCAGCGTGGCCAGTCGCGGCGCGGCGTATGGAATCCCCGGTATCGAAGTCGATGGCAATGACGTTTTGGAAATTCATCGCCTCGCGGGAGAAGCGATCGCTCGAGCGCGAGCGGGTGGAGGTCCAACGCTGCTCGAATGCAAGACGTACCGCACTCGCGCGCATGCCGAGGGGATGGGTGACTTCACCTACCGCACCCGCGAAGAAGTCGAACAATGGAAACAACGGTGTCCGATCGTCCGGTTGCGCACGGCAGCAACGGCAAGTCCCCTCGCGGGAATGGACGCCGCCGCGGTGACGGTCCACTTTGATGCGATTGAGAAAGAAGTCGCGGTGCTGGTGCAGGAAGCCCGCGCGTTCGCCGAGGCGAGTCCCGTCCCCGAACCGAACACCGCGACGCAACACGTCTACGCGCCGCCCAAACCGATCCCGCCCGCCCCCAAGTCGGCAGCGACGCGGACCATCACGTTTTCGCAGGCCACTTTGGAAGCGCTCTCCGAAGAAATGGCCGTCAATCCGGGCATCTTTGTGATGGGCGAAGGGATCGGCAAGCGCGGCGGAAACTTCGTCACCACCAAAGGGCTCTATGATCTTTATGGTGGCGAGCGGCTGTGTGACACCCCCATTTGTGAACGCGGTTTCGTGGGACTGGCCTGCGGTGCGGGGATGACCGGTTCCCGCCCCGTCATCGACTTTATGTTTGCCGATTTTGTTCTCGACGGCTTCGCGGAAATCGTCAACCAGATCGCGAAGATGCAGTACATGTCCAGCGGCCGGTTGAAGATGCCCGTGCTGCTCCGCGGCTGCATCGGCATTGGTCACTCCGCGGCGACGCATCACTCCGGCAGCTATTATGGAATGTTCGGTCAGGTGCCGGGGTTGCGGGTCGTGGTCCCTTCCTCCGCGGAAGATGCCAAGGGCCTGTTGAAGCATGCCCTGCGGTGTGACGACCCCGTCCTGTTTCTCGAACATCGCGAGATTCTGCAAATCAAAGGGCCGGTGCCCGACGGCGACTACGAGATCGAATTCGGCAAAGCCCGCATCGTCCGCGAAGGTCGGCACATCACCGTCGTGGCCCTCGCGCAGATGGTCCATCAAACGCTGTCGGTCTGCGAAGAACTCGAACGTGACGGGATCTCCGTGGAGATCATCGATCCCCGCACCGTGTCACCATTGGATACCGCGACAATCCTGCAATCGGTTCACAAGACCGGGCGGTTGTTGATTGTCGACGAACCGCCGGGGCAATATGGATTCAGTGCGGAAATCGCCGCGCGGGTAGTCGATGAAGGCTTTAACGATCTCGATGCCCCGATCCGTCGCGTGACCGGCGCGTTCTGTCCGACGCCGTATAGTCCATCCCTCGAATCCGTCGTCGTCCCTCAGCCCGCCGACATCGCCCAAGCCATCCGCGATCTGGTCGACGAATAATGGCTTCCTTTACGTTCTTGCTATCCACCTGCCACTGACCACTATCCACTGACTCGAAACCCATCATGCCTCACGAAATTCGTTTGCCGCGACTCGGCTGGTCCATGGAAGAGGGAACGTTCGTCGGTTGGCTGAAGATGCCCGGTGCGGACGTCTCCGTCGGCGAGCCGTTGTTTGAACTCGAAGGCGAGAAGGCCACGCAGGAGATCGAATCGCTGGATGCGGGGGAACTCTACATCCCGCCCGATGCCCCCAAACCCGGCAGCACCATCCCGGTGGGGACGCTGCTCGGTTATCTCCTCGCCAAAGGGGAGCCGTTACCGAGCGGCGATGCTCCGAAAGTGATCGTTCCCAGTCAGGACATCATTGAACCCGCCCCGGCGATGACGTCGACCACAATGGCGACCGATGCACCGATCGCAACCACAACCGCTTCGGTCGCCAGCCCGCGAGCCAAACGTGTGGCCCAGGAACTCGGCGTCGATTGGCAAACGCTCAAGGGAACGGGGAAAGACGGTCGGGTCCGCGAAACCGATGTCCGCGCGGCCTCCACGGTCGCCGTTCCGACAGCAGTGGGGCTTCCCGTCGGCATCACGGCACGGCGAAAAGCGATTGCCGAGCGTTTGCGGACGAGTGTCGAACGGACGATTCCCGTCACGTTGACGACGGAGGCCGACGCCGCGGGGATTGTGACATTGCGCGAACAATTCAAAGCCGCGAAATCGGCGGTGATCCCGGCCTTCACCGACATCATGGCCTGCCTCATTGCGAAGGTGTTGCCGCGGCATCCGCAGATCGCCGTGCGCTGGGATTCCGCCCGGTCCACATTGGTCGCGGTCCCGGCGGATCAATATCACATCGGCATCGCCGTCGACACGCCGGATGGATTGCTCGTTCCGCTGGTGCGCGACGTGGGCCGCACGCCGCTGTTAAAAATTGCAACGGAATCGAAGGGATTGATCGAACGAGCCCGTCATGGCCGATTGACGATTGCCGAAATGCAATCGGGCGTACTGACGATTTCGAATCTCGGTTCATACGGCATTAATGGCTTCACGCCGATCATCAATTATCCCGAGATCGCGATTCTGGGATTGGGGGCGGTCCGTCGCGAAGCCGTGGTGACGGACGATGACCGCATCGTGCCGGGTTTGCGGATGACGCTCAGCCTGACATTCGATCACGCCGCGATTGACGGTGCCCCCGCCGCCGCGTTTTTGAAAGATGTGGCGCACGCGGTAAAGAACGCCGCCGCAATTTTGCTGGGGGCGTGACCGGAGTTTTTCAAATCCGTTTACCGATCAAAATTCCAGATCGAGTTCAGTCGTGCCGCAGTGAGTTCACGGAACTCCGCTGCCCCGCCTTTTACCGCGACGCTCACTCCCACGGCTTTCGGCTGCGGAATGACCGGCAGCGGGATGTATGTCAATCCGTCGCTGGCCCATACGGTCAGCAGGGTGCGGTCGGCGATGAGGATCAGCTTCTGCACGCCGTCGACCAGTGGTGCCGGGGCGCGGTGGTTGCCGATCACGATTTCCTGCTTCGCGGTGTCATAGTGGACGTCGATGCCGCGCACCTGGAAAGTGACAGCGCTGTCGGCTGTGGGACGAAAGTCGGCACGGATTTCGAGCAGTTCGCTGGAGACCTCCACCAGCGGATTCGCATCACCCGGTTGCAGCTTTATGGCGCCGACTTGCCAGCTTTGGACACGGAGTGAGGCCGCTTCCTTGATGGGTTGCCAGCGCAACCGCGGGCCGTCCTTCGTGCTACGGAGTTCCAGCGTGCAAGGAATCGTGAGCAACTGATTGAACGGCATGCCCGGGGACGCGGCCTGGCCCCAGCCGATCTGAATCCGCCGACCATCGGGGACATCGCTGTAGGTCTGTGCGGCATAGAATCCCCGCCCGCGATGTCCCGGTAGCTTCGGCGTTTCCGCGGTGAATTTCTCGCCGTCAAACCGGCCCACAAAGTATTCGCTGCTGGCCCCGGTCAGAATCCATTTTTCATTTTTTGCGTCGCCGTCGATGGTCAGCGGGAAAAAGTCCGGGCACTCAAACAACCCCGGTGTCTGGCTGCGCAGCGTCCAATCTTTCAGGTTCTTCGACGTGAAGAAATGAATCGTGTGCTCGGTCTTCGAACCATCGCCGTCCTGTTTCGGCCGCGGCACCTCCACGTACAACGTCAGCACCCATTGCTGTGACGGTTCATGCCAGAGGACTTTCGGATCGCGATTGCCGCCGGTGATCTGCGGGATGATCGGATTGCCGGCGTACTTGGTGAACGTGCGGCCGTCGTGACTGTAAGCGAGGCATTGCGTCGTCGGATTCCCCGCCGCGGTGTAGAAGAGGAGCATCGGCGGTTGGCCATCTTTGCCGAGGCCGCTGGCGTTCTTCCAGTCGACCACCGCGCTGCCGCTGAACATCGGGCCCATGTCGTCGGGATACAACGCCTCGCCCTGTTCCCGCCAGTGCAGCAGGTCGCGACTCGTAGCGTGTCCCCAGTGCATGTTCCCCCAGTTCCAGCCATACGGGTTATGTTGGAAGAAGAGGTGATATTCGCCGTGGAAAAACACGAGACCATTCGGATCGTTGAGCCAGCCCCGCTGCGGTGAGAACTGCAACTGCGGCCGCAGCGCTTCGTGGTACAGGTTGTCACCACCGAGGAACGTCTCACTCTGCGGCAACTCCGTCAGCGCTGTCGAGCCTTCCGGCAAAACGTCAGCCACCACGTTCAACGTCTGTCCGTTCCACGCGGAGACATCCAGCGGGGCCCACCAGTCGGGCTTTTCATCGGCGAGTTCGATATCGAAGCGTCGCAGCACGGTCTCGCCCTGCCGAACCGTCACCACGCGCGGTTTCGCCCCCGTTTTGACGGGGAAATGAAGCCATTTCTTCTCGATCCGCACTTCTCGTGACGCATTCCGAATCAACGGGACCGGCGGCGTGGCGATCCGGGTCTCGCCGCGGTCATCGGTCTGCACGATGTGATCGACATTGATATGGCCCCAGCCGCCGGTGCGATTATCGATGATCGCGATCACCCCGTCGCGGCCGACGAACTCAGCGACATCCCACGCCAGCGGTTCGAGCCGTTCACTGCCACCGCTGACCGTGTTCGGTCCCGTGGCCGTGCGGACGACCTTGCCATCGACGAGCAGATTCATGCACGTTTCATCGGCCCATCCGCCCCCGCCGACGAGAAATGTGATGAACTTCCGTTCGAGCTTGAATGGCGGGGAGGTGAGCGTTCCCACGGGGTTATCGCCGCCGTTGAATGTATTCACCAGTCCTTTGCCGATGAAGCCTTCCACGGGCATCTGCCCCGGCAACGCCCCCGGTGCGGGCAGTTTGCCAAAGGCGGTGCCGGTCACTTTCCACGCGCCGTAATCGGGGCCTTCAAAGTCGGCGATCACGATGGGCACCGATTGCCCCGCGGCGATACAGGGAGCAAGCGTGAGTGCGAAAACGAACAGGACGAACCTTGGCTGTTGCATGGATTGAAGCCACTCAGAGATGTCATATCGAAGTTGTTGCAGAAATGAAGCCGATTGCAGGCTGCCATCTTGCACCATACCCGTTTCTCACGCTTCGGGCCAATGTCGATGGCGGATCGCGTCACTCCGGTCGTCTCGCCCCCGTCTGCGGGGGAGAGGGGATAATATTCGTATCGCCTATGGCAAGGTGCGAACGAACTCGCTCACCGGCGTGCGCGTCTGTTGCGGATTCGCCTGGGGATAGCCGTACCAGATCAAACCCACCACGCGAACTTTGGTCGCATCGAGATCGAGTAACTGGAAAAACTCCGGATGACGTGTGACGTCGCCGGTCGACCATTTGGTTCCGACGCCGGTGCTCCACAGGGCGAGCGAAAGATTCTGAATCGCGCAGCAGCACGCGGCGTAATCTTCTTCCTGCAACATGGAGTCGGTCGACAAGGGGCACGTCACCACCAGCCAGCCCGGCACGCGCGACCATTGTTTCCGTTTGGATTCAGCGGCTTCCGGACCTTTCTTTTCTTCGATGAGACGGGCATTCAATTCGACTACGGCGGCGGCCATTTCCGGACCGAGCTTCAGGAACCGCCACGGCTCGGTCTTGCGATGGTTCGGGGCCCACGTCGCCAATTCCAAAGCGGCATCCACAATCGCCGCTGAGGGAAGGTCCGGTTCGAACGCGCCGACAGTCCGCCGATGTCGTAATACGTCCGCGACGGCGGCAGGAATCGTTTCCGGTCGAGTCATCATGTCTCCGATGGTTCGTTACGTCGGCGAGCGGGAGGACGTGAGTCCCCCCGCTCGCCTCTGATCGTTGCGACCCAATCCTAAACGGGAGGTGCTGCACGATCCACTACCGGAATTGGGGGCGGAACGATTATCGTGTCAAAATCATCGCCCGCGTGAGGAATTGCCGATGTCGCCCGCCGAACGAATTGACCACCTTCGCAAAGAAATCCAGCGGCATGACGCCCTGTATTATCAGGACGCGAAGCCGGAGATTTCCGATCTCGAATATGACCGGTTGATGCGCGAGTTGCGCGAGCTGGAAACGGAGCATCCCGAGCTCGATTCGGAAGACAGCCCGACAAAGAAAGTCGGCGGCACACCGATCGAGGGCTTTGTCACCGTCGAACATCGCGTGCCGATGCTGTCGATCGACAACGTTTACACCGAAGCGGAACTCGCCGAATTCGGGACCCGAGTCGTCAAGCACATCGGCCCGACACCGGTGGAGTGGCTTGCCGAGTACAAAGTCGATGGTGTTGCCCTGTCGCTGATCTATGAAAACGGTGTGCTCACGCAAGCGGTCACACGCGGTGATGGTCGCCGCGGCGATGATGTCACGCACAATGCCCGGACGATGGGGGGCGTCCCGTTGCGATTGGTGGGAAGGGCACCGGCGCTGCTCGAAGTTCGCGGGGAAGCGTACATCAGCAACAGCGACTTCGCCAAAATTCGGGCCGAGCAGGAACTCCGCGGCGAAGAGCCGTTCAAGAACTCCCGCAATGCGACGGCGGGGGCGATCAAGCTGCTCGATCCCAAAGAGTGTGCCGCGCGCAAGGTGCGATTCTTCACCCACAGCGCGGGAGCGGTCGAAGGAGCGGCGTACGCCACGCACGGAGCATTTCTGGAAGCGATTCATCATTTCGGGTTGCCGTCCGTGCCGCGAACGGCCGTGAAGCCGAACTTTGAAGCCGCCGCGGAATACACGCAGGAACTGATGCAGGACTTGCACACGCTCGATTTCGAAGTCGATGGCATCGTGCTCAAGGCGAATGATTTCGCCGTCCGCGAACGGCTCGGTTACACCAGCAAAAGCCCGCGGTGGGTGGTCGCCTACAAATGGGAAAAGTACGAAGCCGTCACGCGAGTGGCGAGTATCGCCATCCAGGTCGGCAAGACCGGGACGCTGACACCGGTCGCGCATCTGGAACCGGTCGAGATTGCGGGCACGACGGTCTCGCGCGCGAGTTTGCACAACCGCGACGAAATCGAACGGCTGGGCGTGATGATCGGCGACTGGGTGATCGTCGAAAAAGCTGGGAAGATCATCCCGCATGTGGTGCTCGTAGAAGTCGCTCGTCGGGATGGAACGCAGCAACCGTTCGCTTTCCCGACGGAATGCCCCGAGTGTCACGCCGCCGTGGAACAGGACGAAGGGGGCGTTTACATCCGCTGCCCCAATCCGAACTGTCCGGCCCAACTGCGGGAAAGCCTGCGGTACTTTGCATCGCGTTCGGCGATGGACATCGAAGGGCTCGGCATCAAGCTCATCGAGCAACTCACCGACGCCGGCTTCGTGAAGAGCTTCGCCGACGTGTACCGACTGTCGCAACACCGCGACAACTTGATTGAACTGGAACGCCAGGGCGAAAAGTCGATCGACAATCTGCTGGCCGGTGTGGAAGCGTCGAAGCAGCGCCCGTTGTGGCGTTTGCTGACGGCGCTCAACGTTCGGCACGTTGGTCAACGGGTCTCGCAAAAACTCGCCGAGCACTTCGGCACGATGGACGCCGTCGCCGCCGCGAGTCTGGAAGATCTCAGCCAGGTCGAAGACGTGGGCGACGTGATCGCCGAGACGATCCATCACTATTTTCATGGTGAAATCGGACCGAAAATCATCGGCGAATTGCGCGAACTCGGTCTGAATTTCGGCAGTCCGGTCGCCCCGAAAGCCGAGAAGCCGCCGGGGCCACTGACCGGGAAAACGCTGGTCGTCACCGGCACGCTGCAACGCTTCGGTCGGGAAGAAATTCAGGAATTGATCGCCAGCCTGGGTGGCAAAGCGTCGTCGAGTGTGTCGAAGAAAACCGACTACGTCGTCGCCGGTGAAGAAGCTGGCAGCAAGTTGACGAAGGCGCAATCGCTCGGCGTGAAAGTCCTCACCGAAGACGAGTTTCTGGAACTCATCGAAAGGCAGTAGCGGATGTCGATAGAGAGTCCGTTCGAGAATTGCGCACGGGTGATGCTTCCGGTCCCCTCACCCCTGTCCGCGGGGGAGAGGGCGAGGGGGTGTGTTGCAACACTCGGCCTCCTCATCCGGCCTATCGGACACATCTTCCCCCGCAGACGGGGGAGAAGGGACCAAATGAATCCGTGGGATGTTCTCAATCCATCATCGCGGCGGGTTTGACGGTGGAACGTGTTCCCCGCACGAGAACTCGTTGTCATGCTTGGCGCGATCGTGTTTCGGTTTGTTGAGCAGCGCACAACCGGTCGCGGTGATCGCAAGCCAGCCGACGAGCAGCGCGGTCCATCCCGAATGACGTGGTGGGGGCGATGTAGTCATCGTCGATCAATCACTCCGGTTAACGTAGTCGGCGGGGCGGCGTCGAAGCGCTCGTCCCGTATTTCTGGTTGAAAGCTTCCGGATCAAAGGCGTCGTTGGCGCGACGCAATGTCATTCCGGAGGGGAGCACGTTCTTCGTGGTGGTCTCGATTTTTGGTGTCGACGGATCTTCAAAACTGGCGGGAGTGATTCCCGCCGGCGGAGTCTCGTTCCGGCTCGCGGCGACCGATGCCACGGCGTCCGCTTCGTCTAAACGGCGCGGCGGCGTTCCCTTGGCTTTCGGCAACGGCTTGCCATTCTTCGATTTCAACTGCGCTTGCCGCGCGAGCTTGGCCTGTTCGGCGCGCTGGTCCGCAGTAACGGCGATGACCCAATCCTGAATCGACCGCAGTTGCTCGGCTCCTTGCGAACCGCCGAACGTGGTGATCGATTGGCCGCCGTGCTGGCCGCGGGCCATGCCCAACAGTTTGCTGCCCTGCGGATCGTCGGTATTGATGTACTTCATCACCACGGCGAGATTTTTCTCCGCCAGGCGGCGATGGTTCCGCGTCTCGATGCGGACATGCGACAGGCGAAACTCGCTGGTGGACTCCGAACTATGGCAACTCGCGCCGCCACAGCGGTTGATCAGCAGCGGTTGAATCCGCGTGGTGAACGCGGCCGCGGTCGTCTTCGAGAGTCCGCCGAGCGATTCGACTTCCTGCACGAGAAAGCCATCGCTGCTGACCGGGGCATTGGACCGCGGTTTCGGTTGCGCGAGGAGTTGTTCTTCCAACCGCTGGAGCATTTTCCGCGCGGTTTCGTTTTCGGGATCACGCCGCAAAGCGCGATGCAGTTCGTCGCGGGCTTCGTCATACAGCCGGTACGAAATCCCCCATTCGGCGAGTTGAATCAGCGACGTCGCACTGGGATCGGTCAGCGATTCGCGCTGAATGCGGTAGGCATCGCGCAGATCCCGGGCGACGCAGCGGACCTGCTCTTTCGGGACGAACACGGTTCCGCCCAGCTTTTCGATCGCGTACCCGCCGGCTTGAATCGTGATGTCGCCGTTCATGGTGCGACCATCGGTCATCACCATGAGTTTCGGGAGCGTGGTTTTCGGAGTTTCTGCTGCAATGGCTACGGAAGTCCATGCGAGTGCCGCAGCAACGACGAGGCGCGTAATGTCTGGACTTCGCATGGTCAGACCTTGTTTCAGGACGGGCAATCCTCCGGTCCCCTCGCCCCCGTCCGCGGGGGAGAGGGTTAGGGTGAGGGGGTCGTTTGAAACGCTCGCCCCCTCATCCGGCCTTCGGCCACCTTCTCCCCCGCAGACGGGGGAGAAGGGACCATTTCCATGCCGAAATGACTCGATTTCAAGTTACTTGTTTCATTCAACCTGACTTGCGCGGACCGTAGGGCAGCGGCGAAAACACGTCAATTCCCGAACGGGTTGGGACAACGTCCGCCCGGCTCATTTTCCGGTGAATCTTTGGGGGTCCGGCGGAAGTTGCCGGTTTTGGGCGAAACCGGGGTTTGACGGAGCGGGCAGGACGGGTAAGATTTCTGGTCTACCGTGGGAAACGGTATGCGCGCAGCAGCTTTCGCGAGGCTCGCCGTGCGGGGTGATTACGCGACGGAAAGGAGTCCGTCATGATGGCAATGCGGCTGCTGCATGCGGCCTCGGTGCAACTCGATGTCCCGCTCCGCGGTGTCGGAACGGTGCCGCGCGATCTGCTCGACCTCGTCTCGGCGGCGACTCTCACCGCCTGGGACCGAATCGTTGACGCCGCGGTCACCCATGATGTCGATGCACTCCTCTTAACCGGTGACACCTTCGACGCGGAAGACGGCAGTCTCGCCGCCGATGTGGCTTTGCGGCAGGGCTGCGAAAAACTCGCGGAACGGGAAATCGCCGTCTTTGTGGTGCCGGGTCCCAGAGATCCGTTATCGGCGTGGCAGGAAATTCCGTTTCTGCCCGACAACGTCACCGTCTTTGATTCCGAAGCCGATGCCCCCGTTGAACTCACCGACCGCGGCAAAACAAAATGGGTGATCTTGCCGGTCTCCGCGGGAACCGATCCCGCGCCGCCGGAACTCGATAAACTTCGCCTCCCCAAGAAAACCGGGACGGATCACCGCGCCGTCACCGTGGGGATGTTGTGGGAAGCCGACGGCGCAGCAGTGACCGGGGCGATGGCATCATCGACGCGGCTGGCTTCGCTGGACATGCTGCTTTGTTCCGACCGCGCGGGCTCGTCATCGCGCACCGTGTCCGAAGCGCAGATTCGCCGTCAGGGTTCGCCGCAGGGGATGACGCCGTTCGAAACCGGCGCCCGCGGCGCGACACTCATTGAAGTCGACACGAACCGTAAAATTTCCACGCGGCTGTTACCGCTCGCGCCAATTCGTCGTGAGCGACTGACGGCGCGCTTGGAAGGCGTCCGGCACCGCGACGATCTGTGCGATCAGATGCTCGCGAAACTCGAAGAACTGCCCGTCTTTCCCGGCGAGGAACTGCGGTTGGTCGAATGGATTTTCGAGGGGGCATCGCCGTCCTGGAAGCGATTGGATCTCGACGAAGCGGCCCTCGAGGCGATTGCCGATTCCTTGACGGAACTGACCGATCAACCGGGGAAGTTGCGGTCGCTGCATCGCGCGGCACCGTTATGGCAAGACGCGGTCGATGACAGCCAGATGAACGAGTTGTGGCGCGATTACCTCGGGATCTTCGAGCGGCAGCCCACAATGGATGCCGCGGAATTACGGCGTCTGGCAACGGAACTGCGACCACAGCAGGCCGTTCCGGACGGCGTGTGGGAACGCTGGCTGCAACATGTCTCGCCGCAAGAAGTCGCCCGTCGCGCCCGCGGTTTCGGCCGCCGCTGGTTCGCCGGGGCATAGAGGATTCCTGATTTAGACAAAGCGAACAACAGCGTCCCTTCTCCCCCGTCCGCGGGGGAGAAGGTGGCCGAAGGCCGGATGAGGGGGCGAACGGTTCAAACGGCCTCCTCACCCTGGCCCTCTCCCCCCCAGACGGGGGCGAGGGGACCGGAATAGCAGAAGCCCAGGGACTGCCGTCCCTGGGATGTTTTTGAGCAGAGTCCGAATGAGCGATCAATCGGGAACGGGGGGCATCGCCCGATGAAGATCAGTGGCATTGAAATCGACCGCTTCGGCGTCTGGCGAAACTTCTCGCAGCAGTTGCGGCCGAACGGTTTGAACGTCTTCTATGGCCCGAACGAAGCCGGCAAGACCACCTTGCTGCGGTTCATTCGCGGCGTCTTGTACGGCTATCACCCGGATGATGGCCCCGCGGTGCGACGGACCAGTAAATCGTCGCCGAAAAGTGGGCTGCTGCATGTTCTGCATCGCGATCTCGATTACGAAATCCGTCGCGTGTCACGGGGTGAAGACGCCGGGTTGCTCACGGTTTCGGGAGCTGCGGCGGGCGATTCGTCCGCGCGGCTGCTGAGCGATTTCGTCGCCGGGACCGATGAAAAATTGTTTGAATCCGTCTTCGCGGTCGGGCTGCCGGAACTGCAGGAATTCGCGACACTGACGGAAGACGAAGTCGCGAGACATCTGTATGGCATGACGCTCGGTCCGCAGGGCCAACTGCTGATGGACCTGCCCCGACGGATGGACGGGGAACTTGAACGTCTGTGGCCGAAGGACGGACACCGCGGCAAACTCGGCGAGATGGCCGACCGGCATCGGGACCTCACGCATCAGTCGCAGGGGCTGCGACCGCAGCGCGATCGTTACCGCGCGCTCATCCGTCAACGCCGCGAACTCGATCAGCGGATCACCAGTCTCCGCCGCAAACACACCGAACTGCAAAAGCAGTTGCGCGGGCATCAATTCCTCGAGAAAGTCCACGCGCCGTGGAGCCGGGTCCGCGACCAGAAGCGCGAACTCGCGGGCATCCCCGATCTCCGCAGTTTCCCCACCGACGGATTGAGCCGCCTCGCGCGGTTGGAAGCCGATCGCGATGCGACCATTGCCGCACGGGATGAATTGCTGACGGAAATCAAGCTGATCAACAAGAATCTGCAAGTCCAACGACCCAGCGACAGCATCCGCCGCTTCGCGGGTTCGATTCGCGCCCTGCAGGAACAACGGGCTCAATGGGACGACGTACGGCAGCGGAAGCACGCCCTCGAACTGCAAGCTGCGGAGTACGACCGCGAACTGCATCGGCAAGTCACCGAGATCGGCCGCGGGTGGACCACGAACCGGTTGGAAACCATCGTGGATACGCCGGAAGCGCATGGCCGCTTCTTTGTCGCCGCGCGGGAATATCAATCGGTCCGCTCGAAGACCAAACGCCGACAACGGTGGTACAAGAAGCTCAGCACCTCCTGCCGGGACCGCGAACTCGCCTTGCGGACCGAGTTGATGCACCTCGGCGTCGAAGCGCCGACGCTGCTCGAGCCGTTGAACCTTGCGAAAGAACGGCTCACACAACTCACCGAGTTGGGGCAACTGCAATTGCAGGCCGCCGAACTACGGCAACGTTCGCTCACGATCGATGATCATCTCGAACGGATGCAGGACCGACTTGGCTTGCCCGATTGGGTGTGGCTGGTCCTGGCCTTCTTTGTGATCGCGGGCATCGGTTTGTTCGCGGCGGGGCTCTCCGCGGGGATCTCCACCGGGTGGCTGGTCGGGCTGATTTACATGGTCCTCGCCGTCACCGCGGGCGGGACAACGTGGGCGCTCAAGCTCGAATTTGAAGCCGAAATCCAACGCCAGGTCGCGGAACTGCGCGAACAGCGCAACAGTCAGGACAACCGTCGGCACGAAATCGAAAATCGCATTGTGGAACTCGTCCAGACGCACGGTTTGTGGGATCCGACAGTCGAGCATGCCGCGCCGATCGATGCGACCGACGGCAAGTGGGTCGCGCTCTCCGCCGAGCGGTTGGCCCATCTCGAATTGGCGCAGCGCGAATACCAACGCATCCTCGATACCCGTCAACGGCTCAGCCACATGCGCGGCCGCTTGCAGTATCAGCAGCGCGAACTCGGAGCGTCTCGCCGAACATGGTGCGAGACACTGAAGTCGTTGGGATATGACGAAACGATCGACATCAATGCGGCGTTTGCCCAATGGCAGCAGGTCACCGCCGCACGGGAACTTCGCCGCCGGGGTCAGGAAGCGCGGCGCGAAGTCCGCGGTTTGCAGGAAGACTGGGAACGCTATCGGATGCGGGTCGAAGATCTTGGCCGCCGCATGCGCGTGGAAGGTCTCGATTATTCGCAACCGTTCGTGGCTCTCGATCAATGGGACGGCGAATTACGGGCGTGGATCACCAGTCGGCAGGAATATCGCCGGTTGTTGAAAGATCGCAAAGCCCGCCGCGCGGAAGCCGACGACGTGCAGCGGCGCGTCGACGTTTTCCAGCAGCAGGTGGCCGCGTTGTTGCAACAGGCGAACGCCACCGATCGCAGCGATCTCGAACGGAAGCTGCAACTTTATCAACGTCGCCAGGCGATCGAACTCGGCTTGCAGCAGGCAACGCGCGATCTGGAAGCGATCACGCAAACCGAGCCGGAACTCGCGCTCGTGGAGGAAGATCTCACCCGGTTCCGCGCGCAGGACAACACCGAGCATATCCGCCGGTTAACGCGCGAAGCCGCCGACGCCGAGCAACAACTCCAGGAACAGTTCGAACAACTTGGCACCGTCAAACAGGAATTGAAGACGCTGGCGGCCGATCGGTCGTCGTCGCGGATTCGTTTTGAACAATCACAAGCCCATGAGCAATTGCACGACGCTTGGACCAACTGGTATGCCACCGCGGCGTCGGCGGAATCGGTCGATCTGGTGGGGGCCATGTTCGAACAGGCTAATCAACCGGAAATGCTTGCCGCGGCGATGCCGTTTGTCGAGCGGCTCACGTGTCAGAAATATCGCCGCTTGTGGACACAACTTGGACGCCGACAGTTGTTCGTCGATGATGACACGTCGGCCCCGCGTCCGGCCGAACAACTGAGCGGCGGCACGCGCGAGCAGTTGTTCCTCGCGATTCGGCTCGCCATGGTGAAGGCGTTCGCGAAGCACGGCGTCGAACTGCCGATGGTACTCGACGATGTGACGGTGAACTTCGATGTGGAACGTTCACAAGCCGCCGTCGATACGCTGATGGAGTTCGTGAAGGACGGCCAGCAAGTGTTGGTTTTCACCAGTCACATCCACTTCGCGGAGATGTTCCAGAAACGCGGGATTGAACCCATCTGGCTGCCGGCCCGGAACAAAGTCACCGGGTTACCGGAGGACCGTCTCGCCGGTTGACTGCACGGCGGTTCGGCGGGGCCTCCCGCGATCGACGAGGACGACGACTCCTCGCCCGCCCCCACGCTGCGCAGTTTCTACCGCTCGCTGCCCGCCCCGGTCGCGCCATCGCCGGTGGTTGTTGAACCCGTTTCCGTTGTGGTCCCACTGGAACTCGCGGAGGTCGCGGTCGTCGAGCCGGTGATCGATCCGGAGTCGGCTGCTGAAACGGTGTCCGATGTCGAAATGGTCCGGGTGGAACTCGCGCAGGAAGACGATTTGGACGTCAACGAACCCACCAATCCGTCGCCGACGACAATTGATGAGGACATGCCGCGGTTGTTCATCCCCGATGGCCTTCCGATCGAAGACACTTCATTACCACCGGAGATCCGGCGTTTCGCCCCGTGGACGTGGTCATCGACGCAAATCGCAGGCGTCGGATTAACCGTAGGCGCGATTCTTTCAGCGTTGTCGTGGTTGCTGTGGTCCGCCGCCCAGTAGGGAATCAACGCATGATCCGCTGGCGACGCCGGTTGTGGTGGGGATATCTCGCGGTATTGCATGCCGCCCTCTTATTGATGTGCTGGAAGACCGACATCCTGCCTCGTTGCGGTCGTCGTCTCGGCTTGCTCCCACCGCTGCCCCCAGCCGCCACCGCGCAAGACCATTATCAACGCATGGTAAAATTCTACGACTGGATGGACGGCAGCGTACCGCAAAGCAGCGTTCTTTTTCTGGGTGACAGCCTGGTGCAGGGACTCTGTGTCTCGGCGGTCACTCCCGATGGCGTGAACTATGGCATCGGCGGCGACACCGTCGGCGGGTTGCTGCACCGCCTCGGCCATTATCGCTCATTGTCCCGTTGCCGGGCGGTTGTGCTGCAAGTGGGCGTGAACGATTTCTCTGCTTCGTCGAACGCAGAGATCGTGCGGGATTATACACGCTTGCTGGAAGCGATTTCGCTGCCGGTGGTCGTCTGCGGCGTCCTTCCCGTCGATGAACGGGATCGCCCGTTGTTCGCCGGGTACAACACCCGGATTCGCGAACTGAACCACGTCCTCCAGCAGTTGTGTCAGACGAATCGCCAGCGAGTTTTCATCGACACCACATCCCGTCTCACGAATGAAACCGGCCAGCTCGCATCCCCATATCATGTCGGTGACGGCATCCATCTCAGCCCGGACGGATATCAGGTGTGGATTTACGATCTCCGTCAGGCGCTGGAACCAATGCCGCATCGCGTCACAGAATGACATGGTAGGGTTTGCCGAGTCCGCGAGGCGAACCTCTTCGCTGTGACAATTCCCGGTTCGCCTCACGGACTCGGCAAACCCTACGGCGATGGCGTGTTGACTTTGCCATCGCCCCGGTTGCCACAGTAAGATCAACGAACTTGGATGTTCTGCTCAGTGTGCGTTCGTTGAGAGTGTCGCCATGCGCGTATTGCTGCCTGCGATTCTGGTTCTGACATCGACTTTGGTCTACGCGGCTGAAACACCGCTGCCGGAGAAGATCGAATTCAACCGCGATGTGCGGCCGATTCTGTCCGATGCGTGCTTCTTCTGTCACGGTCCGGACAAGAACAAGCGCGAAGCCGATCTGCGGTTCGACGATGGTTCGGGCTTCAATGGTGCCGGCAGTCACGCCGCGGTGGTGACGCCGAAGTCGCCCGACAAAAGTGAGTTGCTGAAGCGGATCACGGCGACCGATCCCAACGAGAAGATGCCGCCGGAATCATCGGGGAAACATCTGTCGGACCGCGACGTATTGGTCATTCGGAAATGGATCGAACAGGGGGCCGAGTATCAGGGACATTGGGCGTTCATTCCGCCCATTCGTCATGCGGTCCCGAATGTGCCGGTGGGTCCCACGGTGCGGAATGACATCGATCGTTTCATTGCCGCACGACTGCAAGCCGCGGGGCTGAAACCGTCAGCGGATGCGGACCGTGTGACGCTCATCCGTCGGTTGTCGTTCGATCTGACCGGGCTACCGCCATCGCCGGAAGAGGTGGACGCATTTGTCGCCGACACCCGCCCCGATGCCGTGGAAAAACTCGCCGATCGTCTGCTGCAATCGCCCCATTATGGGGAGCGGATGGCGGTCTACTGGCTCGATCTCGTGCGGTTCGCGGACACGGCCGGTTACCACAGCGATAACCCGCGCGACATCGCGCCGTATCGCGACTACGTTATCGACGCTTTCAACAAGAACCAGCCGTTCGACATGTTCACCATCGAACAACTCGCCGGTGATCTGCTGCCGAATCCAACAGTGCCGCAAAAGGTCGCGTCGGGTTACAACCGCTTGTTGCAGACCACGGAAGAAGGCGGTGCGCAAGCCAAAGAATATATCGCGAAGTATTCCGCCGACCGCGTCCGCAACGTCGCCAGCGTGTGGCTCGGCGGCACGATGATGTGCTGCGAATGCCACGATCACAAATTCGATCCGTACTCCGCGCGCGACTTCTACAGTCTGGCAGCGTTCTTCGCCGACGTGCAGGAATCACCGATCGGTCGTCGCGAACCCGGCATGCCGGTACCGAGTGCCGACGACGAATCCAGGCTGAAAGATTTCGACGCACAGATCGCCGCCGCTCAACAGAAATTGCAGGTCGCGGTGGACGAACTCGTGAAGTCGGGCAACGACTGGGAGAACGCACTCCGCATGCAAACCGAATGGCTGCCGCTGCCGCCACCGGAAACCAAAGTGCAGGGAGAATCGCACCTGCATCTGCAAGAGGACGGCTCCTTCCGCGACGAAGGCAAAGTCGCCGCGAAGGAAACGTATGTCCTCACGTTCGACACTCCGTTGCGGCAACTGACCGGTCTTCGATTGGAAGTCCTCGCGGATGAGAAACTCCCGGCAAAAGGCCCCGGGACCGCTCCCAACGGGAATTTTGTCCTGACGGAATTCAAGCTTGCGGCGGTTGAACAAGAGGGCAAAGAACAACCGATCAAGCTGAAGCGCGCGGTGGCCGATCATGCTCAAACGGGACACGCGATTGAGACCGCTATTGATGGCAAGAACGACACCGGTTGGGCCGTACTGCCGCAGATCGGGCAAGCGCACGAAGCGATTTTCGAAGCCGAGCAGTCGTGGGCGAAGGATGACGCCGCCGCAAAGTTCATTGTGCGGCTCGAGTTCAATTCGCAATATCCGCAACACAACATCGGGCGATTACGGCTCACCGCGACCACCTCGCCGAACCCCGCGCCCAGTTTTGTCACACCGGCGCTACGAGCCATTCTCGCCATCGCCCCCGCAGACCGGAACGCGGAACAAAAAACGCAATTGCTCAACTACCTGCGAGACCAATCGGCACTCTTTGCGGAGCCGCGGGGAGTCGTGCAAACACTCCACGAACAAAAGCAGCAGTTCGCCAACGGTCTGCCGCGGACGCTCATCACCAACGCCGGGGGCCCGCGCATGGTCCGTGTTCTGCCGCGGGGCAACTGGATGGATGACAACGGTGACGTGATGGAACCGGCGGTCCCCGCATTCCTCGGCAAGCTCGACATCAAGGACCGCCGTGCGAATCGGCTGGATCTCGCCCATTGGGTCGTGTCACCGCACAACCCGCTCACCGCACGGGTGATGATGAACCGCTTGTGGAAGCAATTCTTTGGCGTCGGCTTGTCGAAGACGGTCGAAGATCTCGGCAGCCAGGGGGAATGGCCGACGCATCCCGAACTCCTCGATTGGCTCGCCGTCGAGTTCCGCGATTCGGGCTGGAACGTGCAGCACATGGTGAAGCTGATGGTGCAGTCGCACACGTACCAGCGATCTTCGGTACAGACGAAGGAAGCCCGCGCCGTCGATCCGTTCAATCGGCTGCTGTCGGCACAACAGAGGTTCCGTCTCGATGCCGAGTTCCTGCGGGACAACATGCTGTCAATCACCGGGATGTTGTCCTCGCGCGTCGGCGGGGAAAGCGATTACCCGTACCAACCTGATGGCTATTGGGAGTACCTCAACTTTCCGCGCCGCACTTGGCCGACAGACAAGGGCGAAAAACTCTATCGCCGCGGGATGTACACACATTGGCAGCGCTCGTTCCTGCATCCGCCGATGCTGATTTTCGACGCCCCCAGTCGCGAAGAATGCGTCGCCGACCGCCCGCGCTCCAATACGCCGCAACAGGCGCTCGCGTTGTTGAACGAACCCGCCTCCGTCGAAGCGGCCCGCGTGTTCGCTGCCAAGATCGTTAAAGACGGCGGTGCGAATGATGATGCGAAACTGACGTGGGCCTACCGCCGGACGGTGTCCCGCGCCCCGACTGCCGCTGAGAAGACAATCCTTCTGAACCTGCTTGATAAGCATCGCACCGCTTACGCCGCCGACCGTGCCGCCGCGGAGGCCGTACTAAAATCCGCCGGCGAAACGCTGCTGCCGAACGACATCGACGCCGCCGAAGTCGCCGCGTGGACCAGCCTCGCCCGCACGCTTCTTAACCTGCACGAGACCATCACGCGGTTATAATCAGTCGTGCGTCACCATTCGGAGGAACACAGGATATGACCGCAGTTGCTGAATCGATCACCGAACTTGAACACACGTTGGGTCTCGAAGACAACGGGCGTTCGATGACGGTGGATGAGTTTGATGCGGCTGAAGATTTCGACGATCGCTATCGTTACGAACTCATTCGTGGGGTGCTGATCGTGTCGCCGATGGCAGGCCCGGGAGAAACGAGTCCCAATGACGGTTTGGGCTTTTTGTTCAGCGCCTATCAGCGGTTTCACGCGGAAGGGCGCTGTCTCGACGAGACGCTGCCTGAGTTCTATATCCGCACGAGAGACAATCGCCGGCGTGCGGATCGCGCGGTATGGATCGGCCTCGGACGCTCACCCCGGCCGCAACAGGATGTGCCGGTCATCGTTGTTGAATTCGTTGCCCGTAGTCATCGCGATCGCCGACGTGATTATGTGGAGAAGAAAGCCGAATATGCTGAAATCGGCGTGCGGGAATATTGGATTGTTGACCCTCATCAACGCCGATTCACGGTCTACCATCTCGATGGTTCCGTCGAAACGTTGAATCCAACCGATGTCTATCGGACACTCTTGTTGCCGGGATTCGAGCTCCCACTCGGCGAATTGTTTGCGGCCGCAGATCGATATCCGGACAACTGAACCTCTTCGACGATTAGAGAACAGCAACCATGCAGTTTCTTGATGAACTCAAAACCAGCGCCAATCGCCGGACTTTTCTTGGCTCTTCGCTGGCCGGGTTAGGGGCGACAGCGCTGGCTTCGCTGATGAATCCGGCGGCGTTTGCGGCGGGGACTTCTTCGTCGGCGCGGTGGTCGGGAGTGGTGCAGCCGTTGCATCGGGTGCAGAAGTGCAAGCGGGTGATTCATCTCTGCATGGCGGGCGGGCCGAGTCATCTGGAGACGCTGGATCACAAGCCGAAACTCGCCGAACTCAACGGCCAGCCGATGCCGGAGAGTGTCACCAAGGGGCAACCGATTGCGCAGTTGCAGGGGCAACAACTGAAGGTGCTGGCATGTCAGCATCCGTTCGAGAAGTACGGTCAATCGGGGCAGTCGATCTGCAATCAGTTCCCCAAGATCGGCTCGATGGCCGACGATTTGTGCATCATCCGCTCGGTGGTGACCGAAGCGATCAACCACGACCCGGCACACACGTTCATGAACACCGGCTCATCGGTTTCCGGGCGCCCGAGCATGGGATCATGGGTGTGGTATGGACTCGGTGCCGATGCCGAAAATCTGCCCGGTTTTGTGGTTCTTACATCAACGGGCAAGAGTGGACAGCAGCAACCGATTGCCTCCCGGCAATGGCACAGCGGCTTCCTGCCGAGCCGGTTTCAAGGCGTGCGGTTTTACTCGAAGGGTGACGCCGTTCACTACATCCAGAATCCGCAAGGGGTGACCGCCGACCGGCAGCGCGATGTTGTGGATGCGATCAGCAGTTTGAACCAGCAACTTGATCAAACGATTGATGATCCCGAAATCGCGACACGCATCGGCCAGTACGAAATGGCGTTCCAGATGCAGACCAGCGTGCCGGAACTGGTCGATCTGTCTAACGAATCGAAAGAGACGCTGGA
Organism: Planctomycetaceae bacterium; assembly: GCA_021732785.1. Lineage (GTDB taxonomy): Bacteria > Planctomycetota > Planctomycetia > Planctomycetales > Planctomycetaceae > DSVQ01. The sequence goes on from JAKFUG010000003.1 coordinate 160,441, forward strand.
ACTCTACGGCGCTCAACAGGGTGACGGCTCCTTCGCGACGAACTGTCTCCTGGCGCGACGGCTCGCGGAGCGCGGCTCACGGTTCATCCAGTTGTATCACCGCGACTGGGACCATCACGGCGGCGTGCGCGATGGTGTCGCGCAGATTGCGAAGGAAGTGGATCAGCCGTGCATGGCACTCCTCACCGATTTGAAACGCCGCGGGATGCTCGATGAAACGCTGGTCATCTGGGGCGGGGAATTCGGCCGCACGCCGATGGCCCAGGGTAACGGCCGCGATCATCATCAGAAGGGCTTTTCGATCTGGATGGCAGGCGGCGGCATCAAAGGCGGCGTCAGCTACGGCAACACCGACGAATTCGGTTATCACGCCGTCGAAAACGTGTTCCCCGTGCATGATCTGCACGCCACGATGCTGCATCTGCTCGGGGTCGATCACTTGCGAATGACGTACAAATTCCAGGGCCGCGACTACCGCCTCACCGACGTTTCCGGCAACGTCGTGCCGGAGATTCTGGCCTGATCGAATGCTTGCGGCCGCACCGGAATGTTATTTCGCCGTCGAGGCCCATAAGCTTGTCTTCGACAACTTGTTCGACTTCAACACGATGGTCGTCGTGTCAGCAGCACGGATTGCCGCCGGGCGGGCCCCGACGACATCGCGCAGAAAGACCGTGACCGTTGCCGCGCCGGACTTCGCCGGGTTGCCATTATCAACAACGCGAATTGTCAGGTTGAATTGCTGGATTTTCTCGAAATCGAGGGCGGCAGAATTGTTGACCGTGAGCACGCCCGTGGCGGGATCGATCGCAAACGCATTGTTCTTGTTACCCGCCACGATGGAGAACGTCCTGGTTTGTCCGGGGTCCTGATCGGTTGCCTGAACCGTGCCGATGAAAGCCCCATTCGGAGTGTTCTCCTTGATGGAGAAGGACTTTGGAATCACGACGGGAGCATCGTTCTCGTCACGGAGAAAGATCGTGACGATTCCTGCAGTCGCTTTCGCAGGGGTGCCGTTATCCGTCACTTTGACGGTCAGATTGAATTGAGGCCGCGACTCGAAATCGAGGGTGGCGGAATTATTGACTGTGAGTACGCCGGTGTTCGGATCAATTGCGAAAGCATTGTTCTGGTTCCCCGCGACGATGGCGTAGGTACGGGTTTGACCGGCGTCGACGTCGTAGCTCTTCACCGTGCCGATAAAGGCCCCGTTGGTACTGTTCTCCCCAATCAGAAACGGTTTGGCCAACAGCACGGGGGCATCGTTTTCATCGCGCAGAAAAACCGTCGATACGGCCGATGCGGCTTTCGCCGGGTTGCAATTGTCGACCACCCGAATCGTCAGCGGAAATTGCTGAACGCTTTCAAAGTTGAGCGCCTTGGTGTTGTTCACCGTCAGCACGCCAGTGTTCGGATCGATCGCGAAGGCGTTGTTCTGGTTACCGGCAATGATGGAAAACGTGTGGGATTGACCCACATCCTGGTCGGTGGCCTTGATCGTGCCGATGAAGGCTCCGTTCGCGCTGTTTTCACCGATGAGGAAGTCCTTGACGATGATTTTCGGGGGATCGTTTTCATCGCGCAGGAAGACCGTGACCGCGGCCGAACCGGCTTTCGAGGGAGTGCCATTGTCGGTCGCAGTCACCGAGAGGTTGAACTGGGTGATTTTCTCGAAGTCGAGTGCGGCCGACGTCTTGACGGTCAACACACCGGTGTTCGGATCGATGGCAAAGGCGTCGTTCGTATTTCCGGCAGTGATGGTAAATGTGCGCGTCTGACCGGGATCGACGTCCGTCGCCGTGATCGTTCCGATGAACGCCCCGTTGACGCTGTTCTCGCCGATGAGGAAGTTCTGCGGCTTCACCACGGGAGCGGCGTTCGTATTTAGCGGCTCGGGGGCAAACGGACTGCCGGCGAAACTGCTGTCGACCGCTTGCACCGACCAGAAGTAATTCGTACCGGGCTTCAATCCGGTGAGCGTCAAACTCGTCCCCTGGATTGGTCCGGCGGCGGACAGACGGCGCAGCCCGCTGGTGGTATTCGCCATGGTGGTGAAGACATCGCTGCCACCGGGTGTGGTCCCCACGCGCAAGTTGTACGAGAGCCCCGCCGATGGCGTTTTCGTATCGGTTGCTGCGGTCCACGAGAAGGTCTGCGACGTCGGCGAATTGATGGTGGTCGTCAACCCGGTGGGGGCCGCGGGGGTCGTGTTCGCCATCGCGGCATTGTTGCGATAGAACTTGGTGGCGAAGGAATTCGGGGCGAACGTCCCCGTCTTCAGCAAGTCCAGATCGCCGTCTCCCTCCAGATCGCCCCAGGCCACTGAACCGTCCTGCGCGGCCGAGAAGCCTCCTTGGAGATCGGTGAACGTGCCGCTGCCGTCGTTGCGATAGACCTTGGCGATCGGCGTGTATTGCTGATTGTTCCCGGCGAGCACGATGTCGAGATCGCCGTCGTTGTCAAAATCGCCCCAGGCTGCAGAACTGAGGATGACAGGATCGAGAGCGGCATTGATATCGGTGAACGCTCCGTTGCCGTCGTTGCGATAGACCTTGGTCGTCGAGTTGATTTGGAGCGGTCCCGATTTCCCCGTGAGGAGAATATCGAGCTTGCCGTCTGAGTTGTAATCGCCCCAGACCGCCGTCCCGTTTTGAACTCCGGTGAGTGCCGCGTTGATGTCGGTGAAGGTGCCGCCGCCGTCGTTGCGATAGACCTTGGAAATGCGGTTGGCGGTGTTATCGAGACCGGTGAGCAGGATATCGAGATCGCCATCGGTGTCGTAATCGCCCCACGCCACGGAGCCGTACTTCACCCCGGCGAGGGCGGCATTGATGTCCGTGAAGGTCCCACCATCATTGCGGTAAACCTTGGCAACGTTGACGTCGCCGCCCATCGGGCCTGGGGTGCGGCCGGCGAGGAGGAGATCGAGATCGCCGTCGTTGTCGGCATCGCCCCAGGCGAGGGAATTCGGGCTGTCAACATTCGTGATGGCGGCGTGGGTGTCGGTGAAAGTCCCGCCGCCGTCATTGCGGTAGATTTTAGAAACGGGGCCCGTCGCACCAAAGCCACTGACGGCGAGATCGAGCTTGCCGTCGTTGTTGAAATCCCCCCACGCCACCGAACCGTAAAAGACGGCGGGAAGACCGGCGTTGATGTTGGTAAACGTTCCGCCGTCGTTCCGAAAAATACTCGCGGTCGACAAGCCACCTTTGCTGCTTCCGGTGGCCACCACGTCGAGATCACCGTCGCTATCGTAGTCTCCCCACGCCACGGCACTCGCCGTGAGATCGGGCAGGCCGAGCGGTCCGATGTCGGTGAATTCCCCGGCAAGCAGCACTCGCATTTCCAGCGGTTCCAACCGCGGGAGACACCTCAGACCACGGACGGGCGATTTGCGTTGTGGAAGTAATTGCCGCTTCAAATTCGACAGGACGGTTCGGACGAGGCCCATAGGTTTGACTCACACGACACAACCGGGGCCGGGTCATCGTGGAAATCACTGACCTATGTGTTGACGGCCCGTCAATTTCAAGACCCCAATCTAGCTGCGCCCACGACCGGATTCATCAGAAAAAGAGGCGACAATGCCAGAATCCATCGATTTTCGAGGAGCGTGATGGCGAGGCGCGATTTCAGAGCCGCGCCGCGAGAATCGTACTGAAGACATCGCAAGGGGAACCACGCCAACGGCTACGCCGACGCGCCGCTGAAGAGCGGTTCGATGATGTTCCCGCGGTTGAGTTGAGCCGGGCGGTTGAGCCGGTCGCGGACTTCGGCGTCGGATGGAACGCCGAGGACGTGGTAGACGGTGGCCCCGATGTCGTCCGGGCGGTACGGCTGCGTGGCGGGGTACGCGCCGATATCGTCCGACCGGCCGATCACCTGGCCCCCTCGCACACCCGCGCCGGCGAACACGCCGAAGAAGCACGGACCCCAATGGTCGCGGCCGCGCTGCGCGTTGATCTTTGGCGTACGCCCGAACTCGCCGAGCATCATCACCATCGTGTCTTCGAGCAATCCCTGCTGTCCCATGTCTTCGAGCAGGGCCGACACGCCTTGATCGAGCGACGGCAACAGCCGTTTCTTCAACGTGTTGAAGATGTCGTTGTGGCTGTCCCAGTTCTGCACGCGGCCGATGTTCGTCTGCACGACGGGGACACCGGCCTGAATCAACCGCCGCGCCAACAGCAGCGATTGCCCGGCGGTGTGTCGGCCGTAACGGTCGCGCATGGCGTCGGATTCGCGTTTCAGGTCGAAGGCCTGCGCGAGCTTGCTGGAAGTAAGCATGGTGAAGGCGAGGTCTTGCTCGTTGGTCAACCGGCGCGACGCCCCGATGTCTTCGATGCGTTGTTGCTGACGGTTCAACTCTCCGAGCAGGTCGTGGCGTTTGTCGAGCCGTGTGACATCAATCCCCGGTGAGAGCGACAGCGCGTCGACTTTGAAATCGGCGTGGTTCGGATCGCCTGTGATCTGCCACGGATCGTATTTCGGGCCGAGAAAGCCTGCTTGCTGACCAGGCCATGTCAGCGGACCTTCCATCAGGAACGTCGGCAAATTCACACCGCTGGGAATGCCGTCGGTTCGTGGGCGGGTGTAGGCCAACCCCGATGAGTAACACGGCCAGTCATCGCGGGAGGCGACTTTATCAAAGAACGCGCCGGGTTGAACGGTGCCGGTGAGGACGTGATGCGTCGACATCAAATGGTTGTTGTCACTGTGCGACAGCGACCGCACGACGGCATACCGATGAGCCTGCGCCGCGAGCAACGGCAAGTGCTCGCAGACATGCAGGCCAGGGGTCGATGTCGAGATCGGTTGAAACTCGCCGCGGATTTCCGCCGGAGCTTCCGGTTTCATGTCGAAGGTGTCATGGTGACTCGCCGCACCGGTGAGAAAAACGATGAGGACCGATTTCGGCGATCGCTTCGATACCGATTCCGCCGCCGCCCGGGACCCGAGCACGCTCGGCAGCCCGACGCCCAACAACCCGGAATAGCCGACCTGCAGAACGGACCGGCGGCTCCATCCGGGAAGATGCGGCCACGAACGGGGATCAACGGTGGTCATATCAGGAGCGCTCCGACAAGGTCTCAGTCACATCCATGTCAGTTTATCGAACCGGGATACCGGCCGCCATGACGGTTTGTGCCTTGTACGGTGCCAACGCTTTGATCAAGTGGGGGTGGCCGGGGCTGGACCGAAGGGAAGCCCCGGAACAGACAGCGCTGTCCTTTCCCGGGGCTTCGCGAGGATGCGGCTCGGTCGCGGTCATCGTCACCGCCATTGGGATGGGTCTATCGGGACATGACCATCATTCCCGAACAGACGGCCAGCAGCAATAGGACGGCGGCCATACCAATCACCACCGGCAGAACGATCACCAGCCCGAGGGTGACGAGCGCGGTCCGCAGCGTGGTCATCCCCAGGTCATGCCAGGTGAGCGGCCGACCGGAAAGACGGAACATCACCGCCTTGCCGAAGATGTAACACAGCGGCAGTCCGAAAATCACGCCGAACCCGACGGCAGCGTCCGGGTTCTCAGGGTAGATGAGCACAATCGCGAGCACGAACGCCGCAAGGGTTGCCGACCAAATGAACCCCCGGCGCAGCAAGTCACCGCCCGGCTTCAAGCGTTGTCCGCATTTCGGACATGCCACCCACTCTTCCTGGACGGTGACCAGACATTGCGGGCAACAGAATTCGGTAATCGGGGTCGGGTCCGCCATCGTATCGGCTCCCGTGACAAGGGCGAAGAGCAAGTCGCCGACGCATCGTCGACGCGGCGATTCTACGGCGTCTTCGCGGCCGCGGGAATGGCACGCCATTCCCGCAGGTTCTGGCCGAGTTCCAACTGGAAGAGTTGTTCTTTTTCGCGCAGCCGAATCAGGCGCGGTTCGATGGCTTCCACGATGGCATGGATGTCTGCCACATCGAGTTTATCACCAACGCGGACGACAGTCTTTTTGTTGAGCAGACGATCAAAAAACCATGCCTGGAGTTCACTGTTTTCCGCCACTATGCCCACGAGGTAGGTAAAGACCGCGTGATCATCTTCGAGTTTGATTTTCACATTGGCTGTCGCCGTTTGCGGAGGCGTGCCGGTGTCGGTGATCGTCACGGTGACCGGGAACTCACCGGGGAGCAGTGGTTCGTTTGGTGTCCATTCCAGCCGGCTCTCTTTCGCGTTGACGGTCAAGCCTTCCGGGGCACCGGTCAGTTTGAACGTGAGTTTTGCAATGTCGGTTTCGGGGTCGCTCAATTTCAACGGCAGGGTCCACGGCCGTCCCAAAACGGCGACGGGAACAGTGTCGATGCTTAATGTCGGCGGGAGATTCGGGGCGCGCACTTCAATGGCGAGAGTGGCGACGATCTTTCCCTGGTCCGCGGAAGGGTGGCTGACTTCGACTTTGACCGGGATCTTTCCCAGCGGAAATTCCTCGCCCGGCTTCCATGAGAATTTGCCCGTGGCGGCATCGAGCTTCATGTCTTTCGGAGCACCGGGAAGCAGATGAAACGTGGGCTTGCCGAGTTCCGGGTCGAAGTTCGAGGGGGACAGGGTGTAATCGAAAGCACTCCCGCGCGTGGCGACCCGCTCCAGCGATGTCGGCAGTTCCAGGCGATAGGGAATCGGCGGACGGGGCTTGATGAACACGTTCGCTTTGAGATAAGCGAGAAACTGTTCCGGCGTTTCCTTCGCGGCGTCGGGATGAATCGGCATCGCTTCGGCGACGGTGCCCACCGGATGGGCGGTCGCCGGCGTTTGACCATAGCCGCGCGTCACGGTGGCCGATGTTCCTTTCAATGCGGTGACGTTCACATATTCGGCGTCGAGTCGCAACACGAACGGAGCCGTGCGCGGGAACCCTTCTGCCGGCTTGTCGAGTTCGAGTACCGCGGTGTCGGCATCGGCCGCAGCGGTGAGCGTTGTCTGTGGGAACAGTGTTTTGCGTTTCGGACCCTCTTTCAGCGACAGGGCTTCGGCAACCAGCACGACGCGCAGTTGCGGGTCTCCTTCGGATTCGTAGCTCTTCACTTCCAGTTTGCTCACGCGGTGCATCAAACCGGTGCGGCGAAACTGGTACAGAAAGAACGCCAACTGACTGAAGCGGGCTTCCCCTTCCACGGAGACCGGGATGTTGGCGTAAACATCTTTGGGGGATGTCCCCGGATTGAGCGGCTTGACGATCACGTCCTGCCAGCCGGACACCGTCGCCAGTTGCGTCAACCAGTCCTGATACAACTGCTGCCCGAAGGTGGACGTCGGCCGCGCGCGCTTGTCGGTGGTCGGATCGGGTGGCAACCCGCGCGACTTCCAGTCCGCCAGTTCACGCTGGGCTCTCAGCACTTCGAGTTCTTCGTCGGACTTCTTCTGAACGACCTCTTTCAGGTCGGCGATTTGTTCGTACCGCGCAAGGAACGGACCGAACACCCACGCCTTACCGGGACCGGCGGCGATATACAGCACGCCGGCCACAGCGAAGCCAATCAGCAGATATTTTTCGCGAGATTGCATGCAACGAACCGTTGAGGGAGGCGATCAGTTCTTCTTGGCAGCCGGTGCGGGCGTTGCCGGGGTTTTCGCGGCGACCGCGGGTTTGGGCACAGGTCGCGGCGCTCGCCGTTGAACATCGAGCACCACCTGCTTGGGATACTGGTCATCGCGGCTGTTGAGCACCGGCCGCGGGAATGACACGAAATACGGTTGATCGGCAATGTTCGCTTTGAACTCCGAAACCTGCTGCTCGGTTTTCGCCGCACCCGTGGCGGTGAGCCGTCCCAGGACATCGCCGCCGGTGGTGGCTTGATACAGAAAATCGGTGAAGTACGGCCGCTCGTAAGCGCCGGGCATCAACGATTCCAGCTTGGCGATCTGCGCGAGTTGGTCGATGTTGCGTTCATTCCACGCACCGACGATCTTCGCTTGTTCCATCGTGGGTTTGGCGGCATTGACGAACTGATTGAGCCGTGTTTGTTCGGCTTTCAACCGGGCGATTTCCCGATCGAGTGACGCCAGCCACGACACCCAGATCCCGCCCACGACGAACAGCACGAACAACGCACTTGCTGACGCAACCGCATAGATCAGCTTCCGCGGATCCCGTACCGGCGGCGGTTGTCGCGGATGGATGAAGTCGATGGCACACGGCGCGGATCGACCGATGAGCGTGGACTGGCCAAACAGCAACGCCCGATCGGCCGGGAGCGCTTTCATCGGCTCCGGCACCACCCAATCCGCAAGCCGGTCGGTCGGGTCGACGCATTCACAGGGACAGTTGAGCCGTTCCGATAACGCCGCCGCGAAGGTTTCATTGCTGCCGATGAGCCAGACACGCTCGACCTTCATTTCGGGCCGCAGCCGCTGGGCTGCCACCAGCGTGCGGCTGATTTCGCTCAGCACGATCGCGAGCGGATCGCCATGCGATTCATCGAACATTCGCGCGGCGTGCGCATAGTTGAGGTAATCGTTTTCCACGACCGCCAGTTCGACACGGCCGGGACCAAACGCGACGGCCATGGTGGTGCCATCGCCCAGTCCGCGCTTACGGGTGATCGCCGTGGTCCATGCCGCGAGGGCCGACGAACTGAGCGAGACGCCGGCCAGTTCGCGGTCGGCCGCCGTGAGCAGAGCCGTGAGCATCGCCGTGGTCGTCTTGGGCAGTGTGACGGCAAGGACATCGCGCCCGGGGCGACTGGTGATCGGCGAGAGGGGCAGAAAATCGAGATGGACACTTTCCAGGCTGACAGATGAGCGCGTGGACGTCTGCAGGCGGACGATGTCCGGCAATTCTTCATCGGGAATGGCGGGGAGTTCGAGATGCCGCAGAATCACATCTTCCCGCGGCATCATCAGCCAGACGGACTTCGCGGTGAAACCGGCGGCCTGCCATTGATTGCGGAGCCACTCCCCGGCGGCTTTGGGGTTCTGGCTGGGCACCATTCCTTCGGGAAAGACGCCCGTCCACCCGCCGGTGAGCCGCGCGGACCCGCCGTGGGCGTCTGCCTGACAAGCCGACACATGCTGGCGGTCCCAGCAGACGATCAGAAACTCGGGCATATCCCGCACAACCTTCGCAGAAAAAGAATCCTGCCATCATCTTCGGCGGGCAACCCCCACGGGACAAGCCCAGTCTTCGTCTTGAACCCCGTAACCCGGCGAAAGTCTTGGTCGGATGTACAGAGTTCCGAAGGAAACGCCGACGAGGAAAGCGATTGTCCCGATTTTCCGTAGTGGATCCGTCCGAAGTGTCGGGGCAGGGGCCCCGACCTATGGGTGAATAACAAACCAAAAATCATAGGTCGGGGCCCCCGCCCCGACGCCTTTCAATTCAAACGGACCCGCGACCGATTTTCCGGTAACCCGGCGGTTCAGGATCGCATCCATGCACCGGTTGTTAGAATCAGTTCCCATTCTGTGTCATCGGCGTCCCATTGAGTTCCTGCAGGCGAGAAGCATTGATGTCCGATCCATTGTTTTCCGTGGTCGATCAAGTCGTGCTGGTTTCTGGTGGCAGTCGCGGAATCGGGGCCACGCTCGCGTTGGGATTCGCCGAACGCGGGGCCAGAGTCATTATTACCGGGCGTGAAGAAGCCACGCTGGTCGACACGGCGAAGCGGTTATCGACCGGGAAACATCCCGTGGACTATGTCGTGTGTGACGTCGCGCAAATGGACTCGATTACCGCGATGCTGGCAGCCGTGGTGGCGAAAGCCGGGCGAATCGACGTGCTGGTGAATGTCGCCGGCGTGAATCGACGCAAGCGGTTGGAAGCGTTGACGGTCGAAGATGTGGACTTCATTCTCGACATCAATCTGCGCGGGGCATTCTGGGTGGCTCACGGTGTCGGCAAGCAGATGTTGTTGCAAGGAAACGGCGGCGCGATCATTAATATCGATTCGCTCAATACATTCGCACCGCTCAAAGGGGTTGCACCGTATGCGATGAGCAAAGCGGGGCTGCAAATGATGACCCGCAGCATGGCGCTGGAATGGGGCGAGCACGGCATCCGAGTCAACGGGCTGGCCCCCGGTTTCATTTTGACCGATCTCACCAACAAACTATGGTCCGATCCCACCATGCAGGCCTGGGGGCAGGCGAACACGCCGATGCGCCGCCTCGGTCAACCCGCCGACTTGATCGGCACCGCGATCTTCCTCGCCAGCCCTGCCGCCGAGTTTCTGACCGGACAGGTCATTTATGTCGACGGCGGATTCACCGCGGGAATCGCCTGGCCGATTCCGTTGGAGTGATTCGCACCCTTCCCTCCGCAAGCCGGGCGATTCCTTCGGCATATTCGTTGCGTACGAAATGATCGGCTTCGTCGAGAGCGGAGAACCATGCGGGACCGTTAACGGAGGTGCTTCCTCACCACGTTTCGCGAGCTACGTTTGCAAAAGTCAACGAGTCTGCGTTTTCGGCATTCTCGATGATCGGTCGCGGTGATTTGCCGCGATGCCGCGAACTCGCTTGTGGAAAGTTCGAGTGCATGTCCGCGCAACTTCTGAGCGACGACGCCGTCCTCGAGTCCTCGCAAACCGTAGCCTTTGAAGATCAGATCGAGGTGAAACTCGACGATTTAATCGTCGGTCGTCCCTTGTCGTTTCCCATCTTCGATGACGGCGGCATGCTGCTTCTCGCAGAAGGTTCGACGATCACCTCGGAGTTTCGCAAATTGCTGCGTCAACGCGGCATGACATCGGTACGAATGCATACCGATGACGCAGATAAAGTCCGATTGAATCTCGACGCAACGGCCAGCATTGCCGATCTGGGAGCCTTCACGCTCGATTCCGAGCTGACGAATCAGCTCGATCGGGTGATTGAATCCGGGTTGATGTCGTTGCAGAACAACGGCCCGGCCGTCCGCGAAGAAGTGACCTTTCACGGACGCAAAGCCTACAACTCGGAACGCCACGAGATTTTTAAACAACAGCGCGATGCCACGTGCGAATCGCTCGGGAACATGATGAAGGAAGCGGTGCACGGCAAATCGATGAGCAGTACCGTGGTCACGTCGCTGGCCGCGCAGTACCTGTCCGATATGTCGACCGACACGGATTGCGTCCTGTCCACGGCGATGGAAGCAACGAATGATGCCGACCTGTCGCAACATTGCCTGAAGATGTCGACGCTGGGGATGGCCATCGGCATTGAAATGGGGCTCGACGAAGACAATTGCAAGCGGATTTGCGTCGCCGGACTCATTCACGACTGGGGCATGGCAAAAATCCCGGCGGCCATTCGCCATTCCTCAAAGCGGTTGTCGGAATACGAATTCTTTCAGATCAAGAAGCATCCGATTTATACCGCCGAAATGCTCGAGCGGATGACGGGCATTCCGTCGATGGTGCCCGTGGTGGTGTACCAGGTCCACGAGCGCCCGAATGGATTGGGTTACCCCCGCGGACGGACCGGCGACCGCATTCATCTCTTCGCGCGCATCCTGGCCGTCGCCGATACCTACGCCGCCCTGACGGAATCCCGTCCCTATCGGGCACCGCTGGCGCCGTATGCCGCCATGGAATGTCTGATCAAGCTTGCCAAATCGCGTGATGTCGATCCGGAAGTGGTGCGGGCGTTACTGAAAGTGATGAATCTCTTTCCCATCGGCAGCCTTGTCGCACTCAGTGATGGCAGCGTGGCACAGGTCATCCGCCGTAATGGCGACAATTACACCTTGCCCATCATTCGTGTCATTCAGGACAGCTTCGGCGACCCGGTGCCGAATGGAATCGATGAAGCGATCATCGATTTGACACAAAGCGACTTAAAAATCACGCAGGCGTTGCCGACTCCCGGTCGCGACGAACAGCTCTTGACCGACGACGTTCTCTTTCCTCTCCGCAGTCGAACGTGATGGGCAACACTTTTGTTTCAATGACAACCCGTCTCTCTGCCGAACGAATCCCATGCTTTCAAGCCCCCCCCGGTTACGCACGACGACCAACTACTTCGATGTTGAGGCGGCGCTCGATCGCTGCTGCGGCGACGTCGATTTTTTGGCAGAAATGGTCGATCTTCTGGCGTCTTCCGTGTTGACACAGATGACCGCCATTGAGGTGGCCTGTGCCGCGCGCTGTCCCCGGGAATTAGGCGAAGCGGCCCATGCCTTGAAGGGATCGATCTCGACCATGACGTCTTCGGTGCCCTACGAATTAGCCCGCGACCTCGAATCGCTCGGCAAATCGGGAACATGCGAAGGTGCCGACATCGTCGTGTCCACGTTACGTGCCAGTCTGCATCAATTGCTGAAAGAAACGCAACAGTGGTCCGCACACCGGGAGTCCGCGCCGGTCCCTTGATTCTCGATTCCAGCCGGTCTCCAGCCGTGCCTTCGTTGTCCATTCTCGTCTCCGCTCACTTGTTTTAGGTTGATCTCGATGAAAGTCCTCGTCGTCGACGATGTGGGTTATACGCGCCATTTCCACGTGCGGCTGCTGCAGAAGTTTGGCCACGACGTCCTTTCGGCCGAAGGGGGCGCGCAGGCGCTGAAGATCCTCGAACGCGATCTGTCGGTCGACATCGTGCTCACCGATTTGATGATGCGCGACATGGATGGTGTGGAACTCTACAAGAATTCCCTGCGAATCAGCCGCGTGCTCGACGGCGGGCAGGCAACGCCCCCCGCGTTCATTCTGATGACCGCCTTGCGACCTGGTGGCACCAGCCAGCAAAAGGACATCGAAAAATTGCGAATTGCCAAGGAAATCGGCTTCCTCGACGTGCTTTACAAGCCGATCGAGCCCGAACTTCTCAAAGCCACGCTGGACAATGTGAAGTTTGCCCGCGGCAAGCAGGTCGTCGACACGGTCAGTACCGTGCGACGCATTGAAGAAACGGTGAACCAGTTGATCGCGCAGCAGGACCTGGACACCTCGAACACGTTTATGGAATCTCTGCGCGGACAGTTGGAACGGCTGGAAGACGCCACGTCCAAGATTGAATCGGTCGCGGCGAAACGCTGAGGTCGAGGGAAAACGAGTACGCGAAAACGGCGCGGAGCCGCGCCTTGCGACAGCCCTTCGGCCTGCCGCAAACGATCTGTTCTCACTGACAAACGATATGTGCCGCCATGTTGCCGACAGCCCGTCTTGAGTTTTCAGAACGACACATTCGCGCGATTCAGCGCATTCTCGATCAGATGGATCGCACCGCACAGCGCACCGATCCGCACTATTCGCGCGTCCGCAAATTCGAGCGGAAGTCCTACCGCGGACCGCTGTCGCTTTACCTTCCACGGGGAGAGGACGACACTCCACCGGCCGACGGCGACGATCGCTGTCATGCTGCGTGGTCGTACAGCCTGTCCCAGGGAGGCGTCGGCCTCATCGCTTTGGCCGAGACGGATAAAACGGAGGCTTGGGTGGGAGTACATTTGCCGAACCACACCATCCGCTGGATGTTCGGTCGCATCGTGCGCCAACGTCCCGTTCCCGAAGAAGAATTCTTCGACTACGGGATTTGTTTCACGCCGAAATAAACCCGACGCGAAGGATCACTCCGGCGGATTGCTGACGAGGTACGCCAGCACATCGCGCAACTCTCCGGCGGTCTTCACGATCCCGCCGGGCATCGCGGAAACATCCGCGGGTTTGCGTTCTTCAATGTCGGCTTTGAGCACCGTTTGCTTCTGCGTGTTCGGCAGCAGCAGTTCGACCTTCTCCGCGGTATCGGTGATGACCAGTCCGGTCAGCGTTTTTCCGGCCGTGGTGATAATCGTCGTCGCCTTGAACACCGGCGAAATGACGCGGCTCGGGGCGAGGACCGATTCGACGAGATACGCCGTGGTAAACCGTTTCCCGGCATCGGCGAGACTCGGCCCGCCACCGGACGCCGCGTTCGGCGTCGCGGCGTGACACTTCGCACAACCGAGCGCGTCACTCATGAAGAGTTTCTTGCCGCGCGCGGGATCGCCGTCTTTGATGAATGCTGGCCAGTCCACCGACAGGAACTTCGGGTCAACCGGCTGATCCCCCTGTGATGCCGATTTGAGACGGTCGGCGAGGGACAGGCCGTCGGGCTTGTCGGGCAATGAAATCTGCACGCCGCCCAAGTGACGGAAGTGGAGATAGAGTCCGCCGAGACCTTTGCGCATCGAGACGCGGACCAGCACATCGTTGCTGCCGGGTTGCAGGTCGAGCGTCACCACGTCGTCGAGTTGAATCAATGGCCGCACGACATCGTTGGTGTGGACGAGCTTGCCGTTGTTCCAGACCTTCACGCCGTCTTCGCTGCCGACGAGCAACTGGGCCCGCTGAGCCGTGGGGCTTTCCAACCGCAGATACGCATAGACCGATGAGTTCTGCGATGGCCCAAACAGCTTGGCAAAGTCATAGAGCGGTCTGTCAGGACTGGTGGGCTTGGTCAGTGTCCACTCCACCCGCTTGCCGCTTTGCAGGATGCCAGCGCCTAAATCGATCGCTTTCGTCTCCACCTCATGAACTGTCTCGAAGCCATTGTTATCCTTGACCGGCCCCAGCATCCACACCGGTTTGACATGCACCAACCCCGCGACGTTCAACCGCTGGTCCTGCACATCGGTCAACACTTTCGCGATGAGCGGTTCACTGCGGGCATCGTTCAACAACGACAGAAAGTGCGCCGCCTGCAACCGCACGCGCTCGTCTTCATCTTCCAACCGGCCGACGAGCATGCCGAACAGCAATTCCTGCTCTTCCGAATGCGGCACCGCCTTCCACAACTCTGCGATGCTGTAGTTACCGACCCGTCCCCATTGCCGCAGATCGACCGGTTCTTTCACGTCCGCGAACTCGATGAGGTTCGCTTTCTCGTCCTTCTGTGGTTGCAACGGCGCAGCGGCCGGCGGCTGCCAATCGACCGCGGGGACCGTGAGGAAGTAGCCAACGGCTTGCGTGGCCATCAACCGGCCTTCGGCGTCCTTCTGCACGATCAGTCGACCAATGTGGGACAAATTGCCGTCCCGTTGACCAAGAGCCTGCCCCGCATACAGCGCCGCGGCCTGTTGGACGAAACGGTCTCCCCACGGCTGGATCATCCGCGGCAGATCGACACTCCGCGGCGATTGCAACTGCGGACTCGACAGGGCGGCCAATGCCACGCGCTGGATGCGGGGATCGTCTTTCATCCAATCGGAAATCGTGTGCGAATACGCGCGGAACGATTGCTCGCGAATACGCAGGTCATCGCTTTCCCGCCAGGCTTTGGCCGGCGTGTCTGGCTTTGTGATGGCGAACGGATCGGACTGCGACGACAACCAAATGAGCGATAACGCTTCCGGCAGTTTTGCAAAATCGGCATTCTTGGCGAGGGCCGCGACATGCTGCGGAATTCCGTCATTCCACAGTTCCGGCATTCGTCGGAGCAATTCCTGATGGGCGATGTTCCGCCGCTGATTGCCGTCACTCGCGAGTTCACTCCACAGCTTGTCGACTGTCGCGGTCGGCGCTTCGTACCCGTCGAACGGCATCGTTTCCGGATCATCCTTGCGTGTGATGACGGCGAGATCGCTGCGGTACGTCGGCGAACCTTCGTTCTGGGCCATGTAGCAGACGGTGACGAAGAGCCGGCCGCCGCGACCGACGCAGATGCCGACGGGGCGGGCCTGGTCTTTGCCTTCCAACAACGTCGACTCTTCTGCGGTAAAACTCGAATCCTTGCGTTGCAGCGGGAAATTGGAGACCGTCCGTCGGCACCACCGCGTCACCAGCAAGTTGTTGTTGTACTGCTCGCCGAGGTAACCGTCGTCGTAATACGTCTGCAACACCGGCACCGCCCGGCCCATCTTTTCGTTCACCGTCGGCAGCAAATCGGCCCGGTCCGGCGTCTTGCTCAGCAACCACCCGCGCGGCCAACTGTAGTACGCCCCTTCGGTCACATGAATCAACCGCCCGGGGGCATACAGCGCGGGCATCCCTTCGTGATCGTTGTCATTGGTGAAGAGGTTCCACTCACGATCGAAACAGAGTCCACACGAATTGCGCAACCCGCGGGCATACGAGCGCAGATTGGTGCCATCGGGTCGCATCCGGAAGACCGCGCCGACGCCGTTGTAGGGCATCTTTGCCCAACCCTCTTTCACCGCGGGGTGCTGTTCATCCGGCTTGAACCACATCGACCAGTGACCCCAGTGATCGGGCCGGGCGAAGTCGCCATAGTACCACAGCGGGTCGCCCATGCTGACGTAGAGATCGCCTTCCGGTCCCCAAGCGAGCGCATGAAAACACTGATGGACATGCCCGTTCGGCACACCCCACAGCAACCGCTCAACGGTCACGCCCTCGCGCTGGAGCCGCGCCCCCGGCAGTCGGTAAATCGCACTCACCGTGCTGACGTAAAGATCGTCGCCGCGGATTTCGATGTCGTACACCCAGGTGTGATCGGGAAACGTGTAGAGCAGTTTCCGCGGCAGATATTGACCATCCGGACCGACATCGTAAGCGAACAACGTCTTCCGCCCGCCGACAAACACCCGCCCCGCGGAATCGCACCGGACCGACAAAAACGAATCATCCGGCGAGGTGTCGAGCAACCGCACCGTGAGATTCGGATCGGTGACGTGGTAGTCCAGTTCCGCCGCGGTGACCGATGAGGCGATGATCGACAGCAGCGAACAGAAGAACGCACGCAACATGGTGGGATGCTCTCAGGGCAAGAACGACGTTGAATCGATTTCGGTGAACTTCTTGTACCGATCACATCGCACGGTGGGAAGCAAGCACCCGGCGCTGGCGCTTCGGGCTGGTAAAGTCGTCGTTGTGCATTTGCGCGATTCGGTCCGTTTCGTTTGTCCTTCCGCTTTGGGACGATTCCGCGTATCGATGATCGTCTGGAACGGCACGTGAAGGGCGTCATGATGGAGTGGACGGTTCCGGCGGTTCTATTCGGCGACTTTTTTCACGACGCGACCCACGCTGGCGGCGACGCGGTCTTCGACATCGGCGGCCCAGCGTTCGGCGGGGAGACCGTAGACCATCATCGAGCTTTGGCCTTCATAGCCCCCTTCGATGCGGACGCGAGCCGAAGGGATGTACGCCATCACATCGTTGGCGTAGGCGGTCACCCAGGTGTCGTAACCGTACTCGCCTTTGAACTGCAGGCTGTAATCGACGACGACTTCGCCGCCGAGCGTGATCCACAGCAGCGAGTCGCCGAGTTTCCACGCCTGCACGGGGTAGGGATAATCGGCGAACGGCTTGTCGGTCGGCAGTTTCAAGACGCGTGAGGCCCAGCGTTGACTGTAGTTCTCCGGCGCGGCGGCCAGCTTTTCTAACTGTTCACGCGGCGGCAGCGGATCGAGCTTCAGTGGCGTGAGTTCGACTGCTGTCGTCAGCCTGGATTTCAACGGCTTGAACGGTTGCTTCAACGCCTCATCCACGGCGTCGGCGAGTTGCAGGCCGTACTTCTTCAAGAGCGCGACATCGCGGCGGGGCAGAGGGTTTTGATCGGCCCCGCAGCCCATCGCAAAGAGCGCGGTGGCGTGGGGATGCCGGGCTTCGAGCGCGAGTTGGGCCATGCCCGCGTAATCGCCGCTCCATTGGTAGAAGTCCATCACCGTGTTGTGACACGCATACGCAAACACAATCGCCTTGAGCGAACCGTCCGCACGCTTTGCCACCAGCAGGGGAACGGAGTGATCGACCGGGCCGAGCAATTGGTTGTCTTCCCGCAGCTTGGGCACGTCCGGCTCACGATTGGTCCGGCGATTCACTGCGAAATCGGTCTGTCCCTGTCCGTGTGACAGCGTCACCGGTTCCAGATCCGCAAGGGCTTCACCGATGGTGGCGACAATCGTGTCGACGAGCTTGGCGGAATACGCATCCACCAATTGTCGTTGTTTGTCATCGAGCGGATAGATGTCGTACAGCGCCTGCTTCAGCACCGGCCCGCAATGGGTGTGCGACGCATTGAGCATGATGTCGGCCCGCTTCAGACCGAACTGTTTATCGGACGCGGCGACGACCGCTTCGTAGATCGGCTGCGACATGCCGAGGGTATCGCTGGCCATCGTGATCGCGCGATGACCGTTCGCATCCTGAATGGCGAGCACACGGATATAGAGATCGTGCAGTTTCCCTTCCGCAGGCTTGGTGCGGCTGCCGTACCCCGCCATCCACATCGGTTCGGAAGGGGTGATGACGGCCTTCGCTGTGCCCGCTTTCCAACCGGCGTCTTGAGCGCGCAGAGGTGCGGCGGAAACGAGAATGGCGATGGCGAACAGCAACCGATGAGGCATGGGGACTCCAAAAAAGTGAAGAGACCCAGGGATTGGAATCCCTGGGCTTCTAGGCGATCCATTCGGGGATGACGTGGCCGGCGACGCCGGTGAGGCGAGCGTCGAGACCTTGATGACGGTGTGTCAGTCGCAGGTGATCGATGCCGAACAGTTGCAGCATGGTGGCATGAAAATCGTTGATGTGGACCGGGTTCTCGGTGATCGACCAGCCGATTTCATCCGTCGCGCCGTAAGTCAACCCGGCCTTCACGCCGCCACCGGCCATCCAGATGGAAAATGCGGACGGATGATGGTCGCGTCCGGTGACGGTCCCGGTTCCCATGCGATTTTCGCCGAGCGGTGTGCGACCGAATTCCCCGGCCCAGACGATGAGCGTGGAATCCAACAGTCCGCGTTGTTTCAGGTCGTGAATCAGTGCGGCCACGGGTTGATCGGCCATGCCGCAGTTGTGTTGCAGTTCGTTGTCGAGGTTCGAGTGATGATCCCACGAGGCGTGATTGATCTGCACGAAGCGCACACCCCGTTCGATGAGCCGCCGCGCGAGCAGGCAACTGGTAGAGAACGCGGGGTACTGACCGGGACCGCCGCCGCGCGAGGCTTTGATTTCCGGGTCCTTGCGGTTGACGCCGTAGGCTTCCAGCGTGGCTTGTGTCTCGCCGGAGAGGTCCGTCAGTTCGGGAGCCGCCGACTGCATGCGGAACGCGAGTTCATAGCTGGCGATGCGACTGGCAATCTCGGGGTCGGCCACGGTTTCCAATCGCGATTGGTTGAGCGACCGCAGGGCATCAAGTCCCGAACGTTGCAAACTCGGCGGCAATCCCGGCGGATTTGCGAGGTTCAACACGGGTTCACCCTGACTGCGCAACAGCACGCCGGCATACGTCGACGGCAGGAAGCCACTCTGCCACAGCGATGCTCCACCGCTGGTGCCGCGTCCGGTCGATAAAACCACATATCCCGGTAAATCCTGAGATTCGCTGCCCAAGCCATACGTCAACCAGGCCCCCGCCGTCGGCAGATTGAAGAACGGCCGACCACATTGCAGCGACAGTTGCGCCGGGTGGTGATTGAACTGGTCGGTGTGCATCGACCGGACCATCAGCATGTCATCGGCACACGTCGCCAGGTGGGGCAGATAATCGCTGAAGACCATCCCCGATTCGCCATGCTTCGTGAAGACCCGCTTCGATCCCATCAGGACCGCGGATTCCTTCTTGATGAACGCAAAGCGGACTTCTTTCGTCAACGATTCGGGGAGCGGCTGGCCGTTCAACTCGTTGAGTTTTGGCTTCGGATCGAACATGTCGAGCTGACTCGGGGCCCCTTCCAGAAAGATGAAGATGCACTGTTTCGCTTTGGAAGGAACATGCGCCGGCTTGCCGCTTTGCAGGATCACTGCATCCGCGCTCGTTTCAGCGGCCTTCGCGTTCCCCATCAATTGCGACAGCGCCGCCAACCCGATGCCATACCCCGCGGAGTGCAAAAATCGCCGCCGTGTTTGGGCCGCATGCAGGGCGTTCAAGATGTTCGCTGAGTCGGGCATGAGTTATTCCCGTGTCAGGAATTCGTCGAGGTTGAGAATGATGCGCATCGTGGCCGTCCATGCGGCAACGTCGGCGAACGAATGATCGGGGACCGCGCTTTCGCCGCCGAATTGTTTCGCGTCGGCTTCGTGGTCGCGGTAGTAATCGCGGCCGCTGTCGAGCGACTGTTTCAGCACGGCGACTTCCGCGGCCGACGGTGACCGTGTGATGCACCAGCGCAGCGCAAGCACCAATCGTTCGTCGTCCGGTGTTGCGGGAGGCGACAACGCCCGTCGGGCCATGTGCTGGGCGGCTTCCAGATGGCTTTCGTTGTTGAGCAACGTGAGCGACTGCAATGGCGTGTTGGACACCGTCCGCTCGACACATGCGACGTTGGCATCCGGCGCATCGAACGTCATCAAACTCGGATGCGGAATCGTCCGTTTGAAGAATGTGTACATCCCGCGGCGATAGCGGTCTTCGCCCGTGCTGTTTTTCCATGTGAAGTTATTCGCGTAACTCAGCTTGGCCAACTCTTCCGGCATCGCCGGGAAAACGCTCGGACCCCCGATCTTCGGCGACAACAATCCGCTCGCCGCGAGATTGAGATCGCGGACGATTTCGGCTTCGACACGGAAGCGGTTCTGTCGGAACAGCGATTGATTGGTTGGGTCCTGCGCTTCGTACTCCGGGCGATGGATCGATGCCTGTCGGTAAGCCGCAGACAGCACGATCTGCCGGATCAATTCCTTGCGGCTCCACTTCCAGTCGGTGCGGAAATGATCGGCGAGCCAATCGAGCAATTCGGGATGCGTCGGCCGTTCGCCACGGACGCCGAAGTCGGCGGGCGTGCGGACGAGTCCGTGTCCAAACAGACGCTGCCAGGTGTGATTCACCGCCACCCGCGCTGTCAGGGGATTCTCCGGTGCGACTAACCAGCGGGCCAGATCGAGGCGATCCGGCACATCGCCGCGGGGGATCAATTTCGTTAGCGTTTGCGGTGCGCTGGCGTGAACTTCTTCGCGCGGCGACAGGAACTCACCGCGATGAAACACTCGCGTCATTCGGGGCAACAGCGGCTGCGAGATCGTGCGGACCATCGTGAGCCTGGCTTTGTGCTGATCGTCAACCTGCTTGAGCGACGCATCCAATTGAGCCAGCTCGGGGTCGCGGACAACTTGTTCGACGTAGTAGTCGAAGAGCTGCCGTTTGATGTTGGCAACCCGCTTTTCCGGGTAGGTGTCGAGCGCCGTGATGAGGGTGGGATCGCTGAAGCCGAGTCCCCGTGCGTTGCCGCGGAGCACCGCAATCTGGAATGACGCGAGTACGTGATGGGAGCCGTACTGTTGATCGATCACGAGCCGTAGTTTGGCACCGTCGGGGATATCGACGGATTCTTTTGTTCGCAGCACCAGTGAATGTTTTTCGCCGACTTTTCCGCCGACGGCCCAACCCTTGCGGCTGTCCGGGGCATCAGGCAGCACTTGCGTCGGGGCAAAGCCGGTCTGTGAATAGTCGGCAGTGGCCCGATGCAGCGGAATGTCGCGTGTCGGTTGACCGTCCTGTTCCAATGTCAGGGTGATGCGGGAGATGACAAAGTTCCCCGAGGACGCCAGCCCTGTGCCTTTTTGAGGAGCCCGGTCATCGGGAAGGGCATGCAACTTGAGGCCCGTGATCGTTCCCGTTGTCGTGCCGACGATGGTGTAAGTGTCCCGTTCGCGCGGGGTCAGCGGGGCACGAATCGCTTTGGCATCGAACTCGAATTTCTCTTCCGGCAGCGCGGTTGATGTGACCTCGACGATGTTCAGCGATTCTTCTGACAGTTTGGTGTCGGTCGTGTCGAGGAGCTTTTGCCGTTCGGCGGTTTCCCAGGCGGCTTCTGCGGCGGCGAGCGCCTGTTTGCGAGCGAGAATCGCTTTCACCAGCGGTTGCCGATCCCGGTCGAGTCCCGCGAGCGCCTCCGCACCCACGGGCCAGCGGTCGTTCTCTTCTTCCGCGTTGTTAAAGAACGCGAAGAGCTTGTAGTAATCCTGATGGGGCAGGGGGTCGTACTTGTGACCATGACACCGCGCGCAGCCGATGGTGAGCCCCAGCCACACGGTTCCCACGGTTTCGGTCCGATCGAAACATGCGGCGACGCGGTACTCTTCCTGATCCACGCCCCCTTCTTCGTTGGTCAACGTCTGTCGCAGGAACGCCGTCGCGATTCGTTGCGAAGTCGTGGCTTCCGGTAGCAAGTCCCCGGCGAGTTGTTCAATGGTGAATTGATCAAACGGCAGATCGCGGTTGATGGCGTCAATCACCCAGTCGCGGAAGAGATACGCATCGGCTCGGGCACGATCCTTTTCGTAACCGTCCGAATCGGCGTAGTGGGCGAGATCGAGCCAGTGTCGGCCCCAGCGTTCGCCAAAGTGCGGGGAATCGAGCCGCCGCTGCACCACCTTTTCATACGCATCCAGCGAAGTGTCCTTTACGAATTCATCCGCTTCGGCAATCGTCGGCGGCAAGCCGATGAGGTCATACGACAACCGTTTCAACAGTGTGAAACGGTCGGCTTCAGGGG
Organism: Planctomycetaceae bacterium; assembly: GCA_021732785.1. Taxonomy (GTDB): domain Bacteria; phylum Planctomycetota; class Planctomycetia; order Planctomycetales; family Planctomycetaceae; genus DSVQ01. The sequence goes on from JAKFUG010000003.1 coordinate 182,739, forward strand.
AGGGCGTCCACTTTCGGGCGACGAGTTCCCGCAAAACGAACCGGTCGAGATTCGTCCGTGGCCAGTCTGCAAAAGCGGCGTCCTCGTCCGGCACTGGCGGGCGAGGAATGGGCACGAAGGACCAATGGGCCGACCAGTCTGCACCACTTTCGATCCACTTCTTCAAAATCGCGATCTGGTCCGGCGTCAGCGGCGGCTTTTCACCGGGCGGCATGCGGAGTTCGGGATCGGTGCTCGTCACGCGGCGGATCAGTTCGCTGTGATCGGGCTGGCCTGCGACCACGATCGGCTGGCCACTTTCCCCGTTGGCGAGAATCGAAGCGCGATCGACCAACCGCACGCCCGCTTCGGGGTGGTTCGGACCGTGACAGCCGATGCACTTCTCGGCGAGGATCGATCGCACGTCGCGCTGAAAATCGATCTTCTCCGGCGGGGCGGCGACCAACGCGGTCGCCAGTCCGCACACCAGCATGGTGACAACGAACATGACTCGGCCGCGATTCTTGACCAATCGCATTCTGCCCGTCCCCGGAGAGAGCCTGAAAGAAGACAACGACGCATCAACGCCGTGCGATATGGTAGTGTCCCGCACGGCTCGTGTGGTTGCAAGTCAATGTGTGCCACCGGCTCTGCCAGGGGTGCATCCGTGAACAATTCCGGACTCCGGAGCCCCAACGGGGTGACATTCGATAGCCCAGCCCGAAGGTCTTCCGAAGGGCTGGGTTCGTGATCGCACGGCACCCGCAGCCCCACCGGGGCGTGACTCTTTGCGGGCAACACCGTCGCGCCCCGTTGGGGCTTCGTGATGTCTTTTAATCCGTTGACCCAAGGCTCCGCGAGGACGCTCCACCCTGGGCTATCGAATCGCGCCCCCTTCGGGGCTGAAGACCCTTCGCGGACTCGTCCGACAACCAGCGGATGTGCCCCACTCGCTCTGCCAGTCCAATCGATCACAAGGATGTCGATAAGAAAGACATGGGCAAAGCCCGTGGCACACCGCGATTGATTTCACTTGCTCCGTGACGTTCGCGGCCCGCGTGCAATCGGTTGTCGCGCTGCGGGCTTGTCGGGATGATCACGCCGTTTCGCTTTGGGGCATGATTGGCAGCGTGATTGGTCCGGAAGGGGTTTCCATCGCGACGACGTCGAAGACGGTTTCCCCCTGGCCGCGGTGCTTGGCGGCATACATGGCGGTGTCTGCGTGGTGGAGACAGACTTCCACTGACGCTGGCGGGTCGCGAAAAACGGCGACGCCCAGGCTGACCGTCAATCCGGGATAATCACGCTCGACACCATGCCGTAAGCCCGCCCGCAGCCGTTCAATCACCGATTCCGCGACTTCCAGATCCGCTTCGGCCAGCACAATCACGAACTCATCGCCGCCCAGCCGACCCACAGCATCGTAGGCGCGAACATGCTCCTGCAGCACGCGGGCGATCCGCTTCAGGACTTCATCTCCGGTGAGATGGCCGAAGTGATCGTTGAGCGGCTTGAAACCGTCGCAGTCGAGCAGCACGACGGAGAACGGGCGCGGCGAACGTGTCGCGCGGCTGATTTCCACCTGCAACTGTTCATACCAGGCCTGACGGTTCAGCAGGCCGGTTAACGGGTCGTGACGCGAGACATCGTGATCGTGGTCGGCTTGGCGGCGTTTCAAACGGACCCAGGCGACCATCAGGAACATGCTGGCGAGACTGGCCGCGAGTTCCCATAACCGCGAGGTGCCGCCGGTCATGGTTCCCATCGACATAGCGGCGGTTTCGACGAACAGGGCGGACAGCAGACCCACCTTGCCGCCCCAGCGCCACGTGATCATCGGGACCAGCACCGCCAGCGTGCTGCGTAGGAGGGCCGGAGCGATCGGCTGCCGGGCACTGGCGAGGACCAGCATGGTCAAACTCGCGGTTCCGGTGACGAGGACCAGATCGGCCCCGAGCCGCATCCACAGCCGATCGAACCACGACAGCACGGCATTCGTGGGCGAAACCGAAGCCGCAGGCATCGCCGATGGACGCGGATCGATAGGCTTCGGCGGTATCACCATGCGGCAATCGATCCTGTGGGACATCTCGGCGAAAGGCACGCTGCGGAGTGATTTTAGCGTGCGTCAACCGGACCGACGAGGGCTTCCAGTTGGTGAATCACCTCGTCCGTCTCGGGGTAGACTTGCGGCTGCACAATCGCCACCACGACGTCCTTGGGATCGTCAATCGGCTTTCCCGATGCGGGCGGGTTGGGCCATTCGCCATGCGTCACACTGAAACCGTGACCCTGTCGCGCGAATTGTAAGGGCACGATGAGCTTGCCTGTGGGACAAACCGCGGGCCAATCCTGCACGACAATCCGGGCCCCGGGTTTGTCACCCTTCCAGACACGGTCCACGATCAAGACCGAAGGCTTTGCCGGATCGCGGGTCCCGGACACGATCAGCGGCGATGACAGAATCTGCACGCGATTCACGATTACCGGATTCGCCGAGACCGCCATCAACCCCCACAGCGTGGCAATCCAGATCAGTGCGATTGCGAAGATCAATCCTCGTCCACGGCGAGCCGCCGCCGCAGATTCCGGAAGATCGTTCACGACGCAAACGCCTTCGCGGTATTGACGGCGTAACTTTGCTGGAAAGCGTCTGCGAAGGAATAGATATCGCAGAAATCGCTCAGTTGATCGCGGTCGGTCTTGCGGAGTTCGTCGCGTTCCACCATCTCGAAAACGATATGGCCGAAATCTTCGGTCGCGGTGATTCCCCACGAGTGAAAGACGCTGGGGGCCATCATGCCGTACTGTTTCAGTCCCAGCACGCGGACGCCTTCGAGCAACTCACGACCGGAAATATGGGCGGATTCCTCATCTTCCGCGGAATCCTTACCGACGATTTCCTGCGCCTGACGCAGCGCCTCGGTCACGAACACGTAGGCTTGTGGATGATACCGCAGTGGTTGCGGTCGCAGTGTCTGAATTGAAGTCGGCATGGTTCTTCCACCGTAACACACATCCGGCAATCGACTTATCCGTGGCCCGCCGTCGATTGTTCGAATCACCCCGTTCAGCCGCCGGCATTGTTACGTCCGCGTTACCAAAACGCCAGCGCAGTGCCGGACACTCGACTATACATCGGCAAGGGGAGGCGAGAAAAGCGAACTTTCATCCTATGTAAGAAGACTTCCGCGAAGAGCGTGTGTTCCGGCGTTCACTGTTTCGGCACCGGTCCCGAGTCGAAACGGCGGCATCGGCATCTGGGCAATCGACAACGAGCAGAGTCGAGTCAATCCGAGGGGCCATTTTCGCCGGTTGAGGGTGTTGTCCGCGTCCGGCTACAATCCACACGGCTTCCAAAACGACGGGCAATTCCTCTTCGCGAGCATTTCATGACGCACGATGTGGCCGCGCTCTGTCGCTTTCTGCTCGACTATCTGGAAAAAATCACCGCGGAGCTGACCGCGGAAGACATGGTCACAGGAACGGGCGGGGCGAATCCTCCGGGTTGGATTCTTGGGCATGTGGCCATCGTCGCCGACTATGCGGGGCCGTATTTGAAGGTGCCGCGAAAGTGTCCCGCGGCATGGCACAAGGCGTTCGGCCCTGGTTCCATTCCGTCACGCGACATGCCGCAGCAAACCGCCGCCGAGTGGGTGGCGGCGATTCGTGCCGGTTACGAAGGGGTTTTGGCCGCCTTGCCCACGGCTGATGAAACATGGATGGGCGAACCGCACGGTGTGCCTATTCTGGCGGGAAGCAAAATCGAAACCAAAGGGCAATTGCTGTCGCACATTCTGACCACGCATCTCGCGATCCATGTGGGGCAGCTCTCCGCCTGGCGTCGCACACAGGGGCAGCCGCCGTTGTTTTGAAAAGTACGGTGATTTTAGAATCCGTGAGCGGCAAGGCGCTAGCCGCCGGTTCTTTTCATGGTCAGAAATACACCGGCGGCTAGCGCCTTGCCGCTCATAGAAATCCAACCCCATCGAGGCGTGCTATGGGACTATTATGTTTCGATGATCTGTTCGCGGCGGCGGATGCAACCGTAGCCCCGGTTCCGGTGGTGGCAGCGGGCGGGGCGGATCGCACGGTGTTGGAAGCGCTCGCGGAAGCCGCCCAGCGCGGTTGGGTGCGGCCATTGCTCACCGGATCGCTGGCGGAAATCGCCACGTTGGCGACCGACTTGGCGATCGATCTTTCGCGTTTTGAAATCATCGACACCGATGATCCCGCCGCGGCAGCGGTCGGCGTGGTGAAATCCGGGCGCGCAGCGCTGTTGATGAAAGGCCAGATCGCCACGCCGGCACTGATGAAAGCCGTCCTGTCGCGCGAAACCGGTTTGCGGGCTGATCGCGTCATCGGGCAGGTCGTGCTGATGGAAATCCGCCGCGATCAACGCCGGTTCCTGCTCACCGACACCGGCATCACCATTCAGCCCACGCTACCGCAGAAAATCGATTTGCTACGCAGTCTGGCGGAAGTCTCCCGCGCGGTGTGGGACGGCCCGGTGACCGACGACAACGTTCCCCACATTGCGGTGATGTCGGCGACCGAAAAACCGACGGAAGCGATGTCCGATACGCTCGAAGCCGCGGAATTGCAGACGCATTACGCCGAGTACGGTTTAGGCCCGTGTGCGGTGCAAGGGCCGCTCTCGTTTGATCTGGCCTACGCCGCGGATGCGGGGGAAAAGAAACGGATCGCGGGCAGCGTCGTCGGTGCGGCCGATGCGATGTTGTTCCCCAATTTGAATGCGGCGAATCTGACCGTCAAAGCGTTGATGTACGCCGCCGATTGCCGTTTCGGCGGACTGCTTGTCGGGACTTCCGCTCCGGTGGTGTTCATGTCGCGGGCGGATACGACCTCGACGCGGTTGCATTCGCTGGCGTTCACACTGCGCTGGCTGCAAAGCCGTTGATCGCGCGTCAACGAGCCCGAAGCGCGAGCGCCGGGTTTCCTCGAAGAAGACCCGGCGCTGGCGCTTCGGGCTGGTAAAGGCGTGGTCGCGTGCAAGCGGTGCGTCCGTGGGTTATCTTGCGGAACTGTTGTGGCGATCGCGACAACACCAAGCGCTCTCTTTCCCGGAAAGTTCCCGCATGGCTGGGTTTGACCACGTGGCCGCGGAAGCGGAGGCCGCCGACCCGGCCACCGCCGCCCGGAATGCCCGTTACGGGTTGATTCTGTTTACGCTGTACTTCGCCTTTTATGCGGTGTTTGTCGGACTGAATGCGTTTCAGCCGGACACGATGGCCAGGAATATCGGTGGCGTGAATCTCGCCGTGGTGTATGGCATGGGTCTGATCGGCGCGGCGTTCGTTCTGGCGCTGATTTACTGCTGGCTCTGTCGGTCACCGGTGACGGGATCTGAAACCCGCAGCGGGGAGGGAACGCGATGATTCCCGATCCTTCACCTCTGGCCATTGTGGTTTTCGTGATCTTTGTGTCGATCACGCTCGCCCTCAGTTTTTATTTCGGTGCGAAAGCAAAATCGGCGGCCAGCTACTTCTCAGCCGGTGGCCAGATTCACTGGTTCGTCAACGGGGTGGCCTTCGCCGGGGATTACCTCTCCGCGGCATCATTCCTCGGGATCTGCGGGATGATCTCGCAGTTCGGCTACGACGGCTTTCTCTATTCCATCGGCTTCCTCGCCGGATGGGTGGTGGCGCTGTTCGTGATTGCGGAACCGCTCAAACGCCTCGGGAAATACACGTTCGCCGACGCTCTGAATAGCAAGTTTCAATCCCGCGGCATTACGTTCGCGGCGGGCATCAGCGCGCTGGTGGTGAGCGTGTTCTATCTCATTCCGCAGATGGTCGGTGCCGGTTCGCTCATCGTGCCGCTGCTGGGACTGGAACATTGGCAAGGCGTGGTGATTGTCGGCACGGTGGTGGTCCTCATCGTCTGCACCGCGGGGATGGTGAGCACCACATACGTGCAATTTATCAAAGGGGGGCTGCTGGTCTTCTTCAGTGCCATCCTCACCATGATGATTCTCAACCGCGGTTTGAAAGTCGACGAGCGACCGGATGTGTTGGAACCGCAGGTGATCACCACCACTTCGAATGGGACCATCTTGACCGTGAACGGCTTGCCGCATGGTAAGAAGGAAGGTGAAGCCGACCTGCGACCGGTGGGTCATCTCAGCAAGTTACCCGGCGGCGTGAAAGAGACCGGTCCGCTCAGCCCGCTGGGTTACCTCTCCACACTGCAGCAAAGCGAAGTGGTGCTGTGGAAGGCCGAAACTACGGCGAGTGAAACCGGCAAAACGGTGACGTATTCCCCGGTAACCGTATCCGGCGCGGATGTGATGCGTCCCGGCCGCAAGTACAAGAATCTGGGCAGCGGCAACCTCTGGGCGAAACTCGATTTCGTTTCGTTGATGCTCGCGCTGTTCTGTGGGACGGCATCGTTGCCGCACGTGCTGATCCGTTATTACACCGTGAAGGATCAGGCCGCGGCGCGACTCAGCACGGTCGTCGGCATCGGCACCATCGGCGCGTTCTATGTGCTGACGTTGTTCATGGGACTCGGCGCAATGACCAGCGGCACGATCGATCTCAGTGACAGCAACATGGCCGCCCCGTTGCTCGCCAAGAACTACGGCGACCTGCTCTTCGCGATTATTTCCGCGATTGCGTTCACCACCGTGCTGGGGACCGTCAGCGGTCTCATCGTCGCGGCGTCGGGAGCCGTGGTGCATGACCTCGTTGTGGGCGTGATGGGTGTGCCATTGAAAGACCATCACAAAGTTCGTGTGGGGAAAATCGCCGCGGCCATTGTCGGCATCATTGCCATCGGTCTGGGCATCTGGTTCAAAGGGTTCAATGCCGGGTTCCTCGTGGGTTGGGCGTTCAGCGTCGCGGCGTCGGCGAATCTCCCCGCCCTCGTCATGATTCTCTTCTGGAACCGCACCACAAAGCAGGGGGTGACCGCGGCGATTCTCGTGGGCATGCTCAGTTCGCTCGGCTGGATTCTCGTCAGCGCGGAGACTTTTGAAAATGTGTACGGTTACACCAAAGCGCAGTCAGCGGAACTCGCATGGGTCCCGTTCAGTCAACCGGGGTTGGTGACGATTCCGCTCGGCTTTTTGACGCTGGTGGTCGTGTCGTTGTTGACACGGCGACGAGAAAGCGTGCGTCAAAGCAGTGTAAAGTGACCAGTGAAAAGCGCAATGTGGAGGAAAGGCATACGAACCACGCTTGCCGCTTAGCGGACCCACCAGCGCCGACCATAAATCTTCCTCACTTTACACTTTGCATTTTTCACTCTTCACTTTGCACTGCCTTTGACGAATTGACGAAGAAATGAAAGCGTTTCCCCCGGTCATTGCCCGGGGCTAAGACGGGGTGATTGTGGCATGCGAATCCGGATGCTCGGAACCGGGGGCTATCATCCCAACGCGCGGCGGCATACGGCATGTGTGCTGCTGCCGGAGATCGGGCTGGCATTCGATTGCGGCAGCAGTGCGTTCCGGTTACAGCACGAAGTCATCACGCCGGAACTGGACATCGTGTTGACCCACGCGCATCTCGACCATATTTGTGGTCTCACTTACCTCCTGGTGCCGATGCTCACAAAGCAGTGGCAAGCGGTTCGTGTGCATGCCGATCCCGACACGCTTGCCGCGGTGAAGACGCATTTGTTCTCCCAGCCGGTGTTCCCGGTGCTGCCGGCGTTCGAGTTTCACGAACTACAGGAGTTCCTGCCGGTGCGCGGGGGGACGATCCATCACATTCCGCTCCACCATCCCGGGGGCAGCCGGGGCTATCGGCTCAATTTTGACGACGGCCGGTCATTGGCGTACATCACCGATACGACCGTCGATGGCAGCTATACGAACTTCATCCGCGGTGTCGAGGTCCTGATCCACGAATGCAACTTCCCGGACGATCTCGCCGAATGGTGTCCACAGACCGGACACAGTCACACGTCGCAGGTGGCCCAACTGGCGAAAGACGCCGGTGTGGGACGGCTGTATCTGACCCACATCGATCCGCAACGCCCCGGTGATGACCCCCTGGGGATGGATATCGCGCGGGCGATCTTCCCGGAGACGTTTCTCGCGGAAGATGAAATGATCATCGACATCGTTTAGCCGCGACCCGGTAGGAGAGCGCTGCATGGAGCGCTCCATACGCGCGGCGTGTTCCACGCAGCGCTCCCCTCCGCGGACTACGGGTCGCAACTAAACGGTGTACGTGCTTTTGGGAAATTGACCGTGCGAAAGCTTTCGGAGTGCGCACCGACAGACGGGAGAGAAGTGGCGTCCCTGCCCACAGACCGTCCCTGTTCGAGCAAATGCGTGGGAAATCGAACGGAACACTGAGTGAGTCTGTTACTTCCCTCCCGCGAGTCGGCGCGGCGGCAATTCGGGGTGAGAATTGCTGCCGCACTCGCAGTCTTCGTGTGGGGTTGGCCGATGGAATCGGACCAGCGCGCGTGAAACCGATCGCGGAAAAATGCTCATCCCTGAGCCCCCGCGGTCGTCAATGACGCCCGCTTCGTCCGTCCGTGGTGTCTTCTTTTGTAGCCCTGTCGCTCCGCGACAGGATCTGCCGAACCAGTGAACGCTTCTGTTCGATGGCTTTCCTGTCGCGGAGCGACTGGGCGACTTTCAATCAACCGCTTAACTCTTTGAACAGCGGCCCAAATTCCGGCATGTCCTGACGCAGCGTTTCCTGCCAGGCTTTTGGATTCCAGATCTCGACGCAGATCACGGCGCCGACCACCACCACTTCCTGATTGATCGGGACATCGAGGAAGTCGCGAAAGCCTTCCGGAATCAGCAGCCGTGCCCGGTTGGCAAGCTGCACGGTTTGAAACCGAGTGGAGAGCAAGCGGCCAAGTCGCTGCACTTCATCCCACCGTTGTTCCATCCGACCGGCTTGGATCTTCTGGCGGATGAGCGCGGTTCCCGCGTCGATCCGGTGTTGCCACTCCGCCGCTCGCCACAGACTCAAACAACCATAGCGCTCCTTGGCCACGATGGTCGACCCGGCGTCATCGGTCACCGCTTTCGCCATTTCCGACGGAAGGGACAGCCGGAAGCGCTCATCGAGCGTCCGCCATTCTTCGCCGCAGAGGAAATCGGTGACCGCCACAATCCGCTTTCAGCAAGTATCCGGGCGAAATCCTTTTCCGCCGTGAAATCAGACATGAGCGTATTGGGCGTAAACCCCACAGTCAAATGATTTTTCAAAGATCGTTTGGGCGTGAAACCCACAACAGGTGCATACCCTACCGGTGCCGGTGAGGCATCGCAATCGTGTTGTATCGATTTTTCCGTTTTTTTCGGATGATTTACAGACGCGATGATGTAAATCATTGATGGGAAAAGAGTTGCCAAATGTCGCTTGCGCTTAGCAGAACATTCTGCTAAGCGCAAGCGACATTTGCCCCTCTTCCACACCATTGGGTAACAATCCCGCAAAACGAAAACACCCCGCGCATCACAGGGATGCGCGGGGTGCGAAATTCAATGATCAATCGCGTCTGCGATTACATCGCCCCGGCGGGACGGCGACGCGGACGGCGGATCGGGCCGCCGCCAGTTCCGCCATGACCACCGGCGGCACCGCGCGGTGCGGGCGGACGGCGACGGTCGCCCCCTTGCTGCGAGTTCGAGCCTTGAGGCGGACGCGGCGGGCGACGGTTGAATTCTTCCCGTTGCGGTTCGACCGGCAGCGGTTCAGCCCGACGAATACGGACCGGCTTTTCCAGCGAGGTCATCACGCGGTCGACCGGCAGCGGCTTCCGCAGCAACCGTTCAATCCCTCGGAGCAACCCGCGTTCGGTTTCATCGCAGAAGGATAACGCAATGCCCGTCGCCCCGGCCCGACCCGTACGGCCGATGCGATGGACGTAGGTTTCCGATTCAATCGGCAAGTCGTAGTTGATGACGTGCGACACGCTGTCGACATCGATCCCGCGAGCAGCAAGGTCGGTCGCGACCAGCACCGGTGTCCGGCCCGACTTGAAGCCGGCGAGCGTCCGTTGCCGGGCTCCCTGGCTCTTGTTGCCATGAATCGCTTCGGCGTAGATGCCGTATTCATCGAGTTGCCGGACCACGCGGTCGGCCCCGTGCTTCGTCTTGGTGAAGACGATCACGCTCTTGATCGGCTGCGAGGTGAGGATCGCGGCGAGCAGCGTCGTCTTCTGGCTGCGATCGCAGAAACAGACGGCCTGTTCGATGAGCTCCGTGGTGGCTTTCACCGGGGCGAGTTGAATTCGCACCGGATCACGCAGAATCTGGTCGGCGAGCGCGGCGATGGGGCCGGGCATCGTGGCGGAGAAGAACAACGTCTGCTTGTTTTCAGGCAGCTTGCTGGAAATCCGCTTCAAATCCGGGAGAAAACCCATATCGAGCATGCGGTCGGCTTCATCAAGGACGAAGATTTCGACCTGCGTGAGATCGATCCAGCCTTGATCCATCAGATCGCACAAGCGACCGGGCGTGGCGACGAGGATATCGACACCCCGTTGCAAAGCCTGTGTTTGCGGACGTTGGCTGACGCCGCCGACGACGACGGAGTACCGCAGTCCGGTTTGATGGCCGTAAGCATGGAAGCTATCGGCGATCTGCACGGCGAGTTCCCGCGTGGGGGACAGCACCAATGCACGGATCGGCCGCTTGCGTCCTTGCGGAATCGGTTGGGCCGACAGGCGATGCAGCACCGGCAGCGCGAACGCCGCGGTCTTTCCGGTTCCCGTTTGAGCACAACCGAGGAGGTCGCGCCCTTCGATCGCCGGGGGGATCGACTGGGCCTGAATGGGGGTGGGGGTCGTGTAACCTTCGGCGGTCACAGCGCGGACGAGGGACTCAGCGAGCCCCAATTGAGCAAACGACATGCAGATTCTCGACTAGTCGCCTTCGACTCCGCGACGCGCCCGTCATGACCCAAGGTCGGGACGGACTTGCAGCGCGAACCGGGAGGAAAGGCAAATTCCCAGGGTCAAAACCCAGGACCGAATGAGAGGGACGCAACATCGCGTCCGCAAAAAGCCATTGGACCTGGCACAAATCCAATGGCTGAGCAAGTCGCACACAGGATCGAGTTGGCGGAAGTATATCAACCGCGACGGGAAAGTCTACCCGGATTGCTGGGAATTCACGAAACACTCATCGGACCCCGTTTCACAAGCCGTTTCACGGTCGGTGATTACGGCTGTGACGAAATTACGGAGGCCAGTCGCCTCCCGGCTGCTTCCTCGCAGCCGGGAGGCTCGTCGGTACCGTCAGTGAGCAACCCGTGCCACCACTGGATGAGTTTCTTCTGTCGGAGAAGGAGAAATACAGTGCAAAGTGAAAAGTGACCAATGCAAAGTGCAAAATGGACGAGAAGAGGCGTTCGTCCCGCATTTCATTTTGCACTTTTCACTTTGCATTGGTCACTTTGCACTGCATTGAAACCGCTGTAGGACGCGGTCCCGTCTCCGGATAGAATCCCCGCTATATTGCACCCATTGATGCTCAGTCAGGGAGGACTGCTCATGCCGCTGCTCGAATGTCTTGGTCTCGTGAAGCAATACCCGAGACGGGCGAAGAAGGCCGTCGATGGCGTCAGTTTTCATGTCGACACCGGCGAGATCGTCGGCTTGCTCGGTCCCAACGGAGCGGGGAAAACCACCAGCTTCCGGATGACCTGCGGGCTCGTCGCCCCGACCGCCGGGAAGGTGCTGTTCAACGGCGTCGACGTTTCCCGCTGGCCGTTGTACCGCCGGGCTCAGCAGGGAATGGGCTATCTCCCGCAGGACGAAAGCATCTTCGTCAAACTGTCGGTCGAGCAGAACATCATCGCCGTCCTCGAATTCATGCCGCTCAGTTACCGCGACCGCATGGCCCGCGTGAATGATCTGCTCGGCCAGTTCGGGCTGACCGACAAACGCCGACAGGTGGCGTCCACGCTCTCCGGGGGGGAACGTCGCCGGCTGGAAATCGCCCGGTGTCTTGCCACCAAGCCGAAGCTCATCCTGCTCGACGAACCGTTCACCGGCATCGATCCCGTCACGATTCACAGCATTCAGGACATCATCTTCGAGCTGCGCAACCAGGGCATTTCGATCCTGCTGACCGATCACCGCGAGCGTGAAACGCTGACGATCACCGACCGCAGCTACATCGTTTTCGCCGGCAAAATCCTCTGCAGCGGCGACGCGGAAACCGTCCTCTCCGACGAACTCGCCCAGCAATACTACTTCGGCAAACGCTTCGACGCCGGGTCGATCATCGAAAGCAAAGGCGCGTTTCACTCCCAAAGCGCCCTCAACCGCGCCGCGTGACAATCGACGCTTTACCAGCCCGAAGCGCGAGCAAGGGCGAGTCCTTTACCGGTCAAACCATGAAGGTTGATGAATCAAACGAGGGCTGGCGGGTTACGTTTGATGACGCTCAGATTACGCAAATCAAAATTGACTTTCGGGTGACGCTGATCGTCGCTGAACTCAGCGCATCGGGCTCACTGACGATCGAGCAACCGTTCGAGATTATCGAGGGAAATCGAAGAACTACGGTTCATCCCGGTGAGATGTTAAGCATTCCGCCAGTCTTGGATCTGTTTAATGCGGATGTCGAATCGGTCACCATAGAACGAATGGGACGATTACAGATGAAGCTGGCGACAGGGGCGGCAATCGAAGTTGTGCCCTCTCGACCCTACGAGGCCTGGCAGTTTGGATGGCTCGGTGAATTCCTGTTCGTCAGCGCTCCCGGCGGCGAGGTTATGGAATTTCGCTAACCAAAATGAAAATGGTCTCGGCTCATCACCCTACACCAGAACATCCCGATTCTTCTGTTCGCCTTTGATCTCAAGACGGTGAACGTGTGCCGAGCCGCTGATGACGGATTGGCTTTTCGCAACCTTCATGAAGTTGGCGGCGGGCCGTGGTGACTCACGCCAGCCGAAGAACTTCGCGGGCTGTGGTCCGGTGATTTGTAAATAGAGCGCGTGATCGTACTCCGCGACATCATGGACTTGCCCATCGTGAATGTGGACCGTCGGGAAAAATAGCTGATCGGGCTTTCGCCGCGGAAACTCGAACGCCATCGGATGCACATGGCGGCTGTTCGCTTTCAACTTGAAAACGGCGAAGCCCCAATCCCGATACTGCGGCAACTCTTTCAACCAGACATCGCTGGGCAGTTTGAAGCGTTCGTCCAGCCGATCAAAATCACGAACCGTCGGCACGAATGACGCTTCAAACTCACCGACATCGACGACAGCGAGCTTCGGTTGACCGCCGCCGAAACCACCACCGCCGAAGTTCCCGCTTTCTTTGGCCCGCGGTTGAGGAAAGCCCGACTCCAGATCTCTAAAGAAGTCCTTGTACTCAGCAAGGTTGATGAACCGGACATCGCCTTCCATCGACTTGAGTGGAATCGGCAGCGGCAGGATCATCGCGACATCGGCCGTAGACTCGAACTCCATTTCATAGACAAGATATTGCCGCCCGCGCCCGGCGTTCCTCGCGAAGATCTTTGTGTCCGCGACGTGTTCGACTTTCCCTGAAAAGCAGCACATGGAGGTCTCCTGTTGTGATTGTGGAACTATTTCTTCGGCCGAAACGCTTTGATCTTCGTTTCATCGGTTGTGAGATACGGCCCTTCAATCAGATCAATACAATACGGAATCGCCGGGAAGACGGCGTCCAGGCATTCACGGATGGCTTTGGGTTGGCCGGGAAGATTGACGATCAGGCTGCGGCCACGGATGCCGGCGGTTTGGCGGGAGAGAATCGCGGTGGGGACTTTTTGCAGCGACACCTGCCGCATCAATTCACCAAAGCCAGGCATCATTTTCTGACAGACGGCTTCCGTGGCTTCTGGTGTGACATCGCGCAACGCCGGGCCGGTGCCGCCGGTGGTGATGATCAGGCAGCAACCTTCCGTATCGCAAAGTTCTTTCAACGTTGATTCGATGAGCGATTGCTCGTCGGCAATGATGCGTGAGACCGCTTCAAACGGCGATGTCAGAATCTCCGCGAGATACTCCCGAATCGCCGGGCCACCCCGGTCTTCGTAGACGCCTTGGCTCGCGCGGTCGGACACCGTGACGACACCAATGCGGGCGCGGGCAATGTCAGTCGTGTGTTCGCTCAAAGTCTGTCTCTTGAAAACTAGTGCAAAGTGACGAGAGAAGCTGTCTGTCTGCATAACACTTTGCACTTTTCACTTTGCATTGACCACTTTGCACTGCATTTTCCACCAACCAAAACTAACGCAACGGCGCGAACCGCCGCACGATCTCCCGCGCGCTGCGGAGACCATCCACCGCGGCGCTGACGATGCCCCCGGCGTAACCGGCCCCTTCACCCACCGGATACAACCCTGCAATGTTCGGACATTGGCGGGATTGCAGATCGCGTTCAATCCGCACCGGCGCGCTGCCGCGCATCTCCGGGCCGACGAGAATCGCGCTCTTCAGAAAATCGCCACGCAGCTTGCGGTCCAGCAACGGCAGCCCGTTCTTGATCGCGGCCACCACGACCGGCGGCAGCACGCTATCGAGGCTCGCGGGCTTCGCGCCGCGCTCATAACTGCATGAATAATGCGTTTCCGATGATGGCCGTTGTCCCGACAGAAACTCGCGGGCGGATTGAATCGGTGTGTGATACTCGCCGCCGGTCAATCGGAAAGCGGCCGCTTCGTATTGTCGCTGCAGAAACATTCCGGCGAGTGGGTGATCGCCACCGAACTCGTGCGGTTCCAACGTGACCATCACGCCGCTGTTGGCGAACGGCGTGTCGTGCCGTGAGTTGCTCATGCCGTTCGTGCAGAAGCAATCCGGCTCGGAAATGCTGGGGATAATCACGCCGCCGGCACACATGCAGAACGTGAACACATCCTTCGTGCCGCGGGCCTGCAACGTGTAATCGGCGGCTCCGAGCAGTTCCAGATACTCCGGCTTGCCGTACTTATGCTTGTTGATCTGCTCCTGCGGTTGCTCGATCCGCAAGCCGAGTTGAAACGCCTTCTGCACGAACGGCACGCCCTGGGCATGCAGCGTTTCATAGGTGTCGCGGGCACTGTGACCGATGCCGAGAATCACCTGCGAACCGGCAATGTATCCCGATGACGTGAACACGCCCTGCATGCGGCCATCGCGAATGTCGAGCCGTTCGACGCAGCAGCCGAAGCGATATTCCCCGCCGAGGGCTTCAATCTTGCGACGAAAGTTCCGGCACAACATCGGCAGCCGGTTGCTGCCGAGATGCGGCCGATTTTCATAGATGATCGACGGCCGCCCGCCGCAATCGACGAAGGCCTGCAGCGACCATTCGACATCGGGCCCTTCGAGCCGGCACGTCAGCTTGCCATCGCTGAAACACCCCGCGCCCCCTTCGCCGAAGAGGTAATTATCCTCGCGATCAAACGCCCCGCCGCGATCAAACGCCCGCACCGTCGGCACGCGTTCTTTCACCGGGCGACCCCGTTCCAGAATGATCGGCCGATACCCCTTCAGCGCGAGATAATACCCCGCGAGCAACCCCGCCGGTCCGGACCCGATGACAATCGGCCGCTCAGCCAACGGTTCGTCGCCGCCGCGCGGATCATCAAACGGCGGAGGTTCGTAAAGCACGGCGTCATCACGCAACCGGCTCTGCACCGCGGGCGATTTCAACGCCGCGTCGGGGAGATCGATCAGCGTGGTGTAGACGTATTGCAGATTCGCGGCCGACCGGGCATCGAGGCTCTTCTTCAGAATCCGCCAGCGCTGCAAATCGCCGGCCGAAACCCCCAGCCGCTTCGCCAGCAGACCGGGCAACACATCCTCGGGAGTCCCCAGGGGCAGACGTAAATTGGAAATGCGAATGGGCATAAAAACTCAACCGGCAGCGCGTTAGTTGCACGCGAAACCTTGGGGGATTGTCAGTGGTTCGTGGTCAGTTGTCAGTGGGAAAGACGATGAGCCGCGACCGATGATTTAACCCCGGCATTCATGCCGGGGTGGATGACACACGATACCATTTTTTCGAGCCTGGATCACGGGCATTTCCACAGGTGGCTTAGACTGGGAAGTTCCGAGCCATCAATCAATTTGAGGCACTTCGGGGAACCCTTGCTCGCTGTTCAATAAAAAACGCGATTTGATCCGGGGAGTACTGTCGGCAGTCTATCCAACCATCAGATTCAAACACTCCAGTGACATCACCGTCTCCGGTCCGAATGAACATGATTCGGTTGTGTTGTCGATTAGCAATGATCTCACGGATTGCTCGAAATTCGATTCCGCTACACCAGCGTTTACGCTCATAGTTTTCTGAAAGAAACACAACATTCAGATCTGCGTTTCGATAGATTGTTTGGAGCAAAGTGTCCAGTGAGGGGCGTGCAAGAAACGCTTGATAATGAAAGTCATAAAAGCATGAGTTAGGGCCGAGTCGCTGTTCAAGCCGCGAAGCAATATCTTGAGCGAGATCCCGATCTTCACCGGGGAATGACAATGCTACTGGAAAGGCATATTGCTCAAGGTCAACATATGGTCTTGGTGGAAATGCAGACGAGGAAGCTGCAATTCCACGGTTTGAAAGAATGTCTAGCAAGTCGACATTCTTTATTGCCCAATGCGTACGGCTATATTCAAACCCATCAATATCCAGCTCAAAAGAAAGGGCCGCAAGCTGATTGTATGAAAGTGGTTGGGTATTGACCGGATCAAATTTCGCTCTCACTACGTCTCTGCGTTTTAGGATTTCAGTTAAGCGCACGAGATGGACTTGAGGGTTAGTTACGCACTCTTCATGGGCGAGTAAAGCAGGGAAAGCAAGCAATTCGTCAATACGTGTTTCGCCAAATCGAAAAAAATAGTCTCGGAGACCGGGGTCTGAATACTCAAGACAACGGCCGATTGGCATCGTGAAGCTATTGTCCGCGTATGCTTCAGAATCAATTGAAACGACAAGATGGTATGGCATTCAATATCAACCCATGATCGCTGGTTTACTCACAAGGAATCGGCTTTGGACCTTGGATGACCGCATTCGACCGTCACTGACTTAGATTCTAACCAGAAGCAACTCGTAAGACATCAGTTGAATCGTCAAAACGCTTGCGAAGAAAAACTTCGCTAATGACACCCCTGCTCACCGTGGACGGGTGTAAAGCCGCTACCACGCAGGCGACCCCGTCAGCATGCGGGTGAAGATGTCGCCGTCGTAGCCGCGGGTGCGTTGGGGGTGCAGCGTGATGTAGTGGGGGGCGGTGCCGGTCCAGCGTTCGCCTTTTACCTTGTGCTCGGCGAAACCCTTGTCGGTGAGGGCCCAGATGGTGCCGGACTCGAAGGCCAGGTCGAACGTCACGAGGGAGTCCAGCGACTGGCTCAGTTCAAACGCGGCCGGACGGTATTTCGGATCCCAATCGGTGCCGTCGACCCGCTGGGCGTGAATGCCGCCGCTCAGGACGAGCAGTTTGGCGTCCGGATATTTTTTAGCGACGGGTGGCTGGGGCGAAGTCCTCGCCGCCCCAGAGTTCGTTTCGGCACGATGGCGATTTCGTGATTCCACACGGCAATCTGGGTCGTCGCAGACTCCGACCCAGCCACCCGTCGAGTGCTGTTCGCACGGGGTGGCTCAGAGGACGTCCAGCCCTCTGGGGCGGCACAGCCGTAAAGAGGCTTTGTAACAACGGGGCCAAGGCTGGAACCGCGTGGTGATTTGAGCGGCGGGTGGCTGGGGCGAAGTCCTCGCCGCCCCAGAGTTCGTTTCGGCACGATGGCGATTTCGTGATTCCACACGGCAATCTGGGTCGTCGCAGACTCCGACCCAGCCACCCGTCGTAAAGAGGCTTTGTAACAACGGGGCCAAGGCTGGAGCCGCGTGGTTATTTGAACGATTCCCTGGATGGCCTCTCTGTGGCTCCGCCACCCCAGATTGCCAAAGGCAATCGGAGCCACCCATCAATCAGGGGCACCCGGGTGTTGTTATTCCAAGTGGTCTACAGCGAGTTCACGTATTGACGTCAGCAGCATGTCTTCTGATTTCTTGAAGTCATCGTAGTCTAACTTAAAATCTTTCCGTGGCGAACCGGCATCAGTCCAGGCAAACTGACGCCAGAGTCCCAGAATCGACGGCCCATCTGTCACGCCCTTTGTGCGTTGGATCAACCAATATCCGTAGGTTGAGTAGGCCGCAGCGATTTTGTATTCGGGATTGGCAATCAACGCCTCTGCGTCACTGGTCTTCAGTTTGAGATCATGTTCCCGTGCAAGTTCAATGATCCGGTCGAGCATGAGTGCCAAGGAACGTCTCTTGTCTGAAGATGTGAGTTTCTTTGCCTTCAGGTGAGAACCGTTTACAAGCCGAGCACAGATCGAGCAGGAGCATGTACCGCCATATTGATTTCTCAGTACGACGCCGAAATCGTTCGTTATGTCGAAAGAACTGGTTAGGTACGTCCCGAAGAACGCCGCAAATTGACGCAGTTTATCTTCGTCCGGCCGCATGTCCGCGGGAAACGTCACATGAAACGGTTCGATCCAATCCAGAGTCGCGGCGGTAACATCGTCGGCATGGCGCGGTGACACGACGCGAGGTAACGGAATTTCACCGGTATCAATGGCGCGACCGAGCCAACGAAGCAATTTGTAGCTTCTGGAGTGGATATCAAGCGCTAATTTTAGTTCTTCTGGCGGCAGCATTTTGGTTCAGCAACATTCCAACCAAGGCTGGGTGGCATTACCATACACGAATTTTCGTCGGATGTGCCACTGCTTCGGAGTCTTCGGAGAAGCAGTGCGAACGCATCGGTCAGCGCCCGAAGACACTGCTTCTGCGAAGACTTCGAAGCAGTGGCACAGCGCACCTCTTCGGTCAAGCAGGGCCACCCCGCTGCACCGGTTGAGACAACCGGTGGGTGGCTGGGGCGAAGTCTTCGCCGCCCCAGAGATCGTTTCGGCACGATGGCGATTTCATGATTCCACACGGCAATCTGGGTCGTCGCTGACTCCGACCCCGCCACCCGTCGCCAGGGGCACCCCGTGTGCTCGTCCAGCGACCTAAGTTCTCAAACATTCTCACACCCGAGACGGGCGTTCGCAAACATTCTCACACCCGGAAATTCCGCGATTCGCGCGCAACCCCCTCCGTAGGGTTGAGGGGAGCGATGCGATGACTCCCTCACTGGCGACCGAGGGTGGTCGAGGGAGAGCGGGTGATGGCGCGGCCGACGCGGGAATCGTTGCTCGAAGAGTTGCGGACGCTGGCCGCTCAACACGGGCCGGATGTGACGGTCTTCACGTTCCGGAAAGAAACCGGCATTGCTCCGTATTACATCTATGACCGCTGGGGGAACTGGACCAATCTGCGACGGGCCGCCGGGTTGCCCGTACGCCCCCATCCCGGCCCGGTTTACTCCAATGACGAGTTGCTGGCCGAATACCACCGTGCAGCGGTGAACGTTGACGATTATCCGACCCACGCCGAGTTCAATCGGCTCTCCGACCGCTGTTTCCAAACGCTCGAAACCCGGTTTGGCACCACTCAGGACGTGCAGCATCAATATCGGGACTGGCTCGCGGCCCAGTGTCCGGGGGAGTCGCCGAAGTTTCTGGAAGGATGCCCGCCGGGCTACGAGCCGACCGCCGTGCCGGGATTGAACATCATCAATGGGGACTGGCTCCGCAGCGTGATCATGGGGGTGGGACTGGGGTTGGTGATGGTGTTTGCGGAGGCGATGACGGCCGCGGTGCGGGGTCGGGAAATCCGTGGTCAACCACGGGCTGAGTGGTTCGCGCAAGCGGCACCCAGTGCCACCGGCGAATGGACTTGTTCGCCAGTGTCTTTGCGTCGACAGCAGTCTGCCCAAATCACTGGCGGTCCCGATCAACCGCCAATGGCACCCTTGCGCTCCCCTCTCGGGTCGCGGCGAAACGATATGCGTTTACGTCTTCGGGGCATCAATCTTGATGTGCAAATCGCGCAGTTGTTTGCTGTCTACGTCGGCGGGGGCGCCGGTGAGGAGGTCGGAGGCTTTTTGGGTTTTCGGGAAGGCGATCACGTCGCGGATGTTGTCGATGTTGCCGAACATCATCACCCAGCGGTCGAGGCCGAGGGCGATACCGGCGTGCGGCGGGGCACCGAAGCGGAGCGATTCCAGCAGGAAGCCGAAGCGTTCTTCCGCGTGTTCCGGGGTGATGCCGATGAAATTGAAGACCCGTTGCTGCACCGCGGGGTCGTGGATGCGGACGGACCCCGACGCCGCTTCGTAACCGTTGCAGATCAGGTCGTACGACTGGGCGCGAATCTTGCCGGGGTCGGTGTCGAAGAGGGGGATGTCCTCTTCCACCGGCTGGCAGAACGGATGGTGCTCGGCTTCCCAGCGCTGCTCTTCTTCGTTCCAGGCGTACATGGGGAAATCGAGCACCCACGCGACGTTGATCTCGGTGGGGTCGTACAGATTCAACTCTTTGCCAAGACGGCTGCGGAGCGCGGCGAGGGCGGCGTTTGTCACCTTCGGCGTATCGGCGACGAAGAACAACAGGTCGCCGGTGGTCGCGCCGAGCCTGGTGATGATCTTCGCCTGATCTTCCGCACTGAAGAACTTGGCGATCGGGGAATCGAGTTCAGTTGCCGACTTCACCCGGAAGAAGGCGAGGCCCATCGCCCCGTAGTTCTTGACGAATTCGGTCAGTTCATCGATCTGCTTGCGGCTGTACTTCTCCGCGGCCCCGACGACACGCATCCCCCGGACGCGGCCCCCTTTTTCGATGGTGCTTTTGAAGACGCCGAAGCCGCAGGTGGTTGCGATCTCCTTGATGTCGACGAGTTCCATGCCGAACCGCAGGTCGGGCTTGTCGCTGCCGTAGCGTTCCATCACCTCGGCGTGCGAGTACCGCGGCAACGGCAACTTGATCTGCTTGCCTTGCAACGTGGTCACGAGGCGTCCGATGAGACCGTCGATCATCTGCAGAATGTCTTCGCGTTTGACGAAGGCCATTTCGACATCGATCTGCGTGAATTCCGGCTGACGGTCGGCGCGCAGGTCTTCGTCGCGGAAACAGCGGGCGATCTGCATGTACCGGTCGAACCCGGCGATCATCAGAATCTGCTTGTACAACTGCGGCGACTGCGGCAGCGCGTAGAAACAGCCGGGATGCACACGGCTCGGCACGAGATAATCCCGCGCCCCTTCCGGCGTGCTGCGGCCGAGAATCGGCGTTTCGATTTCGAGGAATTGGTGCTCGTCGAAGTAGTCGCGGACCGCTTTGGTAAGCTGGTGCCGCATGATGATCGTCTTCTGCAGATCGGGCCGACGGAGATCGAGGAAGCGGTGCTTGAGCCGCAATTCTTCGTTGGGAAGCGCAGACGTGTCCGGCTCGAACGGCGGCGTCTTGCTTTTGTTGAGGACGACAAGTTCCCGCGCAAGGACTTCGATTTCGCCGGTGGCGAGTTTCGGGTTGGCGAGTCCTTCCGGACGGGGTTCGACCATCCCGGTGACCTGGATCACGTCTTCATACCGCAGACCGCGGGCCAGGGCCTGCACGTCGCTGCTGTCGGACAGGTCGAACTTGATCTGCGTCTTGCCGTAGCGGTCGCGGACATCGACGAACACGATCCCTGCATGGTCGCGATACTTGTCGACCCACCCGGCGACCGTCACCGTTTGTCCGTTGTGACCGGCCCGCAATTCCCCGCAAGTATGAGTCCGCAGCACGACAATCCGCCTTGTTCGATTCGATTAGTCACTCGGTGGAGACGCACTCCCTGCGCACCCCGACCTGAAAGCAAGCCCGCATTATAGGGACGCCACGGACGAACCGAAAGTTAGGAATCGCATGATCGTCGCCTACGAAAACACCCCGACGACGAAATCGCAGCCGGGGTGTTTTCACGAAACTGTGATGGAGAAAACCTAGTTTTTCATTTCGGCCTTCTTAGCGGCCCGCAGTTTTTTCAACAGGTCGGCGACGCGCTCGTGGACTTGCTGGGTATGGCCAATGGTGATCAGGCCGTCGAATTCCGTAATCGTGCCGCCGCTGCCATCGCTATCCATCCACTCTGTTGGCCGGGTGGCTTCCTGGATGACGTGCATCAGCACGGCTCCGGCATCGGTTGTCGCAGAATGGTCTTGCCCCCCGGTCCCTAAGTCACCGCCAACGCCGCCCCCTGCGAATTGACCGAGGGCGACCCCGGTCATGCCACTCATCAGGCCTTCCGGCGGGATTTGGAACATGCCGCCACCGCCACCGACTCCCCCACCTCCACCACCCATCACGCCGCCTCCGATTCCCCCATGCGGAGTCCGTTGGACGACCACGCCTTCGAGTAAGTCGCGACAATTGTAGACTTGAACTTCCTGCGAACGATCGATCGATGTCAGATCGATGAAGCCGTCACGAATCACCACCGCGGCACTGTCCTGCATTCCAATTTGCCGCAGCATCAGTCGCAGCGCGGTCTTCGCCGACACATTCCCCTGGCGGATTTTCAGGTTCACCGGGCTGGCCAGATCAATGCCGTTCTCCTCAAAAACGGGACGGTCCAGAACGATGTCGAGATCCAATGCCGTGGCGATGAAATCCACGGCGTCCGAAAATGGCGTGTCGGTGAATGCCACTTCAAGCGATCGTTGTGCGAGCTTGGCTTCGATCTCCGCACGTTGCGCGTCCGCCTCATCAATGTCGCTCAGGCTGGCTTTCGCAACGGCGTCGAACAGTCCGGGCGTCTGCTGAGCCCCAATTTGGCCGAACGGTTCCGGCCGTTGGACGGGCCAGTAGAACGACGCCATAACGAATGTGGTGACCACGATGGTCACGGAACTGAGCGTGTAGCGCACGGCTTGTCTCCGCTGACGGCGTTGATGGGGAAGGGTAAAATCGTGGGCGAGAACCGTCGCATCGCCGAACTCGGCGAGGGCTTGTTGACAGGCCGTTTCGCGCGGCACACCTTGTTGGGTGAGTTCTTCGAGCCGCTGTTCGAGATGGTCGCGCAGTTCCGCAGCGACGGATTGTTTCTGTGCGTAGTTCAGGCCGATCGAGGTGGCCAATTGACGGAGAAAGGCTTCAAATTCCGGTTCCGACATGATTCCCCCTGGTGAAGTGATGGGTTGGGGACACGAACGAATAAGACGTGATTGCCAACGATCAATCAGCATCATGCTGGCTTATGTGCTACTGGCTCCGCCAGTGTTTTGCTCTGATGTGTTCCTCTCGACAGGCACTGGCAGAGCCAGTGGCACACCTTACCGAAATCGAACATTACACCGGATGTGGTGCTGCGGAACGAATCGGTGCCAACATCGATTCAATGCAGGCGACGTAGCGGTCCCACTCCGCCGTCTGCGTGGACAACCGCTGCTTCCCGGCCGCGGTGATTTCGTACCACTTCCGCTTGCGGCCGGTCGAGGCTTCCCACCGGCTGCGAATCAGCTTGTCGGCCTCCAACCGATGCAGCAGCGGATACAACGTCCCCGCTTGCAACTGGACCAGTTCGTTGCTGGCCGCGAGCAATTTCTGCTGCAAGTCATACCCGTAGGTGCTGCCCCCGGCGAGGACGGAGAGGACCATCAGATCGAGACTGCCCCGGAGCAAATCCGGTCCGAAACGGTTCGACATGGAAGCAACTCCTTCAGCGACACAATCGATGGCCTGCCAATATATTGCCACGCGATAGGTGGGGGCGTCAAGAGGGCTGTTGTCGGAATTCCGTCCGTGGCAAGTGGCACGGCGTTAACCCGACGTGGGGATGCTGGAAGATCCAAATTTCAATGACCAAGTTCCAAACAAATTTCAAGTTCCAAATTCCAAACCAAGAGAGTGACACGATTGAGTAATTTTCTTCGTTTGAAGCTTGGAATTTGTAACTTGGAGTTTTCGGGGAGAAATGCAGAAGCCCGGCATCTCGGAAGATCCCGGGCTTCGACTACGACAGCGCCGCAATGATCTTTTCGCGCACGACCGCGGCGTCGGCCCCTTTGAGTTCTTTCATCACCTGGCCGATGAGTGCACCAACGGCGGCCTGTTTGCCGCTCTTGAAGTCGGCGACGGCCTTCGCATTCCGCGCGAGCACGGCGGCAATCGCGGTCTCCATCGCCCCGGTGTCCTGCACCAATGCGAGACCTTTTTCAGCGATGATGGCATCGATCCGTACGGTTGATGGAGCGTGTTCTTCCGCCTGTTCCAATAGCAGCAGGAAAACTTCGCGGGCGGATTTGATGGTGAGTTGTTTATCACTCACACGCTTCAAGAGCGACATCAACACATCGGCGTTGATGGAGAACGCATCGAGCGTCAACCGCCGTTCTTTCAACTCGCGGAGCACATCCTGCGTGACCCAGTTCGCGGCCTGTTTCGGATCACCGCTTCCCTTGGCAACGGTCTCGAAGTAATCCGCCACCGCGCGGCCCTGATCGAGAATCACATCGGCATCGTACGCGGAGAGTTGGTATTCACCCAGAAATCGTGCGCGGCGTGACACCGGCGTTTCGCACATCTCGCTGCGGATGGCCTCAATGTCGGCGTCAGTAAACGTGACGGGGACCAAATCCGGATCGGGGAAATAGCGGTAATCGGCCGCTTCTTCTTTTTCACGCATCGGGGTGGTGACGCCGCGGTCGGGGTCAAACCCGCGTGTGGTCTTCGGGGCATCCTTGATGGTCTTGCCGGTCTTCTGGAAGAGTTCCCACTGGCGGTCGACTTCGTGCAGGATCGCCTGCTCGGTGAAGCGGAAACTGTTGATGTTCTTCACTTCGACGATGGGCGTCGCGACTTTCGAGCCGTCCGGTTGATGCACATGCAGGTTGACGTTCGCGTCGCACCGCAGGCTCCCTTCCTGCATGTTGCAATCGGAGACTTCCAGAAACGTCAGCAGCGAGTGCATCGCTTGCAGAAACGTCCGCGCTTCGGCCGCCGTTCGCAAATCGGGTTGGGTGACAATCTCGACCAGCGGCGTGCCTGCACGGTTCAAATCAACCTGGCTGTCACGTCCGCGGCCTGACTCATCATGCACATTCTTCCCGGCGTCTTCTTCCAGATGCGCCCGCAGAATCCGCACGCGCCGCGGCTCACCACTGCCCGTATCAACATCGACATGGCCATCGAAGCTGAAGGGAAGATCATACTGACTGATCTGATAGCCCTTTGGCAGATCGGGATAAAAATACTGCTTGCGGTCCCACTTGGTGAACTTCGCGATTTGGCAACCGAGCCCCAACGCCGTCTTCACCGCCAGCCGCATCGCATGACGATTCAACACCGGCAGCGCCCCCGGCAACCCGAGACACACCGGGCATGTCTGCACGTTCGGTTGATCGGGATTAAACGCCGTGCTGCACCCGCAGAAGATCTTCGTCTGCGTCTGCAGCTGAACGTGGACTTCCAAGCCGATGATAACGTCGTAGGACATGGGAGATGCTTGTTAGTGAGCCGTAGGGTTTGCCGAGTCTTCGAGGCGAACCATGATTGCTTCAACCAGAGTGGTTCGCCTCGAAGACTCGGCAAACCCTACCCAGTTATCCATTCGGTCGCCGAGTGTGCCAGTCGGTTGTCGCTTCGTACATTCGTGCGGCTCGTAATACTCGGTCTTCGTCGAACGGGCGACCTTGCAGTTGCAGGCCGATCGGTAACCCGCCGGTGGTGAAACCGCAGGGCAACGAAATCGCGGGCAATCCGGCGAGGTTCGCGCTGATTGTGTAAATGTCGCTGAGGTACATCGCCAGCGGATCGTTCGCCTTCTCACCAATCGCAAATGCGGCCGTCGGAGTAACCGGCCCGGCAATGACATCGACCTGCTGGAACGCGGCGTCAAAGTCCTGACGAATGAGCCGGCGGACCTTCAAGGCTTTGACGTAATACTGATCGTAATAGCCGGTGCTGAGGGCATACGTCCCGAGCATGATCCGGCGTTTAACTTCCGCCCCGAAACCTTCGCCGCGGCTGGCGGCGTACATCTCGTTGAGATTCTTGAACGATGTCGCGCGGTGTCCGTAATGGATACCGTCGTAGCGGGAGAGATTGCTCGACGCTTCCGAACAGGCGATGAGATAGTACGTCGCGATGCAGTACTTCGCGTGGGGTAAAGCGACCTCGCGGACTTCAGCGCCGAGGCTGCGATAGACATCGATTGCCGACTTCACCGCGGCCGCGATTTCGGTGTCGAGACCTGCGGAGAAATGTTCCGGGACGATGCCGATCTTCAATCCCGTAAGCGGTTGGTCGACGCTCTTGGAATACTCCGGAACCGGTTGGTTGACCGAGGTGGAATCGCGCGGATCGTGACCGGAAATCGCTTCGAGAACAGTGGCCACGCTGCGAACATCGGTGCCGAACGGGCCGATTTGATCGAGCGAACTGGCGTAGGCGATGAGGCCGTACCGCGAAATGCGGCCGTAAGTCGGCTTCATCCCAACAATGCCGCACAATCCCGCGGGTTGCCGGATCGAACCGCCGGTGTCGCTGCCGAGCGAGACGGGTGTCATTCGTGCGGCCACCGCGGCGGCGGAACCGCTGCTCGAACCGCCGGGGATGCGCGACAAATCCCACGGGTTGCGGGTGACACCGAACGCCGAGTTTTCACTCGACGAGCCCATCGCGAACTCGTCCATATTCGTGCGGCCGAGCAGTACGGCATCGGCTTGTTTCAGCTTCGTCACCACATGGGCGTCATACGGCGGAATGAAGCCGCTCAACATCTTGCTGGCACACGTCGCCGGTTGGCCCTGCTGACAGAGCACATCCTTCAGCGCGACCGGCAATCCGGCGAGCAAGCCGAGCGATTCACCCCGCACTCGCCGCTCATCAATCGCTGCGGCTTGTTGCAGGGCGTCGGCAGCGTCAACATGCAGAAACGCATGGACCGCGGTGTCTTGAACCGTGATCGCAGCGAGACACGCTTGCGTCACTTCACGGCTGGAAACCGCGCCGGATTGCAGTTGGTCGAGCAATTCGCTCGCGGAAAGATCGGACAGGCCCATCGGTCAACCTTCCAGGATGGCCGGGACCAGAAAATAGCGACCGTCCTGCTTGGGAGCGTTCTGCAAGGCATCGGCCCGCGGCAATGACGGCGCGAGGACATCGTCGCGCAGCACGTTGGTCAGCTCGATCGCGTGGACCATCGGCTCGACGGCGGACGTGTCCAACTCGTCGAGCATCGCCACATAATCGAGAATGCCCCCGAGTTGTTGGGAGAACATCTCGATTTCCGTGTCGGTCAACTGCAGGCGTGCGAGCCCCGCGACTTTTTTCACCGTGTCGAGCGGCAAGGCCATGACAGCGGTCTCGGCAAGCGGGAGTTACTTCGTCGCTTCGGGCAGCGTGAACGGAGCCCGGACAACCTTCTTCACAATCAGCCCGGACCGAATGCAGTTCACGCAAACGCGGACCTTGAGAGCCTGCTCACCTTCCTGAATGCGGATCGACTGCAGGTTCGGCTTG
Source organism: Planctomycetaceae bacterium (assembly GCA_021732785.1). Classification (GTDB taxonomy): domain Bacteria; phylum Planctomycetota; class Planctomycetia; order Planctomycetales; family Planctomycetaceae; genus DSVQ01. Next base: position 210,083 of record JAKFUG010000003.1, read on the forward strand.
AACGTGCGCCGGGAAATGCCGGTGGTCTTGCGACCGTTGCCGCCCAAATACTTCGGTTTGCCCCGTTCGCACTTTTGGTTGCCGAACTTGGTTCCGGTCTGACAAACGTAACACTGGGCGCCCATGGCACTTCCGTCCGTTTCAATTGGCTGCATCGACTAACGTGCGACACGATATTCGCCCGGTGGAGAACCCGGCCGCAACATTGAGGAATCGAGCAGTATAGCGATTTCCACCGAGGCTGCAAGGACGCCTGCTCAACAGGTTTCACGCGGCGCGGCGGATGCGGGTGGCTTCGGGGAGGCTCGCCGCGGCGGCGGCGCAGCAGGTGCGCTGGCTGGTGAGGAGGCCGTGGCGGGCGTAGTCGTGCCAGTCGCTCGCGGTCAGCGGTTCCGCGGGAATGCGGATGGAAATCAGATGTGTGGTCGGCCGGTGTTCGCGCGGGCCAAAGAGTTCCCAGCGGGACCAGTCGAATAACGAATCCCACTTTTCGTCGCGTTCAATGCGGCCGGGAAAGCAGGCGAGATGTCGGACCCAGCAATCGGGTTGATGGCCGAAGCGGTCGTCTTCACGATGCAGAAATACGAGCCGCGAACCCGGTTTCAGCAGCGACAGCAACTCCGCAGTCTGCTGACGAATCGAGGCGTTGAACAAGTTGGACTCGAATACCGGCAAATCGCGCAGAATGATGAGGTCGGCCGAGCGTTCGGGGATCCGGCGTTCCACTTGTGACAGCGGGTAGATTTCGCAGTTGGGCAAATCCTGACGCCCGGCGAAGGTCTCGCGGACATCGGCACAGAGGACGCAGACATCCAGCGGCAAGGCGGCCAGTGTTTTCGCATCGCCGAGCGGATGCGCGGCGGCGAAGACCACGCGGCTGGAGGTCGGCAGCGGCGGCGTCAGCAGCAGTTTGCGCCAGACCGCCCGCGGTACCAGCGAAGGGGAGTTCGCAGCATGCGTCGGTTGCGGAGATGAGACGCGCAGCATGAAACCGGTCCGAAGGGATCGCCAAGTCGGCGGGGTTGTATGTCTCACCCGGCGACCGCGTCAATCCCAACGTCTCCACTTCCCGCTTGCGGTTTCGCGTCCCGCTGGAATTTCGCTCGGGCGCTAACCGCTGTCTGTCGGAAAGCCTCCAGCGAAAAGCGGAGAGCCAGAGAAAGACCGCTCTTCCACCTGTCTGGCTTTTTGCTTTGAGCCATCCGCTTTCCGCGCAAGTCGCGCTCGGAAAACACGATCGCCGTCGCCGGCCCGAGGGGGGTGGGCCGACGACGGCGACTGATTTCGGGAAAACGCGAATCACGCCCGTGGAGCGGTCGGCACGCGACGAGCGCGTGACGGACAGGCACCCACGAGGATTTCTTCAGTGATGCGGACCAGAACGGGCGTGAGTTCGGACTTCCCGGAGCGGCGTGGTCTTTCCCGGGGGAGAGGAAGATCACTCGCCATGTTTCTGCATCGACGCTTTCGGTTGGTAGAATTCAAGACTTCCGTCCCGGTTCGTGTTCTGAGCAAAATGCCCGGTACGATGAAAATCGGTGACGTGGCGGCTGTGACGATTGTGCGGCGGGCAAATCGAGGAATGAACAACGGATGACGGAACAAGAATCGTGGGGATCACGCGAATTTCTGAACATGGCGGGAGCCTTTCAGGCAACAATGGTGATCGTTTCGCTCATTGCCGCAGCATGGATGGGAATCGATGTGTGGGATCGCGTGGCGTTCACCCCCGCGGCATTGCTGTGGGGCGTGATCGGAACGGTCCCTTTGTGTGTGATGTCGTGGGCGCTGGATCGCGTCCCGTGGGAACCGTTCACGCGGATGAGTGCAGCGTTGACGAACGTTCTCGGTCCCGCCGTACGGGATTGCACGTGGGCTGAACTGGTAACGTTATCGCTGCTGGTGGGTGTCTCGGAAGAGCTGCTGTTCCGCGGCGTGTTGCAGGTCGGGCTGTTGCCGTGGGGATGGTGGCCGGCGATGATCGCCACGAGTATTGCGTTCGGCCTGGCCCATGCGATCACTCCCACGTACGCGGTCTGTGCGGCATTGGTGGGGGCATACCTGTCGCTGGTGATGGAAGCGACGTCGCCGCCGAATTTGCTGATTCCGATCCTGTGCCACGCCGGGTGCGATTTGTACGCGTTCGTGCAACTCAAGCGTGAACAACTGCAAGCTGCGGAGTGAGGACTCCGACGAACGAACTCATTCCCACGCTCCGCGTGGGAATGCCGGTCCGCGACGCTCTGCGTCGCACGAGCGCTTTCACCAGCTACGAAGACGACGCGGAGCGTCTCGGCCGTGCGTTCCCACGTGGAACGTGGGAACGAGTTCTACTTCGTCGCGTTGGCGGCTTCTTCCGCGATGATCTGCAATGCTTCACGCATCACGTGCTCCGGCTGGGCGAAGTTGAGCCGCAGGCATTCGCGGCTGTGCGGCCATTCGTCCGGCAATCCGAAAAAGAAGTATTCCCCCGGAACCACCAGCACCTTGCGGGCTTTCAAACGTTCATACAGTTCGATTGTGGAAATCGACATTCCGCGCAGCCACAGCCAGTGGAAGAAGGCTCCTTCGCTGACGTGTAATGCCCAATCGACTCCCGCGGCGGTGAAAATCTCGCGGGTCATGGTCTCCGCCGCTTGCCGCTTTTCCGCATAGAACGGCCGCAACCAGCGCGGCCCGATGTCCAGGATTTCCCCGCTTTCCACCAGCGGCAACACGATCTGCTGACCGATGGTGCCGTTGGCGAGTCCGGCAATCGCGGTCATGGCGGAAATCGCGGACGCAATCGGTTCGGCGGCAATCACGATCCCCGTTCTTGTGCCGGGCAATCCCAGTTTGGACAGGCTCAACGTCAAGATGACGTGCGGGGCATAATGCGGCGTTGCGGACGTGTAAATCACATTCGGAAACGGGGCCCCGTAGGCATTGTCGAGAATGAGCGGGACGCCAGATTGTGACGCGAGCAGCGACAACTTCTGCACTTCATCGTCCGTAAGGACATTGCCTGTGGGATTGGTCGGACGTGAGACAGCAATTGCCGCAATCGGCTCGGTTCTCAACGTCTGTTCGACCGCGGCGAAATCAATCGCGTACTTGAACCGCCGCCGGGCTTCCCCTTCGGGCCACGTGATGGTTGGCCGGCATGCGACAAAGAGATCGGCCTCCAAACCCTGATCGGCATAACCGATGTACTCGGGCGATAATGGCAGCAGAATCTTCTTGTGACGGCCGTCGCTGGTGGGGCCGCCGAGCAGATTGAAAAGGAAGAAAAACGCACTCTGCCCGCCGTTGGTGATCGCGAGGTTCTCTTCGCGGATATTCCAACCAAACGTGCGTTGCAGGAGGGATGCCAGCGCGCGAATGAAGTGCGGATTTCCTTGCGGCGGATCGTAATTGACCAGCATGCGGTCGAACGCCTTGCCATCGGCGAGCAGCGTTTGCATCCGTTCCCGCCACAACTGCTGCACTTCCGGAACCGCCGCGGGGTTGCCGCCGCCGAGCATGCGCATATCGGGCTGCAACGTCAGAGCGCGGCCAAGGTCATCCATCAGCGCGAGAATGCCACTGCGGGCGGTCAGTTTCTGGCCGAATTGCGAAAACGGAACATGCGGCATGATTGAGGACAATCAGGGTCTGGGGTGGATTATGAATTGATGAGCGGCACGGCGCTAGCCGCCGGTTCCTCAGTTTGGACGACACCGGCGGCTAGCGCCGTGCCGCTCAGGGATTACACAATAGGATTGTTGTCGATCTTCCGACACCGATGCCACCGTTGCGGGTTCGGTCGTTGTGGTAAGTTCCGTTCCTCGGGCATCGTTACGGGCATATCCCGGCACTTTCCGCGAGAAAACCGCGGCAGGTTATCGTCCGTACCGTCCCTTTGGATCTGATATCGGGGTATGCTGATGCAAGGCGTCGATCAAACTTTGTGGACCGATGCTGGAACGGTGAGGATCAAGGGATAAGACATGAGCCGATTCAAGACGGCGACATTGTTCGCTGTGGTGAGCCTCGCGGGACTCCTTTCGTCCGCGTGGGCCGAAGACGCCGCCAAATCGGAACCGGCTCCGGGGCATTCCGCCCACGGCGAAACCTTCAACGAAGGTCCCCGCCAGCAAGCCCGTTTGATGGGCGGCACCGGCAAGGTCTCGCTGAAGATTTCGTCCACCGTCGAAAATGCCCAGGCCTTCTTTGATCAGGGATTAGGCCAAGTCCACGGCTTCTGGTATTTCGAAGCCGAACGGTCCTTCCGTCAGGTCGCCGCACTCGATCCGAACTGCGCGATGGCGTACTGGGGCATGGCTCTCGCGAACATCAACAACGAAGGCCGCGCGAAATCGTTTATTGCCGAAGCGCTCAAACGAAAAGACAAAGCCACGCCGCGGGAACTGAAATATATCGAAGCGCTGCATGCCTTCTATCACGCCGATGCGAAGAAAACGAAAAAGGACCGGGCCGAAAAGTACATTCGCGATCTCGAACGCTTGCTGTATGACTTCCCGGAAGAAATCGAAGCTCGTTCGTTCCTGGCGCTGTCTCTGTGGAGTGGCCGCGAAGCCGGTGTGCCGATCACGAGTTATCTCGCGCTCAATGCCGTGCTCGGGGAAATCTTCGCGGCGGAACCGATGCACCCGTCGCATCATTACCGCATTCATCTGTGGGACAAAGAGCGTTCCCAACAGGCGCTCACGTCGGCCGCACGCTGTGGACAATCTGCGCCGGCGATCGCCCACATGTGGCACATGCCCGGCCACATTTATTCCGATCTGGACCGCTTCGACGATGCCGTCTGGCAGCAGGAAGCCGCCGTGCGGGTCGATCACGCGTACATGATGCGCGACCAGATTCTCCCCGATCAGATTCACAACTTCGCCCACAACACCGAATGGATGATCCGCAATCTCGATCACCTCGGTCGCGCCGGTGATGCCGCGGCGTTTGCGGTAAATCTCATCGAAATGCCGCGGCATCCGAAGTACAACGCCCGTGATAAAAAGACCGGTACCGGTGGCTACGGCAAACAACGGCTGTTTGAAATCCTCGAACGTTACGAGCTTTGGGCAGACGTCGCCAAGTATTGCGAACCGCCGTTCCTCGATGCGCCGAACGACCGCAGTTCGCGCCTGGAACGAAGCCGCTGGGTGGCATTGGCCGCGTTGCATCAACAGCAGGGCGACAAGGCCCGCGAAGTGATGGACGCTCTCGACAAAGAACGCCGCGGTTTGCAGCGCGAGGTCGATGAACTGAAGTTCGAAGTCGAGCCCGAAAACATGCCCGCCAGTGCTTTGCGGGCCGAAAACATTCCCGCATCTCCCGTGACGGCCTCCCGTCCGATGAACGTCGGCGAGTTCACGCCGGAGAAACGCAAGGAACAACTCAAACGCCTTGACGGTGAACTCCAGCGCTTCGTCAAAACGCTGGCGGAACTTCACGGCATTGAGGCGTACAAACGGGGGGATTTCGCGGAAGCGTTGCGCGAACTCAAAGCCGCCGATGCCACGAAAGTTGATCCGCTGTTCCAGGCCCGCGTCCAGTTTCTCGCCGGAGATACAGACGGCGCACTGAAGAAGCTGCGCGACTCAGTCAACGGTAAGAAGCAACAGGTGCGACCGCGCGCGGTGCTTGTCGAAATGCTGTTCCAGGCCGACAAGAAGGACGACGCAAAAACGCACTTTGAAACCCTGCGCACGATTGCCGGTCGCGCCGATTTAAGCACGCCGCTGTTGGCGCGACTTGCTCCCATCGCTTCCGAGTTCGGCTATCCAACCGATTGGCGAACCCCCGCACCGGCCGCGACCGATGTCGGCGAACGTCCGGCACACGACACGCTGGGGCCGCAGTTGTGGTCGCCCCCGACGGCCCCGAGTTGGATCGCGCGCGACGGGAATGACGCCGAGCGTTCTTCGCAGGAATTCGCGGACAAACCAACCGTGTATCTCTTCTTCCTCGGCAGCGGCTGTTTGCACTGCACCGAGCAATTGCAGAAGTTCACCGCGAAGTACAACGAATGGCAACAGTTGGGTGTGAACGTGGTCGGTGTCAGTACCGACGATGTGACTAAGCTGCAAACCGCGGTGAAAAACTTCCAGCCGCAACAGATCCCATTCCCGCTCGTTTCGGATTCATCGCTCGCCGCGTTCAAAACGTGGCGCTGTCACGACGACTTCGAGAACACTCCGCTGCACGGCACCTACCTGGTCGACGCCACCGGCCGCCTGCGGTGGTGGGACATCAGCCACGAACCGTTCATGGATGTCGATTTCCTGCTGCAGGAAACGCCCCGGTTGTTGCAGTTGTCGAAATAAGTTGAGGGTTAATGGTCGATGGTTGAGGGTCAGAGAAAGCCTCGCTTGCGCTTTGCCGAATCCCAGGACTCGCGTCCAATTCCTCACGCCTTGATGGTCGGTACAGAATACATCTCCATCAACGGATCGCGCGTGATTAACGTGGCTCCCTCCATCACTGCCTGTGCGATCAGCAATCGATCGAACGGATCGCGATGGAGTGGCGGAAGCGGTTCGGTCGCTAAAGCATGTGCCAATGTGATCGGGAGGCGGCGAAACCCGCACGTGATGATCGCCCCTTCAAGATCGGTGGGTGCCTGCAGTTTCCCCAAGCTCCGTTTGATAGCGATTTCCCAAGCCGTCGCCGCGCTCACCAGAACTTCGTTTGCTGGTTCCGCGATGGCCTTACGGGCGGTGTCGGTGAGCTGCAGAGGATTGTCCAGCCACCACAGAACGACATGGGTGTCCAGCAGCAGGATCATCGCACTGTGATTCCCAACGCGGCCGCAATGTCTTCGGGCAGTTCGTCAAAATCCGGAGCGATATGCACTTGCCCATGCCAAAGTCCGCCAACACGCTGTGGGATATTTTTGTTGGTCTCCGTTGAATCCAACTCAATCCGAACGGCGGCCCCTTCCGCCCAAGGAACGGGTTCATCGAGCACGACCACACCGTTATGAATTCGACCGCGAAAAGTCATTGGGGCTTCCTTGTGTGATGCACGACATGATACGAGACTGGAGCAGCAGCGCGGAGATCAAAATCTTTATCTTTGTCGGGAATACTTGCCTGCACGCGGTGTTCTTGCAGACGTTGAGTGGAGAAGCAAATTATGCCGCGGATCGGAATCATCGCGTGGATTCAGGAATCCAACACCTTCCTGCCCGAGCCGACCACGCTTGCGCACTTTGAACAGGATGTGCTGCTGACCGGTGCGGCAATGCGCGATCATTTCATCGACGCGCAACATGAAGTCGGCGGCATGTTGCGGATGTTGGCGAAGACCGATGTCGAAACCGTGCCAATTTTCGCGGCCCGCGCGATTCCCTTCGGAGCGATGACGACGGATACGCATGCCACGCTGCGGTCACGCTTGCTGGATGCCCTGCGGGCCGCCGGACCGTTGGATGGTGTGCTCGTCGCGCCGCATGGGGCGACCGTGAGTGAAGCCGTCCCCGATGTCGACGGGAACTGGTTGCAGGCCGTGCGGAACATTGTCGGGCCCGCCGTTCCGATCATCGGAACACTCGATCCGCATGGGAACCTTTCCCCGGCGATGGTCGCGGCGACCGATGCGTTGTTCGCCTACCGCACGAATCCGCACATTGATCAAGCCGCACGAGGGACGGAAGCTGCGGAACTGATGCTGGCCACGCTGGCCGGTCGCGTGCGGCCTGTGCAGGCGGCGGTCTTTCCCCCGATGGCGATGAACATCGAACGGCAATGCACCAGCGAAGAACCGCTGGCCGGAATTTGCCGCTATGCCGACGGCGTGCGCGAACGGTCCGGGATTCTCGGCGTGAGTTTGTTTATGGGCTTTCCGTATGCCGATGTTGCCGAGATGGGTTCCGCGGCCCTCGTCATCGCCGACGGGGACCACACCTTGGCACAAAGCACGGCCGACGAACTCGGCCGACGGTTATGGGAGCATCGCGAAGGCTTGGCAGGCACGTTTCTCTCGGTGGCGGAGGCGGTGACTCAAGCGGCGTCGGTGCCCTCACCGGCTTGCCTGCTCGACATGGGGGACAACGTCGGCGGTGGTTCCCCGGCCGATGCCACATGGCTGTTGCACGAACTCGCGCGGCAGCACGTCACGCCGAGTCTGGTGATCCTGTTCGATCCCGACAGCGTGGCAAAAGCCGAAGCAGCGGGTATCGGGCAGCGGGTGACATTGGCGGTCGGTGGCCGCAGCGGCGATCTCCACGGCCCGCCGTTTTCTGCGGACTTCGCGGTGCAATTCCTCGGCGATGGCCAATTCTCCGAACCCGAAGCGCGTCACGGCGGCTTCACCCATTTCGATCAGGGCCGCACGGCCATTGTTCGCACGGACGATGGTCTGACGGTGATGCTCACCTCGCGCCGCGTGCCCCCGTTCAGTCTGCGACAACTCACTTCGTTCGGGCTCGATCCATCCACCTTTCGCGTGCTGGTGGCCAAAGGGGTCAACGCCCCGCTCGCCGCGTATGCCCCGGTCTGCCGCACCATCCTGCGTGTGAACACACCCGGTGTCACGACGGCAGACATGACCACGTTGCCTTATCACCACCGCCGTCAACCGATGTATCCCTTTGAACGCGACGCGATGTTCTCGTAGGGCAAATCGCAGGAGGCCACGATGAAATCAAGCGAACTAAAAATTGGGGACCGGATTCGAATCACTGAGGTTCCGGGCAAAGGAATTCCCAACTACACGATCTTTCCCGAAACCGTTCGTGTCTACAAAAAACTGGTGAAACGGAAACGATCTGTCCGCATAAGCGAATTCGACGAATTTGGTTCCCCTTGGTATCACTGTCGGTTCCGGAAACGGAACGGACAGATGGAATATCACTCCCTCATCGTGATGAGCTCCGATACCAACTGGGTTCTCGTCAAAAAGCGAAAGAGTTAGCTCCGAATGGTGGGCAAGGTTGCCCTGTGGCATGGGTTCGTGCAGACTATATCGCATGCAGTCTCAATGTCACTCAGGATGGGTTCGACGCATGCTTCGACACATGTGGCTGGCAAGCGTATTGGCTGTCGGGACCATGTGGAGTACGCCGGTCAATGCCGCGGATGAGCCGGTCGGTTTGTACGCCGGGGCCTATGCGCAGGACATCACGCCGCCGCGATTTCCAATCACCGTGAATGGCAACATGGCGGATCATCTCGCCCTAGCCGCGCACGATCCCTTGCACGCCCGCTGTCTCGTGTTGACAAATGGGGACACGCAACTGGCCTTGGTCACCTGCGACAGTTGCATGATCCCGCGGGAAATCATGGACTCGGCCAAACGCCGAGCGGCTTATCGTACCGGCATTCCCGCGGCGAACATCCTCATCTCGGCGACGCACGCGCATTCGTGCCCGACGGTCGCCGGTGTGTTTCAAAGCGATCCCGATCCGGAGTACGTCGAGTTTCTGTCGGATCGCATTGTGGACGGCATCACTCAGGCCTGGAAGCAGCGCGAACCGGCACAACTCGGTTGGGCCACTGCGATGGAACCGGGGCAGTTGTTCAATCGCCGCTGGCATTTGAAAGACGGTGTTCTCGGCGAGAATCCGTTCGGCCAAAAAATGGATCGCGTCCGCATGAACCCGGGCTATCAGAACCCGGACACCGATCGGCAAGCGGGATCTGTGGATCCGCAGATTTCGATTCTCAGCGTGCAAAGCCGCGATGGCCGTCCGATTGCCGTCTGGGCAAATTACTCGCTGCATTACGTTGGCGGTGTGCCGGGAGATTTCGTGTCGGCCGATTATTTCGGTGAATTCGCCGTTCGGCTCACGCGGCGGTTACAGGCGGGAAATGTCCAGCCGCCGTTTGTTGCCACCATGACCAATGGGACCAGCGCGGACGTGAACAACGTGAATTTCAGTCAGCCCGCTCCCGGCAAACGCGAGCCGTATGAGCAATTGGGCGTGGTTGCTGAAACCATTGCCGAACGCGTTGCGGACGCCTGTCAAACCATCGAATACTCCGCGGATGTTCCCCTCGCAGTACAGGAAACCGAGATTGAACTCGGCGTTCGTCGGCCCAGCGAAGACGAACTGCAAGCCGCACAGGAACGCTTGGAGGGCAAGTCCTCCCCGTTAAAAGGAGCGCCGGACATTTATGCTCGCGAGTCGGTTCTGCTGGCGGCCTATCCCCCGACGGTGAAAGTTAAAATTCAAGCGCTAAGGCTGGGCGATCTGGCCATCGTCAGCAGTCCCTGCGAAACGTTCACGGAAACCGGGCTGTCGATCAAGCAAGGGACGCCGTTCCCACACAGCTTTACCATTTCGTTGGCCAACGGCTACAACGGGTACCTTCCCACCCCGGAGCAACACGAGTGGGGCGGTTACGAAACGTGGCGGGCGCGGTCCAGTTACCTGGCGGTTGACGCCGAGCCCTTGATTCGTCGAACACAACTGGAACTGTTACGGGCCTTGAGGAAATAACCGGGACCAACGCTTCCCGACTTGCAGCGAAGGTTTACTCCATGTCACATCGCGTGCTGGCGCTCATTCTCGCGGGTGGAAAAGGGACTCGTCTGGAACCGCTCACGCGCGACCGTGCCAAGCCCGCGGTCCCATTCGGCGGCGCGTATCGCATCATCGATTTTACGTTGTCGAACTGCCTGAACAGCGGTCTGCGGAAGATTCTGGTACTGACGCAGTACAAAGCCGCCAGCCTCGATCGCCATATGAACGTCGGCTGGAAGTTTCTCTGCCGTGAGCTGGATGAATACATTGATATTCTTCCTCCGCAGCAGCGAATCGATGAAAATTGGTATCAGGGGACGGCAGACGCAGTTTATCAGAATATTTACTCCATCGAGAAAACCCATACGGATTATGTTCTGATTCTGTCCGGCGACCACATTTATAAGATGGATTATGCCGACTTGATTCGAGATCATATCGAATCCGGCGCCGATGCGACCGTGGGTTGTATTCCGGTGCCGCTGGCCGAGGGGACGCAATTCGGCGTGATGCAGATTGATGCCACCCGGCGAGTGATTCAGTTTCGCGAGAAACCGTCCGATCCCGATGCCATGCCCGATGACGCCACGCGCTGCCTGGCGTCGATGGGAATCTATGTCTTCAGCACGAACTTTCTCTTCGATCAGTTATGCCGGGATGCGACCGACCCGCAAAGCCAGCACGACTTTGGCAAGAATATTCTCCCACAATTGCTTGGTAGTCACCTGGTGCGGGCGTATCCCTTCCGTGATAAGAACTCGGGTCAGATGTCTTATTGGCGCGATGTGGGCACGTTGGACTCTTTCTATGAAGCCAATATGGATTTGATTTCGGTAGCCCCGGAATTGAACCTGTACGATAAAACGTGGAATATCCGCACTTATCAACCGCAGGAACCGCCGCCGAAGTTTGTCTTTGCGCAGATGGATGGTCCGTCCCCGCGGATTGGACAGGCCGTCGACAGCCTGGTATGCAGCGGTTCGATTATCTCCGGCGGGACAGTCCGACGGTCGGTGCTGGGTTTCAACGTGCGGGTCAACAGTTGGGCGAATGTCGAAGATTCGATTCTCTTCGACGGCGTCCAGATCGGCCGGCATGCCCAGGTCCGGCGGGCGATCATCGACAAACGTGTGCATGTCCCCGAAGGCATGCAGATTGGCTACGACCTCGATCAGGATCGTGCCCGCGGCTTCACGGTCTCGGAAAATGGCATCGTGGTCATCGGCAAAGCGGACGGAAGTCATCCGTTGGAAGACTGAACGATCATGGACGAACCGCCGATTGAATTGCCGACGTCTGCTTATCTGATGGCTGCGATTTCCGGGGTGTTCGTTTTCTGTGGTGCCGGTTTCGTTCTCGGTATTCTCGCCGTGATGGTGGTGCATGGCCTGATGGGATTACCGGAGTGGTCGCTCATATTGGTGGCACCGTTCGTGGTGATGATCTCGGCCTTGCTCGGCTATCTTTCGGCTTGGGAAACGCTCCAGCAAGCCCGCACGAAAGCCCAATTGGCAAGGCAGGCACAAATTCCGGAAGTCACGTGCGATGGCTGCGGGGAGGATTACTCCGCCGATGCCCCGCATTGCCCGGTCTGCGGCCGCGAAACCGTGGTACTGACCATTCAGCCGAACTAATGGTTAACACCGTCGTTCAATGCGATGGGACCACGCAGTCAATCGCTGTGTCCATCGATTCCGCAAAATCCGGCGGTTGCAGACTGCCCTGGGCCGCGCGCGGGCTTACAATGTTTTTTTGTCGCCCAATGCCATCCCGAAATGGGGAGCCATCCGTTGAAGGTGAACACCGTTTGTGCCGCAGCGATGGCGGTGATCTGTCTGCTGGTGCTGACGGGGCAGACAGTCCGGGCCGATGACCAGGCCGACTTCTTCGAAGCCCGGATTCGCCCCGTGCTGGTGGGGACGTGCTTTCGTTGTCACGGTGAGACGAAAACCGGGGGCGGATTGCGCGTGGACACACCGTCGCAACTCCTCAAAGGGGGCGAGTCCGGACCAGCGATCATCGCGGGTAAACCCGATGAAAGCTTGCTGATCCGTGCCCTCCGCCGGGAAGCCGACGTCTCTGCCATGCCCCCGGAAAAGGACAAAACACTACGGGCCGATCAGGTCGCCGACTTCGTGAAGTGGATTCGTGACGGAGCCGTCTGGCCGGAGACGACCGCGAAGTTTGAAGCTGTGAAGCATTGGTCGTTCGAACCGGTGCGCGATGTCCCGCCGCCGGTGGTGCAGGACGTCGCGTGGGTGCAGACGAGCGTTGACCGGTTCATCCGTGCGAAACAGGAACAGGCCGGAGTGAAGCCGATGCTGCCTGCGGACAAGCTCACGCTGATTCGCCGGGCGACGTTCGATCTCACGGGGTTGCCGCCGACACCGGAGGAGATCGCGGCATTCTTGCGGGATGTTTCGCCGCGGGCATTTGAAACGGTGATTGATCGCCTGCTGAAATCACCCGCCTACGGCGAGCGCTGGGGTCGGCACTGGCTCGACGTCGTCCGCTATGCCGATACCGCCGGCGAAACCGCGGACTACCCCGTCCCGCTGGCATGGCGGTATCGCAATTATGTGATCGAGGCGTTCAACGCCGACAAGCCGTACGACGAGTTCCTCCGCGAACAGATCGCCGGGGACATTCTCGCCCAGGAAGGACCCGCGGAGAAATACGCCGAGCGCGTCACGGCGACCGGTTCTCTCGCCGTATCGCGCCGGTTCGGGTTCGACTCCGAGAACTACCACCATCTCACGATTCAGGACACGATCGACACGCTGGGACAATCGGTGCTGGGTCTCAGTCTCGGGTGTGCCCGGTGTCACGATCACAAGTTCGACGCCGTCACGATGGCCGATTACTACGGTCTCTACGGCATCTTCGACAGCAGCCGGTATGCGTTTCCCGGTTCCGAGCAGAAGCAGAAGTTCCGCGCGATGACGCCGCTGTTGCCGATGGCGGAATCGTCATCCCAATGGCGCGCGTTCGAGTCACGCGTGGCGGCGTTATCGGCGCGGCTCGCGCAGCAGAAGCAACCCGTTCCTGCGGCGGTGTTGCGGTCGCTCAACGAAATGGACGGCGACTTCGAGCTGCAAGCCCCGGCTTCGGGGGGCAGCAACGGCGTGCTTGTCCCGCCGTGGTTGTATGCGGGTCCCATCGCCGTCACAACCGCGGCTCAAAGTCCGTTCAGGCACGTCTATCCCGCGGGGCGTGTGGGAGCAAGTCTGTCGGCGGGAATGGGACCGTACCGCATCGCGCAGGCGCTGCATCCACGTCGGGGACCGGAGACGGATGCGGTCGTGTCGGTCAGCCTCGATTTTCGCGTCGGCCCACCCGATGCCGCGCAGCCGGGTGAACATCGTTTAACGCTCGGGGAAATGCACGGGGCAGCCGCGGTCGATGTCCGGATCTCTTCCCGTGAGGTCGTGCTGCTCGAGAATGGAAGTCGGCACGTCATGGCGAACGTATCTGCCGGTCAGTGGCAGAATCTGCAATTGAAACTCGACCTTATGGCGCGAACGGTTTCCGGTCAGGTTGGCTCACCGGGGGCGATGACAGAATTCGTGGCGAAGCCCTTCGCGATGGCGGCATCCGGTGCGCTCGAGCTCGTGGTCCTCGAATCGGCGGAACCACAGGATCGACTACGGCCGGGGATCGAGTACGACAACCTCGCCGTGCAAACGACGCCCTTCGCGCCGGTGGCAACGGAACCGGCATCACCCGCCAACTTGGCCGATGCCCCGGATGTCGCGGCGATCACGGAAGAAATTCGTCAACTTTCGGGAATCGATGGCGACTTCGAATTACAGACGGCGGATTCCGTACCGGCGGCTCCGTGGGGACCGGGCCCCAACAGCGTGGTGAAGATTTCTGCCAAATCGCAGAGTCCGTTTGCCAACCTCTTCGCGCCGGGGGAACTCGGCGTCGTCATGCCTAACCGCGGCGAATACGATGGTTTCGGCATGCAGCTTTCGGTCATCAAGCCGGACAAGGACGGCCGCGTCTTCGCTGGGTTTGATTTCCGGTGTGCGAGTCAGGACGCCGGGGGGAATGGATCGTGGCGATACTACCTCGGTCACGGCCCGGGGAACTCCGCCGCGGTGGAACTCTTCTTCAACGGCAACGAGTTCTTCCGCCGGAGTGCCGAGGCGCGGGAAACCGTCGCACCGCTCATCATCGGCGAATGGTATCAGGTGCAGATCGCACTGAATCTGCCCGCGAAAACGTTCACGGGAACGCTGGCCTCGCGGATGGGAACGAAAGAATTCAGCGGGCAACTCGCCAGCGGGTGGGATGGCACCATCGATTACACGTTCATCGACAGCTATGGTCACATCGGCGGCGTGCGACCGGCGCTCGATGCCGACAATTTTGTCGTCGGCGATCAGCCCCTTGCCGCGTTCGATGCTCCGGCGATCACTGCCGCCAACAATGATCCCCAAGCCAGGCAGCAGCGCGTCCGCATGCTGCGACAACAACTCGCCACCGCGCAGCAGCAACTCGATCGTGACAAACAGGAATTGGAAACATTGCTGAATGACGGCCCGTTTGCCATGACGTACGGCATGTCGGAGGGGACGCCGCATGATGTCCGCCTGCAGCAGCGGGGCGAACCCGATCGTCCCGGTGATGTGATTCCCCGCGGGTTCATCAAATCGCTCGGCGGGGAACCACTGCCTGCGACGACGCTCGGCAGCGGACGGCTGGAACTCGCCCAGTGGCTCACGCGCCCGGAGAATCCGCTCACGGCCCGCGTGATGGTCAACCGTATCTGGCAATATCACTTCGGCCGCGGTCTCGTCAAAACACCGAACGATTTCGGCGTGCGCGGATTGCCGCCGACGCATCCGGAACTGCTCGATCACCTGGCGACCCATTTCATTCGCAGTGGTTGGTCGATCAAGGCGATGCACAAATCGATCATGCTGAGCGTGACCTATCAGCAAGCAACCGGGAAAGATGTTGCGGTGAACGAACTCTACAGCGGCTTTTCCCGACGAAGATTGAGTGCCGAGGAGATTCGCGACGCAATTTTGATGGTGAGTGGCGAACTCGATTCGTCAGCTGGTCGCGAGCATCCGTTCCCGCCGCCAACGCGCTGGGGATACACGCAGCACGGCCCGTTCAGCGCGGTTTACGATCACCATCGCCGCAGTGTGTACCTGATGGCGCAGCGGCTCAAGCGGCACCCCTTCCTCGCGCTGTTCGATGGTCCCGATCCCAATGCCAGCACCGCGGATCGCCTCGGTACCACAGTCCCGACGCAGGCCTTGTTCTTCCTGAACGATCCGTTCATTCACGACAAAGCCGACCGGTGGGCGGCACAGTTGTGGGCGGCGCACGCCGATGAGACGCAACGGATTGATCACGCTTGGGCAACAGCGGTGGGACGAACACCAACCGTCGCCGAACGGACCGAAGCATTGGAATTTATCGCGACTTATCGCACCGAACTTGCGGCAACAGGCGGGGATCACCTGGAGCACCGGACCCTCGCCGCATACCTGCGAACGCTGATCGGCAGCAACGAGTTTTTGTATGTGGATTGACCGCGGAACAGGGTTAGACAAATCGGCCTTGTTGTATCATGTTACATAAGACCTGTGTGGACGCGGTCCCCTCTCCCCCGCGGACGGGGGAGAGGGGACCAAAAGCTGGAATGACCGACTTCCAACTCACGTTTTGTTTCGATTGCGTTTCCCATGAGACAATCTCCATGAGCAAGGTTCCCACCTTCGACCCCCAACGCCGCGGTGTCTTGCGTTCGCTCGTTGGCGGTTCGGCATTGCTGCCGGGGCTTGTCTCGCAACTGCTCGCTGATGACGCACCAACCGATCCGTTGCTGCCGCGGGCTTCGCATTTTCCGCCCAAGGCGAAACGGGTCATCTTCCTTTACATGAGCGGCGGAGTATCACACGTCGAGTCATGGGACCCCAAGCCAAAGCTGTTCGCCGACGCGGGAAAGACCATTCCGGTGAACGAATTTCAGGGCCGCAAGGGGGACTTCAAAATGTTCCTCAAACGGCCGCAGTGGGAATTCCGGCCGCACGGACAATCGGGAATTGAAGTCAGCGATCTCTTCCCGCACATGGCCGAATGTGTGGATGACCTCTGCGTCATCCGTTCGATGAAGTCCGATCACACGAATCACTACGAAGCCACACTCGGCATCCACACCGGTTCGTTCACGTTCGCCCGGCCGAGCATTGGCTCGTGGGTCAGTTACGGCCTCGGCACGCTGAACCGTAATCTCCCGTCGTTTGTGGTGATTGCCCCGCAGTCGCCGTATGCGGGGGGACAGGTGTGGGGGAGTGATTTTCTGCCCGGTTCGCATCAGGGAACCCTTGTGGTGCCGGGACCGGAACCGGTGGCCAACATTCGTCGCCGGGCGGCCACCAGCCGGTTGCAGGAACTGGAACTCGGCGTCCTGGCGAAGATGAATCAACGGCATCAATCCCCGCGCGACGCCGATCCGCAACTGGCCGCGCGGATCAAATCGTTCGAGACCGCGTTCGGGATGCAGGCCGAGATGCCCGAGGTGTTTGATCTGTCGAAAGAGACCGACGCCACCTTGCAGATGTACGGCCTGGAGCGCGGCAGCACGAAAGGGTTCGCGTGGCAGTGCCTCGTCGCCCGACGGTTGGCCGAGCGCGGTGTGCGGTTCGTGGAATTGATTGACGTCGGTTCGTCCGGCAACTGGGATGCGCATGGCGACATGCTCACGCACGCGCCGCTGGCGAAGAACATCGATCAACCGATTGCCGGGTTGCTGCGGGATTTGAAGCAGCGCGGGATGCTCGATGACACACTCGTAGTCTGGACGACCGAGTTCGGCCGCACGCCGTTCAATTCCGCCGCCGATGCGCGGGGCCGCGAACATCACCACTGGGTCTTTTCGTCGTGGCTTGCGGGAGCGGGGGTGAAGCCGGGAATGACCTATGGCGAATCGGACGAGTATGGGATCGACGTCGCGAAAGATCCGGTCCACGTCCACGATTTCCACGCCACCATTCTGCACCTGATGGGCCTCGATCACGAACGGCTTACCTACCGCCACACCGGCCGCGATTACCGTCTCACCGATGTGCATGGCCGGGTCGTGAAAGAGATCCTTGCATAACAATCGGTCCACCCATACGCTTGCCGCTTCGCAGAATCCCAGAAACGTATCTCATCACGAACACCGCACCCCGGCTACTCAGAAGCAGCCGGGGTGCCCGTTGGATCAACACCGTATGCCTCCCACACGATTACTCGTCGTCCTGCTGCTGTTGCTCACCACGCTTGGCTTCGCCGCGGACAAGCCGGACGAATCGCAGCCATCGTCGCGCACCGTACAGCAACTCGAAGGCTGGACGATCCGTGTCGATGACCGCCTGCGTGGTGACGCTCCTGATGCGGCATTGGGGCAGCGAGCGCTGAAGTTTCTGGAAGCGAAACTCGTGGAGATCAAAGCCGTGGTGCCGCCGGGACGATTAAAGGTCCTGCAAGGCGTGACGATTGTGCTCGATCTGAACTGCGGCAAGCTTGGGTCGATGCAGTATCACCCCGGTGCGGGCTGGTTGAAGGAGAACGGTTATCCGGAAGAGCTCGTCAAATGCGTGCATCTCCCGCGCGCAGCGGATGTGGTCACGAAACGGAACATCAACGAGCAACCGTGGGTGATCCTGCACGAACTGGCCCATGCCTACCATGATCAGCAGTTGGGGTTCGATCACCCCGAAATCAAAGCCGCCCAGGATGCGTACAAAGCCAGCGGCCACGGTGATGCCACGCTGCTCTACAACGGCAAGAAAGTGAAGCACTACGGCCTCACAAACCCGATGGAGTTCTTCGCGGAGATGACCGAAGCGTACTTCGGCAGCAACGATTTCTATCCGTTCAACCGCGCGGAGTTGATGGAGTCGGAGCCGGAAATCTTCCAATTGCTGAAAGAAATCTGGTCGGATGAAAAACAGTAGCGGGTCAGTTTAACGAGTCGGGGCAGGGGCCCCGACCTATGGATGTGAAAATCAACTGGAAATCATAGGTCGGGGCCCCCGCCCCGACATTCTTATATTCAAACGGACTCACGACCCGACAAACCCTGATTACCGTTGTGCGGGCAGCACCGGCGCGGGTTTGTCGTAGAGGATCACGCCGTCGATGGCCAGCAGCTCTTTTTTCGGCGTCACGCCGATGGTGTCGTGAAGATACTTGTGCCGTAACTGGATGCGAATGCGGTTGGACGCGACGTCTTCCCAGAAGTTCAGCGCCGCGAGATTGCGGAACTTGGTGTTTTCCTCGGTGACGAAGACCACACCCTGCTTCTGACCGAAGCGGGCATCGAGCTTGTTCAAGTCGTCCAGCACCACCTCTTCGTTCTTCCGCATGACGAAGATAATGTGCCAGCGCGCGGCGGTGGAAGCCGGCGCGTTGAGCAGGTCCCTGGCGGTGTCGTACAAAACCCAATTCACTTTGCGACCGCCGGGGGTGACTTTCATTGTCTCGGTCTGAATTTCGTTCCGGAAATCGGTCCGCGCGTCGCCGTGAGTGATCACTGCGATCGACACATCGCTCTTCTGCTTTTCGAGCACATCCCACGTCATGAAATCGGGGAGTAAAAAGAGAAGCTTGGCTTTGATGCGGTATTGATTGTCGATGGTGATGAGGGCCGGATCTTGCGCCGTGGCGTGACGGAGGGTCAGCGCGGACCACGATCCCAGACCGCTGAGGGTCGTGAGAATCTGCCGTCGCGACCACTCCGGTCTGCTCATTACCTCACCATGAACATCTCATCACCCCTCTCCGATGACTGCAGAATTGAATGTGTTGCGTGCGTCTGTGCAGACGCGATTCGGCCGGGTCCTCTTTGCCATCGTGAACCGCAGCAGCTTTCCGACAAGAAATCGCCAGGGCAGGGCGGGCTCTGTCGGAAAGCAGGGGATTTTTAACGATTACCGCGATTTTGGCGGCGTAAAATCGCGTCGCCCGCCGTGTTGTCATCACGGCGCGGGAAGATTGCCATCCGGTAAGACGGCGATCTGAAACCAATACTGTTCGAGTCGCTGGACGGCTTCGAGATAACCATCGAACGTCACGGGCTTGCGAATATACGTATTGGCACCCGCCCGATAGCAGGCTTGAATGTCGCGTTCGTCTTCCGACGTCGTGAGCATGACCACGGGAATCGACCGAAGTTCCGGGTCCGCCTTCACGATCTCCAGGACTTCATAGCCATCCGTTCCCGGAAGTTTCAGATCGAGCAACACAATGCTCGGTCGCGGGGCGCTGGCGGGATCGGAGTATTCCCCGCGACGATAGAGAAAGTCGAGCGCATCGTCGCCGTTGACGCACCGAAAAATCGGGTTCGCCATCCGCGAGGCTTGAAACGCGCGGACCGTTTGATCGAAGTCGTAGT
Organism: Planctomycetaceae bacterium; assembly: GCA_021732785.1. GTDB lineage: Bacteria > Planctomycetota > Planctomycetia > Planctomycetales > Planctomycetaceae > DSVQ01. Next base: position 229,933 of record JAKFUG010000003.1, read on the forward strand.
CGTTGTCTTCAACGATAAGAATCGGATGCCGTTCCGTCATTCTTGATCACCCCCATGGTGGGTAAGCGGACGAAAAAACTGGTCCCGACGCCGTAAGCCGAAACCACGCGGATTTTGCCGTGATGGCGTTCCACAATCCGCTTGGTGATGGCCATGCCGGCACCGATGGTTTCGGAGAACTTGCGCTTGTCGTGCAACGGTGTAAAGAGGTGGAACACCTTCTTCAAATGTTGCGGCCGAATGCCGATGCCGTTGTCCTCGACCGCGATCAATGTGGTGCCGTGCCAGCGGAATTCCCGGGCATGAATGCACACGCGGCGCTCGGGCTTGTCGTTGTATTTCGCCGCATTTGAGACCAGATTCCGCAGCACTTCGCCGAGCAGAATCGCGTCCCCTTGCACGACGCCGAGCGGCCGCGCTTCCACACTTACCCCGCGGTCTTCCAGCGTGGTTCGCATGCTGTCGAGAATCTGTGTCAGCGTGTGGTCCAGATCGACGGGTTGCTGTTGAATCACGCCGCGGCCCAGCTTGGAAATGAACAGGATCCGTTGGACCATTTTCATTTCCCGGTCGCATTGCTGATCGAGGGCGTCAACCTGCTTCAGCACATCGGGAGGAAGCTGTGCTCCCCAATCGCTGCGCAGTCGTTGCAAAATGTTCGCTACATTGCGTAGCGGCTCCTGCAGGTCGTGTGAGACCGTATAGGCAAAGCGATCGAGATCGAGATTGGAACGCTGGAGTTCGCGGTTGGCACGGTCCAGTTCGTGCGTCCGTTCGGTCACGCGCGCTTCCAGCCCGGCGGTCAACTCTTCGACGCGGGTAATCATGCGATTGAAGCCGGTCTGCAATTGTCCCAATTCATCGCGTCGGGTCTCGGGGACACGCATCGAATAGTCGCCGGTGAGGGCGACTTTTCCCATCGTTACGGAGAGCGATTGCACGGGCATCACCACCACGCGCTGGAGCACAATCCCCAAAAAAATCGCGGCCGTGAGCGCGACAAAAACGGTAATCGTCGCGGGAATCATGACGGAGCGGTAACTCGCGGACGACGTCATGGCGTCCGGTTCCGCAATCAGCCAGCCGTGTCCCAGCAGTCCGATTTCGTCATCGGACCGCGGGGCATTGTCGAGCGGAATTCCCACCAGCCGCCGCGGTATTAGCGACGCATCCGTGATCGGGAATCCACCAGAAACGGCGAATTGCGCGATTCCATACCGTTCCGCAGCGGAAGGCGTTGACGAAGTGCGCGACGCAGTGGAATCGGCGCGGTGATCCAGGTCCCAGACGCGAACGGACTTTTCCGTGCCATGAACTTGCACGACCAGCGGCACGCCGGCTTCCACGGTAGAGACGGTCGCTTTGGTCGGACTCTGCAACACTTCCAGCAACGCCGAGGGAGCGATTGCCGAAGGCGTCGTTGAACCCCCGGCTTCCGGAAGGACGACGTACAACTGCTGAAAGTTTTTCGGCTGTTCGCCCTGGGCTGTTTGCCCGGCTTGAGAGCGTTGAATCGAACCGAATAACTGCGCGACGACTTCCGCTTGCTCGGTGGCGGTGCGGGCCGACTGCAGCTTGCTGAGCCACCCGTAAGAAACGGACGTCAGGAATTGTTTGGTTTGCTGTTCGACAATGGCCGAGTCGCGCTGCTCGAACCAGGTGGCCGCACGAAAGGCCCAATAGACGCCCGGGGCACTGGCCACCAGCAGCGCGGTAAGGAGCAGCACGAATTGCTTTACGCGGAGCGGCAGCGCGGCCCAACTTCGCCGCAGCGCTGTCAGGTGACCGATCGGCTCGCCGCGCCGCGCCGTTCCCACGCCGTGTCTCCGCGATTGCCAGTCAACATCTTCCCGCGAGTCTATCGATTGGTCAAACCGCATACGAGTGTCATTGCCCATCAGCCGCGGGGCGATCGTCCACGGTTTCTGCCGCCGCAGCCGGACGCCCGTGTCGTGCTTCACGCCGATGAGAGCGGACTTCTGTGTGCCACTGGCTTTGCCAGTGCTGCCTTTTCTTCCATCGGAAAGACACTGGCCGAGCCAGTGGCACAGCGTGTTTAAGGATCAGTACTGGTATGTGACCGACGCGTACACGCTGCGCTGCACTTCCGTCGAAGCGCGGACAAATGGCAGAAACGTCGATGCGCTGGCCGGAATGGCATACTCGGGATGCGAATTGTCCAGCAGATTCATCCCCATCAGCGCGATTTCCAAACCGGTCCGCGGCCGCCAGGCCAGTCGCAGGTCGATGTCGCCATAGCCGGGATTCTCTCGCGCGGTGATGGCCGACACGTCCCGAAAGATCAGGTCGATGTCCCAGAACTTCGTCGGCGACCACGAATTTCGCACGTAAACGATGTGTTGCGGCGTCCCATTCTCCAAATCATTTTCGCTGCCGGTATATACCACCGGTAAAACGGGCGGTTGATTGTTGTGCGCCCAGATGGAGAGATACGAATAGGAACCACTCACCTTCCAGGCGTCGGTGATCTCGACGGTCCCGGTGAATTCCGCGCCGACGCTTTCGGCACTCATGCCATTGGTCGTTCCCCACTCAAAGAATTGCGGGTTCGGTTGCGTCAGCGTGAGATTCTGCAGCGGGAGATGGTCGTAAACGTTGTAAAACGTCGCGACATCCCACGAGAACCATTCGACCGGCTGGGCACGATAGCCCGCTTCATATGCGACCAGGGCATCCGACTTCAGACGCGTGCTCGGCTTCACAACTGAATTGAAGCCGGACACGGGAACCACGATCGTCGTTGCCGCCGCATCGTAGATCCGATTGGGACGTCGAATCGCGCGCGACACCGCGGCCCAGGTCACTCGTTCATCGTCGATCGTGTGCAGCAATCGGCCCGATGGCTGAATCTCGAATCCCGTGAACGCATTCACTTCCATCTTGGTCCCGGCGAGGAACGAAAGACGATCGGGAACGAGTTCGATTTCATCCTGCAAAAGCACGCTGGAGACCGTGTATGCTTTGGTCGGCGGATCGTACGGCGTCGTCACGTTCGGGTATTGCAGCGTGGTGATGGCATCCGCATCGGTCCGGACCTGCCCGCCGATCAACCATTTGTGCCGCTCGCCCCAGGTGCCGTTGTACGCGGCATCGAAAATGTACGAATCGCGACCGAACTCGATCCCCTGATTCGCAAAATTGAGTCGGTCATAAATCCCCATCACGCGTAACTGCGTGTCGTCCTCGAAAGTATGCGTCCATGTGGATTGCACATTGCCGCCGAACCATTCGTATGCCGGTTGCTGGGCCAGAATGTTCGGCATGCCGGGGACATAACTGTTCGGACCGCGCGGGGCATTGAACAGATTTCCCTGGAAGGTGACTTTGTCGCCATCCTTGTCGTCGTAATCCCAGCGAAAGCCGCCGCGGAAATCGTGGAATCCGTCGTTCGCACGGGGGCGATCCGGCGTGGAATACCCATCATCAAAATCGCGGTACTTGCCGAAGATCCGCATATGGCTGTGGTCGCTCGTTTGCGAGCCGACACGCGCCGTAGTGATGGTTTTGTATTCGGTCCCGCCGACCGCCTGCAACAATGTCCCCTGCGTATCGGCGGCCGACTTGGTGATGATATTGATGACGCCGTTGACCGCGTTCGCGCCCCAGATCGTGGCCCCCGGTCCGCGGATGACTTCGATCCGTTCGATGTCCTGCAGGACGACATCGTTGGCCGACCAGATCACGCCGCCGACGACCGGATCGTAAATGCTGCGGCCGTCAATCAACACGAGAATGCGGGAACTGTACGGAAAGAACACATTGCCGGTTCCCAGCCCGCGAATACTGACATTGGGCTCGCCGACATTGCCGATACCGACATGCACGCCGGGGACCATCCGCAGGGCCTCCGGCAGCGTTTGCGCTCCGCTGCGGCGAATCATTTCCTGATCGATGACAAAGACCGCCGCGGGGGACTTGCCGACGGTGCTCGGCGACAAGGTGAGCGACGTCACCGGCGCTTCGAGTGACGGCGCGGTGGTCACGCGCGTCGGTGTCTGCAATGCCGCACTGAATTCGGAGAGCGCGGGCGTTTCTCCCGGCTGCGGAGTGACCGGCTTCGCCCCCCCTTCATCGGGCGGTTGCGCGACGGCCAGTGCCGGCAGAATGGACGGCAGCTCGTCGGTGAACAGCCCCGGCGGCAACGAGTCCTGGGCCGCAACAGACCGGGCGAACCAAAGCACCAACCCGATCCCGAAGGCGTAAGACCATCGCCTTGATCGGAGGGCGGTCGATCGATCCATCGCGCTATTGCCTTGCCGCGTCCGAGCGGTGCCTTTCTTGCGGAGAGGGGAAGAGAAACCTCCCCTTGTGCAATTCGACCATGTGGTGCCCGCTCTTGAGGTCTCCCCAGGCGGTGGATACACACCGGGGGGAGTTTTTCCAACCGCGTAGTTGAGGTAAGCTTTTCCGGAAAATTGGAGTCTGTGTAACAAGGCTTCGGAAGCCGCGCTCCGGCAGCGGTTTACCGCTCGCAATCGACTCCGTGAATTCTCGATGAAAAAGCAATTCGGCTGGTAGGGAAGTGACCTCGCGCGGTACGATCAGTCATGAATATTGCGTGATGCCGTTTCGTTGCCGCTTGCATCACCCCTGTTCCTTCCACAAGGATGTGGCGATGGCAAGAATTTTTCTCAGCATGGCGGGTGAAGGGCGCGGGCATGCGGCGCGGGTCCGCACGCTGGTGGAACACCTCCGCCACGAACACGAATTGTGGCTCTTCGCCCCCGACGATGCCTACAATTTTCTGGCCCGCTGTTACGCCCCGGCGATGCGCGTCCCCAATGTCCGGCTGCATCGCATTCCCGGCTTGCGGTTCCACTACACCAACGGCAAGCTCGATCTGTGGAAATCGATCACCAGCGGGCTGGCTTATGCTTTTCGTAAGTTGCCGCGGCTGGTGGGAGCCTTTCGCCGCCGGATTGATGCTGTCGGCCCGGATTTAATCATCACCGATTTTGAACCCGCGCTCGGTTGGGCCGCGTGGGGACGGCGGGTGCCGCACCTCAGCCTCGATCATCAGCACGTCTTGATGACCTACGATCTGTCGAGCTTGCCCCGCCGGTTGCAATGGCATGCGTGGTCGATGAGTTGGGCCGTGCGGTTGCACACGCCGCGGCCGACGAAGCGGGTGGTCTCCTCGTTCTATTCGCCGCCGCCGAAAGCAGGTTGGGAATCAGTGCGACAAATCGGCCCGCTCATTCGCCCGGAAGTGGCCGCCGCGGAACCCACCATCGGTGATTACGTCCTTTCCTACCTGCGGGCGAACACCCCGGATCGCGTGCTGGACATCATTGCCACCGCAGGCGTGCCGGTGAAAGTTTATGGGCTCGGTGAACGCCCCGCGCGTGGTCCGCTCACGTTCTGTCCGATCCACGAACAGCGATTCGTGGACGATCTCGCCGGTTGCCGGGCCGTGATTTGCGCGGCGGGCAATCAACTCCTCGGCGAGTCGCTCTACCTCGGCAAGCCGGTGCTGGCACTCCCCGAGGAAATCCATCACGAACAGATGATCAATGCTCATTTCATCGAACAGTTAGGTGTCGGCCAGTGGACGACCCTCGAAAACCTCACACCGGGGATGATTGCCGAGTTTCTGGAATGCGATGGAATGTACCGGCAAGCGGCGCAATCGATGCAGGGCCGTCTGGACGGAACCGCGGAGGCCCTCGACGAGATTGCACGCATGCTGGAAAAGCGCCGTTCGACCAGCGTGGTGGGCTTCGAGGATGCACGCTGAAGATTGCACAATCGTCATGAAAATGGCAGAGGGTGCGTGGTTCCTTGAATCTCGCGCCGAGCTTGTTACGCTTGGCTAGTTTCGCGCGGTTCCCACCTGAACCCCCGTTGCACGCGCAACGTCTTACAATGAAAGACGTTGACGCAGCGCAACCGACCGCGCAGCCCGCCTGACGAGTCCCCGACGTGCCCAAACGTACCGACATCCACAAGATCCTGATCATCGGCTCCGGTCCCATTGTCATCGGCCAGGCCTGCGAATTCGACTATTCCGGCACGCAGGCCTGCAAAGCCCTGCGGGAAGAGGGGTACGAGGTGATCCTCGTCAACTCGAATCCCGCGACAATTATGACCGATCCGCATACCGCCGACCGGACGTATATCGAACCGATCACCTGGGAATACGTCGCCCGCATCATCGAAGTCGAACGGCCCGACGCCGTGCTCCCCACCCTCGGCGGCCAAACCGGCCTGAACACCGCGATGGATCTGTATCGCCGCGGGATTCTCGAAAAATTCGGCTGCGAACTGATTGGGGCCAAAGCGGACGTTATCAAGAAGGCCGAAGAGCGCGATACATTCAAACAGGCGATGATCAAGATCGGCCTCGATGTCTGCAAGAGCCAGATCGTCCGCAACATGGACGAAGCGTATCAGGCGCTCGAAAACATCGGCCTGCCGATGATTATCCGCGCCAGCTTTACGCTCGGCGGAGCGGGCGGCGGCGTGGCGTACAACCGCGCGGAATTCGAGGACAAAGTCCGCAAGGGTCTGTCGCTTTCGCCGGTGAACGAAGTGCTGCTGGAAGAGAGCATCATCGGCTGGAAAGAGTACGAGATGGAAGTGATGCGCGACGTTGCCGACAACGTCGTGATCATCTGCGCCATCGAGAACTTCGACGCGATGGGCGTGCATACGGGTGATTCGATCACCGTGGCCCCGGCCCAGACGCTGACCGACAAGGAATATCAGCGGATGCGCGATGCCACGATCGCGGTCATGCGGGAAATTGGCGTCGAAACCGGCGGGTCAAACGTGCAGTTCGCCATCAACCCGGCGGATGGCCGCATGGTCGTCGTCGAGATGAACCCGCGCGTGAGCCGCTCGTCCGCATTGGCATCCAAAGCGACCGGCTTCCCCATCGCCAAGATCGCGGCGAAGCTGGCCGTCGGTTACCGGCTCGATGAAATTCCCAACGATATCACGCGGGAAACGCTGGCCTGTTTCGAACCGACGATCGATTATGTCGTCACCAAAATTCCGCGGTGGACGTTCGAGAAATTCCCGGAAGCCGATCCCGAACTGACGGTGCAAATGAAGTCGGTCGGCGAGACGATGGCCATCGGGCGAACCTTCAAAGAATCGTTCCAGAAGGCGGTTCGCGGGCTGGAAATTGGGCACTTCGGACTCGGTGGCGGCAAGAAAGATCTGTGGGGCACCCCGAAGCAACCGAGCATCGACGACATTGAAGCGAAGCTCGCGCGTCCCAATGAAGAGCGGATTTTCTACATCCGTTACGCGTACAAAGCGGGGCTGTCGGTCCAGCAGATCTTCGATCTCACGCATATCGACCCGTGGTTCCTCGAACACATCCGCGAGTTGGTGGCGCACGAAGAGCAGATCCGGTTGGTCGACCGGTTGGAAGATGCCCCGGTATCGCTCATCCGTGACGCCAAGCGGGCCGGGTTTTCGGATCGCCAGTTGGGCTACTGGTGGGATGCGACGGAAATGGACGTCCGCGCCCGCCGCAAGGCGTTGGGCGTGATTGCCACATTCAAGCAGGTGGATACGTGTGCTGCGGAGTTCGAAGCGTATACCCCCTACTATTATTCCTGTTATGAGTCTGAAGACGAAGCACCCTTGCCGCGGACGGACGGCCGCAAGCGCGTGGTGATCCTCGGCGGTGGTCCGAATCGCATCGGCCAGGGGATCGAATTCGATTACTGCTGCTGCCAGGCGTCGTTCGCGCTGCGGGAACTGGGCATCGAAAGCGTGATGGTCAACTCGAATCCGGAAACGGTGTCGACGGATTATGACACATCCGATCTCTTGTTCTTTGAACCGCTGACGACGGAAGATGTGCTCAACATCTGCGATCGATTGAAACCGGACGGCGTGATCGTGCAGTTCGGCGGGCAGACGCCGCTCAACCTCGCGCGCGGGCTGGAAGCCGCCGGCGTGACGATTATCGGGACCAGTCCCGACATGATCGACGCGGCGGAAGACCGCGAGCGCTTTCAACAAATCCTCGAGAAAATCGGCCTGCGTCAGCCGCCGAACGGCATGGCCACCGATGCCGAAGGGGCCCGTCGAGTCGCGGAGCAGATTGGTTTCCCCGTGCTCGTTCGTCCGAGTTATGTCCTCGGCGGCCGCGCGATGGAAATCTGTTACGACATCGACCAGATTCAGCGGTACATGATCGAAGCCGTCAACGTCTCGCCCGATCGGCCGGTCCTCGTCGACAAGTTCCTCGAAGATGCGATCGAAGTCGATGTGGACGCGATCTCCGACGGACAACTGACGCTCGTCGGTGGCGTGATGGAACACATCGAAGAGGCGGGGGTGCATTCCGGCGATTCGGCGTGTGTTCTTCCACCCTATTCGTTACCACAAAGTGTCATCGATGAAATCAAGCAGGCCACTTATGCGTTAGCCACCGCACTCCAAGTTCGCGGACTGATGAATATTCAGTTTGCAGTGAAGCAAGAGGGGGCTGAAACACAAGTTTATATCCTCGAAGTGAATCCGCGGGCCAGCCGGACGTCGCCGTTTGTGTCCAAAGCGACGAATGTGCCGCTGGCCAAGATTGCGGCCAAGATCATGGTCGGCCAGACGCTCGCCGAGCAGGGATATACGACGGAAGTCGTTCCGCCGCATACCTCGGTGAAAGAAAGCGTCTTCCCGTTCAACCGCTTCACCGGCGTCGACATCATCCTCGGACCGGAGATGAAATCGACCGGCGAAGTGATGGGAATTCACGCCGAGTTCCCGCTGGCGTTCGCGAAGAGCCAGATTGCCGCCGGAAACCAGATGCCGAGCGGTGGGACGGTCTTCATCAGTCTCGCGGGGCGGCACAAGCAAACGATGATTCCCACAGCGAAACAATTGAAATCGCTGGGGTTCAACATCGTCTGCACGTCCGGCACCGCCCGGGTCTTCCGCGACGCCGGGATTGAAGTCGACACCGTTCGCAAGCTGCAGGAAGGGCGGCCGAATCTGCTCGATCTGATGGCGAACAAGGGGATTCAGTTGATTTTCAACACCCCCAGCGGCAAGGGGGCCCGGACCGACGAAGGCAAGATTCGGGCGGCCTCGGTGATGAACGGCATTTCCTGCGTCACCACAATTCCCGGTTGCATCGCCGTGGTGCAAGCGCTGGAGGCCCTCGCGAAGAGCCCCGCACCGCATGTGCGCACCATTCAGAGTTGGGCGGCGGACATGCCGAAGTGAAGATTTCTGAAGAGCTAAAACAAGGAGTGAGGCCCGCACGGGTCGCGAAACCGCAAGCGGAGTTAGGGGATCGTTTGTCGGTACTCTGGATGTTCCGATTCACGAGTGTCGGGTAAACTGGCGCTTTGGTCTTCGGAATGGCGGTTGCGCCTTGGCGGTCGCCTCGTTTGAAAGCGAAGTCGCATGCCCATCATTACGCTGACCGATCCGCGAACGGGGGCATCGGCGCGGATTCTGTCGGACCTGGGGTTCAACTGTTTCTCCTTCACCGCGGTGGTGAATGGCCGCCCGGTGGAAGTGCTCGATGCTGTCCCCGGATTCGAGTCCGGCGGACAAAAGCCCAGCGGCAGCGGCATCCCCATTCTGTTCCCATTTCCCAACCGCATTCGCGCGGGCAAATTCTCGTGGGCGGGGAAAGACTACCAACTCCCCGTGACGGACAAGTTCGGCAACGCCATCCACGGGTTCTGTCACGATCGTCCGTGGCGGATCATCAATCAGGGGGCGAACTTTGTCACCGGTCAATTCAAACTGAGTGTGGATGCTCCCGAACGCCGCGCGTTGTGGCCCGCGGATTTCGTCATCGAAGTCGATTACGAACTGCTGCACAATCGGCTGCGGACAAACTTCCGCATCACCAACAGCAGCAACGTGGTGATGCCGTGGGGCTTGGGGACGCATGCCTATTTCAGGCTGCCGCTGTCGGCCGAGAGTCGCGTCGAGGATTGCCTCGTGGAAGTCCCCGCCGCGAAGTATTGGGAACTGATGGATTGCCTGCCGACGGGCCAACGCCTGCCCGTGGACGAAGGCCGGGATCTGCGTGACGGAGAATACGTTTCCGTCGTGAAGCTGGATGATGTCCTCACCGACATCGACTGCGATGGACCGCAGTTCGATTGCATCGTCTACGATGAACGCGCGGGATTGCAGATCACGCAAACCTGTCCCCCCATCTTCCGCGAAGTCGTGGTCTTCACTCCGCCGAATCGGAACGCAGTCTGTCTGGAACCCTACACTTGCGCGACAGACGCGATCAATCTCGAACAACAAGGCATCGACGCCGGCCTGCGCCGCCTTGGACCGGGAGCCGAGTTCCACACGTGGATTGATCTCTCGGCGAGTCTGGTATTAGCGTGATGGGAGAGACCCAGGGATCGGAATCAACTCGTTCCCACGCTCTGCGTGGGAACGCACGGCCCGAGACGCTCCGCGTCGTCTTCGTTGCTCGTGTGAAGCGCCCGTGCGACGCAGAGCGTCGTGGACAGGCATTCCCACGCAGAGCGTGGGAACGAGATTCTTATTCCACGCGGAGCAACAGTGTTTTGAGGTACTCCGATTCCGGGCATTGGCCGCCGATGGGGTGATCGGGGGCGGCACCGCTGCGGACGAGGAGTTGCACGCTGCGGCCAACATCGTGCGCCGCCGTGAAGACCATCTGCGTGAACTCGTCCGCAGTCAACATCCCTGAGCAACTGCACGTCAGCAGCACGGCTTCGGGAGCGGCGAGTTGCAATGCCAGCCGGTTCAAATCGAAGTATTTTCGTTTCGCTTCCGAAGTTTCTTCGCGCGTGCGGATCAGCTTCGGCGGATCGAGCACGATCGCGTCGTACTTCTTGTCGTTGCGATACATATCCCGCAGGTAGGCGAACGCATCGGCCTGCACGAACTGGGCTTTCACGTTGTTGAGTCGGGCGTTTTCGCGGGCCATCTGCATCGCCGCTTCGTCGAGTTCGACGCCAGTGACTTCGCCCGCGTCACCGAGTCGTTTGGCCTGAATCGCAAACCCGCCGGTGTAGCAACAGGCATCGAGCACCGACCGGCCTTTGCAGAGTGACGCAAATCGTTGGCGGTTCTCGCGCTGATCGCAATAGAAGCCGGTTTTGTGACCGCCGGTGAAGTCGATTTTGAACTGTGTGCCGAACTCCTGCACGGTCACTTTGACCGGGGCGGCGTCTGATCCTGTGGTGTCCGCCGTGAAGCCTTCGTGCAGATCGGTTGCCGGGGCGCAACGCAGGATGACGTGTTGCGTGTCGGTCAGCGGTGCGAGAATATCCGCCAAGGCTTCGGCGCGCTGATACATGCCGATGGTGTAGGCTTCGATCACGAGACAATCACCGAGCTTGTCGACGACCAACCCCGAAAGGCCATCCGCTTCGGCGTGAATCACGCGGTAGGCGTTCGTCACTTTATCGAGCTGCAGCAAATCCCGTCGCAACGAGACGGCGGCCCGGCACTTGGCCGCCCACCAGTCGTCGTTGGGTTGTTTCAGCCCCGGTTGCAACATCCGCACGGCGATCTCGGCATGCGGGTTGAACAGTCCCCAGCCGAAAATATCGCGGCCGACCATGAGTTGCACCCAATCGCCCGGTGCCGCTGAGTTGGGGAACTGCCCCAACCGCTTGCGATACAGAAACGGGTGCATGATCGGGGCCCGCACTTCCACGACCGGCAATTTTTCCCCCGGCAATGGCGACAACGGCCGCTGCAACAGCAGTTCCGCCATCGGCTTCTTGGGCACACGGGGGGCGGAATCCCGACGCGGCGGCGGACCGGACGGGCGGTGAAAATCACGTTCGGGTGGGCGACGGTTCATAGTCATATGATGTTAGTCACGATGGAGAGCAGAAGATAGCGGCGAAGGTTCAAGTCGGCGGCAGACACGCCACGGCATAAGCACAAGCCGCCTCAGCAATCGCGGGAGTGAAGACATCCGTTAACGAGACGATGCGGGCGGATTTCAGTTCATCTATCGGATGCACCGCGCGACGGGCCAGGAATTCACCGGACCCCGACACAAACACCGTGTCACATTGTGCGTCGAGTACTCGCAAGACCTGCTGGACCGATAGTTGGATGTACCCCAGTTGCTGGCCTGCCCATTGATCGGCCATTTGGATGACTTCCGCTTCTGTGATCTCCGTACGGTCGGCACACAGCATCCGGACAATTCGATCAATCGCCGCGGCGCGCGTGGCGGCGCGGCCGTTCGCCGTGTCGGTGTCGCACGGATCTTCGGGCATGTCACCAAGCATCAGATAGACGTCCAGCATCGTCGCGAACGCTTCCGATGAAGTTGGGACCCTTTGATCACGGAACAGGACTGTTGCCATCACCGCGGCGAGCGGCGTTCTTCGCACACCGGTGTAGAACAATTCGCCGGATTGAAGGCGTGAGAGATCGGTCTTGCCAAGAGGACACGGGATTCCATTCCTCAACGGAATAATATCTGTCGTCGTGGAACCAATGTCGACGAGCAACCCGCTTTGACAGGGAAAGCGTTGTCCCACCCAGGTCGCGAGCGCATGCCAGTTCGCGGCGGCGACGGCGAATGGATGTTGATTCGCTTCCATCGGCATGACGAACCGCCCATAGGTGGACCACACGCTCACAGGACGGTCACCAGCCGCTGTTTGCACCGCGGCGAGAATCTGACTTACGCCCTCAGCCTTGGTCGCAAAGCAGTCCGCGAGTTCGCCAGTCATCGTCACTGCGAGCGCATCGACACGGTCATGCAACGCGATCAGTGATTGCAGCACGGCGGGTAATTCATCCGGTGTTTTCCACAGCGGAAAGGGCAGCGACTTCGCCCACCCGGCTGCCGTCGCTGCCTTGATGTTCGCCCCGCCGATGTCCAGTCCCAACACCGTCATGGCAGCCGCTCCTCACGCACATCGCCGGTCGCCGTGAAGTGAATGCGGCGATCCGTGTGCCATCGCAGCGGAGAAGTGGGATCGGTCAGTAAACTGGCGATCCAATTGTCTGCACACAATCGGCGGATGCCAATCGAACTCGTGGTCAACCGCGGATTGATTTCCACCAGCACCGGCTGCGCGGGCGATGATTCCGGCAGGAGCACATCTATGCCGATGTAACCGCGCAATCCGGGAATCGTGGCTGCCGCATCGGCTGCCAGTGTCTGAACGGCGGCTTGTGTGATGACATCAATGTCGGCGGGAATCGTCCCGCCCTGATAGGTGAAACAACCGTCCGACGACAGATGCTGTTCCGCCACCGGGAACCATGTCACCCCTTGCGGATGGAACCAGCCCGCAATCGACAGTGCTCGTCCCGGAATGAACGGCTGGCGGATTGCGTTGAAGAGCTGATCGCTTGCGAGATACTCGATTCGAGCCGCACGCCAATCCGTCCGATTATGGATTCGCCGCACGAGTTGTGACCCGACCCCATCCCGAGGCTTCACGACAGAAGGGCCGTCCGCAAAGGACGGGGGCGATCCCCAGACGACTTGATCGGTGGGAATCGCAGGGATGTTGTGCCGCAATAAGTGCTGCGCGAGCGTGTATTTATCGGCACACAAACGGATGGCGCTGGGATCGGCATTACACGATTTGATCGTCGGGGGAACTGCCGAAACGAATCGTTCCAGCATGTGGTCACTTTCCGGAGCGATGATCCACGCGGCGTCCGCATGGCTCAGACATTCATTCCACCCCAGTTGAGCGACCAGCGAATTTTCGACGTGCCAGCAGTCAAACCGGAGCGCCGGTGGGGCAAGATGCTGACAGCGGACATCGATGAGTGTTGCGACGGTGACTTCAGAATGCGCGAGAAGATCGTCGACCACCGCCCGCCACATCGCGAGACCTTCGGCCAGCAGCGAAGGCGGCGGATCGGTGTCGTCCATTCCCGCACAGACCGCTTCGAGGACCGCCATGCGCATGATTCATTCCGCTATCACGCGAACATCTGGCCGTTGCCGGTGGCTTCAAACGCGTGCCGGTAGTGCGTGATCTGCGGTTCGGCTTGCTCGGGAGGCCACACGACCGCGATGACATCAAACTGGCTGCGGCGGTTCAGCCAACCTTCCCGTTTGAGGAACACCAGCGCCGCCCGCGTCATCCGCCGCCGTTTGTTGCTATCGATGGCATCGACCGGCAAACCGTGATCGACCCCGCGGCGGGTCTTCACTTCGACGAAGACGACCGTGTCACCCTCCAACGCGATCAGATCGAGTTCCCCGCCGGAATTGCGATGCTGCCGACGAAGCACGCGGTAGCCAAGATCGACGAGATACCGTTCAGCGGCCTGTTCACCGCGCGTGCCGAATGACGACGCGCGGGGCGTCCATCGTTGCCACAACGCGCGGAACCATGTCCACATGAGGAGTGATGATTGCTGAAGGATGAGTGATGAGTCGGAACAAGGCACATTCCGCCGCATCATCACTCATCACTTCTCACTCATCAATCTACTTCGCGGCCTTTTCGACCTTGTCCGTTCGTTCGACGAGGCGGGTCGATTTGCCGGTGCGGTCGCGGAGGTAGTAGAGCTTCGCGCGGCGGACTTTGCCGTGGCGCTTCACTTCCACCTTGGCGAGCTTCGGCGAATTGACCGGGAACGTTCGCTCGACCCCTTCGCTGGAGACGATCCGGCGAACGGTGAAGTTCTCGTTCATGCCGGTGCCGCGACGGGCGATGACGATCCCGTTGAAAATCTGGATGCGCTCTTTGTCGCCTTCCAGAATTCGCTGGTGGACGTCGACGGTGTCGCCGATTTCAAAAGTGATCGGCTCTTTGCGGAGGCTCGATTCTTCTGCGGCGAGGATGAGTTTGTTACGCATGGGGTTGGGTTCCGTTAAAGCAGCGCCGTAGTTTATGGGGCGGTCGATGGCAGGTGGTCGGTGGCAGGAAGAGAAGATTCGGAAATCCTCAGCCTGCCACCTGCCACCAATCACCCACCACCTGTTCAATCCGTCGGCCAGTCCTCTTGCCAGGGGACTTTCGCGGCCGGGGGTTTCTTGGTCAATTCGTCGGCCCGCCGTTGCTGCGTGCGGGCCACACTTTGCTCGTGACGCCACTGGGCAATCGCCTGATGGTTGCCGTTGAGCAGCACCTCGGGAACGGTCATCCCACGGAACTCTCGGGGCTTGGTGTATTGGGGATATTCCAGCAGGCCCGACTCGGCGAACGAATCGTACTTATGACTGGTTTCATCCCCGAGCACACCGGGTATCAGGCGCATCACACAATCGATCACGAGCATTGCCGGGACTTCGCCGCCGTTGCAGACAAAGTCGCCGGCCGAAACTTCCAGAGGGTTCAGCCCCTGAACGATTCGCTGGTCAAAACCTTCATAACGACCACAGAGAAGCAGCAGCCGGTCGTGCTCTGCCAACTCGCGGACCAGCGACTGATCGAGTCGCCGGCCTGTGGGCGTCATCATCACCAATTGCCCGGGGGCGTTCCCCTGCTGCTGGACATGCTCGACACAGTCGTAGACCGGAGGGCACATCATCAACATTCCGGGACCGCCGCCGTAGGGCGTGTCATCCACCGATTTATGTCGATCCGTCGCCCACTCGCGGAAGTTCCAGAGATGCACCGATAACAACTCCTTGTCGAGGGCCTGCTTGAGCAGACTCTGTTGCAAGTAGCTGTGAAAGAGCTCCGGAAACAGCGAGAGAACATCGAAACGCATGATCAGTCAGCGGGAAATGTCGTGGTCACAATCGACGATCGGAATGACTCATCACTCCGCATTCATCCATCATCACTCGACATCAACCCGCTTCTCCCCCTTCGGCAGCCGGTGCGGCTTCCGCTTCGGCAGGAGCGGCTCCTTCCTCAGCGGGAACCGGCAGTTCCTTCGGCTTGATGAGCGCCGGAGGCGGCGCCGCCACACCGAAGCGGTTGGTCTTCACCTTCTTCACCAGGGTGGCGACGCGGTCCGACATGCTCGCACCGACCGACACCCAGTATTCCACGCGGTCGAGCTTCACGCTCACGCGCTTCGACTTGTCCGCCACCGAAGTGTCGTACCAGCCGACTTCTTCGATCGCCTTGCCTTCACGATGGACGCGTGAGTCCATCACACAGATGCGGTAAAACGGCCGGTGATGCCGACCAATCCGCTTCATACGAATCCGAACTGCCACTGAATGCTCCAGAGGGCTAAGGGTTTGTTTTGGCTAAGGGTTTAGGGCTAAGGGCTGAGGGACAGAAAATGCGAGGAGTTTCTCTGTCCCTTAGCCCTTAGCTCTTAGCCCTCAGCCTACCTGTTCTTTTTCTTCTGTTTCTTCGCGTCTTTCCGGGCTTTTTTCTTCTTTTCGGCGGCGGCTTTGGCGTCGATGGGGCCGCTTTTGGTCGAACCTTTCACCGCCTTCAAACTCGCATTCGGGTCGAGCATGCCTGCCTGACCCATCTGCGACATGGCCTTCATGCGGTCCATCATCCCCATGCCGGCCATCTTCTGCATCATCCCCGACATCGACTCAAAGTCTTTGAGCAGGCGATTGATGTCGGCGGGTTCCGTCCCACTGCCGCGGGCGATCCGGTTGCGGCGGCTGCGGTCGATCTTGTCCGGGTTGGCCCGCTCTTCGGTTGTCATCGAACCGATGATTGCCTCAATGCGGCCCATGTCGGCGTCGGGGTCCATGTCATCCGGCAGATCGCCCATCATCGAGCCGAGACCGGGGATCATTTTCATGATGTCCCGCAACGGCCCCATCCGCCGGATCTGCTTCATCTGGTTGCGGAAGTCCTCAAGGGTGAATTTCCCCTTGAGCATCTTTTCCTGCTGCTTCTGAATCTCGTCCGCGTCGAAGTTCTGTTGGGCCTTCTCGAACAGGGTGACCACGTCGCCCATGCCGAGGATGCGGCCGGCCATCCGGTCGGGATGAAACGGTTCCAGCTTGTCGAGTTGCTCACCGATGCCGATGTATTTGATCGGGACGCCGGTGACTTCCTTGACGCTGAGCGCCGCCCCGCCGCGGCTGTCACCGTCGAGCTTGGTGAGGATCACGCCATCCAGTTCGAGCGCGTCGTTGAACGCCTTCGCGCTGTTGACCGCGTCCTGGCCGGTCATCGCATCGCAGACGAGCAGAATCTGATCGGGCTGCAACCGCCGGTCGATGAGTTCGAGTTCGCCCATCAACTCCGCATCGACGTGCAATCGCCCGGCGGTGTCGAGGATGAGGACGCGAATGTCGCCCGCTTTTTGCGCGGCTTTCAACGCATTCTGGCAGACCTGCAACGGCGTGCTTTTGGCCGGGTCTTCACTGTAGACCGCGACGCCAAGCTGCTGGCCGATGACTTTGAGCTGTTCGATAGCGGCGGGGCGCTGCAAGTCCGCGGCGACGAGCATCGGCGTAAAGCCTTGCTCCTTCACCATCCGGGCGAGCTTGCCGCAGGTGGTGGTCTTCCCCGACCCCTGCAGCCCGCACATCATGATTTTGTTGACGCCATCCCGCCGCAGGTGCAGCGAGTGGTCCGTCGGCCCCATCAGGTTGACGAGTTCCTGGTGGACGATCCCGATGAATTGCTGGTCGGGACGAAGAGACTTAAGGACTTTCTCACCAAGAGCTTCGGCTGTCACCCGTTTAATGAACGTGGTGGCGACATCGTAATTGACGTCTGCTTCCAGCAAAGCCTTTTTGACCAGCGCCAGCCCGTCGCGAACGTTGGCTTCCGTGAGCTTTCCGCCCCGGGACAACGACGACAGAGCCGACCGCAAGCCGGTAGTGATGCCTTCGAACATGAATTCACACAGCGGGTTCTTAAGTCCGGAACGCGAAACGACTTACAATCGTTCCGACGGCGTCGCCTCAACGACGTTCCAAGCCACCCCAGGGCCATGGAACCGGGTTCGGAACCGGAGAGTGTAAGAAATCCGCGGAGGAAACTCAACGGTTGCCGAGGTGAATTTGCACAGGTGTATTACCTTTGACACGAGGGTACCATCGGTTGCCTCAACCGATGCCGCGCAGCGGCCAGAAGCATCTCGAGCCGCGACCGAGTGATCAAAATCGTGTCTCAACTCCAAAATCAACCTACGCAAGGTTGATTCGACGACGAAGAATATCGACGATCAGTGCCGCCTTACTGTCCGAACCGTCGGCGAGTCGATTGCGTGAATAGACAGTGATAAGCGCAAGCGTATCCTGAGGCTTCCAGCCGCTGCCGCGGCACCGGTTGAGGCAACCGGTGGTACTCATGTAAGCTATCCCGTTTGACTTAGACTGCGGCGAAGCGGGTTGGTTGGATGCACCGGAGTTGTCATGTATTGCGGGCCGCCGGTCGATGACGAAGAACTGCTGGCGAGGCTGCCGGGCGAGTATCGGCGATTGCTTGAATCGGTAAACGGCTACATCGCTTATCGCGGCGGTTTTCATGTGCGCGGCGCGTGCGGTTCCCCCGCCTGGCATTCGTTGCGGGAGGCGTGGTGGGGCGTCGACGGCATCCATCGGCTGTTCCCCGCCGTCACGGCCGACGACATCCCGTTTGGGCAGGATGCGCTGGGGGATCAATATGTCTTGCGGAACGGAGAGGTGTGGAAACTGGATTCCGAGGTGGGAGAGCTCCAGCCTTTGCCGATGACGCTGCCGGATTTTGATGCCGCCGTCCGGGCCGATCCGGACGAGTTTCTCGCCCTGGGACCGCTGCGTGAGTTTCAAGCCGACGGAGGGAATCTTGAACCTGGCCAGCTCCTGAGCGTCATGCCGCCGTTCGTGTTCAAGGAGTCGGCTGCCGGTGTCACTTACCGGGCGGTCGCGGTTCTGGATCGGCTCAAGTTTCTTTCCGACCTCGCTCGCAATCTCCGCGATGTCCCCGACGGCGGAACCGTTCATCTGCCCACTGATGAGTGAGGTGCGTCCAATCGATGCGTGGTCAGACGGCGGGGTGGCACTGTCAAAACGGTCGCTTGCTTCGGTGTGCCACTGGCTCTGCCAGTGTCCTTCTTGCATGCTCATACCCAATCCACAATCGACAAGAACACTGGCGGAGCCAGTGGCACACAATGCGACTCGCGGCTGTAGTGACGTCTTCGCCGCACCGGAGAGTATTGGGAGCGTTGTTGATCGCAGGCATCCCTGCCAGCGCTCTGGGTCGTCGCGGACTCCGACGCCAGCCACCCGGTGCATCTCTCCCCCCTCGTTGCCAAGCAACTCTCTGAGGTGGCGGGTGGCCCAGACGCTGCTTTGAGCGTCTGGGTTCACAAGAGGAAAAGTGGATCGCGCTTTCGGTAGAGTGCCCTCTTGTAAACCCAGACATCGAGGACGATGTCTGGGCCACTCCTCAATCCCGATCACGGGTCATCCAGTCGCTCTGACACTCTGATGACCGCGTCCTCATCCTGTTGGGCTGTTTGCGACGGAGGCTGCAGATGGGAGCTTGTGAACGAGAAATCCGCACGGTGCATGCCACCTGGATTGAAGCCGTCAACGCGGGCGATCTGGTCCGTTTGCTGGCCTTGATGGCGGACGATGCCGTGTTTTTCAGTCCGGGCCAGGCGCCGTCCGGCCGGGAGGAATTCTCTGCCAACTTCTCGGCCGCGCACCAGCAGTTTCGGATCCGTTGCCTCAGCGAGTTGGAAGAGGTTGTAGTCGTCGGCGCAGTCGCCTTCACGCGGAGCCGTGACGCGTTGTTTGTGACCCCGCGCGGCGGCGGGGAAGCGACGCAGTTCGCCGGGCATCGGCTCACGGTCTACCGCCAACAGCCCGAAAGCCGCTGGCTGTTGGCCCGCGATGCCCACACGTTGTCCTCTGTGGAAAAGAGCGATCGCCAAATGTAAGACTCGCGATGTTGTTTGCAGTGGTGCTACGATACCGAGACAGTCTCACGGGAGAACAGAACCGTCAGGGATGCCTGGCGTGCAGGAGACGACAATGGCCCGCCAGCGACTCGGCAAGCAACCCGCCAGATATGCGTTCCTGCTCAATCCACATGCCGGCATCCGGCTGAGCAAGTGCCCGACGTGTGATCGGCCGACTCATCCGCGAAAGTTCGCGTTACTGATCCATGCGGATGGATGGGGGCCTTTGGCGATGGGAAAAACGGGCAAGTATTGCGCCCGCTGCGAACTGATTATCGTCCACAAGAACGAGTTGGACGCGGAGTTGGCCCACTGCATGGCCACGCTCGCGCCGGACGCCGTCGGCAGGGAATACGTCGTCCTGGGAACGATGGATCGAAAGGTGTGGCAGAAGGGACTGCACACCGAGGGCCAATCTCTGGCGGAGGCATTGGAGCATTCGGCCGAGTTCAAGAAGGTGCTCCAGTTAGAAGTGGATTGGGGTGGCTGGAGACCCGCCGAGGAATCGACGGCCTAACGAGATCGATGCTGCGGAGTCGGGACGGGCGGCATGGTTCCTGGCTGGTTGGCGGCGAGCGTCATCATTCATCCGCGGCAGGCGGCTTCGATGGTGGCGACATCGATCTTTTTCATTTTCATCATCGCGGCGAAAGCGCGTTGGCCCACGGCGGGATCGGGATTGGTCATGGCTTTTGTCAGCACCACCGGCGTGATCTGCCAGTGGATCCCCCATTTGTCCTTGCACCAGCCGCACTGGCTCTCTTCGCCGCCGTTGTTGACGATCGCGTTCCAGTAGCGATCCGTTTCGGCCTGGTCCACAGTGGAGACCTGAAACGAAAAGGCCCAATTGTGGGGAACTCCAGGGCCGCCGTTGAGGCCGATGCACGGGATGTCCATCACCGTGAACTCGACGGTCAGCGCATCCCCTTTCTTGCCGGAAGGAAAATCGCCCGGGGCGAGATGAACCTGGCCCACGGAGGAATTGGGAAACGTCGCGGCATAGAACTTCGCCGCCTCTTCGGCGTCACGGTTGTACCACAGACAGATGGTGTTCTTGGCGGGTTCAGTCATGGCTTCTTCTCTTTTGTTGTGAATGGGATGTGCGTCGCGACACATCTGACAATTTTTCAAAAATCAGACATCTCTTGTCGATTTCAGCCCCGCCCGTTCGACAACGATTCGGGATGCCGCTTCAATGAATGTCCAATCCGATGGCTCAGCATAATATCACACGGAGAAAGCCGGATGAAATTCGTCTGTTTGGGATATATCGACGAGAAGAAGTATCAGGAAGTGTCGCAGGAAGAGGGGCACAAAATGATGAATGAGTGCTTCGACTACGACGATGTGCTGCGGCGTGGCGGACATTTCGTCGGCGGCGAAGCACTCGATTCGGCACGCAACGCGGTCACGCTGCGGATGAAGGACGGCGAAGTCGAAGCGACGGATGGGCCGTATGCCGAGACGAAGGAAATGCTCGGCGGCATTCTGTTGCTGGAAGCCCGCGACATGCAGCACGCCGTCGAGTTGATGTCGAAGCATCCCGGCGTGAAGGCGGGTCCCTTTGAAATCCGACCGGCCAACGAATTCGTGAATACGTTCATTGCCGGACGTGATGCTGCGGTCAAGAAAGAGGCGTGATCAACCTGTCGAGAGATTCAGGCAGCCAGCGCGGTCTCACGGATCGGATTTGAATTGACAACAGGACCGGGCGACGTATCGTCAACAATTGAGCCTGTCCGTGCGGTTCAACGATCCCATTTCGATGAGGAGTGCTGCCATGTCTTTTCGTGCCGTCCGCTTTGCGACGTTCGGTCTGATGATGATCGCGGCGTTCGTTTTGGGGGTGCTCACCACCCGGACCGAAACCTCGTCCCACGTGACGGCGGCGGAAGTGAACGACACCCGGATCAAAGCCCTTCGCAAAGAGCGGCTCGCCGCGCTGCAGAATGTCGTAGAGATCATGGTCCACTTTCATCAAAACGGACGGGTGCATTTCAGCGAAGTTGTCGAGGCCAAGCGCGCCGCACGCAAGGCCGAGCTGGAATTGTGTGAAACGGATGTCGAGCGGGTTGCGGTCCTGGAAAAAATGCTGACGGAGGCCGACGAGTTTGAGAAATACAACCGGGCTCAGAAAGAAGCCGCCAAAGGGACTGAGGTCGCCGTCCTGAAAGCCAAATCCGAGCGGTTGGAGATTGAGATTGCCCTGGAGCGTGCGAAGGCTCGGTAATCACCCGGTCGGTGTCGGCAAAACGGACTCTGACGTTGGTGTGCCACTGGCTCCGCCAGTGTTCTCGTTTCTTGTGAACAGGGCTGAGCACACAAGAGGGACACTGGCCGAGCCAGTGGCACACACACGACACAATCCGACGACAGTTTTCGCAACGGCGATCACGCCACCTGTTCGAGGGCACCCATCGCGTTGTCGTATCGAATGGCGGCGGGGGAGGCGGCGAGATCGCGCTGGTTTTTCCACGCGGCGAGATTCATCTGCATGAACAAGTCCGCGCCCAGCAGCATCATGAACATCGACCGGCCGATGATTTCCACGCCGAATTCCACCAGATCGAGCGGCGTCAACAACGATTTTTTAGCGTCGAGGCCGATGATCCGAATTCCGAACAGGTCCTGCGTCAGGATGAAATAGAGCAGCAGCGCGCCGGCAGCCATGGTGACGAGGCCGATGATTTGCTGCACGCCGCGCATGCGCTGGTAATCGGCTTCGGTCAACAGGGGGCGCGTGAAGGCGTCGGCACGAACGATGTAAATGAACGGGGCGGCGATGAACAGGAACATGCCGAGCAACAGGATCGTGTCGCCCGCGGCCTGATAGAAGCCCACGAAAATCACCAGCAGCAGCAGGGCATAAAACGGAGCCGCGGCGACAAGAAACCAGCCCGGCAGGACCGATTCCGGCAACAACATTTTCACCCGCAGACAGGCCTTCTGAATGCCGGGGATCAACGACAGCACCGCCGGCAACAGTTGCACGAGATACTCCACGCCGCCTTTGACATCGCGCGCGATCAACCGCAGCGACTCCATACCGAAGGCTTCGGGTTCGGGCCCGGTGCTGGCGGGTTCGTACCATTCCCACGGGCAGAAGGCGAACACCATCGGGGCAAAGAAAGAGGCGAACCAGGCGGCAACGAGAATGCGAAACGTGAGCCGAAGATTCGTCCAGAAACAGAGCACGGCCAAGGCCGCAACGGGAAGAATGTAGAGCGAAGCTAATTCGAACCATTTCTCGAATTGAGCGAACGGCGTCAGTCGCTCTTCGGCTTCACTGGCCTCCGGCGACTCCTTCTCGGGTTCCACGGCGGCCATCTCGGCCTCATCTTCGTCTTCTTCTCCGGCCACGTTTTCTTTGGCCGCAGCGATTTGCCCTTCGGCGACCTTGAGCAACCCGGTTGCCATTGGCAGTTTCGATTTGGCTTTGCCGAGAAGGTGATCAATCTGTTCCTGCAACGGATCGGCCTGCGTTTCTTCGTCCTCGAAGGAACGGTACGTCGCCAGTCCCGCACTCAAAACCGTCGCCAGGACAACCATGAATGCAAGGCTGTACCGCCAGAGGAAATAGGCCTGCACGGTCGGTTCCGAAATCCCTGCCGCCTGCAGACGACGGCTTTCGGATTCACTCGCTGAGATCTTGCGAAGGTTGGATGAAAACGCACGCGTGACGGCGGAGATCATGAACATTCAGACGAGGCCTTATCTTTCCAGGGAAAACCCCAACACCGATGGCATGCAGGATGGGGATGGATCCCGCAGCCGGGCTGACTGATCCTATCCAAATTGACAGCGGGATTGAATGGTGCCCCGCGGCCAGCGGTACGCTTCCGTCGACGGACCGGGCTTGGCACGATGAGCAATCCTTGATTGACCCTGGTGTTTTACACAAAGCGAGGTGGCCATGTTCGCGCGGTGTTGGATGGGTGGGCTGATGGTGTGTGCCATCGCCATGACGACGGTACCAGTCTGGTCGGCGGAAGAACTGCAATCCTTGTGGCCCAACGGGGCACCCGGCAAGGTGGGGGATGAACCGGGCGACAAACCCGGACTGTGGGTCTATCCCGCGGCGAAGGATAACAACAGCGGCACCGCGGTCGTGGTTTGCCCCGGCGGCGGGTATGGCATTCACGCCGTCGATCACGAAGGAACGCAGGTTGCGCGGTGGCTGAACTCGATCGGCGTCTCGGCGTATGTCCTCAAGTATCGGCTCGCTCCGCGGTACAAGCACCCGGCTCCGTTACAGGATGTGCAACGCGCGATTCAACATGTGCGGGCCCATGCGGAGCAACTCGGCGTCAACCCGAAGCGCATCGGTGTGATGGGCTTCTCCGCGGGCGGACATCTCGCCTCGACGTGTGCAACCCACTTTGTCGAGGCGAAAGCGGATGCGACCGATCCTGTCGAAAAGGTCTCCTCCCGACCCGATTTCGCGGTGCTCTGTTACGCCGTCATCAGCATGACCGAACCATTCGGGCACAGCGGCTCGAAGCGCAATCTGCTGGGGGAGAACGCCGATCCGGAGTTGGCGAAGTTCCTGTCGAGCGAGTTACAGGTCACGCCGCAAACGCCGCCGACGTTCCTGTTCCACACGGGGGAAGACACGGGCGTGCCGGTGGAGAACAGCCTCGCCTTCTATGCGGCATGCCGGAAGCACAAAGTCCCGGCGGAACTGCACGTTTACCAGTTCGGCCCGCACGGCGTCGGCCTGGCCCCCGGTGATCCGGCCCTGTTCACGTGGAAAGACCGCCTGCACGACTGGTTGCGAAATTCCAGTCTGCTCGCCGATGTCAAACGCTCCGCGGTGAAGGGGATGATTGTGGTGAACGGCAACCCGCTCAAATGGGGGCAGGTCCGTTTTGCGTCGACGCCCTTCCAGCCGGTGGCCTTCGCGATGGTCCGCAACGGGGCGTACAACATCGACGCGGCTCACGGACCGTCACTCGGCACGAACACGGTGGAGGTGATCGACATGGGCGACGTTGCTCCGGCACCGACGGTCGTCGACAGCGTGGAACTCAACACCCGCGGTATCGTCCTGAACGTGACCGACGGCGCGAACGTGTTCGATTTGGACATCAAGAAATAGCGGCACGCGGCTGTGTGCGGGATGAACGTCAAAGCACCCCGGCTGCTCTGAAGCAGCCGGGGTGCTGTCTTTGCAATCACGAAGGACTGGTGACGAAGGGCTCTTTCCCGGTTTCACTCTTCGCCACGCACGTCGCCACGGCGAGGTCACCCGTCACGTTGACCACCGTCCGGCACATATCGAGCAGGCGATCGACGCCGAGGATGATGCCAATGGAATCTGCGGGAACGCCGACCGATTTCATCACGACCACGATGAGGGGAATCGAACCACCCGGCACTCCCGCGGTCCCAATGCCTGCGAGGATCGACATCAGCACGACCTGCAATTGCTGCGCGAGTGTCAGTTCGACACCCATCACTTGCGCGAGGAAGAGAATTACCACGCCTTCATACAGCGCGGTGCCGTTCTGATTACCGGTCGCGCCGACAGTGAGGACGAAACGTGACACGGCGGGCGGAAGTTTCAAATCCGTCTCGGCGACGCGCATCGCCGTCGGCAGTGTGGCATTTGATGAAGACGTGCTGAACGCGGTCAGCATGGCTTCCGCGGCGTTGGTGAAAAAATGCCACGGGGACATCCCGCCGAACGTCCAGATCACCACGCTGTACGTCACGAATAACTGAATTGCGAGACCAAGGACCACCGTCCCCGCGAACCACGCCAGCGTGCGGACGATCTCAAACCCGAGTTGAGCTGTAATCGCAAAGACGAGGCATCCCGCGCCAATGGGAGCGAGTTTCAATGCGAATTCGATAATCACGGTCGTCACCGTCTGGATCGATTCCAATACGCCGATGAGCGGTTTGCAGTCGTCCATCCGCATCGTGATCGCGATGCCCACGATCAGCGAAAAGACCATCACGGCGAGCATGCCGTTCCCTTTGGAACTCCCGTCGACGGCCCCGACCATTTCCTGCAAGGGGTTCTCGGGAATCATGTCGACCAGGACTTCGCCAATCGACTTTTTCTTCTCCGCGTTCGCTTCGATGGTGGTGACCTGCTTGCTGTAGTTCGCGAGCAGCCGTTTCTGTGTCTCGGGAGGCAACGATTTGCCGGGCTGAAACAGATTGACGAGTCCCATCCCGATGAGGACCGCAGCGGCCGAAAAAATGCCCGTGAAGATCAGCGTCCGCAGCCCCATCCGTCCAAGCTTGCGGACATCGCCAATCTCCACCACGGCGAGCGCCAGGGCGGCAAACACCATCGGCACGACGACCATCATCATCAACCGTAGAAAGATGCGACCGATGGGTTGCGCGACCGCAACCACGGTGGTCACCCACGTGGCAGGAACTTCGCGCCCGGCGACGCCGACGAAGTTGGCAATCAACCCGAGCACCAGTCCGATGGTGAGACCAATGATGATCGGAGTGGCGGAGTGGGACTGCTGCGGTTGTTCGTCACTCATTGACATGCGGGTTTCCATTTACAGTGAGTCAAACAGAACATCTCGTCAGCACCAACTCCGGTCCCCTCGCCCCCGTACTCGGGGGAGAGGGTTAGGGTGAGGGGGCGTCTTGAAGCGCTCAGCCCCCTCATCCCGCCTATCGGCCACCTTCTCCCCCGCAGACGGGGGAGAAGGGACCACATCAGCACAGGTCTTGAATGCTTCACGCTGTCACGGGGTCGGATAAATTCGTTGGCCGGCGAGGTAGGTTTCGTGGACATCGATGTTCGCGATCTCGGCTTCGGGACACGATAACAAGTCCGTCTTCAGAATCACAAAGTCCGCGAGTTTTCCTATTTCTAGCGAGCCTTTTTCCCTTTCCTCGAACGTGAGGAATGCGTTGTTGATCGTGTACAGCCGCAGGGCTTCTTCGCGGGTGAGACGTTGTTCGGAATGCAACGGGCCTTCAAAGCGGCGCGGTTGCCGGGCCACGGCGATCCACATCCCGAGGAACGGATTGTACGGGTTGACCGAGCGCTTGCTGCCGATCTTCTGCATGTGATCGGACCCGCCGCCGACGATCACACCCTGATCGAACAGCGTGCGATACGGCTGGAAGTACGCGAGCCGGTCGTTACCGAACTGGCGATGCAGCGTGGCCCCGTCGAGCCACAACCACGCGGGTTGTAAGTCGGCGACGATGCCCAATGCTTTCATCTTCGCGATGGCGTCCGCGGACATGAAATTGCAGTGCGTGATACACGGCCGCCGCTCGCGCACGGGCAGCGTCTTGTCGATCGCGGCATACGCATCAATCAGCGCATGCACGGCCCCATCCCCCACGGCGTGCGCGGTGAATTGCAAGTCGCGCTCCAATGCCGCGCGGGCGATTTTTTCCAGATGCTCGGGCGGGATGAACAGCAGCCCGCGGTAATCGGGATCGCGGATCGAGTAGATGTCGCTGACGCCCCACGGTTGCCGCATGTACGCGCTGCCGGTGAGCATCCCGCCATCGAGAAAGACCTTCACACCCCGCAGCCAGATCCACGGGTTGTACGCATGCAGCGGATGCTCGGCCGCCTTCTGCAACCGCTTTTCGACTTCCTCGAATGTCCCATTGCCGTTGACCGCATACGACAGAAACACCCGGCACGTCAGTTCGTCGCGGGCCTTCAATTCCTGAAACGCAGTGACGGCATCATCCCCGGCGTTGCGGTCGGCGATGCTCGTGATGCCGACGGAGTTGTAGTCCGCGAGCAGCTTCCGCAGGCGTTCGCGTTTCTCGTCGGGAGAAGCCGTTTTCTCGACCGATTTCGATTTCACGAACCGCGATGCATTCCGCAGGATCCCGGTCGGTTCGCCGTCCACGTCGCGCTCGATGAGGCCGCTTTCGCCTTCGGGGATGCGGAAATCCTTGTCGATCCCACTCAACTGCAGCGCGAGCGAGTTGAGCGCACAATCGGGGCCGGTCCGAAACGCCACAGGGTTCTTCGGCGCGACGGCGTCCAGCTCCTTCCGCGTGGGATACCGCTGGTCGCGCAGCCGGGTGATGAAGACCTGGCTGAGATTGATCCACTGCCCGTCGTCGAGTTCCTCGGCCCGCTTCGCGATGTAAGTCAGCACATCGGCGACGGTGTCCATCTCGGGGATCGGATGATCAAACTCATACAACGCCGCCCCGGTGGAATGCACGTGGCTGTCGGTAAGTCCGGGGATCAGACACCGCGCGCCCGCATCAATCTGTTTCGTGTCCGGCCCCGCAAGTTTCAGCACATCGGCGTTCGATCCCACCGCAACGATGCGGTCAGCCTTCACCGCAATCGCTTCCGCAATGGTGAACTTCGCATCGACCGTGACCACCTTCGCATGATGCACGATGAGATCGGGTGCGTCAGCCGCAAGGAGCATTGACAGTAGCAACAATGTCATCGATCCATTCCACTGAAAAGTGAACAATCCTCGCTTGCGCTTTGCGGATCACACAGATCGCGTTCATTCACGCCGACCTCCCCCCGTCACTGACCGGGAGCGAACACCGGCACCAGATTCCCCGCCGCATCAAACGCCATCGGCTTGGGCACGCTCAGTATCTCCAAATCCTGCCGCCCGGCCCATTCTTTGGCGTAGGCTTCGCTCACCAGACATTCCGCGAGGTGCAGCGTGTCCGCGATTTGAATCACCCGTGCATGTGGCGGTTCGGTGAGGCCGATGGTTTGCAACGCCGCCGTGACGACTTCCTGATCGGTGTCGAACGCGATCGGCAGCATCGCGCCGGTGGGATGGTTGCCGGTGATGCAGTTGATCGCGGTCATGTTCCGGTCCACCGCGTCGATGGTCCGCTGGTTCGTGAACTCGGACAGGCCGATCCCGGTGCCGTTGCCGTGCGTGGCTTCGGTCAGGCCGCGGACGAAAATCCGTTTGCAACGGGCGGTGTCCTTCTCGGTCGCCGCGTGGTCGTTGTACTTCCGGCCGACGACATTCGTGTCCATCCCCGTGCCGGAAATGTTCTTGCCGATCTGGTCGATGATGAGGAGATCGCACTCCGGAAACGGCAGCCGTGGCAACCACTGAATCGCGAGTTTCAACAGCGCACTTTCCCGTTCGAGAAACAGCTCCGGCGGCACGGCTTCGATGAGGGCAGTTTCATCGTAGGCGTTCTCGACGATGGCCAACCCCGCGACGACTTTGCACTTCTTGATCACCGAAGCGGCGACGGCGGTGATGATCTCCATGAAGCTGTAGTTGGCGATCGCGCGGTGATAGATCTTCGCCCCTTCGTGCTTGCCGAGGCCGATGAGCATCATCTTGTGCAGACCCGATTCGACATCGCCCACGAACCCGGTGTGCGGCTTCACGCGGCCTACCACGAGCACATGATCGGCCTGGGACGCGTGCTTGTCGAAGTGGACGGGAATGCCCTGCGGCGTCTGGTCGACGATGATCGTTTCCATCGACGCGCGAAGTTCACAGCCCATCGTTTCGGGGGTAATGCCGTAGTCGGCGAGGATCTTCGTCTGCCCTTCCGGAGTGCCGCCGCCGTGGCTGCCCATCGCGGGGACAATGAACGGCACCGCCCCGATGCTTTGAAGATGGACGACGACGGTCTTGATGATCTCCGCGATGTGCGCGATGCCCCGGCTGCCCGCGGTGACGGCGACGGTGTCTCCCTGCCCGATCTTGTCTTCGAGGTGCAGCTTTACCAGTTGCTTGCGGACTTCGCCGACACGATCGGCGAGTTCAGGAGACTCAAATTTCTGCCGGAGACGATAGAAACGGGGAAACGCGGTCATGGAGAGCACTCATCGTGAAGGAGTATCTTGATCCTTCACGAGAGTCTAAGCCGAAACGGTGTCCGCTCCCAGTCCGGAGCGCGAGCAACGGAAGAGGGTTGGCCGCGAAAAAGACGCAAGGGGACGCAAAAGAAGAGAGGAGTTTTAGCCACAAGAGGCACAAAGGACACAAAAAGATGGATGAGAATTCCAATCCCCAAGGAATTTCGCTTTCCCTTTTTCTCCCTCTTCTTTTGTGGCTTCTGTGCCTCTTGTGGCGAACCTCTTCGCACGTCCTTTTTGCGTCCTCTTGCGCCTTTTCGCGGCTAACCTTCCGTCTTCTTCGCCATAGCTGCGACCGCCAGCGCGGCCCAGCCGAGGAGGAAGAAGACGCCGCCGATGGGGGTGACCATGCCCCATTTGGTGACGCCGGTCAGCGTGAGGATGTAGAGGCTGCCACTGAAGAGAATGATGCCGAGCAGGAAGCACCAGCCCGCGACATTGGCCGCTCGGCTGGGACGGCGTTCGCTCCACAGGCCGACGGCGAGCAAGGCCAGACCGTGGTACATCTGGTACTCGGCGGCGGTCTTGAAATCCCGCAGGAATTTCTCGGCGAGCGGGATCTCGCGTCCGGTGACCATCTTCGTCTTCCCGGCGTACTGTTCGACGAACTGCGTGTCCAAACCGTGAGCCGCAAACGCCCCGGTCATCACCGCGGTCCCGGCGAGAATCGCTCCGAGGCCCATCCAGAAGTTCGACATCCGCTAGCAACTTTCTGATGACATGAATGGCCGGCAGTGTGCCACGGCTCTGTGAGCCGTGCAAATTGGCAAAGCGAGCTGCACCGACGCATGGCCGACACGACCGTGGCACACCATACCGTGGATCGAAACGTGCTACGTCCCGGCAAGACGTTGTCCGAGGCCCATCGCATCACGCACGCGCTGCAGCACTTGTTGGCCCTTCGCGCGGGCTTTTTTCGCCCCGTCGGCGAGCACGCGTTCCAGGTCGGCAGGTTGCGATTCCCACTTCTCCCGCCGTTCCCGAGCCGGAGCAAAATGGTTGAACGCGGCGTCGTACAACGTCTGCTTCGCTTCCCCGTAACCCATGCCGCCGGCGCGATAACGAGCCGCGAGGGCGTCCTGCTGTTCCTGCGTGGCGAAGAGTTTGTAGAGCGTGAAGACCGGGCAGGTCTCGGGGTTCTTCGGGGCTTCGACCGGCGTGGAGTCGGTTTTGATGCTCATGATCTTCTTCCGCAGCGACTTCGCGGTTTCAAAGATTTCGATGGTGTTGTTGTAGCTCTTCGACATCTTCTCGCCGTCGAGGCCGGGGACTTTTGCCGTGGATTCCATCACCCGTGCGTTGGGCAGATGGAGAAACTCGCCGTTGTAGAGGGAGTTAATCCGCTGGGCGATGTCGCGGGTGACTTCGACGTGCTGGACCTGATCGACGCCGACCGGAACGACATCGCTGTCGTAGAGGAGAATGTCCGCCGCCATCAGTACGGGATATGTGAACAGTCCGGCGTCCGCGGCGATCCCCTTCGCGACTTTGTCCTTGTACGCATGGCACTTTTCGAGCAACGAATGCTGCGTCACCGTCATCAGCAACCACATCAGTTCGGAGACTTCGGGGACATCCGACTGCCGGAAGAGTGTCGCCTTCGCCGGATCGAGACCGAGGGCCAACAGATCGAGCGCCGCATCCGTCGTGTTCTGCGCGAGTTGTTTCGGATCCCGCACGGTCGTCAGCGCGTGCAGGTCCGCAATGAAATAAAACGCCTGTTCGTTGTCCTGCAGCGCGATGTACTGCTGGATGGCCCCAAAATAGTTCCCCCAGTGAAACCGCCCTGTGGGTTGAATGCCGGACAAAATACGCATGCTGAATGACTTTTCGTGGGATCGATGCTGACCGCTGATCTTGGCGAGCGGGGGGACGTAAGTCCCCTCGGTGATTCATTCACAATATCGCAGGCGAATCACCGGGGGGAGTGACCTCCCCCCGCTCGCCCGGATTTAATGTCCAGTCGCCATCATCTTCGTGACTTTGGACGGTTGCAGCGTGCCGACGACATCACTGACACTCGCGCAGCCGAGTTCATCCAGCACGGTCGACAATTGATCCACCAGTTGGAAAGACATCGACGGATTGTAAAAGTTCGCGGTGCCGATTTGCACGGCGGTGGCCCCGCAGACGAGGAACTCCATCATGTCATCGAAGGATTGGATGCCGCCGATACCGATGATGGGGATGTTCACTTTCTGGGCGACCTGCCACACGATGCGTAACGCCAGCGGTTTGATGGCCGGGCCGCTGAGACCGCCGATGCCGTTGCCGAGGATCGGTTGCCGCTTCCGCCAATCGACGGCGAGTCCCTGAAACGTGTTGATCAATGAGACGGCATCGGCCCCGCCGTCGGTTGCCGCTTGGGCAATATCAACCACGCTCGTCACATTCGGCGTCAGTTTCGCGATGATCGGAAACGGGCATGCGGCCCGGACGGCCGACACGACTTCCGCGGTCATTTTCGGATTCGTGCCGTAGTCCACACCGCCGCTGACGTTAGGGCACGAGATGTTCAGCTCCAGCGCCGCAATCGCCGGAAACTCGCTGAGTCGGGTCGCCATTGCCGCGAACTCCGCCGTATTCTTCCCGGCGATGTTCACGATCAGCGGAGCGCCGAGACCGAGCAGGGCTTCTAGATGCTTCGAGACGAACGCATCGAGGCCGTCGTTATCGAGGCCGATGGAGTTGAGCAGTCCCGACGCTGTTTCGACGGTGCGCGGGGGCGGATTGCCCGGCCGTGGCAGCGGCGTGACGGTCTTCGGAATGATGCCGCCGAGCTTCGAGAAATCGGCGAACGCCTGCATTTCGCGCGCGTACCCGAACGTTCCCGACGCGACGAGAATCGGGTTGGGCAGGCGCAGGCGGTTCAGTTGTACGGACAGATCGAGCACGGGGCGGTCCGCGGGCAGGGTTACAGGTCGGGCAGGGATGTTACGTCATGATGGAACATCCCATGCGCGATGGTAACCGCTGTGCCGTGGTCCGGCAATCTGTCACCCTAAACAGCCCAGGGATGGCAATCCCTGGGCGTCAGGTATGAGTTAGATTACGCCGCCGTGGGTGCGGTAGGGGGTGGCGACATCGGGCATGTCGAGGCCCCAGATGCGTTCCCAGATTTCCGGGACGTGGCGGTAGCTTTCTGATGCGAAGATCAGTTGGCGTGCCCGCACATCCGGCGACGACGAATAAATGGGGAAGATGCAGCCGATTTGAGCGGCAGCCAACATCACCACCAGGGCAATTCCGAAGCGAGTCCGCATGTGCTCCTCCGTGAGCAAACCCATCTTGCAGGGTGGCAGAGACCGAACTGGTTGCTTGGCGGCGTGTTGAATCATGAGTGCGAAATCCATCTCGAACTCGTGACCCAACGTCTGGTCCCATTTCCGTTTCGACCAACTTCACCGGCCCTTGGTCCCCCGTTCGGAAGCCCCTGCGTTCAAGACGTAGGAGTTTCCGCCGAGGGAGTGGAGGCCATCGATCCGTGTGACTCAACCGGCGGCGCGGTGGACGCATGCGACCCGAGGGGAGCCCCGTTGTGTCCCGGTGCTCCGTCTCGATCCGCGCCTTGTTGAGCCAGTAACGCTTTGCGAGCCGCCTCCTCTTCGAGTTGGCGAACCCGCTCTTCCATTTCCTTGCCGGGCTTGAACGTCACCACAAACTTCTCTGGCACAAAGACCTTGTCGCCAGTTCGTGGATTCCGTGCCTTGCGGGCCGCCCGCTTTTTCACTTCAAACACGCCGAAGTTCCGCAACTCGATGCGGCCATCCTCGACGAGGGTTTTGACAATCGCGTCGAACGTCTTTTGGACGATCTCTTTCGTCTTCAGTTGAGTCAGCCCGATCTCTTCCGAGATCTCCTTGACGATTTCTTTCTTGGTCACGACTCAGGTCTCCCGGAACGTCCTGTCTGGACTGACCGAACACAAAGCTGTGGTCGGGTGGTGAGACTCAAGTGTAGATGCAAGCTAGACTTACTGTCAAGCAGATTCCAAAAATCGTCGTCCCAACTCCTTATTTCCCATTTTCACGTCCGCAACTTCGCCTTGTGTTTGGACGCCGCCGGGGTCTCCCGCACGATGTCCGCGACGCGCACGAAATCAGTCCGCAACAGGTACATCGGCCCGTCAAGACCGGCAACATCAACAAATTCGCTACAACCGGCATGTCTTTACAGAATCCTCAGGAACCGGCACTCGCTCGCCCAGTCGCCGCCGTTTCCATTGGTCGTTCCATGTCGTTTCTCGGATGCGAACTCGCTAAAATCGCGACACCCTTCACCAGGCGAGCGGCGCGGCGTCAGCCCGCCGTGCGATTGTATTGCAAACACCCGTCGTAACCGCATTTCCCAAAAGCACTTCCATCACGGAGCCTGCGTCATGACCGCGACCACCCGCCGACAGTTCCTCCAACAGACCGCCGCCGCAAGTCTTTTGACAGTAGTGGGTTCTGCATCCACATCCGCGGCGGAATCCAATCCCGCGTTGATGATCGACACTCATCAGCATCTCTGGGATTTGAGCAAGTTCAAGCTACCGTGGCTGGCCGGGGCTCCCAAGATTCTGAACCAGACGTATCACATTCCCGAATACCGCACGGCGACCACCGGCCTCAACATGCGGGCGATCTATATGGAAGTCCATGTCGATCCTGCGCAACTCGACGCCGAGGCCGATCACGTCATCGAATTGAGCCGTTCCGGAAAAGCTCCGACGACGGCCGCAGTGATCGGCAGCCGACCGGAATCTCCGGAGTTCATGAAATACGTCGAACGCTTCAAGGGCTCGCCGGTCGTGAAGGGTGTTCGCCGTGTGCTCCATGAAGAGGACACGCCGCCGGGGTATTGCCTGCAGGAGACCTTCGTCAAGAGTGTCCAGCGGTTGGGCGAACTTGGGTTGAGTTTCGATCTCTGCCTGCGGCCGACGGACTTGGCGGACGGGCTCGCGCTGGCGGAAAAATGTCCCGACACGCGGTTCATTCTCGATCACTGCGGCAATTGCGATCTCAAAGCGTTCCGACCGAAACTGGACCCGAGCAAACCCGCCGCGCACACCGCGGACGACTTCAAAAAGATCATTGAGAAGCTGGCGAAGCGACCAAACGTGATCAGCAAAATCTCCGGGATCGTTGCCGAATTGCCGGCCAGCGGTGATGCGGACGATCTCGCGCCGGTCATCAACACCTGTCTGGACGCCTTCGGTCCGGACCGCGTTGTCTTCGGCAGCGACTGGCCCGTGTGTCTGCTGGGCCGACCGTTGCTGACATGGGTCGGAATGCTGAAGCAAATCATCGCCACCCGCCCCGCCGCCGATCAGACCAAACTCTGGTCCGGCAATGCCGCGAAGTTTTACGGGTTGAAGAC
This sequence comes from Planctomycetaceae bacterium, assembly GCA_021732785.1. Taxonomy (GTDB): domain Bacteria; phylum Planctomycetota; class Planctomycetia; order Planctomycetales; family Planctomycetaceae; genus DSVQ01. The sequence continues at coordinate 264,872 of JAKFUG010000003.1, forward strand.
CGTGTGAGATCAAGTTGTAGGACAGGTTCCCGCGGCCCTATTTGACGGGATTCTGTCAGCACGATAATTGCCATAGTGTGCCACTGGCTCTGCCAGCGTCTTTGGAAAAGTGCGTCACATCAAAAAAGACACTGGCAGAGCCAGTGGCACACTATGCAAAGTCAGGATGCTTCCTCATGACGACACCACCGGATGATTCCACCACACGGTTTTCCTTGCGGGTCGACCACTATGTGCGCTGCCGACCGAGCTATCCCGCGGAAGTGTGGGATGTCCTCGTGAAAGCGGTTGGTCTGCATGCGGGATCAGTGATCGCGGATGTGGGCAGCGGGGACGGGTATTGTCGTCATCGTACACGCCGGGACCGGAGCATCCGCGGTACGGGGCGATGCTTGCGGCGGTGGAGGAACTCTTCGTGGCACACCAGCAGAACGGCGTTGTGACGTTTGAGTATGACACGGAGATTTATGCTGGGCGCTTGCAATAAATGAACACCCCAGGGATGGCAATCCCTGGGCTTCACGCGGCTTCGGGGGGTTTCGGGCCGATGGTGCGGGTGCCTTTGCCGTGGCGCGCCTTCAGTTCAAATAAGCCGAAGATTTCGCTGGCGTTCAGGCTCAGCGAACGGTTGAGATTGTCTCCTTCGCCGAGAATCGTGGCGAAAAGCTCGCGCTTTTCCCGCAGGACGCGGTCGATTCGTTCTTCGATCGTATCTTTGCAGATGAACCGCGTGACGATCACCTGGCTCTTGCAGCCGATGCGGTGGGCGCGGTTGATCGCCTGATCTTCGATGGCCGGGTTCCACCACCGGTCGTACAGGAAGACATAGCCGGCGAATTGCAGATTCAGTCCGACGGCCCCGGTGCCGTAGCTCATCAGCAGAATATGCTTGTCGGGATCGTGTTTGAACTGGTCTAGGATCGGCTCGCGCTGCTTGGTGGGGACCCCCCCGTGGTAGACGAGGGCACCGTATGGCTCCATCCGAGAGGCCAGCCAGTCGATGGTTTTGGTCCACTGACTGAAGAGGATGGCTTTGCCGCCGGAAGCGGCAATTTCTTCCATGTCTGCGTCCAGTCGGTCGAGCTTGGTGCTTTCATTGGTCAGCGGATCCCAGTTGGTGATTTGTTTCAACCGTAACACAAGTTCAAAGACGTGCTGGACGGAAATCTGGTCGCCGAGTTCGTTTAAGTGAACGATGCCCTCTTTTTCGGCCTGATCGTACGCATAGCGCTGACCGGGGCTGAGTTCGAGGATTTCGTCCCGGTCGAGCCGCGGCGGCATGTCTTTCATCACGAGGTCTTTAGTCCGCCGGAGAATGAACTCCTTGGCGAGCGTCTGCAACTGCTTCAAGTCGGGCGTGGCATTGGGCGGAACGACTTCAATGAATTCGTAGAGCGCCCCGAGTTCTTCCGGCCGGTTTTCGATGGGTGTTCCCGTGAGTGCCCAACTGCGACGACGCGGGAGCGCCCGCATCGTTTCCGCCGTGCGCGACGTCCGGTTCTTGATCCGTTGGGCTTCGTCGAGCACCACCAGATCGAACTTGGGGAATGTTCCCTCTTCAAACGCGGCGAAGTCCCGCACCAGTGATTCATAGTTCGCAATGAGGACCGGTACGCCGGGCATCGTGTAAGTCAATTTGCGGCGATCGGTGTCCCCTTCGACAACCACGAACGGCAACTCTTCCGCCCAAGTGCGAAACTCGCGCTGCCAGTTCGGGAGTAGTGGTTTTGGGCAGACCAGCAGCACGCGCCGAGCTTGCCCACCTCGGACCAACAGCCGAATCGCGGTGATCGTCTGCATGGTCTTGCCGAGACCCATTTCATCTGCCAGCAACGCCGACGAACGCGAAAAGAGCCAGCCGATGCCTTCGTATTGATACGGAAACGGCTCGAACGGGATGATCAGCTCCTGCCCCGCGAGCCATGTTTGCAACGGCGGTTGCAGCAGATAAAACAACCGATCTTCGAGCGACAGCGAATCTTTGGGCGGCTTGATGCGGGTCAGCGGCTTCTTCGGCATCTCAACGCCGAGCAACTCCGCTTCCGTCGGACCGGCAGGAATGGCCGATTCGGGTTCCGGTTTGGGCGGCACAATCGGTCGCAGGTCTTCGTCCGGCTTCTTCTCCGCAGACGGAAGAAAAGTCACCGCTTCCGGGAAAGTGAGACCGAACGTCAACACTTTCGGCTTCGGCGGCTTCCATCCCGATGCGTTCACCACCACGTGCAGGGAAACCGATTGCGGTTCCGCTTTGCTCCAGCGCTGTAGCGCGCTGTTCAACCCCGCGGCGTAAACATCGGTGCTGACAGAGAGATTGGTCGATTCGCAATCAACCGTGATTTCATCGCCAGTGACCGGCAGGACATCGCTCGTGAAATGCGGACCGCGAACCACGTCGTCGCCCGTGACGGAGCGGGTTACCAAGCGATCGACGCGTTCCGTCACATCATCCATTAACCGTGTCCAACCTCGCGATCACCGGCGTCTTGAACGTAGCCCTTTCGCTCCGCGACAGGTAAGCCGGTTCAGATCCCATCGGAATTTTCATCGGCTTTCCTGTCGCGGAGCGACAGGGCTACTTTGGAAGAACGAGCGATTGGTGTCACGCCGAGCGTGCCGCCGGTCCCTTCAACGTTTCCGTGAGCGCTTCGCGGATGCGCTCGAACGGCTCTTTCAAGTCCGCGGTATCAGGCACTTGCCCGGCCCGTTTCTGCACCGCGGCGCGATCGGCGGCAAATTCCAAATGAAACGCCAGCCATTGCTGCCCCACACGGAGGATCGTCTCATCGTCCCTCGCCGGTTTCGCAACGAAACTCGCGACGGGAATGTCGACATGCGTGCGCAGATCGAGCAATTCGTCCGCTTCGATCAGCACGAGATGCGGCTTGACGCTCACTTTATCCAGCAGGGTACGGCCGATCACTTCCGCCAGCAAATACGGGCGCAGCGTGGGACCGTAGAGAATCTGCTGCGTGCGGTTCGGCTTCACGGGGGTCGTACACTGAAATTCCAACGGTCGGCCAAACCGATTGGTCACCAGCAATCCGCCCACTACCCCGCGTTCCGTATCCTCCACTGCCGCCAGAAACCCCAACCGAAACTGATCCTGAGCGTCCTTGCCCGACATCCGTGTTCCTCAGTAGAGGTCGGTCGCGAGATTGCGGAAACTCCCGCAGACCAGTTAGAAACCCCACCAGACAAAGATCGGTCCAGCGGCGCAACGACTTGAACATAGACAGTGTCTGGACGGAATCTCTTGCGTTCCGCAATACCGATGCGGTTCAGTAACCTACTATTGGCAAACAATTTGCGATTTTGCGGCAGGGTCTTTTGCGAGAGAGGCAGGGGGGACTCAACTCTCAGGCCACGGCGGGATGAATGGATGTCAATGTTTCTCTACTCTATAGAACCAAAACTTTCATGATGCTTTCACAGAGAAAACGAGTGCGTTTTGAGGTGGACGACGCACTTCGCACGGATCCATGTGAAATACTTGGAAGTAGATTAGCATGAGATACCGGGGTGGGGATTGCGTGGGACTTTCTACTCACGGCGGAACGTTTTTTGCAGATTGCCGTAGCGGCGCGCGGAGTAGCGCAGCATGATGGGAATTGCTGTCAGTTGATCGTCGCCACCGACATACGCCGGAAGGACCAATCTGGCTTCGTCTTTGCCTTGATCAACTAAGCGGAATCGAAAACTCAAAACGGAGGAGCGATAACGATGTTCCCAAATTCTTGGAAGCATATGATCTTGGCAATTGCACTTTGTGCCATCAGCGCTGTGGCGATCGGGTTTGCGGAGGACTCTCCGCAAAAAAACAACCGAGTCTCGCTCTCGATGGAAGAGGCGCGGCTGACAAAGGACCCTCTCAAGAGCGACCCCATTCTGATCTCCAAGACCATTGCGGCCGCTCCGGGTGATGTGATCGAAATTTCGCTGGAAGTCGGTGCCGGAGTCCCGTATCGATGGTTGTGCTTGGAACCATCCTCGGAGAACTTCGTGAGTGTCATTCGTGAGCGTGATCAGGCTAAGCAAACGCAGATCGGAACCGGAGGGACGGAAAACGCCATTTGGCGGGCCACCGTCGGGAAAGGAGGTTCACTCGTTTTTGTCTGGGGACAGGTACAAGGTGATCCCAAGACAAAGAAACTGATGATCGCCGAGCCACGCCGGGCACTCATTGTGACTACGGTTTCTCGTTGAATGGCCCGAACTTGTGTTCAGGCCACATGCCCTTCATTCTTGATCAGGAATTGAGTAATAATGATGACAGGTGCAATTCATTTGTTGCGACACACACCGCTGGTTGCAGCCGCGTTCGTAGTCGCCTTTAGCATAGCTGGCATTGGCGATGCCCAGGCACCGGCCGCAAAAAAAATTGATCCGGCTGCTCTTCAGCAAGTGGGTGCGACACCGAACGTCGCTCTGGATTTAATCAAGCAGAATTATAGAGACCGGGTCAAAAATCTCAATATTTCGCAAGAAGCTCAAAACGAGCTGATCGGTAAAATGGTAATAAATCCAAAGCTGCAAGCGGTGCAGGATCAGATGAAAGTCATCATGACCCGCCAACTCGATGCAAATCGTCCATTGGTGGGAGCAGGGGTGGCCGACAACGCGGAAGCTCAAAAGCAACTTCGAAAAGCCGCTTTCAAAGAAGTGATCCGCAAGTCTTTCGCTGGGGTCGTGGTCCCGCCGGACCTGCTGCGGACGGAGCAAAGCAAGATTCAAGTTGGTACCTCACCGCGAATCATCCCGAAAGTTGGCGCTGGCATCGTCGCGCCGCCCGTCGTCAACCCAGCCACGTTCGATTGGCGTGACACGGGAGTCGTTCCGTCCGTCGTTCGCAACCAGGATGACTGCCAAACCTGCTGGGCCTTCTCCGCTGTGGGAGTGGCAGAGTGCAGTCTCATGATCCAGTCGGCGGCCAACACATTCGCTGCGACGAAGCCGGATTTTTCAGAGCAATTCGTGGTCAGCGCGATGGGCCGGACTTGTCAGAATAGAGGGCATTACACCGAAGCCTGGGACCAAGTCTTAAAAGCTGCGGATGGTATTCCCGACGAGGGGACAACACCTGTGTCCCCTAATCCCCATCGTATTGGAGCATGGGGTCTGGTCAATAGCACATCGCTCATTCCTACGAACGAGGAAATGAAGACCGCGCTCCGCGAACATGGCCCGTTAGCCGTGTGCATGGACGTGGAAGAAGCGTTTATGGCCGTGGCTTCAATGGATCCCTATGCCGGTGAGTCTAATGACGAACGGCGCGGTGTCGACCATGCAGTCATTCTCGTCGGCTGGACAAACGATGGCTGGATTATTCGTAATTCCTGGGGGCCAACGTACGGTCTGAACGGCTACCAGGTCGTGGCCTTTAACACGATGAACATCGGTTATACGGCCGCTTGGGCAACATACGGCTTGAATGGGACTGTTGTGACGCAAAACAAGGCTAACTTGACTGCGACGAAGTCCGAATTGCTGGGCGATGAAAAGTCCCAGAAAATCTGGCGCAATCTCGCGATCTACCAAGCAAAGCTCTCCGCGGCAGGTCAAGTCACCGATGCAAATCTATTTGACTTGCGTCCCGGTTCATTGCGAGCGGAAACGCGTGAAGTCCCACGAGCCACCGAGGCAAATCGACCTTTTCTCAAGACAAAAGCAGAGGTCGAGAAGGAATGGCCGTCGCCATAAAATGAAATCATAGAGTTGGATTGAATGACGGTTTCGTGCGGTTTCTCATGTGCAAAAAGGAGTTGCAAAGCCCTTTGGCTCTGCAACTCCTTTCGCACTGAGGCGCTGTAAAATCACTTACTTCTTGGCACTCCAGTCGCCGAAATTGTCGCTGCTGGCTGTCGAAACCGGAGCAGCCGACAGCCCCATACGGCCACGTCCCTGAACAGGATGCGACGCCGCCTTGGCGGGTAGGGACGGTGCCCGCTTCAAAACGACCGTGGGTTCTGCGGGTTCTTCATAGGAGGCCGTCTGATACTTTGGGGCCTGCGGACGCGGCACTGGTCGCGAGGACTTTACCACCGACCCCGACGTGATGGGCGGTTTCGAGGCATTTTCCACGGGTGCCACGGTCAACGCCGCGTTCATCATTGTCCGTTGCTCTTCTTTCAACTGAGTGAGCTGCGCTTCCAGTGCTTCCAAACGGGCGAGCTTCTCATTCAGTTCGCGCAATTGGGCATCGAGACTCGCGTGTGGCGCAGCGCAAGCGGGTGGACAGTAAGGAGCACACGGTTTGTTGCACGCGGGAGCTCCAACTTTGGGGCTAGCTCCCACATCCGGTGGCGCTTCACCCACGTTACTCAGTTCCAACGCCGGTTCATCGATCAAAGGGCTCAAGGTCGTCCCGAATATCTTCATCGCATCATGTCGAACGTGGAATAGCGAGGGGAGTTCCAGATTCGGGAGAGTGATCCGAACTTCGGGAATGTGTAGAGTGGGCCCGCGAATTCCCAACGAGTTCGACTCGCCGGCAGCCGAACCGGGCGCTGGACCACGGACAAATCGCTCATTCGTTTTCGGCGGAGCCCCCACACTCGGTGGGGGCGTTCCCACATTCGGCGTGGGAACGCAAGTGGATGGAGTGCAGTAAGGTTGTGGGACGGCGCATTGCTGTGCGCTACCGACTGACGAGCACAATGCAACAGCGCCAAATATTGGCAGCAATAGACGCATGAATTGATTCCTTTCAAACAGAATCCCTGTGAGGCGTTAATGCCATATCGCTAGAAGAAGGACATTCCCGATCCACGCTCAGGCCTAACCCCACAATTACATGCGTGGCAACATCCTTCTTTGGGAACTAGTTCCTTTCCTGGAGCAGCGTCGTCAATACACGGAGCTGTTCCTTGATGATCTGAACATCGCGGTCCAACTCCTCGACGCGCTTCTCAGTGTTACTAGACGCGACCGGAACCGGAGGGACTTCATCCTTCTTCGCCGCGCGTTCTCCCCGCTGGTTGGAAATAACCGCCGGAACACCCACCGCAGTCCTCGCACGCGGCGCGGCCGGAGGAACCAGACAGGACAAACAGCTTTTCTTTTCCGGCTTGCAAGCAGATTCTTCGTTTGACTCGGCGCAGGTGCTTTTCGAGAACAGACCCGCGTCTAGACTCATCGGGGCGCCAGCTAACGCGAGCATCGCGATCGCCACAAGACTTTTTCGCCGAAACACGGCTACCTCCTTAGATCACATAGTTGTTTGGGCATGCGTGTCCACAGTCCGTGGAACGGCTCTGTTCAGTCATCGTAAAAAAAGCTGCAGAATGCACATTCCCAGACAATTCGTTTGGACGAAATCATCGGGATTATTGTGATCAAGCGTTGGGACCGCTGAATCCCTTACATCTTTCCAGTTCGGACTTGAGCGCTCCCGCAAACGCCGTGAAACGGATACTACCAGGCAAATTTGTTCAAGTTTGACTGAACTGAAGCTTCATTTTCCTGACTCCAAGCACAGCGGCTCTCCTTCCGCAGTTCAATCCGGATTGCATGTCGCGAAGGACTCTTTTTCCTGCGATAGTGATCAAGTTACCGAATCGTCCTGTTGTGTCACGTGGGCGTGGCTCGTCGGTGGTGTTCGCATTCTTTGGAGGATGCATAGAGGTGGTCGTCATGGAATCATGGACAGTTCGCGCGAAATGGATCATCCCGGTCGATGGCCGTCCGATTGAAGGCGGCAGCTTGTCTCTTCAGGGCGGCCGAATTGTTGCGGTCGGCGAAGGGCGGGGTGGAGACACGATCGATCTCGGCGAAGTCGCGATTGTCCCCGGATTTGTGAATGCGCACACGCATCTCGAATTCAGTGCGTTGCCTGTGCCGTTGTCGCCGGGGTTGCCGTTTACGGAGTGGTTGCAGCGGGTCATTCAATATCGGCGGGAACATCCCGGTATCGTGCGTGAGGCGATTCAAGCCGGGTTGAAAGAGGCCGTGGCGAGTGGGACGACGCTGATTGGTGAGATCGCGACAACAGGCTGGTCGCCGCGGGATTATCATCTCGGTGAGGGCCCGGTCTCGGTGGGTCCGCGGGTGGTGCTGTTTCAGGAATTGCTGGGTTTGTCCCCGGAGCGGATTGAGCCGCTCTGTGCGCTGGCCGACGCCCATCTGAGCGAAGAAGCCGACGGACCGATCGAACGCCGGATGCTAAGCCCGCATGCGCCGTACAGTGTTCATCCCCAGGTATTGGACCATGCGATTTCGCAGACGGCACCGCATCGGGGGCGGACGTTGGCGATCCATCTCGCAGAGACGGCGGCCGAACGGGAATTGCTCGAAACCGGCGGCGGTGAGTTCCGCGAATTTCTCGAACGGATGGGGGTCTGGCAACCGGGTTTGTTTGGCAATCGGCCGTATCTCGACCTCCTGGAATCGCTAGGCGATTTGCCGCGCGGATTGATCGTGCATGGCAATGACCTGCGCGACAAAGAACTCATGCGGCTCGCACAGTTTCCGCATTTGACGACGGTGTATTGTCCGCGGACGCATGCGGCATTCGGTCACCCGCCCCATCCGTGGTTGACGCTCCTCTCGCTCGGAGGGACCGTCGCGATTGGAACCGATAGCCGCGCGTCCAATCCCGATCTCAGCCTGTGGAATGAGCTGCAGTTTCTGGCCGAACGTTTCCCTGGTGTGCCGCATCACACGTTGTTGAAGTTGGGAACTTGGGCCGGTGCGACTGCCTTGGGATTGCGGTCGGAGTGCGGCAGCCTCACGCCGGGCAAGCGGGCCGATTTGGCGGTGATCGAATTGCGCGACCCGGCGTTCCGCGATCCCAACTTCGATTTGTTCGCCCCCGGCAATCGCGTGATCGGCACCATGATCGGCGGCGAATGGGCGGTGGATCCCACAGTGCGGTAAGTTGCTGTCTCAGCAAAAGTCGAAGCATTCCACGTGTGTAGAACTTCCATTCCACATCACGCTTGCCGCGTAGTTCTCTGCGGGAGAAACGGAGTCCATCTGCCAGTGGTGTGGTGCATCAGGATCGTTGTCGACGGCCAACAACTGTGGCGGAAGTGCCGGGTCACCTTGCACACTAAAACTGGCCAGCGGGAATGACAGCCCGCGTCCGAGCGCTTTGATGAACGCTTCTTTTCCCGTCCAGATGCGATAGAAGCCGGCGAGTTGTTTGTCCGCGGGAAGTGAATCCAGTGTGGCGACCTCGCGCGGTGAATAAAATCGGCGGGCCAACCCCTCCCAGGTAGTCCGCGGGTCCATCCGTTCCACATCAATGCCCAGTTCGCCGGTCGCACTGATGACGATCAGGCCCCAGTCGTGCGAGTGGGAAACATTGAACGCGGGGGCGTGGGGATCGTCCTTGAGTTCCGGCTTGCCATGTTCGCCATATTGGAATTGCAGTGCCGCGGGATCGCATACGAGCCAGTGTCCCAGCAACGTGCGTAGGGCGTGACGGCAGCGAACGAGCCGAATCCGCGGTTCCTCGAATTTGAACCGTTCCGCCCGCGCCCGCTCATCGGGCGCGAGCAACGACCATTCAACGTCATCGAGCGGACGGTCGATTTCCAGCGGGATCCGCCAGACCGCCACCGCATTCCGGTCGAGCGACATCACATTCCGCGGTCGCCAGTCCGGCAGAGCCAAAATCGCAATCCATTCGCTTGAAGTCGCTTCACGAAAACACCCCGGCAGGATCGTCGCCTCCGGGGTGTAAAGATTCCATCGGTCAGTTGGTTTGTTACCGAACTTTACCGTCGCGAATCTGCAACTCTTTGATCTTGAATATGCCGCCGGTTTCTTTGACGAGGGTAATCTGAATGGTCGTTTCCCCCTTCTTGAACGTGAACTGCACGCCATTCCCGCCCGCGGCCCGGCGGTTCGTCCCCTGCATCCCGTCGAAGGTGGTCTTGTAGCATTCGATTTGCGTGGGTTTCAGGTCTTGCGAGCGGAATTCCGCCGCGAGTCCTTTCGCCTTATCGCTGACGATGGAATCGATTCCGGTGTAGTCGCCGGCCTTGGCCATCGCCACGAGTTTCGAGATGACGTATTCAATGGAACCGGGTTCACCACTGATGGCGTTCCCGCCTCCCTGACCACCTTGCCCGTCCGGAGCACCCGGATTGATGGCACCGGGATTGGCTGCGGCTGCGCCACCGGGGTTTGCGGCGAGGTTGCCCGGCGCGTTGCCGGCTGCTAAAGCCAATGCAGGATCGACCGCACCGGGGGGAGTGGCCGCACCGTGGGCCGCGGCAGGAGTGGCCGCGGCACCCGCAACGGCCGCAGGGTTCACACCGCCTGGTGGAGTCGCCGCACCGTGAGCCGCGGCGGGGGTGTTGCCGGCAGCGATCGCTGGATTTGCACCCGGTGGGGTGGCCGCACCATGCGCCGCGGCGGGCGTGCTGCCCGGAACGTTGGCGGGGAGGACTCCCGGGGGAGTCGCCGAGCCGTGAGCCGCGGCGGGAGCATTGGCAGCGGCCGCCATTGCTGCGGCATTCATTCCAGGTGGCGTTGCCGATCCATGGGCCGCGGCAGGGTTACCACCATGTGCATTCGCCATGGCCATTGTCGGATTCATCGACGGGTTACCGTGACCGGCGGCAGGGGTTGTCCCCGTTCCAGGGACGGCTGCCATGCCGGGGGGCATCGCCGCACCGTGTTGGGCGTGCATTCCCGGTTGCGCTGCCGGAGCCCCGGGAACAGCCGCATTATTGGCCACCGGAGCCGTTGTGTCCGCTCCCCCACCGCAACCCGAGATCAGCGAGGCACCGAATAACGAGAATGCCGCCAGTTGATGCCAGGGACGGATGTGATGAACGAGTCGCATGGGAAGCTCCAGATGGGATGGCATCTTGCTCGGAAGAACGAAGAGTCCGAGTGGAGAAATTCCCTTTCGGACACGGCCCGACGATGAAGAGAAGTTGAATATCGCATTCCGGACCTTCGTTGACAAGCGGGATGCGACTCCACCGATCAATTTTCTCCAACCTTACGCAGACGCAGCGTCTGGGTTCAGTTTGCCGGAGGACGACCCGTCCTGGTGGATTGCCGGAACGAATGGAAGCAACGGTCCCGGCGATCAGGAGACAACCGGGACCGATTCGCATTGGCAATGGGGGCTCGGACGCGATTACTGTCCGGGCAACCACAGCTTGCTGCCCGCGGCACCCGCCCCCGCGGTTTCCGCTTCGGGAGTCCACAGCCCGCCGCCGGTCATGCCGCCATCGGCGGTGATGAGTCCGCTCGCCGACCACGGCGACGGCACCCCGGCCACCGCGAACATCTGTTCGAGGTACGGACGCATCTGCGGCAGCTTCGGGCTGTAGAAGTTTACGAACTTCTGGATCAATCCCGGCAGCGCCGAATCGGTCGGGTCTTCCAGACGGGTCAACAACTCACGCAGGTCCCACGACCAGACTTTCTCGAAGTTGTTGGGCTGACTGGCCGCATGTTTCCGACCTTCATCGAGCCAATGATACGACTCTTCCCGACGGCCGTGCTGGCGCGACAGATCGGCGAGCGTCTGATAGATGCGGACCATGTCGAGTTCGCCGCGGCAGCCCTCACGGGTGAGCGCCGCCTGCAAGGCCTTCGCCAGGAACCGGTCGTGATGGACCAGCAGCGCGCGATTGACCGTCGACAACATCTGCGGATCGGAGAGCTTGTCCAGTGGTAACCGCAACCATTGCAACGGCGACAATGAATTGAGCGACGTATCGGCAGCGATCTCATACGGCGGCAACGGTTCGACCCCGAGCCGCGCGAGAACGGCTTCGAGATCGAGTTCGTGTCCGGCCCGCAGACAGTGGGCATCGAGCACGTACACGCTTGCCAACACGGCGACGCGCGATGCGGGATCACCGGCCGCTTCCGTGGGGGTCCGACCGTGCAGCGCTCGTTGCGGCAACGTCGGCCAGACGGTTTCCAGGATGGTTTTCCAGCGTTCGAGTTCCAGACGACGACGCAATGCCACCGGCGTCTTCGGCGGGAAGGCCCATTGCCACGTCAACGGCAGCGTTTCTTCCGGAACCCATTCGGCTTGTTCTTCCGGGGCTTCCTTCCAGACGGCGAATTCTCCGGCGGCGGCGCGGGCGAGTTCCATCGCCGTGTCGAAGTCGCTTCCCTTGAGACCGGTGACATCGACTTCCGGAGCTTCTTTCGTCTCGGGATCGGTATCAAAAATCGTGATCTGGCTGATGACCGTCGGGACGGTGTTGACGGTGAGCGCGTTCGGTGCGGGCATCTCGGATTTGGGGCGATCGAGCACTTGGTAGATCGCCGCCGGCAGCGGTTCGCCTTCCGGTCCGACCGGGGGCAATTCCAGACGGAACAACCGGTCGCCGGTGTCCAGGGCGGTGAGCAGGCGGCCGACGGACGGCACCGTGCCCGACAGAATCATCCGCGGGCGGCGTTCGGGGGCCGTGTTCCAATCCAGCAATTGGGCGATGGTTTCACAATCGACGGCGGTGGCCGCATCGTCGGCGTAGAGACTGGCCGCCTTGTGTAAAGCGAGCGCGGCGGCTGGTTCTTCGCCATCCCACGCGCGACACAAGCCGACACTGTGCCACAACGTGGGTTGGTCGGCGTGGGCATTGGCCAATTTCTCGAACAGGTCGCCCGCCACGCTCCAGCAACCGACGGACGCATACCGCTGCGCCTTCTTCGCTTCCTGATTGATTTCGTCGTTGATCGTAATCGACGGCAGGGCATGCACACTTCTTAAGAGGTACGGCACCTGCACATCGTTATCGAACTCGAGCAACCGGACGAAAATCTCCTGCCGCTCACGGTCCGGGGAGAACCGCATGGCCAGCGCGAGGTGTTCGCGGGCAGCAAGCATCCGGCCGCGCGATTGGAAGACCGCGGCCATCGCGCCCGCCAGACCGGCGACCATCGACGGGAACCGCTTCACGCTGCGTTGAAATGACCGGTGAATCGCCCGCTTGGCGGCATCCAGGCCATCCGCCTGGAACACCGCGGTGGCGTACAGCACGATCGCAAATTCGTGGTCGGAATGCTGTTCGAGAAACGAGCGCAGCAAATCCCGCGCGGCGGTGACGTCGCCGACTTCGATCTGCACGAGCGCGCGGGTGGTGACCACCCACGGGTTGTGCGGATGGCGGCGGTCGAGCACTTCCAGCAGTTGCAGCGCTTGCCGGGGTTGATTGCCTTCCATCTGCCGGGAGACGCGTTCCATGTCTTCGGCGAGATTCTGACAGCAGAATTTCAGCTTTTTCCCGCTGCCACAGGGGCACGGGGAGTAAATGTCCAGGGCCATGTTCGGCAAATCCTTGCGAAATCCGCCGCGTGGTCGGAGCAGGGCCGTCCGCTCACGGTCCAACGCCCAATCGGGGCGTTTCATCACGCGGGAACACCGCATGGTATCAGAACGGAAAGGAATCCCCAATCGTTACGGAACGCGCGCGGAAGCCCAGGGATTCCGATCCCCGGGTCTCTTTCCTCTTCTGTCCGCACCGAAATCATCTCGTGACAGGAAATCCCGAACATTGCGGGGGCATCCGTCGCGCAAATCCCCAAGCGACAATCGGTTACGGCATTTTTTACGACGACATCTGGAGATTCATCCCCACCGGAGAACCCGCACAGTTGCTGCAAACTGTATCGACTCTGCGGATTATGTCGAAGAAACCGTCCGGACGAGGCCGATGATAGGGGGGCGACGGAAGTGCGGCTTGTTTGCCGCCCGTTGTGAAGGACCATCCCGGTAAGGACGTGGCTATGGACGCACGGACGTGTGCGAAAGGTTCCCGCTGGCTGTTAGGGCTGTGCCTGTTGGGCAGTCTCGGCTCGGTGGGCTGCCTGCAAACGACGGTGGGCGGGCAAACGCTGCCATCGGCGTATTACCTGGAAGACGACGTGCAATACTTCCCGTCGGGTCCGGAAACCAAGCTATCCAACCAGATTCGTGCGCTCGAACGGTATAAAGTCGAGCGGGAAACGTTGCAGGACGGTGCGGGACAACTCCCGAATTACTGATCCGCAAGCGTTCCAGCGAATGCTGTGAAATTCTCGTGCACCGCGAGCGTGCTTGTCCTTCACGCTTTCGGTGTCTGGGGGGGACGAGCCCTTCGCAGTCGACGCGCTCCCGGATGTGGTCCACCAACCACCCCGGGGATTCGTCGACTTGCGAAGGGTTTTTTCGTTGGCGGATGGTGAATGGCCGGTGGCTCATGGTCAGAAGGACGACCACGAGCCGACTCACCGCGCCCATCCCCCGCTTTGCGGTTTCGCGCCCCGCGCTGATCGCTTCGCCGGACGCCTCTACTTCGCGGCCCGGACTTCTTTCAAACGTCCCCGGTACTTCTCGTAGAGCTTCGTCTGCCGGCTCTCGGGGGCATGCGGACGGCCGCCGACCACCACGCCTTTCACTTGCGACGTGATTTGCAGCGGCGACCCGTCGAGGATTACCAGGTCGGCCCGCTTCCCAACGGTGATCGAACCGCATTGATCGGCGACTCCCAGAATCTCCGCGGCCGCCAGTGTGACCGACCGCAAGCCCGCGTCTTCGGGAAGACCGTAAGCGACCGCCATCCCGGCTTCGAAGGGGGCGTTCCGACTGTTCGCCGCATTGTTGGACCGGATCGCAAACTTCACTCCCGCATCGTGCAACCGTCCGGCACTCGCATACGGCGCGTCGAAGGGATCGTGATCGTGCAGCGGTTTCCGCATCACCGGGCCGATGATCACCGGCACCTGCGCTTTCTTCAGCGCGGCGGTCATCTTCCAGGCATCCCCGGCGTTGCAGAGCACGATCTTGAGTTTTTCCTTCTCCGCGAACTGCAACGCCTCGGTCAGGTGCTGCTCCGAATCGGCTTCGATGTGGAACGGCTTTTCGCCCCGAACATACGGCCGCAGGGCTTCATACCGTGGATCGATGGGGACATCGCTGACGGCTCCGTCCTTCGCACCGGCCCGGACGGCGTCATATCGTTTGGCGGCGGCGATCCACTGTTTCAGTTGTTCGAACGTTTCGCGCTGATCGCGGGCTCCCGGCCAGTTGAGGTGCATCCCCGCGGAGTCGACCAGCACCATTTCCGGGGCGGTCCACCCGGCGGTCTGCATGAGGGAATTCTGCCCGCAGATTACGCCGCCGAGAGGGAGAATGAGCGCCGTCGTGATTCCCCCGGCTCGGGCAACGGGAATGAGTTCCGAGTCGGGATTGATCGCCACACCGGCGCGCAGATCGGGTTGGAAGGCCCCGGCTTCGGCGAAGTCGTGCGTCTCGACAACTTTGCCGATTTCTGTCAGTCCCACGGTCGTCCCGGCATCGATGAGTCCCGGATAAATCTGCAAGCCTTCGATGCGAATGACCGGGCAACCTTCGGGAATGTCATCCCCCTCGGCGACCGCCGCAATCTTGCCATTTTCCACCACGACCGTTCCGCGGGCGATGCTGGCCCGATCGACCGGATGAATCGCCGCGCCCACGAGTGCGAACCGCGGTCCATTCGCGGCAGACCAGTCAATGAGTGGTTTGCGTTGGTCAGCGGGAGGCAACGTCAAGGGGGCCGGTGTTGCCGAGCGCTGGGTGGCTTCCGCGGTCATGGCGGACGGTTGGTCTGCGCGAACGAAGTACGGTTCTCCGGCGATGAGTGTCATCTCACATCGCGCGAACGTGTTGAGTGGATGCCCGTTGAAGACGGCTAGATCGGCCTGCTTGCCGACTTCAATCGATCCCAGCGAATCCGCCAACCCCAGTTCTTTTGCGGCATTCAACGTCACCATCTGCAACGCCAGGTCCGCAGGGAAATTGCCGTAACGAACGGGCTTTTGCGCTTCGTGATACATGTGCCGCATGAGTTCGGCGTCATCGCTTTTCAGCACGATGTTCGCGCCAGCTTCCTGCAACACCGCCGCGTTGTACGGCGTCGCGTCAAACGCTTCGACTTTGTACGCCCACCAGTCGGCGAAGGTGCTGCAACTGGCACCGTGAGCAACGATCTCCGGGGCGACTTTGTACCCTTCGAGCACATGCTGCAAGGACCGCACGCGGATGCCGTGATGCTCTGCGACCCGCAGCAACATCAGGATTTCATCCGACCGGTAACAATGGCTGTGGATGAACTTTTCCTGGCTCAGAATCTGCGCGAGCGCTTCCAGGCGGAGGTCGTGCCGCGGGGGCAGCAACTTTTTCCTGGCCTCGTCTTCAGCCTGCTTCACGGCGCGGTCGTAGGCTTGCCAATCTTTGCGGTATTCCAGCGCTTCCACAAAGGCCCGCTGCAACGTTGCTTCGACACCGAGCCGGGTGTTGGGGAACCGGCCGGAGCGGAATTTAACGTTTTCACCGAGCGCGAATTTCACACCCGAAGAACCGCCGGGCCAGAGATGATCCGCGGCCGATTCACCGATCTTGAGTTGCACCACGGCGTCCTGTCCGCCGATGACGTTCGCAGACCCGTGCAACAACCGTATGGTGGTCACCCCCCCGGCCAGGGCCCGGTATTCCTGCGGATCGGCGGTGTTGATGATGTCGTTGACGCGAACCTCGCAAACGATGGAATGCGTGGCTTCGTTCACGCCGCCGAGGCCGTTGGACATCATGATGTGGCTATGTGTATCGATAATGCCCGGCATGACAAATCGCCCGGTGGCGTCGATCACAGTCACGTTGGGATCGGGCAGCAGATCGGGACCAATGGCCGCGATTTTGCCGCCGCGAACGAGAATCGAATGCTTCTCCAAAATCGGCCCGGTGACAGTAATGACCGTGGCGTTCTTGATGAGGACGTTACCGCCGGTCTTCAGCTTGCGGGCACTGCGATCTTCGGGAAACTCGACGGTCGCGATCACGGGCGTCGTCGGTTGCAGCGCAGAAACCGGTTTGGGTTCGTCGCTGGGATCAATCCCACCGAGTTGAACGGCCGCCGCGTTTGCGCTTTGCGGGATCGCAGGACTCGCGCTCTTGGCAGTCCATTTCGCCGGCGCACCGAAGGCCGATTTCACGTTCCCCGACAGCCCGTCTCCTTCGCGTTTGGCATCGAACTTCAACACCAGCGCACGATCGCCGGTGCCGATGGAGACCTCCCACTTGGCGGTGTCCTTCGTGGCTTCGCCGCTGGTGACGAGGCCGTCGCCCTGGGGACTCGCCATCCGGCCCGAGATTCGCCCGCCATTTTGAGTGAGTTCCAGCGTGGCTTGCGACGGCATGTCGCCCGCTTCGATTTGCAATTGCCACGTCCCCGCCACGCTCAGCGGAGCGGCAGCCGGGGTACTTTCCGCAGGGACCGGTTTGCTGTCACGGTGGAATTCAAACTTGCGGCCTTCAATAAAGTTGAACCGCACTTTGGTTTGGTCATGATCGAGCGGCCCGGTCATCACCACGACGTTGGCGATCAATCCCGGTGCGATGCGTCCGAGGTCACGGTCAACGCCGAGCATCCCCGCGGGTCGTGTCGTCAGCGCGGCGAGGGCTCCGTCACGCGACAATCCTTCTTTGATGGCTTCCCTTAGCGCTTTGAAAAGGTCGTACGGATTCTTCAGCCCCGCGGTCGAGATCGCAAAGGGCACTCCCGCCTTTTCATAGTCGCCGAGGACACGGACGCGCTCCTGCCAGCGCTGTTTTTTCTGATCGCGCACCACCTGCGGTTCCGCTACTTCGGCGTATTCATCGTCCGCTTTGTTCGGGTCCGCTTTCGGGGCCTCCGTCTTGGGGACCTCACCAAAATCGATTTGCACAATGGTGGGGATCGCCCGTTGCTTCAGCACGTCTAATGAACGGCGCGGCGGTGCTCCCCCCCAGAACGCGAGTTTCAGTTTCTGCTCCTCGGCAAACCGCAGCGCCCGTTCGAAATCATCGGGAGAATCGACTTCAAACAAGGTGGTCTGTTCGCCCTGCTGGACCTTGGCGAATGCTTCCCATACCGGATCGTTTTCAGGACGGTCAATCCCCGGTACGCCATCGTGGTGAAGTTGTTTCTGTTGCAGCCAGCGGGCGGTATCGAAGAAGTGTTGCCGCAGATGGGCATGCACTCCCATCAATGTGGACGGGTACTCGTTGCTGCGGCGTTCATACAATCGAAAGACCGACAGCGGAGTAAACGGAAGCTGCGACTCGCGCACCGGTCGTCCGGACAACAAAACCACGCTCGTTTGCCCGCTGGCAATCCGGCCCGTGGGTGTCAGGTGGACGGCACCGAAACCGGCCTGGCGATATTGTTCGAGTTCATTGCCGCTCGTCCGGAATGCCGTGGCGGACGGGAACTGCGGCGTCAGGGCGCGATGGTCATCTGCGGGCACACTCACGAGCGGCTGTCGCGCGATATCCACCGGCCGCGCCTCAACGCTGGGCAGTTTCACCTCGGGGTCGAGCAGGGCCGTATTGCCGGCGTCGAGAAAACCGGGAATGATTGTTAGTCCGGCGCAAGGCACAATCTCGGCACTCGCCGGGGGCATAAGGTCGGCACCGACGGCGACGATTCGTCCGCGGCGAATCAGCACACTGGCCTTTTCGAGCACTTCACCCGGAGCCATAATCACGCGGCCGTCCTGCAGAAAAAATTCTGCGGAGGGTCGATCCGTGACTTCTTCTGCCGCGCGGACGGGAATCACGCTCGCCAGCATCAGCAGGGCAATGGTCCCGATCAAAAACGAACGAGTCGTGATGAACATGCAAACGGCCCGACGAACAGGTTAATAGGACGGCGCTGTGCGAACTCGAAAGACTGGCAATTGAAAATTAGGAACTGAAAATGGCGAATTGATCGGAGGATGAGGGCCACTCAGGTGTCACGACAGCCTCTTCCAAATTGCAATTTGCAATTTCCATTTTTCAATTTCTCATAGCCAATCGTCTTACCCTTGCACTGTGAGCATCTTGCCCGCAGTCGCATTCCCACGGTAGCGTTGCCGGGAGGGGGGAAGCCAGCGCGGAGTGGGAATCGGGAAAAGTCCGTGAAGATGGAAAAGACTTCAATTGACAGGCCGGTGGGACTCGATATGATACGTACAGACTCTTCCGCGGAATGCTTTTCCGTGGTCTGCCTTTGCGGTGAAATCCCGGTGGCACTCTTTTTCGCTTCGAATCCCGTGCGGTCTTCTTCAGGAAGACCCGTTGGCGTGGCGATCTGATGAGAGTGGTTCCGGGTCAGTTCCTTTTCCAGTGAATGATGGAAATCCTTCGCTCGAAGGGAACGGCTGGTTCGGCTGACAAGCGGAATCGATTGAGCGGAAGAGTTGGTTTTGCCTTCCGGCGACATGCCCTGTTTTGGCCAGAACTTTTGGCCCGATACGGAGTTATGTTCTGGCATGTGCCTCGCGGCGAAACCGGATCCGACGTCCGACTTTGTGGCGTCCGTTTTGCGACGTGAAGCGCGCTGGCATCGCATCTGTCGTTGGTTTTGACTTTTGTAAAGTCGTCCATCGGCAGGGGTGTCACCCCCGAGGATGGAGGGGTCATCGAGAGCGGGCAGTTTCGACAACGTGTTCTGAACGAGATCGAATTCGCACCCCCCACGCAGACAAGATGCCTGCCGGGGAGCCGAGTGCTCATGTCCAGCAGAATGGCCGATTCCTGTTAGGGAACGGTCTTGCGGCCTGGTGCCTGCGAAGCGGTCTTGTCTGGAGCCACGATGTTTGCACGTTGCCCGACGAACGTTGGTCTTTTCTGACGGAACTGTGGTCTTGGCCTTTTCGAGTGATCGCCGACGTTTGGGGACTTGGACGAGCACTGTGCTGGTCCCTGCTTCCGTCCCGGTGCCGAAGCGCCAACGCCTTATCGACGGGATGCCTTCGCGCGTCCCCTTCACGAAGAATGTCGGCGTCCTGAATTTCCCTGAGCCTCGAATCTCTTTGGCGACCCGGCTCTTCGCCGCCCCCTCTGACGACGGGTGTCTTTTCCAGACACGACTGCCAACACACCTCAATTTGCTGAACATGGAACTCGCGCATGGCTGAAAAGGGATCGAGCACTCCCAAGCGGACCCCCCGTCCCCGTCGTCCGAAAGTGACGGAAGACGTCGCTCCGGTACTGGATGGACCCGGCGATCTCGCGCCGGAAACGGCGGACCGGGCACCGCGCCCGGTGATCGAAGAAGTCTTCGAAGAAGCCGCCGCGGCACGCGACGAATACGAGCGCCCGCCCTCAGTCGAGGATATGGATTTCGAAGCCCCGCCGCGGCCGCGCAATGGACGTGGCCGGACCAGTCAACGCGGAGCACCGCGCGGTCGAAGCGTGGCGAATGAAAGCATTCCCGATGAACCGGTTCCCGTCGGATATGTCCTTCCGGAACCCCCCGCGCCGGAAGCCTCCTCAGATTACAGCGTCTCGCGCAGCATGACCTCCGCTCCGGACGAATTCGGCGGCGACGTGCTTTCCAGCAATGCCGGTGAACGCTCGGAAGGGGGCAACAACGAATTCCCCGGCGGTCCGGCTCCCGCTTCCGGTGAACCCGGTGGTGAAGGGGACAATGCCGGCGGTCCGCGTCGTCGCCGTCGTCGCCGCGGCCGTGGCGGTTACGAAGGGGGGCCCGTCGGCGGGGGCCCACAAGGTGGCGGTCAGCAAGGGGGTGGCCCACAGGGTGGCGGTCAACATGGTGGTTATGCCCCGCGACATCCGCAAGGGGGAATGCCCCGCGGCGGGCAGCAGCAAGGCCGCTTCCGTCAACAGGGCGGACCGCCGCAGCACGGTCAACGCCGCAACGGACCGCCACAACGCGGCTATAACAATCAACAGGGGTACGCCAACGAATCGCGCGAACCCCGCGGTCCGGAAGGCCCCGCGACTCCCGTCCAGGGGATTCTGGAACTCCATCCCAAAGGCTACGGTTTCCTCCGCGATCAAAAGGCCGGTTACTTCTCGCAAGAGACCGATCCGTTCGTTTCCAGCTCGCTCATCGAGAAATTCTCGCTGCGGGAAGGCTTGCTGATCACCGGTGAAATGGTCGCCGGCGGTCGGGGACAAGGTCCGCGGCTCAAGCAAGTCGACACGATCGAAGGCAAGACCGTCGAAGACTACAAGCAGATGCGTAGTTTCGACGAGCTGACGCCCATCACGCCGAATCAGCAGATCAAGCTGGAAACCGGCACGCAGCCGGTCACGATGCGGGTGATGGATTTGCTCACGCCGATCGGGAAGGGACAACGGGCGTTGCTCGTCGCCCCGCCCCGCACCGGCAAGACGATGCTGCTGCAGGAAATTGCGGACGCCGTCAGCAAGAATCATCCCGAGGTGTACCTCATCGTTCTGCTGATCGACGAACGACCGGAAGAAGTGACCGAGATGAAGCGCCGGGTGCGGGGTGAAGTCATCGCCTCTTCGCTCGATCGCGAAGTCGAAAGCCACATCCGCGTGAGCCAGTTGGTTTTTGAACGGGCCAAGCGGATGACCGAAGCCGGTCGCGATGTGTTCCTGTTGCTCGACAGCATCACCCGCACCGCGCGGGCGTTCAACAAGTGGAGCAACTCCGGCCGCACAGGCACCGGCGGTCTCGATATCCGGGCGATGGACATCCCGAAAAAGATGTTCGGCATGGCCCGCCAGTTTGAAGAAGGGGGCTCGCTGACGGTGGTTGGCACCGCCCTCATCGACACCGGCAGCCGCATGGACGACGCGATCTTCCAGGAGTTCAAAGGGACGGGCAACATGGAAATGGTGCTCAGCCGCGACCTCGCCGATCGGCGCATCTGGCCCGCCATCGACATCACGAAGTCGGGCACACGTCGAGAAGAAAAAATTCTCGACCCGGCCGTGATGGAAGGGGTAACGCTGTTGCGTCGCAGCCTGATTTCACTGCCTCCGGTCGAAGCAATGGAGCAGTTGATCAAGACGCTCGGCAAATTCCCGACGAACGCCGACTTCCTCGCGAAGATCAAAGCGATCATGTAACGATCGTCACGGTGCTTGCGAAATGCCCACGGAAGCCCAGCCATTCTGATGGCTGGGTCTTTTCGTTCACATCTCGCCGTCCCAATCGCTCTGGACGCCCCGGCGTCGTCGTGTCACATTATCCCGATAGAGCATGGGTGATGATCCCGAACAGAATCGAAAAGGGATGGGAACATACGTAATGTCAGTGGCACGTCGGTCATGGATTGTTGTCGCGCTGCTGGTGATCGGTGCGGCGGTGGGAATCGCCGCGGCGTTGCCGCGCGGGGCCCTCGTTCCGGTGGAGACCGTCCGCGTGATTGCCAGTTATCCGCACGATCCGGAAGCGTTCTCCCAGGGATTGGTGATCGCCGACGGCGTCCTTTACGAGGGAACGGGAACGTTTGGAGCGTCCAGCTTGCGGCAGGTCGATCTCAAATCGGGGCGCGTCGAACGGAGCGTTCCACTGGGACAGGAATACTTTGGGGAAGGGATCGCGCTCGTCGGTAACAAGATTATTCAACTGACCTGGAAGAATCGCCTGGCGATTGTCTACGACCGCGAGACATTTGCCCCGCAGACCTCCTTCCGTTACTCGGGGGAAGGCTGGGGGCTGACGACCGATGGCAAGGAATTGATCCTCAGCGACGGGACTTCGTACTTGCGATTTCTTTCCGCGGAAACGTTTGAAGTGCTTCGCCGCGTGCAGGTTCGTTCGGCACGCGGGCCGGTCGATCAGTTGAATGAACTCGAATACGTCGACGGCGAAATTTACGCGAACATCTGGTATTCGGACCGCATCGCCCGCATCTCACCAAAGACCGGCGAACTCCTCGGCTGGATCGATCTGTCGACGCTCTACCCGATCAACAAACGCCCCAGTCGCGAGCATGTGCTGAACGGCATCGCCTACGATGCGAAAGAGAAACAGCTCTACGTCACCGGGAAAAACTGGCCGCGGCTGTATCAGGTTGAGGTCGTCAAAGCGAAGTGACAACCTCTCTGTTTCGATGAAAAGTGATCTCCCTTCATGTGGTCCACCACCACGCTGGCCAATCAGCCTTGCGATCTGTTTGAGCCCCGCGAAACGCCGGTCGGTTGTGTGCTCTTCCTGCACGGCTACGACAACGTGACGCTGAAGGACAACCCGGCTTACACCGCGGCACTCGAACGGCATCGGCTGGCGTGCGTCTGTCCGCACGGGCCCGGTTGCTGGTGGACGGAGACGGTCTTTCCGTCGTTTGATGCGGTGCTCAGTCCGATTGCGTTCCTGCGGAGCCCGTTGCGAGAAACGATGGCCACGAAATGGCCCGACGCCGGGAAATGGATCGCGGTGACGGGTGTCGAAATGGGCGGGCAGGGGGCGCTGCAGTTGTCGTATCGAGCCGCGCGGGAGTTCCCCGTGGTGGCGGCAATCGCACCGAAAGTCGACTTCGAAAGCTGGTACGGTCATGGCACGACGCTCGACGAATTATTCCCGGATCATGAAGCGGCCCGGCAGCAAACCGCAACGCTGCATCTCCACCCGCTTAACTGGCCGCGTCATCAATTGCTGTTGTGCGACCCGGCCGATCATTATTGCCTCGATGGGGTGGTGACGCTCGCCAGCAAACTGACGTCCACCGGCATTCCCTTCGAAGAAGATTTCGTCACCTCCCACGGCGGTTACGGCTGGAAGTACACCAACGCCGTTGTGAACCGCGTCATCGACTTCCTCGCCACCGGATTGGCCGCCGAACGGCAACGCCTGGTGACCACGCCGTCGTAGCCCCCGGTCAATGACCGGGGGAAGTGTTTTAACCGCGAAAAGGCCCAAGGGGACGCAAAAGGAAGAGAAGAGTTTTGACCACAAAAAGCACAAAACACACAAAAGGTGAAGGGAAGAAAAACGGACGTCATCGTTCTTTCCTTCTTCCATCCTCTTTGTGTCTTTTGTGCTTTTTGTGGCTAAAAATTCTTCTCTCTTCGCCTTTCCCTTTTGCGTCCTCTTGCGCCTTTTCGCGGCCAATCCTCTTATTCCTTCCGACTCGCATGCCTTGGGGATACGATCCGGAACTGGAACGATTTGTGGTCTTCCAATGGAGCAGCACGAATGCGGTGTGCGGTGTGGATCAGTGGTCTGGTGGCGATGTTGTTCGTCCGTGGCTGGGTCATCGCGGCGGAGGAAACCGGGCTGCGGGCCGGGGCGGCGACGAGCAATATCACGCCGGAGTTGGGCGTGCCGATTGTTGGTGGATTCGCTCCGTATCCCGCGAAGCATGTACATGATGAACTGCACGCGCGGTGTCTCGTGTTGGATGACGGCAAGACAAAACTCGCGATCGTGGTGTGTGATCTGCTCGGTTTTCATCGGGCGGTGAGTGAAGCCGCGCGGCAGCAGATCGAACAGACGACCGGCATTCCCCAATCGCATGTGCTGATCTCCGCCACGCACACGCACTCGGCGGGAACGGCTCTCGGTGAGAAGCGGTACAATCCCGAGCAGCCACTCGATCCGTATCAGCAGTTCGTGGCGAAGCGCATCGCCGATGGTGTCCGCCGCGCGGTTTCCTCACTGCGACCGGCGGAAGTCGCCATCGGTACGGTTGATGTCCCCGAACACGTTTTCAATCGCCGGTGGTTCATGAAGCCGGGGACGATGCCGGAGAACCCGTTCGGCAAGTTCGATCAGGTGAAAATGAACCCGCCCGCCGGCAGTGCGAATCTTATCGACCCCGCGGGACCGACTGACCCGACGGTTTCCATCATCGCCGCCCGTGAACCAAACGGAGCGCCGATTGGTGTCTTCGCAACCTACTCTCTGCACTACGTCGGTGGAGTTGGCGACGGCCACGTTTCCGCAGATTACTTTGGTATCTTCGCGAATCATCTCGCCCGGTTGATGGACGCGGAACATCAGGATCCGCCGTTTGTCGCGATGATCGCCAACGGGACCAGCGGCGACATCAACAACATCAACTTCCGCACGCCGCGACCCGGCAAGAAACCATATGAACAAATGCGGTACGTTGCCGAGGATGTCGCCGCGAAGGTGAAGGAACGAATCGCACAATTGCCGTATCGCCGCGATGTGAAACTGGATGCCCGCTATCGCGAACCAGCAGTGAAATGGCGAAAGCCGACGGCGGAGGATCGCGCGTGGGCAGAGAAGACGCTCGAAACGCGCCCCGACGTCCCCGGCAAAACGGACCTCTCGCGCATCTATGCCGAACGGACTTTGGCCCTCGTCGATCTGCCGGAAACAACCACCGTCCCCGTGCAAGTGCTGGCGATTGGTGACGCGCGGATCGGCACCATGCCGTGTGAAGTTTTCTGTGAGATCGGCCTCGAATTCCGTCAAGCGGCGAAGTCTCAACCCGCGTGGATGGTCTCGCTCAACCACGGCTACTTCGGTTACCTGCCGACACCCAAACATCACGACCTCGGTGGCTACGAAACCTGGCTCGGCACCAACCGCCTCGAGCGCGATGCGTCGGTGATCCTGCTGGACAACCTCAAAGCAATGACAAACGAGCTGGATCAATAGCCAGGAAAGAACGAAGAGTTTTTGCCACAAGAGGCACAAAGGACACAAAAGTTAAGGCAGAAATAGCGAAGAGGAATTCGTTCGATCCCTTCTGATTTCCTTTTTGTGTCTTCTGTGCCTCTTGTGGCAAAAACTCTTCTCTCTTCTCTCACACCTCACACTACGGTGTCTTCATCCTCTTCGTTGCCAGCTTCGCTCATGCCGAGTTGGCGCATTTTGCGGTAGAGGTTGCTGCGGTGCAGGCCGAGGAGTTTGGCGGCTTCGCTCATGTTGCCGCGCATGCGGCGAATCGACCGGCGGATGTATTCCTGCTGGAAGAAGTTGGTCGCTTCGCTGAGCCCCTGATTTTCCGTCGGTTCCGTGAACGTTTCCCGCTCCGGGCTGAGGATGAATGCGAGATCATCGACTTCGATCTTGTCGTTCGGCGCGAGGAACGCCACGCGCTCCATCAAGTTGCGAAGTTCCCGCACATTTCCCGGCCATCCGTGCATTTGCAACCGGCGCTTCGCATCCGCGGAAAGATTCAATTTCGGCCGACGCGATTGCACCGCGAACGTCCCGAGAAAATGTTCCGCCAGCGGGATCACATCATCAGGGCGATCGCGCAACGGCGGCAGATCGAGCGTCACCACGTTGAGGCGAAAGTACAAATCCTCGCGGAATTTCTTAGCCCGCACAGCTTCCGCGAGTTTCGCATTGGTCGCGGCAATCACACGCACGTTGATGGGAATCGCCTGTGATCCACCGACGCGCGTGATCACTTTCTGTTCGAGGACCCGCAGCAGTTTGGCTTGCCCGCCGAGGCTCATGTCGCCGATTTCGTCGAGAAAGATCGTACCTCCTTCCGCCGTTTCGAACTGGCCGCGGCGCATATCGCGGGCGTCGGTAAACGCTCCTTTTTCATGACCGAAGAGTTCACTTTCGAGCAGGCTTTCCGCAAGAGCCGCGCAGTTCACAGCGATGAACGGATGGGCCGCGCGGGTTCCCTGATAATGCAGCGCCTGTGCAACGACTTCCTTGCCGGTGCCGCTTTCGCCGAGAATGAGGACCGGCAGATCAGTTCCCGCGAGCCGTTTCACCGTGCTGCGGAGAGCGCTGATCGCCGGGCTGTCGCCGATGATGGCCACGCCCTTCGTCACCTGTTCGGTCAACTGTTTGTGTGACCGCAGCAGCGATTCCCGTTCGCGGGTGTTCTGCAACGCCGCCGTCACCTGAGCCGAGAGGTCGAGCAGCAGTTCTTCATCGTCGGCTGTGAACGAACCTTCGAGTTTGTTGATCACCTCAAACACGCCGAGCGTCTGGCGGTCGCCGCCGATCATCGGCACGCACATCAGATTGCGGGTCTTGTAACCGCTCGCTTTGTCGACCTTCTGGCTGAACCGCGGCTCGGCATACGCGTCATCGACACGGACCGACTTCCCGGACGAAAGAACTTCACCGACGATGCCGGTCTTTTCGGGCAGTCGCAATGATCCGCCTTCGACACCGAGCGCCGGCCGCGCGACGATTTCGTGTTGCTCGCGATCCCACAGGAAGATACTGGCCCGATCACAGGCGAGCAGCTTCGTGGCATCGACCGCAATCCGCTCCAGCAGCCCTTCGACATCCGGGAACGACACGATCTCCGCGGCAATGCTGAGAATCGTTTTCAACTGCCCGACGCGCCGCCGTTGCCCGGCCGTGGTCTGCACGCCGTCCCACAACAGGCCGAGTGTCCGCGCGGTGAGGAACAACCCCGGCAGCAGGTCATCCGGCAAACTGCGGCCGTGTAGCACCAGTGTCATCGATGGATGCGTGCGGCTTCCCATCGGCGCGACGGCCATCACCCCCGCGGACGCCGGTAGCTTCTGCAACCCGGCGTCTTCCCGGTCCAGCACTTCGGCCACGAAGGAGAACGGAACCTCATCAATATTCCAGCGACCGTGCTGGGCGACCAGTCCCCATTGGGCCGACCGTTCCGCCACCGCCGCGGCTTGGGCACCGAGTTCCCCGGCGACATCGGCGATGATCTCCCGTAGAAACGTGCTCGGATCGGCGACGTCGATCGCCCGTCGCGCGGTTTGTTCCAGCAGCGATTGCAGCCGCCCGCCATCCGCCGCGGGGAAATTCGTCGGAACCTCATGCCATTTCAGCCATTTCGTCGGCATGGCGTCCTTTCTGGAAGTCAAACGGGGAGCAAACTGCCGTCAGAGTGAGTCAGGCACCGCCGTCATGATAGCGGCAGAACTTCGCCGCGCCATCCGATGTGTCGCCAATTTGAACGCACGTGGTCCGTTCCTGCGATCAAATCGTCGGCCGATGCTCCCGCGCGCTTCGTGGGATTGCTATGCTGAAAGATGAAATGCCGTCCGCAGATTTCGCAGATTGACGCTGATTCCAGACGGAAGAGAAGGAACCACGAAAAACACGAAACACACGGAAAAAGGCGGGGGAAATGGGATCAGCTAGGACCCGACGCGGTAGGTCTTTGCCATCCCTGAAAACGCTCCTCGTGCCTTCTGCTCTTCTTTTCCGTGTGTTTCGTGTATTTCGTGGTTCCCCTCCTCGTATTTTCTTGTCTGAATCTGCGTCAATCTGTGAAATCTGCGGATCGCCTTTCCTCGTCTTGATTCCGTAGTTTTGAGGATCGCTCGCCGTGATTTACGCCAACATCTGGCTGACCGTGAAAGATGCCGCGGACGTGGCCGAAATCCGCGAACTTCTCAAAGAGCAAGGCCGTCTCTCCCGCCAGGAACCGGGGTGTGAACGTTTCGAGGTGTATCAGTCGAAGAACGACGCACAGACGTTTCTGCTGGTCGAACGCTGGGCGGATCAAGCCGCGTTGGATGCGCATCGACTGGCGACCGCCTACACGACGATCTATGTTCCCAAAGTGCTGCCGCGCGTGAATCGTGTGCCGCATCCATCGGAATTGGTGGAGTAGATCTCCGTCCCAGTCCGGAGCGCGAGCGACGGGCGCCCCATTTCACCACACGATGACCAATCAAGTTCGCCCGTCGCTGGCGCTCCGGGCTGTGAAAATCCAACTGACCACTGACAACGGACCACTGACACCCCACCATGCTCAACAAAATCTCCTCCCGCATCACGCAACCGAAATCCCAGGGCGCTTCGCAGGCCATGCTCTACGGCACCGGCATGACCCCCGAGGACATGCACAAGGCCCAGGTCGGCATTGCCAGCGTCTGGTATGACGGCAATACCTGCAACATGCACCTGAATGTCCTCGCCGACAAAGTGAAGGAATCGGTTGTCGGCGCGGGCATGGTCGGCATGCGGTTCAACACCATCGGCGTGTCCGACGGCATCTCGATGGGGACCGACGGCATGTCGTTCTCGCTGCAGTCGCGCGACCTCATCGCCGACAGCATCGAAACCGTCATGTCGGCCCAGTGGTATGACGCCAACGTGTCGATCCCCGGCTGCGACAAGAACATGCCCGGTTGCCTCATCGCGATGGGCCGGCTGAATCGCCCGGCGCTGATGATCTACGGCGGCACCATCAAGCCCGGCTGCACGCCGAAGCATCCGAAGCTCGACATCGTCTCGGCGTTCCAGGCGTACGGTGAATTCATCACCGGGAAGATCACCGAGGATGAACGGGCTGAGGTCATCCGGTGCAGCATCCCCGGCGCCGGAGCGTGCGGCGGGATGTACACGGCCAACACGATGGCGTCGGCGATTGAAGCCCTGGGGATGTCGCTGCCGTACAGTTCGTCGATTCCCGCGGAAGACCCGCTGAAACTGGGCGAATGCGTCGCCGCCGGGAAGGCGATCCGCACGCTGTTGGAACTCGATCTCAAGCCGCGGGACATCATGACCCGGGCGGCATTCGAGAACGCGATGGTCGTGATCATGGCGACCGGCGGGTCGACCAATGCCGTGCTGCATCTCATCGCGATGGCTCGGTCCGTGGACGTGCCGTTGACGATTGACGACTTCCAGAAAACCAGCGACCGTGTGCCGTTCATTGCCGACCTGAAGCCGTCGGGTAAGTACGTGATGGAAGACTTGCACAACGTCGGTGGCACCCCGGCCTTGATGAAATACCTGCTCGAAAAGGGTTTTCTGGACGGTTCGTGCAAGACGGTGACCGGTAAGACCATCGCCGAGAATCTGAAGGATGTCCCCGGCCTCGCGGAAGGGCAGCAGGTGATCATGCCGATCGAGAAGCCGATCAAAGCAAGCGGCCACATCCGCATCATGCGCGGCAACTTCTGTCCCGACGGCGCGGTGGCGAAAATCACCGGGAAAGAAGGCCTGAAATTCATCGGCCCGGCCCGCGTCTTCGATCATGAAGAAGCGATGCTGAAAGGGATGGAAGACGGCAAGATTCAAAAGGGGGACGTGATCATCATCCGTTATGAAGGCCCCAAAGGGGGACCGGGGATGCCCGAAATGTTGACGCCGACCTCGGTCATCATGGGAGCCGGGTTGGGGGAACATGTCGCCCTCATCACCGACGGCCGCTTCTCCGGCGGCTCACACGGTTTCATCGTCGGCCATGTGACACCGGAAGCGCAGGAAGGGGGCCCGATTGCGCTGGTCAAAGACGGCGACCGGATGGTCCTCGATGCCGAAAACAACCGCATCGACGTCGACCTCTCGCCCGAAGTCCTCGCCCGCCGCAAAGCCGAATGGAAAGCCCCGCCGCTCCTCGCCACGCGCGGCACGCTTTACAAGTACATCAAGACCGTGAAGAGCGCCAGCGAAGGCTGCGTGACGGATGAGTGATCAGCCTCGGCGAGTGGTGGGATGTCGGTCCACTCGGTGATTCCTTTCGCGCCGCGATTCATTCGTGATCCACCATCGCCGGGGCAGCGTTCTCTGTGGGGGAAACGCTTCCTTGCGGAGAACACATCATGTCGACCGCGTTGCCGGTGGAGATCGTGGTGACGGAAGGGCCGGACGGCTCGGTCGCCTATGATTTTCCCCGGCGGGAACTGGGAGCGTGGCGGTGGCTGTCGATCATTCCCATCGGTGGGGGTATGGCCGCAATTGGTTTTATCTCGGCTTGGACCTTCGGATTCGCTGGTGGGCTGATCAAAATCTTCGGACCGTGGGGTGGACTCGCCGGACTGGCGGCACTTCCCTTCCTTTTTGGAGCACTTTCGCTCATCGGTGTCGGGTTAGCGATGGTGATCGGTCGTGCGCGGCTGATGTTGACCGACACCCACCTCATCATTATTGAGCAGGTCGGCTGGTTTCCCTGGCGGCGGCGACTTGCGCGAAATCGAATGGCCCGGTTGATTGTGCATGCCAGTAGAAACTTAAGCCACAGCGGTATCACAGAGAGTACACCTCTGACCAATCAATTTGCCGCACTCATGGCGGAGTTGCCGACCGGCAAGCCGCAGGTGATATTGTTGGGCTATCCACGCGATTGGTTGATATCCATCGCGAATGAGCTATCGGCGCGACTGGCCATTGACGCTGCGATCCCGGAGTTACAAACCGTGGCGGTTCCTGTCACGGTGGTTGATGATATATCAACGGATAGCGGTAATCTCGACCGATTGGAACAACCGGCAGACAGTCCGATTGAGTTTCAATTGCTCGGAGAGGGCTGCGTCTTCACCATCCCCGCCCGTGGGGTGTGGAAGGGGAGCGGCGGGTTGTTCGGCTTCAGCTTGGTCTGGTGCGGATTTATGACGGTTTTCACCACCTTTGCCGTCTTCGGTTTTGCGAATGGAAAACCGAACAACGATGACGCATTGTGGGTCTTTCCTATGGTGATCACGCTGTTCTGGACCGTCGGCATCGGCATCTTGCTGGCGTCCATCAATATGGGCCGTCGTCAGGCTGCGGTGGCCGTCGCGAATGGACGGATGAAAACCATCGTCTCCGGTTTGTTCGGCGTTTCCCGGAAAGAATGGGAACTCACCGATCTGCAAACGGTTCGCAAAGGTCCGAGTGGTATGGCGGTCAACGATGTCCCCGTGATGCAGTTGCACATCGTTCCGCGGGAGGGCACGCCGTACGGTCTACTTACCGGTCGTGATGATGCCGAACTCGAATGGATGGCCACGCATCTTCGGCGACAGATTCGCGGTGAAACGGCCGCGATGACGGATGCGGGTGAATAGACTTCACAGCAACTCGCCTTGCCACACGGTGACGGCTTGACCGCCGAGGATCACGCGGTCGCCGTTGAGCCGCAGACGCAACACACCGCCGCGCGTGGAGACCTGATGGGCCATCAAGTCGGTCTTGTTCAGTCGCTGTGCCCAGTATGGTGTTAAGCAACAGTGAGCCGAACCGCAGACCGGATCTTCATCGACGCCCACGGCCGGGGCGAAGAACCGTGAAACAAAGTCAAAGGGGGCTTCTTCCGCGGGGGCGGAGACCATGACGCCGCGGACCGGGATCTTTTCAATCTGTCGAAAGTTAGGCTTGAGTGACCGCACGGTCTTGGCATCCTTGTAGACGGCGAGGTAGTCGAAACGACTCCGGCCGAGATAGACCGGCGCGGCACCAAGGGCTTCCGATAACGCCTGGAATATCGCGATCTCTTGTGGCGGTGTCGCGGGGAAGTCGAGGTTGATGAAGTCACCATCCCGCGTGCAGGTTAAGATGCCGCTGCGGGTGTGAAATCGGAGCGGCACATTTTGGGGCATGACGTTCGACGACCAGAGGGCGTGCGCGGTTGCCAGCGTGGCATGTCCACAGAGATCGACTTCCACCGTGGGCGTGAACCAGCGCAGTTCCAGTCCGTCATTGAATCGCCGGACGAATGCTGTTTCCGACAGATTCATTTCCGCCGCCACGGCTTGCATCCACTGCGGATCGGCTTCGGTTTCCAACCAGCAGACTGCCGCCGGATTGCCGGCAAACGGTCGATTGGTAAAGGCATCCACTTGCCAGCATTTCACGCGCGTCATGAGGATACTCCTGGATTCACGATAGGAGATCGACAGGCCCCCTCTTGAGCCGGTTCGCCGAATTCCACAACTGACAGTACAGATTGTTCGCAAGCCATGAAAAGAGCTTTTCCCGTTGGCCGAATTTTGTCGGGGTGCCGTTTTGACTTGGTGACATTGCGCGTTTGGACACGCTCGAGGCCATTAGCGGGCTGTCATTACCCAGATTGCGGCGGCGATCGCCACCACCACGCCGATTGCTACGGCCCAGATCCAGCGGCGATTCGGCTTGGTCACAGCCACCGCGCGTTGTTGCTTGAGATGGGGGAACTGAACGGTCAGTCGATGCGGTTTGCTGAGTTCGATTTCATCGCCCGCTTGCAGCGGATGCCGCTTGATCTTCTTGCCGTTGACGCGGGTGCCATTCCGGCTTTCCAGATCGATGAGCCACCATTGCTGGCCATCGAATTGAAACTCGCAATGGCGGCCGGAAATCGCGGGGTCACGAATTTGCAGATCGCACTCGACGCCGCGACCGATGACGACGCGATCGTTTTGAAGGGGCAGTCGCCCGGAAAATCGGCGGAAATGCAGCACGATTCCCGCGGACCCCGCGCGCGGTGCCTCGTCGGCCCAGCGCATGACCGGACCTTGAATGTCGCGAGGGAAGGGCTCCTGCACCGGCAGACCGATCATCTCCTCGACGGGGCGGTCGGACCAATCGCCGGCCGGATCGGAAGGGGACGCACCGGTGACTGAACTGGCCCCACCGGGGCGTGCCGTCGAGCGCCCCACCCCCGAGGCCGTCGTCCGGCTGGAAGGCGATTTGGCCAGCCGTTGTTCAATCGCTTTTTTCCGCTCCTTCAGGATCGCCGGAAAATCGAAAGCCGGCACAAAGGGTTTCGCCCACTTTGACAACGCCGCGGCCGCCTCATCCGCGGAGGCATAGCGGTCCGCAGGATTCGTTTCCAGCAACTTCGAGACGATGGCCGCGATCTCGGGGGGAATCGTGGGGACATAATCCCGAACCGATTTTGGCGACTGATTTCTGATGAGCGTTCGGTCGCGTCCGGCCCAGACGTGAACACCGGTCAGCGCGGCGAACAAGGTCGTTCCCAGGCTGTAGAGATCGGAACGGGCATCTGCTGCCAGGCTGTCGGCAATTTGTTCGGGCGCGGAGAACTCCCAGGTGCCGACACTTTCATGCCCGAAGATCATGGCCAGCGAGAATTCGTCGCCCGTTTCCCCTTCGACAATCATCGACAGCCCAAAATCCAGTAACCGGATTTGTCCCTGGGGATCGATCAGCACATTTTGGGGTTTGAGATCGCGATGGATAATTCCCTGACGATGGATGTAGCTCAAGCCGATGGCGATCTGCCGGGCAAGTTCGCACGCTGGTTCGCAGGGTAACCGGCGCTGAATTTGAATCAGTTCCTGAAGATTGGGCCCGGCGACATATTCCATCGCCAGGTAAGGTAAGCCACCCGCCATACCCAGGCCGTAGGTCTCCACGATGTTGGGATGATGCAGTCGCAGCCCCGCTTTGGCTTCCTGCTGAAAGCGAGCCAGCATGCCCTGATCGTGCTCGTAGCCCGGGCGGAGCGCTTTGAGCGCGACGACCTGCCCCGTTCCAGTGTGGACGGCCTGGAAGATCCATCCCATACCGCCGAAGCCGAGTAGATCGACGATGCGGTACTGGTCATAAAAGAATCCACGCGACTGCCCCTTCAGCAAACGCTCCGATTGAAACGGCGTCAGCCATTGTCGATGGACTAATTGCTGAAGAATTGCTGCGGGCGTGGCCGTCCTTTCGGCATGAATCCATCGCTTGACCGCGAGCAGTTGTTCGGGCGTTAAGAGTTGGCTTCCCTGCAGCGCGTCCCACAATGAGTCGTCTGCCGGTGACTGCACAATTCCCGCTTTCATTGGAAGGGCCGTCCGGGGATGTCGTGAACACGGTGACCGAAATGGAGTCGATTGGCCCGGCGAAAAGACGGCGCTGAGATTGCGGCGCTGCACACCCCTCACAATCAGTATTCGGCAGTGATTCCTTCAGGGCAAGAGGTTTATGTTCCAGACGGGGAACTCTGCGAAGGATTTCGAATGCGAATCGGCGGCTGGCGAGGAAAAGCAAAGCGTCCGAAAGGGCGGCATCGTCGGCCTCAATTGCTTAAACGGTAAGGCCGTGTGATGATTGTGCCGATGGTACGCCGTTAAATCGGGAGTGTGACGTCATGTCGCGGGGATTTTCCAGACGCCGGTTTCTGGCCTCCTGTTCGCTCGGCGGCGCATGCCTGGTTCCGCGCCGCGCGGCCATCGGGATGGATGACGATGACCCCGTCGCTTCGTGGAAGCAAGGCGTACGGATTGCCCCGGTGTCGATGACGCCCGGTCGCCACACGATACATACCTATTATCTGCTCAATCCCGAAAGCCCCGACGGCCGACGGGTCGTCTTTTTCGCATCGCTGGACAAAGCCGGACATGTCGGGCAGGTAATCGTGCAGGAGCGTGCGACCGGCCGCGAGACGGTGTTGGCGGATGACGTGCATACCGAAGATGCGCACCGTGTCGCATTACAGCAATGGACGATGAACGGTGACGCGGTCGCCTATCACGAAGTCGTCAACAAACGCTGGCGTGTCGTGGTGGTTGACGTCGCCACCGGCAGCAAGAAAATCGTTGCGGAGGATCGTCAGTTGGGTTTCGGGCGCGGTGATGGTCACACGCTGCCGCTCTATGGCTGTCATTGGAACCCCGGGGAACATCGTGATCTGGAACTGTATGACATTGCCACCGGCCAACTCCGAACAGCTTGTCGTATCGCTGATGTCGAACAGCGCTACGGCCATTGGCTGCAAACCGAATTCAAAGGCAAGCCAACTTCAATCGCCTTTCCGACGATCAGTCCCGATCACCGCCGGGCCTTCTTCAAAATCGCGGCGGGGGACGGCGGTGACAATTACATGGGCAAGGTCAGCCTGCGGCAAGGTATCGTCTTCTGCGATCTGGAAACCGGCCGGATCACCAGCATGCGCGAACGCTGGGGGCACCCGGCATGGCATCCCGATGCCGATCACTGGATCGAAACGGGGAACATCCTCTTTGACGCCGAAGGCCGCACCACCACGCGGATTCCCAACGTTCCCATCCTCCGCGGGCAACATCTCGCCATCAGTCCCAACGAAAAACTGTGGGTGCAGGACGGGCTGACGGAATCGCTGGGCGGACCCGCGGGCGAATGGGCCGTGATGGTGGCCGACCTCCGCGGCGATCGATATGAAATCATCCAGAAATTTATCGGAAACCAAGGGGCTCGCTCGTGGCGCGTGAACCATCCGCATCCGGTTTTCAGTGCCGACAGTCGCCGGATTTACTTCAACATCAATGCGGGTGAGTTCACACAACTGCACGTTGCGGCACTGGCGTAGGGCTTCTCTCCGCTGAGTTACGGAAGCGGCGGGAGTTTGGCGCAGCAATGAACGGTGCGGTGGCGGTTACCGGGAATCATGGGGTGATCGCCCATCGGTCACGAGCCGCTTTTCGGTCAAATTCCGGGATCGTGCCGATGTCTCCACCGAGTGGTTTTGGTTATCCCTGCGGCGCTTGCGGTCTGTCAGAAACTCGTTGACCAGATCGGCAACCGTCAGCCTCTGCCACTTTTGCGGAGAACACCCCCCGCCCATAATTCGTCCCGTTCATCCAGTCATTTCGTGAGCGTCCGTTCGCCGTCGGGATCGCCAGCAATTTTGCCGAAGGAGACGAACTTCTGGCGGATCTTTTTGTCTCATCTTCCGCGGGCATGTGGGACCGACGAGAAGTCGGGGCGGGGTTTTCTCGGGGCGAACGTTGGTGTAGACTTTGCCACGACACCACCTTGGGTGAGCGCCTGGTGATGTCAGACACCCGGCAGCGAAGGGCGGGTGTCATGTGCTGGAGTTTTAGGACACAGGTGTCAGGCTCGGGGGTCAGCCACCGCGGCAACCGGAACGTCAAACGACAGAATGTCTTGGAAAATCAGACTTCGGAGAGGTGGCAGAGCGGCCGATTGCACCGGTCTTGAAAACCGGCCTGCCCGCAAGGGTAGCGGGGGTTCGAATCCCCCTCCCTCCGCTCGTTTTACCGGGGAAATGCCGCTTTTCTTGGGCGTCTTCTGCTTCTTCCCCGGCTTGGAATCCGCTCCGGGTTCTTCATTCTCACTGCCATCCGGTGCCGCCTTTTGCCCATTTGTGCCCATCGTGCGCCCCAAACTGCGCCCCAATAGAGCCGGAAGCTTCTGCACCTCTTTAGACTGGTCATTCAGGTCAATGTGCGTGTACCGGGCAGCGGTTAGGACCGGCGTCGAGTGCCGTGCCAGCTTCTGGGCCGTCGTCAGCGGGACGCCGTGCCGGGCGAGATTCGTGATGTAGGTGTGCCGCAAGGCGTGGAAGTCGGCGAACAGCCCATCCGCGTCCTTATACACCAGCCCCGCCGCCTCGATGTCCTGCCTCAGAATCTTTCCACCGTACCGGTTCTCCGCCCAATTGCCCGGCCATAAGCGCTCGCCTGCAGGCTTGCCCAATAGCCATGACCGAAGCTCCTCCAGAATCTCTGCCGGAAGCGGCAGGACATCCGTGCGACGGCGTTTAGAGTATCCGGCCTTCACCGTAACGGTCGGCGGTTCGTCCAACAGCTTCAGGCTCTCCGGCGTCAGGGAAGCGAGTTCCGAGGCACGCAGCCCCGTGGACAACGCCACGACGTAGAGCATGAACCGCTCCATGCCTGTGAAGGCCAGGATGACCGCAGCGGTCTTCGTGTGCGTGAGCAGCTTCGAGACCTCATCATCCGACAAAGCCCGGCGGTCGTGTCTGCGATCCACGGCCACATTCAGCGTATCGAGCAGCAGAAGCGGGTCTTCCCGCAACCGCTTGTGACGGTACAGCCAGCGGGAGAATTGCCGGATCGCCCGCAGATAATGGTTCGATGTCTGGACGCTCAACCCGCCTTTGCGGAGTTCGGCGAGCTTTTCTTCCACAGCCGCAGCCGCCAGATCAGCAGCCCGGACCACCTTGCATCCGTCGACAATCTGATTGCAGCGATAGACCACGAGCTCAACCTGATCGGCTGAGACTTCGCGATTCTCCAGCGACTTCCGGAACGCGGCGATGTCTGCCGCAATCCCATCCTGCTCCCGAACCGGCGCGGCCTGCATGCCATTGCGGATCATGTCCGCTTCCAGTTCCAGCCTTGCCGCCAGTCGTTGCGTGGCTGTTTTATCGGTGAAGCCTGGAACCTTCTTCAGCTTGCCGCTGTGGTCGCGGTAGCGGATGTACCACTTCTTGACCTTCTTCACTTTGCCTTCGTGACGGTACGTTGGACGGTAGATCGTCGCCATGTTTTAGCGTTTCCTTTCGGGGACCGGGCACCCTCGCTCGATCCAGTTCGAGATTATACGCACGCTCCAGCGGATCGATCGGCCAAGCCGGATCGGATCGGGTACTGCACCCTCGCTCTTGAGCCGCCAAAAACTCCGCATCGACAGCCGCAACATCGCGGCCACTTCCTTCGCCGTCAGCAAGACTGACGCAGCTTCAACTGTCATTTCGCCAACCTCCACCACGGCGGGAGAATTCGCTCAGGCGACCGCACCCGCTTGCCGCAACGGGGGCATCGCATCACCCTGAGTTTGCCAAACCATTTCGCCATGCAACGGAGGCAGGCGAAGTACCAAGGTCGTTGATCCATCGCCTGCACTCCTTGAAATGACGGGGCATCGCGCCACTGAATCGAATCAGGCTTGAGTCCGCAGAATTCCCCACCCACCTCGCACCAGCCTCAGGAAGACAAAGCGGCGCTTCGGATTGCTCAGCATCCAGTAGGCAAGCACTGCGAACGCCAGGAAGATGAGGCCGCACAATCCGGTGATCGTCCCTAGCGTTTGCCCTAGCAATACCGCTGGAATCTCGGCGACCGGACGCACGGCATTTTCGGCCACGACTCCCACCAGCTTGGACGAGCCATCAAGGAATTCCTTCGGTGACGTGACGAACGTCGTCAGCGTCGCACCGACCGCCAAAGCCCCCTTGTTCTTCCAGATGAAGTCACAAGCCGCGTCCCCGTGCTGCCGTACCACATCGAGCATCGCAGGCTTGAGCGTGCCGTCCTTGGCCATCATCGCCAGCCGACGCCCATTCTGTTCGGAGACATGCGTTAGTGCCTTGGCACCGGTCTCGCCGAATGCCTCGACCACCTCCTCTCCGACCTTGCCATGCCGCAACAGAGCGCGTGCCCCGTCATCTCCGTACCTCGATACGATCTTCATCGCACTTGGACGCGTCAGAAACTCAGCCCCTTCCTTGGCAGCGGTCCCGACCATACGTCGGCCCAGTCGCTCCGCCCCTTCCTCGGCGACCTCCTTACCGAGTTTGCGTCCCGAATACTCAATCACCTCCTGCAGCAGCTTGCCGCCGACGCCCGCTTGGGCCATGTTGATCGTCGTCAGCGTCAGGCAAACACAGCACATCAACTCTCGACACATCGCATTTCTCCTTTGAAGGTGCGCCCCGACTGGAGACGCAAGGGAAGGTGACGGGCACACGAGCGCCCGCCGTGAATCAGGGAGCCAGCGTCAGCACCGCATTGCGAATAGCGGTGCCACGGGTCTTTCCGCGTTCGGCGGAGTACGCACGAAGGCGAGGCATCAAGCCAGGTGCCTTCTCGTTGCCGTCGAGGATCAGGCGTTCGAGGTCGTACAGATGCGAATTGAGCTGCTTCGCCAACTCGCCCGCTGGGTCATAGACCTGGTTGTAAATCTC
The DNA here is from genome assembly GCA_021732785.1 of Planctomycetaceae bacterium. Lineage (GTDB taxonomy): Bacteria > Planctomycetota > Planctomycetia > Planctomycetales > Planctomycetaceae > DSVQ01. The sequence goes on from JAKFUG010000003.1 coordinate 303,842, forward strand.
GGTCACGATGGCATCGACGATCAGTCCGACCAGCACACCGACGCCGAACGTCACCGTGCCGCTGGCAGCGCCCGTCCCGAGGATGCCGGATGAGGTTGCCAGTTGAATTGTGGCCTGAGCCAAAATCTCCCCGGCAATCCAACTTGCCAGCTCTCGACCGAAAGCGGCCTTCAGGTCCCCTTGTGCCGAGTTCATCGCATCACGCAGTGCGCCCTCCAGCACCTTGGCAAGTGCCGCACGGTCTACTGCGGGGCCGATTGAAGTTGCGGGGAAGCTCGCGAGATCGGCTTCGAGCCGAACCAGCATCTGCGATTCGACTTCTTCAACGTGCCGAAGGTACGACGCCACGACACTCTCAACCACCGCGTCGAGTTCCTGCTCAGTGAAAACGGTTGCGTCGAACCGTTCCTTGAGAAACGCGGGATGTTCACTTCGCGACGTGATAAAGTCCTTGACGAGCTTCCATTTGCTCGACCAGCCAAGGACATCTTCCGCATACCCACGCGTCCGCATTCGGGCCGACGTAAAGAATTTTCTGATGGGGGCGACCTGATCGTCCATCTTTCCGACGCTTTCCGACTCGGCCCAGCGGAGTTGCCGGTTCACAGCCCGCGAGGGGAAATCCGGAACTCCCGCCCACTGCATCAAGTCCTCTTCCATACCAACCAGGAACGCGCCACCGATCGTCGCAGCGACCATGCCGACCAGAATCCCCATCGTTGCGCAGAGCTTCAGTTTCCATTTCATCGCTAGTTCTCCAGACATTGATTGACTCGTGCCAAGCCCCGGCGGCGACATACCGCCGGGGCACTTCGCGACCGCTACCGTTCCGGTTCCCTCTCAGGTTGCTTCTGTTTGTAGACTTCCTGCGCGGTCAGGTTTCCCGGCAGGCCGGGTTCCTCCACAGGCTTGACACTGTCGGGAAATGCGGGCAGCACCTGCGCCAGTTCCTTCGCACCGGCACGCATCCACGCTTGCAGACTTCCTTCGCCGATCTTGCTCATCTCACGCCTTTCAGTCTTCGGAACCCTCCGGCGAGTTCAGCGCCGTAGAGTTCGGCATCGAACATCTCTTCCGCCGCGATACGCTCGTGGCGAAGCTGATCCATACGGTTCATTCCCATACACGCACCGGCCAGTGCGAAGGTCACTCCCGGCATGGGCAGCAACCACGCGACCGCCACACCGAAGGCGGCCACGCAGAACGGCTCCAGCCAGAGCTTCACGGTGTCTTCCGACCATCCCGTTGAGTCGCACAGACGCGGCCAACCGTTGTACTGGCTGTGTTCGAGGTCGAATTTCCGCCGCCTGCGGACGATGTCGATGTGCTGCATTACCCACGCGGCAATCACCGCGTAGCCGAGCCAGTACATGACCATGAATTCGGCGTTGCTGGTGCATCCCTGAGTGATGAACACGAGCAGCAACATCGCGGTAAAGAACCGCATCCCGTTCAGATACTTCGCTCCCATGCGGCGATGGGTGAAGACCTGCGCGACCGAGGCCATTCCCTGACGGATCACCATGAACCCCGTCTCGAATGTATCCCGCCAGCGAATATCGCTTGCCTCTTGAACCTTCGACATGATTCAGCCTTTCTGCTGGAAATTTGCGAACAGGTAGTTGTCGCCAGTGGATGGAAAGATTCGTCCGTTCTGAAACACCAGCCCTTCAACGATTCCGCCGTTGATATGGCCTCCCTTCTTCAGCGTGGTCATCTCCGAGGGCATGACTTTGAAGTCCATATGCTCGGAGACACTGCTGCTTGCATGACCGCCCGGTCTTTCATTCGTGGGATCAGGACGCTCATGCGGCATTGATGTGCTATGCAGCAGCTTCAACTTTTTGCCGATCAACTCGGACGCGTAGTTGTTCGTCGTGATGTCACTATTCGCGTGAAAAATCTTTGTGCCGAGGACTCCCAAAAGGGCGTCGGTCGAAGACTTCCCCGCCTGTTCGCCGCCCATTGCGGCGTAATACATCGGCAGGTTCTGACACAGATAAACCGTCGCGCACCGCGACGATCTCGCCGTGCTTTGAAACAAGCTGTCGTAGGTTGTGACGAAGTTGGCGGCTTCGTCTGCCCACAGGAACACAGGCCGCGTCGTCCGCCTGCGCTCCGTCGCTCTCTGGAACAGGAACTTCCACACCACCTGCACGTACTGCCCGAGTTCGTTCCACTCTTTCACCGACATGTTGATGACGATGATCTTGCCGTCCTGGGCAGCGTCCGGCGTGACGTTCGTCGTGGTGCTGAGCAGCGTCCGCATTACTCCCCGGTTGAAGCAGTCGATGATCCCGGTGAATGTGCTGACGATGATCGACCGGGTCTTTTCCGCCAGTGCCGGAAACTCGGCGAGCCAATAGCGAACTATCAGTCGAAAATCATGCTCCTCCTCTTCTGTTTTTGACCTTCTGCGACCGGCTTCCAGCAGCGAATAGAGCGTGCTGCGTTTTTGCCATTCCTCGGTGGAAGCCTCTTCCAGTGACTGCGGTGCGTCGGTCACCAGTTCGTAAAGCAAGGGCACGCTGACCCGACCCAACCCGATGACCAACGCCCCGATGCCGTTCCTGAGCAACTGCTTGTACGAGCGCTTCCAATACTGGTCGCCCTCGTTCTTCTCACCTCCACGGCGGTCAGCAACTTCGCTGACAACCGTGAAGAGATTGACCAGGTTTTCGGTAGCGCCAGCACCTCCGGGCTGGCTCAGTTCGTAGTCGAGGAAGTTGAATCGCCACTGCTCACCGGGGCCGAAGAGGATCAGGTCATCCTTCCTGCCCGTCTCCTCGCACATCCTCACCCACATCTGGTATTCGTCGGGCTTGGTCGTCATCACCAAGCCTCCCCAACCCTGAGTGAGGAAGCTTCGGGCAATCAGGTCGCCACTCCCGGTGGTTTTTCCCGAGCCGTTCCCGCCGAGAATGCTGGTTCCTTCAAACGCATCCCGCTTTGACCAGGGGATGTTGGGGCCGAACGTGCAAAGCCCCTCATCCATGTCATCCCCGCTTCCCTCCGGGGGCTTCTTCTGCTTCTTCCAAAACATTTGACATGGCTCCTTTTCTGTGGCTTGATCGTTAAGTGGCGAGGCAGGGGTTTGGAGACAGACAGCAGCACCACTTCGCGCCTTCTTCTGCTGTCTGCCGCGTTGCGAACGCGCCCCTGCCTCTAGCTCCCTTGATTTGCTTTCCCGCTTAGGCGGGGGTTTTTGCCAAGTCGCTCATCATCTTCACGAACGTCCCGACCTCGACCCCTTGCGTGCGTGCCTTGCGGGCAGCCGACAGCAGATCCACGAGCGTGTTGATGAAGTCATCCAGCGAACCGATGACGCCCTGCACGGTGACGGCACGATCCCCGGAAAGCTTCGCGGTCACCCGCTTGAGCAGTTCGGTGGTCTCGGTCTTTCGGCGGGTTCGCTTCACGGCCCCGGCAATCTCATCCCGCGTCGCACCAGATACGGCTCGCTGGGCGAGTTCCATCTGGAGAACCGGGTCATCGACCTTCGAAAGTTCGTATGCCTTGGCCGGGGAGATTTTGCCCGCACGGATGTCCGTCTTCACCTGATCCGGCAGGCGGAGCATCGCGAGGCACTTCGTCACGCTATGAGGCTTCAGGTTCAGCCGCGCCCCGGCTTCCACACCGTTCAAGCCGTGAGTCGTCATCACGTCCTGAACCGCCTCGGCGAGATCCAGAGGGGCAAGTTGCTCCCGCAGTTCGTTTTCGATGATGGCGATTTCCGCCGCTGTCAGGTCGTCCGCCGTTATCGGGATGCAGGGAAATTTGGTCACCCCGGCGCACCGCCCCTGTGTCAGTCTTCGCTGCCCCGCGATAAGCTGAAATCGCTTCTCGATCTCTTTCACGAGCAGCGGCGTGAAAATGCCGTGCGTCTTGATCGACTGGCAGAGGTTGAAATCCGCCTCTTCGCTGTGCTGCTTGCGTGGCTGGCGTGGGTTCGGATCGATCAGGTTCTCCGCCACGAAGATGATCTGCTGCTTCTGGTCGTTCATGGGCTGCCTTTCTGGTAAGATCCTGCGTCAGTCGCAGTCAGGTGCTGCGTTCAACTGACACGAGGGATTCTTCCAGAAAACGCCTAAGAGACCAGACGCGTAGAACTTCAGTTACACATGAGTAAAACGCGCCCAAAATCAGAGCAGCCGAAACCTTCCGGGCGATCCGTTATTGCTGACAAGGAAGCCGTCCGCGGTCTGCGAAAGCGGGCCGGGCAAACTCAGGAAGACTTCGCACCTGCAATGGACATCGGGCTTGCGACGCTCCAAAAGATGGAAAGCGGAAAGCCGGTTGACATCAAGTCTGTGCAATGGCTGGCTGACAATGCGGGCGTCTCATACGACTCTCTCATGCCCGCCGTGCCGCAGAGCGCTGGCATCACACATGCGGCACTGCACTTTGCCAACACCGATGATCCGCAGCTTATTCCCGCGCTAATGGATCGCCTCGCGGAATTGATCCGCAAGAGGCATGAAATCTACATCATCGCAATCGCGCCAGATCACAGCCTCATGGTCGAGGCGGCATTTCATGACGACGACATGGTGGCGACCGTCAATGAATTCGCATACGGCCAATTTGCGGAACTCGGGGTCGATGCAATCACCGTTTACGGTATTCCGTTTGGATTGCCGGAGCCTTTCGTCCCACGCGAGCCGGTGCAAGGTAAGCCGCTTCCACATCCTGTGAGTCCCGATGGGGCCATACGCTCCATGCGTCAGCAGGAAGATTATCAGGATCGCTATAAGGTCTATTACGCCATCCTCGCCCTTCATCAAGAGGGCCGACTCGAAGTCTTTATCAATGCTGATGGCGCATGGATTCTGAAGGCAACCGTGCCTGTATCTGTGCCTGTCGCCTGACTTCTCCTCCCCATTCGCCGCAGCCCGATCACGTCCTTTGTTGGCAAGCTGAAGCCCCCGCCGTGCCACGCAAGCTGCCAAGGCCGCTTTCCTGAAGTAGGAAGCCTTCGGCCTTTCGCTTGCCCGGTTCGCTTCGCCACGGACTGAGGGAGCTTCGGTCGCATTGCCACAGGCCGCAATGGGCGGTCGGCAACATAAAGGAGAAACATCATGGCAATTCCCGCACACAAGATTCGCAACGGCGTTCTGCAAGTGACGATTTGGCGTAATACCACGGACAACGGCAAAGTCTGGTACAGCGTCAATACATCCCGTTCATACAAGGCTGGTGATGACGGTTGGAGACAATCCGACTCACTCAACACCGATGACTTGCTGCCGATGGCGAAACTGCTCGATCAGGCACACACCTGGATCACTCGTCAGGCGAAGCCTCGCAAGGGCGAAGAAGTCGTTGCGGATGATACCGCAGCGTGATAACGAGAAAGGCCAGTGGTTCACGCCACTGGCCTCCCTTCAACCCTCATGATGGAGCATGAGATCATGAACACAGAATCACAGATCACCGCCTGCGTCAACGACGCATTACCACAGCCGAATGAGAATGGCGTCTACACGAAGTATCAGACCGAAGCCATCGCCCGCCATAATCGCTCTCACGCATCAGTTGAAATCGCCCGCTGCACTGACGGTCGATACCGCTTTTCAGTGGGTGTTACCTACAGCTACGGAGGATTCAGCGGCCCTATCACCGACAAGGGCGAGGGCTTTGAGCACTATGACGACGCACGCCGGGCCGGTGTTGCCGAACTACTCAAGCGATTCCCAAAGCCTTGGCCTTCCGACCCACATAGCGTCCATGCCGAACTGGAGATCATGCGAAAGCAAGTAGCGGAATGTATCCGCCAACCAACGCTGTTTTAGTCTTATGAAGAATCGCCCAGCATGGAAGCAAGCGAGCTTCGATTTCTCCGCACCGCCCTCCGATGATCCGCCAGTTCAAACCGTCCCCGTTCAGAACGGCGTCAGTCACGCGGCCCGCCTGAAACGGAAGGGACAGCTTCGGCTCTTCGACTCCGAGCCTCCGCCTCAAGTTCTTGAGTCTGCACCGCCTGCGGATTCAAAACCGGCCTGCACCACCTGCACCCCGCGCGTCGCACCTGCTGAGTTCTCCAGCGGTCTCGTTGCCAAAGCCCGCGACATCATCGCCGCCATCCGCACGCTGAAGCGGATTGAACAGGAAGCACGCCCGGCAACCGCTGAGGAAAAGACCGCCCTCTCCCGCTTCTGCGGCTTCGGTCCGGTGGCCACTCACATCTTCACTGATCCACTCACGGGGAAGTTCAAGGATGGATCGTGGCAAGCCATTGGCGCCGAGCTTCGGGAACTCCTCACAGACGAGGAATACGACAGCGCCAAGCGGACGACCTTCAACGCATTCTACACGGCCCCGGTCGTGATGCGGGCAATGCACGATGCCCTGAGCCGTTTCGGCGTGCCATCCTCTGCGACCGTGCTTGAGCCTGGTTGCGGGATCGGTCGCTTTGCCTCATGTGCCCCCGACGGCATGCACTTCATTGGCGTGGAACTCGACAGCCTCTCAGCGAGGATCGCGAAGGCGCTTCACCCAGACCACGACATCCGCAACGAGAATTTCCGCGACTCGAAGATTCCCCAACTGGATGCCGTCATTGGCAACGTCCCGTTTGCTGACATCAAACTCGACTGGAAGGGAACTCGGTATTCCCTGCACGATTACTTCTTCGCGAAGTCCGTCGACGCCCTGAAGCCCGGTGGCGTGCTGGCGCTGGTGACATCGCACTTCACGATGGACAAGCAGAACGCAGCCATTCGCGACCACCTCAGTTCACAGGCTGACTTCCTCGGGGCGATCCGCCTCCCGTCCGACGCCTTTAAGACCGAAGGCACGGCGGTTGTGACCGACATCATCTTCCTGCGGAAGCGCGGACCCGACCAACCGGAAAACCACGTCGATTACGAATGGAAGGAAACGGCTCCACTGTCCGTCGAAGATTCCTTCGTGACGGTCAATCGGTACTTCATCAACCACCCCGAAATGGTTCTGGGGAACTGGTCACTGAAGGACACCATGTACGGCGGCGAAGGCTTCAGCATCACGAGCGACGGCGATCTCGGCGAGCACCTTCAGCGTTCGCTTCAACTGCTGCCTCAAAGCCACCAAGTAAAGCCCGCAACTCCCCAAGTAAAAGGGGTCACTCACCAAATAAGCCCCAAGTTCGTTCCACCACCGCAGGAACGCCATGTCTCTGAGGGCAGCTTCTTCGTCGATCACCACATCATCTACCAGATGGTCAATGGCCGGGGTGAACCCGTCGTTTACGGCGGGACGAAACTGACATCCAACGGGACCATGACCGGCAGACGGCTGGCGTCCCTCATCCAGCTTCGCGATCAAGCCCGCCGCGTGCTTCAGTCCCAGAACGAGGACTGGCCCGAAGAGAACCGCATCGAATCCCGAACGGCCCTCAACCTCACATACGACCATTTCGTGAAGGCATACGGGGCGATCAACAAGACGACCCTGAGCGACACGAAGGATGGATCGACCATTCGTCGGATGCCGAACCTGGTGAAATTCCGGGAAGACCCGGACGCCATGCTGGTGATGTCGCTTGAGGAGTACGACGAGGCCACGGACAAGGCTGAGAAGGCGACGATCATGAAACGCGACGTGGTGGGCAAGACCCCGCCCGTCACCTCAGTGAAGTCCGCCGAGGAAGGCTTGCTTGTCAGCCTGAATGAACATGGCCGGATCGACCTGCCGTTCATGTCCGCGATCTACAAGAAGCCCGAAGCCGACATCATCGAGGAACTCGGCAGTCTAATTTACCTCGATCCAGAGACGAAGGAATGGGAGACCGCCGACTCATACCTGTCGGGCACGGTGCGGGACAAGCTGAAGGCCGCTGACGCCGCCGGACCGGAATTCGCTCGCAATGCTGACGCACTTAGAAAGGTGCAACCCGAGGACGTGTTGCCCGGTGACATCGACGCCAATCTCGGCGCGCCGTGGATTCCGCCCGAGGACATCCAGGCATTTGCCGCCGAACTCTTCGGAGTCGCACCCCAGCATATCCCCGTGTCGTATCTGAAGAAGGACGCCCTATGGACGGTCGAGGCGAGCCACTCCGCAGAGCGATCCGTCCCGGCGACAGCGGATTACGGCACGCCCCGAGCGAATGGCACCACGCTGTTCGAACAGGCGTTGAACATGAAGTCCCCGGTCATCTACGACCCCGATCCCAACGACAGCGAAAAGCGCGTCGTGAATCCCACGGAAACACTCGCCGCGAAGGAGAAGCAAAAGCTCATCAAGGAGAAGTTCAAGGCATGGGCGTTTGCAGATCCCGACCGGAGCGAACGCCTGGTGCGGCTTTATAACGATGCTTTCAACAACCTCCGGCCCCGCCTCTTCGACGGATCGCACTTGACGTTTCCGGGGATGAATCCGGCCATCACGCTTAGGCCACATCAAACCGCAGCCGTCTGGCGTTGTATGGTCGCGGGCAACACCTTACTTGCACACGCCGTCGGGGCGGGCAAGACCAATGTGTGTGTCGCCGCAGCGATGAAGATGAAGCAAACGGGCCTGATAAAGAAGCCAATGTGCGTGGTTCCCAACCACATGCTGGAACAATTCTCCCGCGAATGGTTGCAGCTTTATCCGAACGCCAAGCTGCTGATCGCCGGGAAAGAGGACTTCACGAAAGAGCGTAGGAAGTTGCTCACCGCAAAAATTGCGACCGGCGATTGGGATGGAATCATCGTAACCCACAGTTCATTTGAACGAATCGGCATGTCCGACGAATATCAGGAACGCTTCCTGCGGGAACAAATCGCGGAGTATTCGGACCTTCTGATCGAACATGCGGGCAAGAAATCGTCAAACCGCAACATCGTGAAACAGCTCGAAAAACAGAAGGCGAACAGGGAGCAGAAGCTGAAAGACCTACTCGCGGAAGACAAGAAAGACGAAGGTCTCGTGTTCGATGAGCTTGGTGTAGATCAGGTTTTCATTGACGAATGCTTCACATATGGAACGCTCGTTGAAACCGACCAAGGACAGATTCCCATCGGGCGTATCGTCAACGAACGCCTGTGCGTGAATATAAAATCCTTGAATCCTGCAACAGGTGCGCTAGAGTGGAAACCCGTCGTTAACTGGTTCGCGAACAAGCGTCGCGGACATCTGATAGAGGTTTCCCATGAACATGGATCGTTCATCTGCACACCAAACCACAAGCTCTGGATCGCTGGCCACGGATACCGGAAAGCTGGCGACCTCGCAGGGAATGAGACCCTGCTTGTTCTGCAAGAAGGACTTTACTCCGAACTCCGCCAAGGCCGGGCCGAAGCCGAAACATTGCTCCCCGGAATGCAAAGCATTCGACAGCACGGTCACGAAGCAATGTGCGACGTGCGCGACGGACTTCACGTACATTGTGAGCAGTCCGGTAATGGATGCGAAGAGGCCCCGGAAGTTCTGCAGCGTGTCTTGCAAAATGAAGACGCAGCACGCGAACCCTCATTCGCACGGCCTGTGGAAACAGGCGATGCAGCAGACTTGGGAAAATCCGCCGCACAAAGGGCGACCGAATCCCGGTTCGTCCGCTTGGATGACGGACAACAACCCGATGAAACGGCCAGAGGTGAGAGCAAAGCAATCGGCGGCATTGCGAGCCATCGGGCATCGGCCCAAGATCAGAGGCGGCAATGGCCATCTATCGCCCTGCGAAATGCTTCTCGCGGATCGAACCGGGATGCAGACAGCCTTTGCAATCATCACCAGACCCATCCGGGATCAGGTGCCGGGCGTGCCGAGACACTACAAGGCCGACCTTGCCGATCCGATCAGGATGCTTGTGGTCGAGGTGGACGGGAACACGCACAACAACCCGAAAGCTCGCGAGCGGGATACCCGGAAAGACAAAGCCCTATCACTTCTCGGGTGGTCGGTGTTGCGATTCTCGAACCGGGACGTGATGGAGAATACCGATTCAGTGGTCGCGACCATTCAATCGTTTACGACATCGAAGTAGCCGACAACCACAACTACTTCGCCAACGGCACGCTGGTCTCCAACTGCCAAGCGTACAAGAACCTCGAAACCCCGACGAAGATGGATCGTGTCGCCGGTATTCAGACAGGCGGCAGCGAACGCGCATTCGACGTCTACATGAAAGCCCGCTATCTCGACCAGCAGCATGCGGGGCATGGCATTGTCGGAGCGTCTGGCACGCCGATCAGCAATTCGATGGTCGAGATGTACACAATGCAGCGGTACTTCGATCCCGCTGGGCTCCGGGCGCGAGGCATCGAGCACTTTGACGCATGGGCCGCGACGTTCGGCGAGGTCGTTGAAAGCATGGAAATTTCGCCGGACGGGAAGTCACTCCGCCCCCGCTCCCGCTTCGCAAAGTTCGTCAACCTCCCAGAACTTCAGCAGATGTTCCGGGCATTCTCCGATGTCCAAACCGCTGAAATGCTCAACCTGCCCCGGCCAAAACTCGCTGGTGGGAAGCCGCAGACCATCGCCTGCCCGATGTCGGATGACCAAGCAGCCATCCAACAAGAGCTGGTCGAGCGTTACGAAAAGCTCCGTTCACAAAAGGTCGATCCCCGCGTCGACAACGCGTTGAACATCACCACCGATGGCCGGAAGCTGGCACTCGATGCCCGGATGATCGACGGCGGCGCGGCGCTGTCGCCTGAATCAAAGATCAATAGGTTAGTAGAAAACGTCCTCGAAATCGGCCAAAACTCCGCAGCGGCGCGCGGGACGCAGATGATTTTCTGTGACATGGGCGTCCATCCGACCGCATGGGGATTCTCCGCATATGACGAAATCACCCGCAAGTTGATTCAAGAGGGCATCCCCGCTTCGCAGATCGCGAACATCGGCGACGCCGATACCGACGCCAAGAAACAGGTTCTCTTCCAGAAGGTTCGCCAAGGGGCGGTCAGAGTGCTGCTCGGTTCCACGCAGAAGATGGGCACCGGCACCAACGTGCAGAAGCGGCTGATTGCCCTGCATCATCTGGATGCACCGTGGAAGCCGGCCGAGGTCGAACAGCGTGACGGACGAATACTCCGCCAGGGTAACGACAACCCCGAGATTCAGATTTTCCGCTATGTCACCGAGGGTTCATTTGACGCCTACATGTGGCAGGCTCTTGAGACGAAAGCGAAATTCATCGCTCAGGTGATGAGCGGCGAGAACACCGCCCGCAAAGCCGAAGACGTTGGCGGGCAGGAACTGAGCTATGCCGAGGTGAAGGCCATCGCTTCAGGAAATCCCGCCGTGCTAACGCTGGCGGAGACCGACGCGGAACTCAAGCGGCTGTCCATCCTCAAGAAGAACCATTCCGACGAGCAGTTCCTTGCCCGCAGGAACATCAGGGATTTGCCGGGGACGATCAAACGCCTGACTGACCGTGTGGCGAATATGTCGGCCGACGCGGAAACCATCGAAACCACGAACGATTCACCCCTGATGATCGGTGGGCGCCGGGTGGCTCATGGGGATGAAGTCGAAGTGCTGGGCGGGAAGCTCGAAACCCTGCCTGAGAAGGTGTCGGAAAACCGCCAGATTCCGCTGGGCAAATATTACGGGCTGGAATTCGGGATCATTCTCCATCCCCACTTCACGCCGGATGCGTACCTCGAAGGGCGTTCGCACCGGGAGGCGATGCTATCCAAGAACGCTGGCCCGCGTGCCGTGCTGAATGCACTGGCGAGGATTGCGGATTCTTACCGCAGTGAAATCACCACCAGCGAACGAGACCTTGAGCTGGCTAAATCACAACTCTCCGACTTCGAACAGCGACTCGGCCGGAAGTTCGAACATGAGGCGTACATGACGGAACTGACCACCCTGCGGGATCAACTTCGTACAGGGTTGTCCGAGGCTCCCAAAGAGGGAATGCCCACCGTCTCTGATATTGCCGGCCAGATCAAGGTGTTGAAGTCGTCACAGGCTGTTGAGGCCGCACCGGAACGTGAAGCCGTGAGGGTTTCAGCGGAAGAACCTGTCACGGCGCGTATCAAGAGGCAGATGGAGCAGCCGGATTATGAGCCAGTCGCAGCCACCGGAAGGGCGATTTAGGGGCGATCCGGCTTCGCCGTCGCGTGCTTCCGGGGTTCCGTGCTATCGCACCGGCTTTGCCGCCCGTCCGCCCGCTATCGCGCTCCGCCATTCGCTTCGCTCATAAGGAAGTGGCTCGGCATGACAAGTAAGGTATTTGCTCGGTTTTGCACCACTCATTTTTCTTTCATCACATGCAATAAAGCTGTTGACCGAAGTAAACAGGTATGGCACTGTCAATTCATGGGCGGCAATGAAGCTGTCCGACAAGGAATGGAGTCCTTATGGGAGATCGTGCATTAGTTATTTTCACTGACGGTAAAGAAGTTTCGCCGACGGTTTATTTGCATTGGAGTGGTGATCGAGTTCCCGCTTTGCTTGATGAGTTGAAAGTGCTCATGACTGGCCGCGAAGGCGATGTGAGCTATTCCGCTGCTCGCTTCATTGGCATCTGCCACGCCTCGATTGACGGCAACCTTTCGCTGGGCTGCTGGAACACCGACGACGGTATCGCTGAAGCTGCGAAATCGGTTATCGGCGCTCCGGTTAGCGTTCACGCCTCGCTCTTGAAGAGCCATTCTCATGGCGACGCGGGTTGTATCGTGGTGAATGTCAATGACCACGCCTGGAAGGCATTCGGCGGATACCTCGCAACCCGCGAGGTGGCAGCATGAGCGCGCACACGCCGGGGCCGTGGGACATAAACGGATTCAATCTGACTCAGGTAATCCGCATTCAAGACGGACCGAATCGCCAAGGTCAAACATTCCTTGACGGACGCCATCAGGAAACGATAGCAAATTGTGGCAAAGACCATGAAGCTCCAATCGAAGAACGGATCGCTAACGCCCGTCTCATCGCCGCAGCTCCCGACTTGCTGGAAGCTCTAGAGGCGTTAGCGGGCTTGGAAGTGAAAGGCCACGCGCTGCTTGATCGCTTGCAGTTCTCCGAATCCGGTCGCGCACTTTCCGCACAAATAACCGCCGCAATCGCCAAAGCCCGGCATGGGGGCGATCATGCATAACTGCTCTAAATGCAAAGCCGCGATTGCTCCCACCGCTCACCAGATAAGCAAAAGCGATTTCATTTGCTTACCCTGCAATCGTATTCGGCAGGCAGAGTGGAGATTGAAACGTAAGGAACTGGGCAGTCCTGTGGCATCGACAAAGATGCCGACCGACTATTGGGCAAATTATCGAAGCCAACCGCTAGAGGCTCGAAAGAGGAAGATACGCCGCCTCACCAGGGCTGCGCTGTTGCGTGGCGAGATCGACCGCCAACCGTGTCGAGACTGTGGTTCGACCGATTCTGAGGCTCATCATGTCACCTATGACACGCCATTTAACATTGTGTGGCTGTGTAGACCTCACCACCATGCCGAACACCGCGCTTTGAGAGCGAAAGGTCTGGCAATATGACTGCCGCCGCGTTTTACAAGCTGGCGCTCGCTTTATGGGGCGAGGACTGGCGGCCACGACTTGCAGCCTTACTGGCTGAGCATGGCCACCACCAGACCCGCCAAACGGTCTGGAACTGGCGAAAGGGCCATCGCGCCGTGCCGCAGCACGTCGCTGACATCCTGCTGGCCGAGAAGGCCAAACGCAGGAAACCCGCCGCTTAGCCACTTTTGCTTGCGCCTCTTGTCCGACCGCGCTAACTTCGGTCCGCCCAATGACGGGCAGAAATAGCGAAAGGACACGACAATGGCATCACGCGCACGCAAACTCCCGGCCGCTTCGGCTGACGAAAACACCGAGGCAAACGACAACGGCTCCGCCGTCGCGGTTTCCGCCCAGCAGACTGATCAGCGTGAGCTGGCCGGCTTGAAGAAGATGCTCGCCGACGCGAAGGCGAAGAGCGACCGTGAAAAAGCGGCTCAGGATGTCGTCTTCGAGCGTGGCCTGAATCGCGACCAGCGCGAGGAAAAGATCATCGGACTGGGTTACAGCCCGACGCAAGCCGCCCACATCATGATGGACAAGGACACGGAAGATCAGCACGGCAACCCGGAAATCAAGCCGGGCTTCACTCGCGAACACCGCATCGCGACCGCCCGCAATCTCCGTTCGCTTGAAGCATCGGTGAAGCGTCAGGAATCCAAAATGGGTACCGAGCACACGGGACGCGAAGAAGCCCGCCGCGAACAGGACGGCCAGGACGCAGGGAACGAAGGTCGCACTTACTAGCCGCCCCCGCCCTCCGGCCTCAGGCTCTACAGAAGCAGGGTGGGCGGGCTCGCTCCACCTTCAGCTCTCTGGGTCCGGGCGCACTCCCATTTTACCGGCATCCATGCCGGGATGGGTCGCTTGCCCCCGAACCCGACGAGCCGAAGGTGAAGACGGAAGCACGGAATTGATGGCCAAGGGTTATGCCCCTTGGCCTTTTTCGTTCCGCTTCACTGCTGAAGAAACTTGTTGACCGAAGGTTTCGACTGGGGCATTCTGCCCTGACGCATGGGCAATGAAGTCCGGCGAACTTGCGAGGACCTATGGGATGCGACATCCATCTATTTATTGAGTACAGGAACCCCGGCAATAGCTCCTGGAGCAACCTTGGAGCACAGTTTCGGCTTGGACGCCATTACGGTGTGTTTTCTTCACTTGCAGACGTCCGCAATTATGGCGGCCAGATTACGCCGGTAGACGCGCCCCGAGGTGTGCCTTCGGACATCGGCTATCGGACGAGAGACGATTACCACTATTTCGTTTGCGAGACCCCCAGCGCAGACGGGAAGGAAGTAACGCGCGAGCTAGCGCTTCGATGGGTGGAAAACGGAAGCAGCACGTGGGCGGGGGATTTCCACATTACTGATCCCGATGCCCATAGTGGAACTTGGCTCACGCCAGATGAGTACGAGCGAGCGATCAACTTTACCCTGGAAGGTAAAGTCATCCGAGACACTGAGGATTACAAAGCGGTGCTGGCAGCTATGCGGTCGCTGGAACAATCTGGCTTCGAAGTTCGCACCGTGTTCTGGTTCGACAACTGATGACCGCCACCGAACTCCGCACCCTCTGCGAAACGATCTACGGGAAGGGCTGGCAGACAAAGCTGGCCCGCTCCCTTCATCGCGGTGACGGCAAGACCGTCAACCCCCGTACCGTGCGCCGCTGGGTATCCGGCGAAGTCGCCGTGCCCGCAGGTGTCGCCGCGCTGTTGCGGATGATGTCGAAACTCAACAACAAGGAAAGGACTGCCCCTCTATGACCAATAATGCAGAGCACACACCCGGACCGTGGAGCCTCACGAGAACCCCCAAGGGCCACAGGATGCGAGTAAGCGGGTTTGGCTGGGGTCATTTTGCCAAGGTTGTCGTTCGTATGGATGGTGAAGATGAGGATCAGAGCGAAGGCATAGCTAACGCCAACCTGATCGCCGCCGCGCCTGACCTGCTGGAGGCACTGAATGAACTGGTGGTCGCACGAAATTCGGGAAAGCAGCCATCAGTTCGCATGTGGGACAAAGCAAAAACGGCCATCGCTAAAGCGACGGGGCTTTCCGCATGACCTCCACCTTCACACCCGAGAGGCTCCGCACGCTCCTCGCCACCCAGGCCGAGTGTGAACGCCGCGACCGTACCATCCCGGACGGAACGGGGAACCATGTATGCAACGCCCTTCGGGATGTCGCAGTGGAACTTGCCCGCGAGTTGCTGGCGATGAAGGAGCTATCGGGGTGGCAGCCGATCGACACCGCCCCGAAGGATGGAACTTATGTGATTGTTCGACAGGCAGGCGTGCTTGAGCCGAGCATGACGATTTGCTCCTTCGATAAAGAATGGGGAGAGCACGGCTGGTGGATGTGCTGCGACGGAAAGAACCCCGAGCTGCCCCTTCGCGGCCCCTGTCCATCTGAATGGATGCCGCTGCCGAATCCGCCCCGCTCCGACGAGCCAGTGACCATCGACGCCTTCAGCGGTCAGTTGCGACCGTACCATCGGGACGCTGTTCAATCGGCCCTCGATGGTGAGCCGACGAGTGAGGGCGCATGAGGCCAGACTCCCCGAAGTATGTCTTCCTCGACATTGACGGCGTGATGAAACCGGGCCGCAGCTACTTCTGTCCGAAGAGTGCGAACTCCATGAACAGCGGATTTGATCCACTGGCCGTCGCCGCGATCAATCGACTCTGTGCCAAAACCGGTGCAGTCATCGTGTTCAATACCACGTGGAACCGATTGAACATGGTCGATATTGCCAACGCCGAAGGCATCACCGCGCCAATTGCCGGAAAGACGAGATACCCCGAATTGCACGATCGCCTGAAGGCGATTCGGCTGTGGTTGGAAGACAACCCCGCAGCGGAATGGGTTGCACTCGACGACTGTCCTATCGCTGACCAACGAGCGATTCTCATCGAGCCGGAAAACGGGATCACCACACAGAACTATCGCGATGCCTGCCGTCTTCTGGGCCAACCAGATCCTTTCATGTTGCTCCTATGACGACCTCGCTCACCGAACCCGTCTACTCCGGGAAGATATTGAACATCCCGTCCTCCGAGACGACCACGATCAGGCTTTCCGGATGAGCATTGGAATACCGCAGCACCGCGTTATAGCGGGCGCCGCGTGCCGGGTTCTCCTTCTTGCCGACCGTGCCATCAAGGATCAGCCCCACGCCGTGGCACACGCCCTGTAGATCGACCATGATCGCCCCATCAATTGAGATCGCCCCTTTCAGAGCTTCTGCATTAAAGTCGAACGGCTTGATCCCGACCTTCCCGGCAAGGCGGTCGCACTCGCCTGCCGCCCCTTTCGTGATGACGACGACTGCCCCGTGATGAGCCTTCACGGCAATGTTGATGACATCACACAGAATTCCCACATTGGGCTCGCTGCCGAAGTGCTTGGCGAGCGCGGCCCGAACCACGGCTAGATCCACCGGGGGACGCGGTAGGCTGGGATTGCCGTACCGGACATCCATCAATGGCTTGTCGAGATGCGACATCTGCCAGTGGTGATGGCCCAGGAACTCGATCGTGCAAATGTCCATCTGGGAAGGGTCGTACTTCTTGTCGTCGAACTTCCCGAGCCCCCAGACATATCGCGAGTCGCACAGTATCGACAATCCGCCGCTGCACATTTCGAGCACCTTCCGCACACGGCGGTGAACATTCACCAGCATAGGGAGCTTGTACTCAATGACAGTCTCCACGCCCTCGTGAGCCCTGTCGGCGACGATCATGCCGCCTAAGCCTTCACGCTGCTCGTACGGGTACGACGCGATGGTGTTGATCGCATCGAACAACTTCAGGGTGCCGCGCAACTGGATGTCTAATGCGGAGAACCGTTTCCCGGCCCAACTGTGCATCCGGAGGAAAAACTCACCCGCGATGCGGAGGGTCTGCTGGGGATCGAATGGCTCGTACAGGTAAGCCCGCCCCGGATTTCGCTTATCCAACTCTTCCGCGAACTGGTTGAGGACGGCCTCAATCGCTCCGAACTGGAGCGACGGCCATCGCCCGCGATCCCTGAAAACATCCATCGAGACAGAGGGATAACGCATGATGTCGGCCTCGCTGAAGACCACAACCAGCGCGATCGCTTTTCCGTCAACTTCAACAGTGGGAGATACCGAGACGAGCTTGCCCTGACCGGCGAGGGCCAAGTTGGCCGCGTCACGAAGCGCACGCCACCAATCACCACACTGCAAGTCATAAGCCTGGAACGCCCGATGCCAGTCGTCGCCTTTGAGGTCGGCGTCAGGATGCTCAGGCAGTTCATCAGGCGCCGTAAACTTGTCGTGAGTGTCCCATTCTACCAGCAGGCTGTCGTCGGGCAGAACCGCGAGACCGTTGACGTCCATTCCAACGATGGAGACCTGAAACTCGATCTTGCAGTGCAATAGGGCGAGGACATCCGTCAGGTGCTTTTCGCACGCGGCAAGGATCTGTTTTTCGAATCGAAGAATCTGGTGCATGACGGCCCTCGGCAAATGGCGAAAACCTTCATTATACCGTGCCGGTCAATTGCCGTCCTGAGTTTCCTCGCGAACCTCGGTGATCTCGATGGCCTCGACCACGGCTTCGCCATCGCCAAGAGCTGCACCCTGCATTTGCTCGATCTCCTGAACGAGGAAGCACGCCTTGGTTTTGAGTGCTGTCCATAGGCTCTTGCGTTCGCTGGCTTGGAACAGCGACTTGCCCTTGATCGCCACCAGCCACATCGTGCCGTGGGCGTCACACGCCTTGAAGCGGATCTCCGTCGGGCTGGCCATCCACATGGGGTTGATGCCGTACCACTCGAAGACGACTCGCTCCGCCTGGTGCGGTTCGACCCCGCTGCCTTTGAGCCGGATCAGTTCGAGTGTTCCCTCGATCTGCTTCGACTGGCGAATATGGTGGTAACACCGATTCTTGACTGGCTCCTCATCCTTCTGCGCCGGGATGTCGCCGGGCTTGCGTAGGAAGGCGTTAAGATCGTTCATATGAAGGTGTCCTTTCTGGAGGAAGCTGCATCAATTCCTGTGCTCTGTCAATCACGTACTTCTTCATCTTGCTCATGCGGTCGCGGAGCTTCCGCTTCCATTTCTTCGGGAACAGGTCATGTGCCGCGGCTTTCGGCTGCGACCGCTGAATTTCGACCTTCAATGCCTCTTTGTCGTCGGTAAAGATCAACGCCTGTTGCCGGCCGCGCGAGGCGGAGACGTAGAACTGCTCCCGGTTGGTCGCGGGGAATGACTCCGCCGACTGGCCGATGATGACCCGGTCAACGGTCTTGCCCTGTGCGGCGTGCGAGGTGGTGACGTACCCGTGGGTGAAATGCCGGAAATCCCCAGGCACCTCCCATTTGTTGGTCAGGACGATCCCTCCCTTCGGGGTGAATCCGGCGACCTCATAGACCGAGCCGTTATTGAGCCGGTTGCCATCAGTGCTTTTACCGTTCTGGGTGATCCGCAGCAGGTCGCCCGGTGCCACTGCAAGTTGATCCTCCCGGAATGCCCCGAACTTCCCCAGCACGACGCCGGGTTCCTGCTCGTGGCGGCGAGCGTCTTTCACCTGGGCCGAAGTCCAGTTGAGATTGGTGAGCGTGGAGAACTGCCGCTCCACCCCGATCTTCCCCGCAGCTTTCAGCCCCTGCCGGATTTCCGCCGTGATCCGGTTGCCCTCCGAATGCGTTGGGCTGACCACAAGTGCGGACTCGCCAGCACCCACGGCCCCGATATACGCGGCCGCGAGGTGGCGATACCTGTCGGCATCGTTCACCTCAAGCACCCAGCCCAGTTGGTCGAGCTTGTCAAAGCCCTTGGCCAGGTCGCCCTTTTCGATGGATTTCACCGCGTCCTTGTACATGCCCTTCTGGCGTTTGATGTCCGTCAACTCTGCGGGTTTCAATCCGGCGTAGTCCTGCAGGATTCGCAGCGGCGCACCCCGTGCCGGGCTGGCGTGCTGCTTGCCATCACCGCTCAAGACGATCCTCGCATCGACTCGCTTCGCCACGTCGAACAGGCGAGCCATGTCGCGGGAGCCGATCAAGCCGGACTCATCCACCCAGATGACACCGCCCTCGGCGTCGTCCTGCATGTCCTGATCCTGAAGGAACTTCGCCAGCGTATCAGCGGCCTCGAAGCCTTCCGACCGCAGCACCCCACGGCTCGCTTCAGCGGATGGCGCCAGCACCGTCACGGGAGCATCAATGCCCGAGATAGCGGCCTGCATCATGGTCGTCTTGCCCGTACCGGCACCGCCACGAACCAAAGTCACACGGTCGCGGGAGTTCCAGACATGCCAACATGCCGCTTGCTGTTCTGGGGAAAGGTGTAGGACAGGTTCAATCGACTTCAGTTTTGAACCTGTCGCATTCTCCTGTTGTCGTTCAGGCGAAGGTGTGGCAGGGTGTTCCTTGCTGAGTACAGCAGGGTTGCTTCGCTCGATCTGATCTTCGGGTGTGAAGCCTCGCTGGGGACTCGCGAGCCCAGCAAGTGGCCGCATGGTTCCTCTGCCCTCACGGGCGAAGGCGATCATGCGGCTTTCTTCTTCGAGCACCCCTTTTGTGCTGGCGAGGATGTCGCTATCCACATTCGTGGTGAAGAGCCCGGCAACCCTCGACTGCTTCGCCACGCCCTCGGGCAGCACCGATCCGAATCCATGCCGCAGGGCTTCCATCAGTACCCGCTTTTCCGGCAGGACGCTCGTCCGTTCAAAGCAGTGATCGACAGCGAAGGCAACGGACGCCTGAGTGCGATCCTCGATCATACCGTTGACGTCAACGACATGATCAGCGGCCTTTCGTGTGACCTCATTGAGTGCCGCCTTGTCGGTCTTAGTCAGCCGACTGACCCAATAGTCCCGCAGGTCATCATGGGTCATGTCTTTTTGCTTGTTCTTACGGGAGGTTGCTCCGAGTTTGGCTTTTGCCTTCGGGTCTTTCACGCCCAGTTTCTCGGCGAGCTGCTCGACCTCGGCAGTCCGGCGGGAGAACGAATCGCGGAGCTTTTGCGACACGCCGTCGACCTCCCAGAAGCGACCCTTCTTGCTCACCCCGTACCCGAGTTCGGCCATGCGGTGCGATAGCCGGGAGTGAAACGCGGCCTCCCAGTAATACCCATCACGCTTCAGGTCGCCGAACTGGCCCGCCTTCCATCGCCGCTCCGACTTGTCGTAGGTCACATTGAACGTCACCACATGCCGGTGCAGTTGCGGATCGGGCAGACCATCCGGCCCCGGACGGGTCTCGAAATGGGTGAAGCCAGCATGAGCCAAGTTGCCGGTCACACGGTCGTATTCAGCCCCACCTTTACGGACACGAGTCTTCGCCTCGCGCTCGATGTCACGCATAGTCTCATCAATGGATGCCTCGAATGCCTGGAGGATTCGCTCATCACGGGAGAACTCATAGAGCAGGCTGACCGACTTCGGGGCCGAGAAGGTGAAGTCATACGCCACGCGCCGTTTGTCATTCATGCGGGCGGTGAGCTGCTTGCCAGTCCGGGGATCGAGGTTGTCGGCGAGCGACTCGAATGACTTCCAGTCCACGGCGCCAGACAGCCCGAGCAGTTCAGCACCCTTGCCGCCCCATCGCCCGTCGGACTCCACGCCATCAACATAATAGTCGGACGACTTGAAGTAGCCCTTCACGGCATCGGCTGAGGTGCAGGTGTGGATGGTCAGCATTGGTGGCCACTATAGCGCGGGGAATGGGGAGCGCAACAATTTGCTTGCAGCGACGCACGAAGCGTCCTACGAATAAAGGCGGCCCGTTTGCAGCGAGCCGCCTCTTATCAACCGCTATGGGAGTAGCGATTCATGGCGACCATATCACAAGATTCAAATAGCGCAACGCCTTCTGCGGAGAACTCCCGCGAATGGCTTGCCCTCATGGACGACGATTTCACGGACTCGGTGTGCATGCTGCTCCCGAAGGGACAAGCGACGCTCGTTGACGTATGGGCGTTCGATCTCTTCGCGGTTGTTCCGTGGAAGACAACCGGCCGCACGATCATGTACATCGAGTGGTTTCCGGTTCGTTACATCCCCGGCTATTTCGGAAAGTGTGGGAAGGGGAAGCGGCGGGTTGGCGGAAGCAAAAAGGTCTACCTCCTTCACCGGGACATTCATTCCTATGCAAACCCGTGTGACCGCCGAAAGATGGACAAGCATTGGAAAGCGAAGCGGACGTCGCACCACATCGACCACATCAATAGGAACCCGTGGGACAATCGAGCCGCGAACCTCCGACTGGCGACCCCGAGCCAGAACGCTCAGAACAAGGCGAAATGCAAACAGCCGAAGAGCAGCCGGTATAAGGGCGTGTCCAAGACGGCGAACGGAAAGTGGATGGCGAACATCAAGGTCGATGGCAACCATTTCTACCTCGGAGCTTTCGATGATGAGGTCAAGGCCGCTGAGGCCTACAACGCATTCGTACGCAAAAACTGCCCAGAGTTCGGCTACCTCAATCCGCTGTAGCCGAGAGTGACAGCTACGGGTGGCCCCGCTTTAAAATTAACCAGACTCCTCCCCTAATCACGATTAGGAAAAGTTGCGCCGGGCACGGCACTTTTGACGTCGTCTTTTCGATTTCCGTCGACCCTTCTGACGCATGATTCGCGTCGGTCATGGCACGATCCTACGCTCGTCATTTCCACGGTCAACGACTTTTGCGCGCACGTCACCTCGCGTCGCACTTTGTCACAAAATTGCAGTGACGATCGATCTACCTGGTAGCCTTTGCTCCGGCGCCAGCACGGCATCTATCGGCCCACATGGGCGAGCGGTCGCGGATCATTCCGGCCATCTCGGCGTACAGCTCGTCGTGGGTGGTGGCATGCAGGCGGAGCAATGCGGCGGCGATTGCGTCGTGTTCGGAGTCCGGTTCTTGCCGCTGTCGCGGTGGCCGGCGGACGAACTCTCGCCAGTTCATCGACTTCGTGTCGGGGCTTCCCCCAGGTGAGCGATGTGTCTCATGGATCAACCCCATAGCGCACATCGGAGAGGGGTGCAAGCGGAAAGGTCACGCTCCTGTCGTTGGTTTTGCGGTGTGACGGTTTAACCCCACGCCATTCGCCCATCTCGGTGGGCATTTGGTGATGGTGCGACCTTGCTCATCGATGTAGGTCGTGGTCTGCGCCTCATCAACAGCGAGTTCATCAGCATCCTTCTTTGGCTTGCCGCCGCCGTGCCCCCAGCCTGGATTCCCCCTTTTCGGCTTCTTCTTGAATGGAATCTTGTGGTAGAGGCACAACTGATAGGTCGCATTCCTTTTGCGGTCGATGATCGCGGCCATCTCGTCGAGCGTCTTTTCGCCATTCAAGGCGCGCAGGAGATCAACTGGTCTATCCCCGGCGACGGTCGGTTCGTCAATGGCTTTGCACCTGTCCGTGACAGTTGGGCGACTCGCTGACATGACGAGGTTAGTGGCGCTATCAGCAGGCTCCTCATCCCTGCGGGCAGGAACCCCCTCGGAATCTGAATTGGGCTCTGTCACTTCGACGCCAGATGGCGAATGCAACTGAATAGTCTGTCTCGCTTCAATGACCGTCTGTTCGGTGAGGGAGGCGAGTTCCGCCAGGGCTTCTCGTACCTTCTTGGGGGCATTGCTCGATTGGGCGAGTATCCACCCCTCGACGATTCCTAACCAATAACCCGGCGTCATCCTTTACCTCTTGGCTTTGCGGTGTACTTCCCCGGCCCCACTCCACCAGCCCAGCAGGGCGGGCACTGCGTTATCGTTCCATCGAACGGCTTCGCGGGCTTCGGCTCTTTGGGGGCCTTCACCCGCTTCCGCCTGCCGCACGGTGGGATGTTGTGCTTCTTGCGGAACATTGCCACGGTCGATCTGTTGATGCCGTATGTGTCCGCGATTTCTTGGTCGGTTTCGGTCTTCGCCCGCAGGCGGACGATTGAGATGTCGCGTTCCCGCAGTACCGTCACAGATCATGCCTGTCGTACTGCTTCATGGCCTTCGCTTTCTCGTACGCAGCGATCACCCCGCGCGCGGCCTTCACATAGTCAGGCCATGCGGTTTCCGGCATACAGTCGGCAACGGCCATCGCCCTGGCGGCGGCTTCGAGTTCCGCACTCACTGCCATGCCATGCTCCCGGCGCGGGCCGCCACGAACACCAGCATCATGAACAGCCACTTGGCGAATGCCGCATCAAAATCCAGTCTCATGCCTTCGACCCTCCCTTGCCCATCAAGACGTACCGGGCACGAGTGCCCGATCCGATGGGTTCCTTTATCGTGCTTATCACGAATCCGTCCTGTCGCAAATCGAAAATGCGAGCGCCGAGACGGAAACCTCTGGGGAAGTCATCGAAGGTGATGCCATTCCGCTTCGCGGCATTCAGGCGTGCCAGCACGCTCTCACAGGCCGCGTTCATGCGGCTAACTCCGCACGCCCGGCTGCGCACAGGTGCTTTGCAAGGTGTTCCGGAACCGCGATCCGTTCCCCGGCCTTCAACTGGATAACGTCAGGGCCATAGGCAGACGCCCACCCTGTGACATTCGGGATGATTTCGACCAGTTTGAACTGTGGCATAACGACTCCATTCGGTTAGAGGGTTTCATTGGGTAGTCCTATCGCAATTCCCAATACCTCGACCGCCCATGCCCGCACACGCTCAAGGTAGGCTTCCATTTCCATCGTCGTCAGGCCGGCAGTCGAGGCGACGGCTTCCAGAATCTCACCGTCGGGGGTGACGATCTTCCGCTTGAGCTTGCCGACATGCTGCTTGAGGTAAGAATGCACGTCTTCGGAATCCACCGCATTGCCCGCTTCGCGGAACTCGGCGAGTATGGGCGGAATCACCACACCGAAATAGTAGGCATTCTGGTTGCGGCTGCGGCGACGCTTCACCTCCTTGATCGAGATGAACACGCTCTTGCCGTTGAACGCACGGATGGTCTGCCCGATTCGCTTCGCGGTCGCCTCGGGGAGTTTCCCATCAGTCACCAGTCCGGTGAATTCAATGGCCTGGCTCATTTCCGGCGAACCGTCAAAGATGTTCCCCCGTTGCCCATCACCACGCCGGGCACGACTTCCCCGTCACGGATGGCGGCGTTCACCGCGGAGCGGTCAACCCGTCGCTCAACCTTGAAGAACCTCTCGGGGAGTACCGTCTCATCAATGACGGCGATACCGGGTTTCAACGAGGTGAGCGATACGGTCGCCTCCGGCCTGCGGAGAGACTTTTCCCCCGTGGCCTCGACTGCGGACTGCAACAGGCTGCGGAGCCTGTCGCGGCGTCCTTTGCTGGCATTCAGGCGGGCTTGCAGCCCGTCTATCCGTTCCTCGACGGCGGCGGCGAATCCGTCCTCGTCCCCGATCTTGCCCAGGAGCCAATCGAGAATGCCGAAGATGTCGGTTTCTCCTTCCAACGTGTCGCGGATGGTTTCCTGGTCGTCCGTCAGTTGAGCCAGTTCCTCCCGAATGCGGTTGGCGATGGCGATGTGGTCAACGATGTTTCCCATGACAGCCCCCCCATTAATACGGGATGCCGTCGTCGAGAGCCGGATGGCCCTTCGGCGGTGCGTTATCCATGATTGCATTCACCGCTTCGCGGGTGACTCCGGGCTTGTCTTTCTTGTCCACAATGCCCTTGAGAACGGCCATCTGCTTGTCGCTCGGAAGTTTCGTGTTGTTGCCGTACTTCGCGATTCGCTCATGCTGATCCGTCACGAACTTTCGCTCGAAGTCATTGAGTCCCTGCATGGCGTGAGCCTGAGCGACCATCGCCTTAAATGCGGCTACTTCTTCGGACGGTTCGGCATTAGACGGTGTTGCATTGGAAGCAAGGCCACTTCCCTCGTTGCCATCATCATCTTCTCCCTCGGCGGCGACTCCGGCGATTGCGGCCAACGAGTATCGACGAGCATAGGTCATCGCGGAGCCAAATCCCTGCGGCGTTTCCTGCGTCGGCTTCACCGGATAGAACGAGCGAATCCATTGCCCGTCTTTATGGGCAAGGGTCGTTACCAGCACGACACCGCCATTCTCCAGCATTGTCGTCTGCATGTATGCGAGTCCGTTATCGGAAAGCGCCTTCCTCAAGGCGGTGACGATCTCGGCAAGGTCGGCATAGTTCGACCTGAAATGGGAATTCACTGCACCCTTCTTCGCGTGTTCCATTTGTCCCTGTGCCTTGGCAAGAGCTTCGGCCAGTTCGTTGATGTTTTCAGTTTGTTGCATCATGTCCTCCATTACATATTTAGTTGTTATTTGCTTTGACCGAGCAGCGAGTCCCAGATGTCCGGGCTTTTCGCTGCGGCCATGAACGCCTTCGCATCGCTGTTCTTCGATTCCACCGCCTCAATCCTGCGGGCAGCGGAGTGCGACATCATGCTGAAGGCAGCCGTGAAGCCAGCCATGAATGACACGGCCACGAGTGCGATCAGGTCGGAGCGGGTGAGCTTCGCCTTGCGACGAGCGGGCATTGAGTTGACCTTCCTCATATGCCAGCTCCCAGATCATGACCAAAAATGCGCTTGAACTCAGAGCGGTATTTCGCATCAAAGTCATTGCAGCAATCTTGGATGATTTCAGCTTGCGATAGCGTGATTTCATTAAACCGTTCCGGCTGCGTCGCGGGGTTCAACGGCACACGGTTTTCGGTCGTCTTGCGGGCGGAACCCTCAATGTCATCGACCACAACTGCGAATCCATCGCGCAGGAACCTGCACGCTAAACTCTCGGCCACCTCATATTCTTTTCCTGCGGTGAAGTAGTTGACATTGAACCCGTCCTCGCATCCGTAACGGGTGGTAAGCATCTTGATCTTCTTCATAACGAACTCCATTTCGTTGTTGTGAGCAGACCATACGCAAAATGCGGAACTCGCGCCAGAACTTTATTTGCACCTCACGTCAATAAAGTTGTTGACAGGTTCCGCAAAATGCGGGCTAGATATGCCCATGAGCATCGCAAGCAAAATCATCGACGGAAAAATGGGCGGCACCTCGGCAGCGGCATCGCTGCTGAATATCGGAGTCTCGACCGTTGACTCATGGAAGCGTCGCAACAGCATTCCCGCAAAGTGGCAGCAGAAGATCGTTGACGCGACCCGCGAATCACAGAAGCCGGTGGTCTATGAAGACTTCTTCCGGCGCGAGCGTCGCTGAATGGATCGGTTGTTCGACAAGCTCCAATGCCTCGACGGGTTCAGTCTGACCGTGCCGTTTCCGCCATCCGTGAACGGCCTGTACGACGGCGGCAAAAAAACGAAGCGGCGGTTCAAGAGCGACCGCTATCAGAATTGGTTGAAAGCTGCGGGCTACACCCTGCTGGCGCAGAAGCGGGAGCGTTTCCCCGGCCCGATTCGTGTGCTTTATGAGTTCTCGCCCCCTTCGGACGGACGGACGCGGGATGTTTTCAATTACGAAAAACCGGTTTCCGACCTGCTGGTCGCCCATCGAATCATCCGTGACGACAGCCAGATCGTGGAAGGAACCGTTCGCTGGGTATCCGGCGAACCCGGTGTGCGAATCACGATCAAGGAGTGCCCATGACAAAAGTCGAATACATCCGGTCCGAATTCACGAGGGAGAATCAGGCCGAACTCTGGATGCACGTCAACGACGGATTGACTGCCTCGCAGATCGCCGAAGAAATGGGCAAGCCGTACTCGACGATCACCTTCTGGTGTGAACGCCTTAATCTTGAGCCGAGGAAGATGACCCGCAAGGAAATCGACGCCCGGCATCGGGCACGTCAGGCCGTGCCAAAGCAGAAGATGATTCAGCCCATCGAGCGTGCCACGCAGAAACCCAATCCGATGCAGGAAGCAGAGCTCTACCTTGGGAAAAAGCGATTGCAAGAACGGAACGGCCAGTATTACCTCGACGGACGACCGACCGGCCTGAATGGCATCATCCGGGCGACAAACACCATCTTGAAAGCGAATGGGTCGCCCCAGTTGGACGCTAACCCCGCATGGGTAGTTTCATGAAGCCCCTCGACTTCATCCACCGCATGGCCCTATACGCGATGATCGTCGTGGTGATGTTCCCGCTGCTCAGCCTGGCGTGCGTCACGGTCGTGTCGTTCTTCACCGGTTTCTATCTGGGAGTGACCGGACAATGACCAACGCGTGCTCATTCTGCGAAATGCCGGAAACGCTGGTGACCGAAGGCGGCAAGACCTTCTGGCGAAATGAGGTCGGTACGGCATTCATCTGTGAAGGTTGTGTTTCATGGGTCGTGGCGAAGGTCGCCCAGCAGAAGCAGGCCCGTCCGATTGCCGTCATCAGAGACGAGATCGCGTGCCGGGCGGGAGAAACAGCATGATCGAGGAACGCCTTGGATTCGCGGCCAGCACCTTCATGATCGGAGCGATGCTCTTCGGGTTCATGGCCATGTCTGGATTGTTGCGTGAACTGGAGAGCAAGGAGAGGGAGCGATGAAAGACCTTATCGAAGCCATAGCAACCGAAAAGCTACAACTCGACATGCTCGATCATATTTGGCTAAGGCGTGACCGCGTGTTGGAAATTATTGCAGAGCACGCAGTCAAGCCGTTTGCGGAGATGGTGGAATCTTTGGAAGCACGGGCCGCCAAGCTAGAAGAACACTCGCATGTACCGGTTGCTTTCAAGCCAGAAGCATGGAAGCCCGCTATGGAATTTCCATCAAGCTTTGATTTGAAGCGCTGTCACTCAAGGGTTGGCATAAGGTCAGATGTGAAGCCTCCCGTTGGAACGCATGTCGTTAAAGCAGCCCTAACGCTGCTTGAGAAATTGGGGGAATTGCTGCTACCGGGCACTGACCATTGCCCACATTGCACCGATTGGGAACAGGCTGTCGAAGCCTCAAAGGCGATCATCCAGAAACACGAGGCGCTGGGGGTGGATGTCCCCTGCAAAAACTGCGAGGGTAGCGGTTGCGTGTATGGCTCTCAAACAGCGTGCTGCGGGAATTTCACTGCTCATGGCGAATGTCGCCAATCATGTGTTGTGGAAGAGCAGACAAAAGAGATATGCCCTGAGTGTAATGGCGTAGGCCATCGCCGCACCCCGAAAGCGCTAACGCCCGCGCAGAAGGTGGAATTAGTGCGGGAAATGTCGAAAGCGGCTGCTGCTGAAGATAGACGTGCGCCATTCTCAGGGAGACCAATGAACGCCGCCCTCGCCATCGCAGAAAAACGCTTGCTTGGAAAGGAGTGAGGGTATGCTGATTTTCTTTTCTATTATTGTTTTGGTTGCAGCGGTCTTTATTCACGCGGTCATAACACAGGATATTCCTGACACGGATATGCCCTCCCAGAAGGAAGCCTGCATTATGTGCAATGGCGCTGTTACCAGAAAGAATCAATCAAAATACTGGCATAAACCATGCCATGAATGGTGTGAAACGTATTACTAGCATGACAACGCAGCAAAGGGCCACCCCATGAATAACCCCACTTCCGCGCTTAGCGTTATCACGACCGCCGCTGTTGTTGCAATGGTTGCCCTTGCCGCGACCGACTACTTATCCCTTGTGTTGCCGCGTTCCGAATGGGAATGCGTGGTTTTTGATCTTGGCGACAAGCAACAAGGCATCAAGCCAAACTGCTCGCAATACGCTAGGAAGAAAGGACTCAGCCAATGACCGATAACCCCGCGCCCCCGATGGATGAATGCCGTAAAGCGTTTGAGGCTGACTGTGCGAAGAATGATGTCTGCAATATTCGCCATCGGAAATGCCCCGATCAATATCAGCTTTATGAAACGCAATTACGTTGGATGGGCTTTCAATCAGCTTGGCAAACCCGCACACCACCAGCGCAGGAGCTTACGGTTGATGAGCGTGAAAAGATCATCGGGAAAATCCAGAATGAATATGCCGACAAGCAGGGAAAATACCGCGATATGTCAATCAGAACAGTCGTTGAAGCCTATGAAGGCGCACTCAAAGCCGCTGGATGCAAGATTGTGAAGGCGTGAGACCATGAACCTCACCGGCCAGCAACCATACCAGAAGGGCCAGAAGCGTCGGCGGCAGTTGACCGAGGACGAACGCCTCGACAAAGAGTACCGTGCATGGGCGCGACTGCAGCCGAGCTGCATCTCGGGTCAGTTCTCCGAATGGAAGAATGGCGTTGGCATGTGCATCGCCGCCCATGTCCGAGATTCGGAAAACTCAGGTACCTCGTACAAGCCGCTGTTCTCAGCGGTGTCGCTCACCGACGCCGAACACCGGTTCCAGCATCAGCACGGCGAGGCTGCGTGCCTGAACGAGTTTTCGATGTCAGTCGGTGCGTACACGGAGTTCCGGGCGAGAGAATGGTTCAAAGAACAGGCCGCCAAGAGTCTGGCAAAATGGAAGAAGCTGCGAGGGTTTGCATGAGCCCGTTTCAAACAGTGCTGACCGAACTTGAGAGGATGATCCCCCGAATGCTGCGGGAACAGCGGTTCTACCTGACCTCGACCGGAATCATTCAGGTCTGGCTGGGCCGGGGCTTTGATCCGGGGATGGACATCTTGCCGACGGTCAAATCTGTGCTGGCGAAGAACCCCAGCTTTGGCACTCTCGAATACTTCACTCCCGCCATCGAGGCCGCGTACACGCGCCGGAAGGAATCGGAGCCGACCAATCGGCCGGGTTCACCCGCGTCCGACGAGCTGAAAGCCTTGCACATCGCCAAAGTGAAGGCGAAGTACAAGAACATCGTCATGCCATCGGAATTTGCGTGGCTGGAGCAATACGAAGCCGTCCACGGGCCGGTCGCGATATGAATCCGATTGCCAACGTGATGGAACTATGATTTAGAAGAAGGAAGCCCCGCCGGACTGACATCCTGACGGGGCAAGCTTGAAATCGTGTTAGGGGCACGCCAAGCGTCTGTACCACTGCCACATTCGGCAGGTTCGGTCAAGCAGATTTCATCCCCGGATCGACACACACGTTTATACGTCCACGATTCTCGGTTGGGCGTGTGTGACTGAATGGGGCAACAACGGGATGTTTCGGGATGGCTCCCACGAGTGAGACTCACGCGAAAGCGGGAGCACCCTCGCCGAACAGGCCGCGAGCCTGAATAGGTGCTCTGCCGGTGACGCACGCGGGCGATCACGGTTGGCCTAAGCTGGGGTGATGCCGTGTGGCATGCTCGACCGGTCAAGGGAGTGCCCCTCGCTGTCCTCAGCGGGTAGGGTACTCTTTTGGCCATCAACCGAGGATCAAACCATGCAGCATATTGATAAATAGTAAGAAAGTAGAGGTGTATGAAGTATCTGTGGAGAAAGAAAAAGAAGAAGGGGTGCTATCACATCGGGACGAATATCGGAACTCTTTGCCGACTCGAAAACAGCACAGCGTTTCGTACCGTCGACATGAGCTCTGAAACACCCCCACCGAATCGAAGCTTGTGTGCGAACTGTGCGTCAGTAAGCGACATGCCATACGCTGCCCCGATACCGCAAACCAGAGGCCGAGCTCGCAAATCGTTTTACAGCACGCGTGAATGGCGAACGCTGCGATACGAGATACTGAAGATGTCAGGCGGCGAGTGCAGTCTCTGCGGAACGCCATCGGGAGACGGCGTGTCTCTGTGCGTCGATCACATCAAGCCAATCAAGACCCACCCGCACCTGAAGCTTGATCCCAAGAACCTTCAAGTTCTCTGCAATTCATGCAACCTTGGAAAGGGAAGCTGGGACACCACTGATTGGCGATAAAGCTTGCCCGATTCTCGGTGCCGTGCTACGTGTAAATAATCCATATGTTTAAGCATCGCGGGGCATAAATGCAGCATCAGGACGAACGTCCCGACCACCTCATCACCCCGGAGCGAGCTGCGAAGGGGGATGTTGAATACTCCGTTAATGGCAGAGGTCACATCGACCGAGCTCAGGTCACTGGCGGGACATGGCTCTACTGGCTGCGCGACAACCGCATCATCGACAATTTCGACGTGGCGAACGGTGAGTGGTTCCGGAACATGCACGATGCTTACTCCAACCGTCAGGGCATCCGCACATCCGGCTCACACCGTGACGGCGATACGGAAAGCTCACTGGCGGACGATTACGTGAAGCTGGTCATCATCATCCGGGCGGCTGTATTCCGCGACATCGAGACATGCTGCACCGAGGCGCTCAATCCCCGCCGCGTGCAGATGATGTGGCTGAGCCGTGGTCGCTGGAGCAGTGCATTCTCCCGGTTGGACTCCGCACTGGGAGATTTGAGGGAACGCAAGAAAGTGCTTGCGCCATCGGATAACCCGTGCTAGTGTCAATCCGCTGACACCAGAAGTGTGTCCAGAGATTGGCCATGACAGCCCTGACCCCCAAGCAAGAGAAATTCGCTCAGAAGTACATCGAGATCGGTAACGCCGCCGAGGCATATCGCCTTGCCTACGACGCGGAGAACATGAAGCCGGTCACGATCCGCAGGAAAGCGGCTGAGTTGCTTGAGCACGGCAATGTTTCGGCTCACATACGCGCGTTGCAGGAAGTCCACCGCGAGCGCCACAAGGTGACCATCGACTCGATCACCGAAGAATTGGACCAGTCCCGCACGGCAGCGAGCGCCGACAAGCAGCATTCCGCCGCAATCGCGGCAAGTCTTGGTAAAGCGAAGCTCCACGGCTTGATCGCCGATAAGCCCCCCGTCGAGGTCAACATCGCAGGCACGGTGAGCATCTACCTGCCGAAGAACGGCAGAAAATAGGCCGCGTGGAGATTCGTCCACAGCCAGGCCCACAGGAAACATTCCTCGCCACGTCCGCCGACATCGCCGTCTATGGTGGTGCAGCCGGTGGCGGGAAGACATGGGCGCTCCTGCTGGAGCCGCTCCGTCACATCGACAACCAGAACTTTGGTGCCGTCATCTTCCGCCGCAACAGCGTGCAGGTGAGAAACGAGGGCGGTCTCTGGGACGAAAGCACAAAGGTTTACCCGCTCCTTGGCGCGGCTCCGCAGGAATCAATCCTGCAGTGGAAGTTCCCCAAGGGTGCCAAGCTGAAATTCGCTCATCTTGAGCACGAGAAGAACAAGCACGACTGGCAGGGTTCTCAGATTCCGTTCATCGGATTCGACGAGCTGACCCACTTCAGCCGGGCACAATTCATTTACATGCTGTCCCGCAATCGCTCGACCTGCGGTGTGTCCCCTTACATCCGTGCGACCTGCAACCCCGATGCGGATAGCTGGGTCGCTGGCTTCATTGAATGGTACATCGATCAGGACACAGGCTACGCCATCCCCGAGCGGAGCGGCGTCGTCCGGTTTTTCACCAATCGGGATGATGTGCTGGTCTGGGGTGATTCGCGGGAAGAACTGCTGGAGCGGTATCCCGACCTGACGCATCACGACATCAAGTCGTTCACGTTCATCGTGGCCGACATCTTCGACAACAAGATTCTGCTAGAGAAAGACCCCGGTTATCTGGGGAATTTGAAGGCAATGTCCGTGGTTGAGCGCGAACGGTTGCTCAAGGGCAACTGGAAGATTCGCCCATCCGCCGGGCTCTATTTCAAGCGGTCCGACTTTGAGATCGTGGACGCGGTTCCTGTCGCGACCAGAAGGGTTCGCTGTTGGGATTTAGCCGCAACCGAGGCCGAAGAGGGCAAGGAGCCTGATTGGACCGTCGGCGTCAAAGGCAGTCGTGACCAGCACGGCACCATCTACATCGAGCACGTCGAACGAATGCAGGGCAATCCCGAGCGGGTTGAAACCACGGTCGTCAACACCGCGGTGGCCGATGGTGTATCGACCGTCATCAGGCTTCCTGAAGACCCCGGACAGGCCGGGAAGGCGCAAGCCAGACATTTCACACGGAAGCTCATCGGCTTCATCGTCAAAACCAAACGAGTGACAGGCAGCAAAGTGACCAGAGCATCCCCGGCATCCGCACAGGCAGGCGCGGGGAACATCAAGGTACTTCGTGCCCCCTGGAATGAGGCGTTCTTCGCTGAGTTGGAGAACTTCCCCAGCCCGAAAGCAAAGGACGATCAAGTCGACGCACTTTCCGACGTGATCGACGAACTGGCATTCCCTGACGCCAAACCGCAAATCCGGTCGCTCTGATGTGGCCGTGGTCGAGGAAGTCAGTCACCCAACTTGAACGGAAGAGTTCTACGTATTTCGTGGCCACTGGTCCGGGTCGTGCCGCGCTGACGGGTGCGGAATACAACAAGCTGGCGAAGGATGGATACGCCGAGGCGCTGATCGCGTTCTCGTGCATCAACCTGATTGCGAGTGCCGCGGCATCGGTCGAACCCACGCTTTACCGGGAAACCGGGAAGAAGCTGGAGAAGGTCGAAGAACGTCACGAGCTGACGAAGCTGCTGCGCAATCCGAACCCCGCCCAGTCGGGCCGGGAGTTCATCCAGTATCTGGTGAGCTACCACCGCCTCTGCGGCAACGCGTACATCTTCGGCAACGGCATCGATCCCAGCCGGGCAAAGGGCAAGCTCCCCACGGAGCTGCAACTGCTCAATCCGGGCATGGTGAAGATCAGCGCGGGGGAGACCTATTTCCCCAAGCGGTACGAATACAAGCCGAACCCGAATCAGACCATCATCTACGAGGTTGATCAGATCACCGGCAAATCGGCGGTGCTGCACCTCAAGACGTTCAATCCGCTGAATACTCTGTACGGGATGAGCCCGCTGAACCCGGCGGCCCTGAGCGTGGACATCCACACGGGTGGCCAGCGGTGGAACCTCGGCCTTCTCAATAACGGGGCGCGACCCTCGGGTGCGCTCGTTGTTGGAAACGGCAAGGAGGGAGCCCCCACGGTACTCGGCGATGAGCAGTACACCCGCCTGAAGCAGATGATCGACGAGCGATTTGTCAGCGGCACGAATGCCGGCAAGCCCATGCTGCTCGAAGGCGGCCTCGACTGGAAGGAAATGTCCCTCAATCCGAAGGACATGGATTTCCACGAGGGCAAGAACAGCGCAGCCCGTGACATCGCATTGTCATTCGGCGTGCCGCCCATGTTGCTCGGCATTCCCGGCGACAACACATATTCGAATATGCAGGAAGCGAAGGTCGCATTCTGGACCGACACCGTGCTCCCGATTCTGGGGAACGTGTATGACGGGTTCAACCGCTGGCTGACACCGCTTTCGGGCGATGACCTCTATGTCTGGTACGACGAGGAGACAATCCCCGCACTGGAGCCACTGAGGAAAGCGAAGTCCGACCGCATCAACACCGCGACCTATCTGACCATCGACGAGAAGCGTCGGGCAATGGGTCACGACGACTACGAACCGTCCGACTCACCCGGTGGTGTGCTACTGGTGCAATCCACGAGCACCCCGCTGGAAATGGTGGGCATGGCTCCGCTGCCAGATCCACAGCCCGATCCGAACGCGGACGATCCGCAGGCCGATGTCTAAGTTCCTGGATGCGATGACGCACTTCGAGCGTCGTCTGATGGTGAAGGTGGGCCGGTCCCGCAACGCCATGCTGAGCCAGGCTGCCTCCGCCTATCCAGCATTCCACGATATACCGCAGTGGATCACGACCCTGCACCGCGACCGCATCGAGCGGGAGTTGAAGGCCCATTACGCGGCGGTCATTCCCTACTTCGGCACGCTGGCGCTGTCACAGATCAAGCGACGGAAGAGCGAGAAGAAAAGCTACGAGTCGCTTGTCTCCCGGTGGATCGCCCGCGAGGCGGTCCGCAAAGCCCGGATGATTACCGACACCGACCGCGATTCCGTTCGCGATGTCATCAAGAATGGTTTCGAAGACGGGTTAGGCGTATCAGAAATTGCCCGCAACATCCGCAGGGTGTCGGATTCAACCGCCCGCCGTTCGCTGACCGTGGCCCGTACCGAGACACATGCAGCCGCGACGTTCGGCAGTGTGGAAAGCGTCCGGGAAGCCGAGCAGGAGCTTGGCGTGAAGATGCTGAAGCGGTGGTTGCCCACGAGGGACGACCGCACGCGGCCAGATCACCTGGCGATGGAAAACCACCCAGCAATTCCGCTGGATGAGAAGTTCAACGTCGGCGGATCGCTGATGGATCGCCCAGGCGACCCGAGTGCGCCTGCCGAGCAGGTCATCAACTGCCGATGCGCGCTGATTTACGAGGAGGCCGAATGAGTCTGTGTGATCGCTGCATATCACCCGGTGCTTGCTGCAAGAAGCTTCGCCTGTATCGCGAGTCGGGTGAGGCAGTCACCTTCTGGCTTGATGAGCCTATTGAAGAGCAGCTTTCTAAAGACGAATTGCCGTTCAAGCCTCTGGACTTGGTCGTCGAATGCACCGACTCAGAAACCGGCAGAAAGTACGGCGTTTTCGATTTCATGTGCCCGAAGCTTCGGCCCGATGGCCGGTGCGGGGACTATGAAAACAGGCCGGACCTGTGCCGCCGCTTCGAACCGGGAAGCGGACCGCTATGCGTGCATTATCAAGCTGAACCTGCGCTGTGAGCCGCATCACCGCACAGGACGGCAACGTCATCGCTGCCGACTTTGGGCGTCGGGACTGCCTCGGCCTGAACGTCACGTTCAAGTCGGACATTCTCTACTTCGACGGGCATGTATGCCTCGTGCGCGTCATCGCGTCACTGGACGGCCAGCCCTTTATGACAAAGCACTTCATGGAAGAAGCGCCAACGGATTAACCACACGGATGTGAACATGACATACAAGCACGTCAACCTGACCGAGTTCGAGGTCAAGTTCGAAGACAGCGGCGCTGCACGAATCGAAGGCTATGCGTCCGTGTTCGGCAATGTTGATTCAGACAACGACATCGTTCTGCCCGGCGCGTTCAAAGACTCGATCGGGAAACGTCTGCCGAAAATGCTGTACCAGCACAAGCAGGACAAGATTCCCGGTATTTGGGAGCGTGCGGCCGAGGACTCGAAGGGCCTCATCATGGTCGGCAAGACCCTCAATACCTCTTTGGGCCGTGACACGGCTGAGGAGGTGCGAAGCGGTGCGCTCGACACCATGAGCATCGGCTATGTCGCCCGCAAGGCATCGTTCGACAAAGCGAAGTCGATTCGCTCGCTGATTGACGTGAATCTTTATGAGGTGTCGCTGGTTACGTTCCCCTCGAACGACCAAGCGATCATCACCCGAGTGAAGTCCGCCCATGACACGGAGCGCGACTTCGAAGACTTCCTGCGAGAGGCAGGATACAGCCGCGACGCCGCAAAGATCATCACGGCGCGTGGATTCAAAGCACTCAATGTCCAGCGAGAGGCTGGCTGCGAGGACGAAGCCACTCTCACACGTTTGTTTAACCAATTCGCATAGGACATTTATATGGAACACAAAAGCAACGGAATGCAGACTAAGGACAAGGACCCGTCCGGCGATCTGACGAAATCGGTTGAAAAGGCCCTTGAGGCATTCAACGAATACAAAGGCATGGTCGAGGGCTTCGATAAGAAGCTGAAGGACATCGCTCCGCAACTCGACGCATTCGACAAAGCCAAACTCGAAAAGATCGAGAAATCGGTTGGTGATGCAATCGAGCTTTCCCAAAAGGAAGCCGGTGCTCGCAAGCTTTCGGAAGACAACCAGAAGGCGCTCGAAGCTGAAATCACCGCACTGAAGACCGCGTTCAATCGCGCTCCCGGTGCTGGCTCTGGCGACAACGAGAAGGAATACGCCCTCAAGCGTAAGGAAGCCTTCAACCGCTTCGCCAAGAAGGCCGGCAACCAGAACAAGACCTACTTCGACGAGTTCGTCGCCGACACCAAGGACGAGGCCGAGAAGAAAGCCCTGTCCACCGGCTCGAATCCCGATGGTGGTTATCTCGTCATGCCGGAAATGGGCGGCATCATCCAGACCCGTATTTACGAGTCGTCCCCGATCCGCCAGTTGGCGAGCCAGATCAATGTCGGCACCGACACCTACGAGTATATCCTCGACAACGGCGAGGCTGATGGTGAATGGGTTGGCGAACTGCAGGCTCCCACCACCGAAACCACGCCGCAACTCGGCAAACTCGCGATCACCGTCCATGAACTCGCTGCGAAGCCCAAAGCATCGCAGAAGATGATCGACGACGGCATCATCGACGTGGAGGGCTGGTTGTCCGGCAAAGTGGCCGACATCTTCGCCCGCAAGGAAGCAACCGCTTTCGTGTCTGGCAATGGCATCAACAAGCCTCGCGGCTTGCTGGGCTATTCGGCGGGCACTGATCTTGCCGCACAGCAGATCGAGCAGGTGGTTTCCGGTGCGGCGGCGGCCTTCACTTACGATGGCCTGGTCAACCTCCAGAACTCACTGAAGGAAGACTATCAGGCGAACGCCTCGTTCATCATCAAGCGTGCCACCAACGCATCCCTGATGACGCTCAAGGACGGTGTCGGTCACCCCATCTTCAACCTGATGTTCGACAAGAACGTCGGCCTCCGCCCGACCCTGATGGGTCAGCCGGTGTACTTCGGGAACGACATCCCCGCCGTGCAGGCTGGCGCTCTCTCGATGATCTACGGCGACATCCGCCGCGCGTACGTCATCTGCGACCGCATCGGTCTGCGTGTCCTGCGCGACCCGTACACCGACAAACCGAACGTGATTTTCTACACCACGAAGCGCGTCGGCGGTGCCGTCGTCAACTTCGAAGCCGTGAAGATTCAGAAGATCGCAGCCGCATAACTCGATTCAGGAGGCGGTGAAAGCCGCCTCCTGCACAACATAAACTAGGAGACATCCAATGAAAGACTTATTCAACGAACTCAAGTTCGTCACGCTCTGGGACCCGATTGACCTCGGAACCGGCAACACCCCCAAGGTGAGTGCGATCATTGACCTGCAAGGGTTCAATTCTTGCGTATTGCACTTCGCGTATGGCTCCATCGCCGACACGGATGCGACCTTCACCCTGCTGATTGAGGATGGTGATGATTCCGCACTCGGCGATAATGCCGCAGTTGCCGACATCTACCTGAATGGCACGGAAGCAGGCGCGACCCCGCTTTTCTCGAACGACAACACGGGATTCAAGATCGGCTACACCGGGAACAAGCGTTACCTTCGGGCGACACTGACCCCGGCAAACAACACCGGCGCGATTCTGACCTCCGCCGTTGCGGTTCTCGGCCATGCGGCCGCTGCGCCTCAATCGACGCAGGCCGTCTAAGCAACTTCGGGGCGGGGCTTCGGCTCCGCCTCGCTCTTTTCCCAAGGAGGGGACATGACCAATACCTCGAAAGTCTACAACAATGACGGCGACAATCTCGTCGTAGAAGCGGGCGGCTCGCTCGATTGCGCTCTCGGCACCCGCAAAAGCGGTGGCATCGCCATGAGCGACACCAAATGGGTCGATGTGACCTGCACCGCGACGCTGCTCGACGCATCGACCGGTACGGGCAAGGTGAATGTCATCTCCGCCGGACTTGCGACTGACCAGTACAAGGTGCGCGATGTTCGCCTTGTTGGCGGCGGCACGAACTTCGGCGCAGGCGGCGACCGTTTGCTGAGTCTGACCGACGGCACCACGGTTTACACGACCGTCGCGAATGCCGACCTCGAATCAGCTCCTGCCGCAACGCTGCCTTGGGGCAACGCAAAGGTTCCGTTCCTCACCGGCGTGAGCGACACGGCGACCGCCGCAGGTGCTGCGCTTTACTTCCAGTACAGCGGCGGCACCCCCGGCACCCCGCACACCACGGGTTCAATCAAGTTCAGCGTTTGCGTGGAGAAGGTCGCATGAGTAAGCAATATCGCATCCTGAAAACCTTCAAGGGTTCTCAGAACGGCCTCGACAGCCATGAGTTCGTGGCGGGCGAAATCCGTCCGATCTCCGATCACCTGGCATCAGCGGTTGCTGGCGCTGGTTACATCGAAGAGGTGACTGAGGCCAAGGCTCCGGCTGAGCGCGAAACGAAAGTCGTGACTCCCGCTGAAACCAAGGTTGTTGTCCCCGCCGAGGTGAAAGCATCTCAAGCTGAGATTGACGCGATGGACTTCAAGGCCCTCAAGGTCGAGGCGAAGCTTCGCGGCATCAAGATTTTCGGGCTGAGCGAAGCAAAACTTCGCATCGCACTGGCGGAGTAGCACATGCTCCCCACCGATTTTCAATCGAGCCTCTGTCTGACAAACGTCACCATCGCGAGCGGACAGACCGAATCGTCTGAAGCCGATCTCGGCGGGACGACCCTCGTCGGCATCCTGCTCGCCACCATGACCAGCACGGCCATGACCTTCAAAGCCGCTCTCACGGGTGGCGGTACGTCTGTGATCATGAAGGACGGTGCAGGGAACTCGATCAGCAAGACCATTGCCTCAAACCAGTTCATCGCGATCGATCCCACCCTCTTCCGTGGCGCTCGTTTTCTGAAAGTGGTCGGTGGTTCGGCCGAGGGCGCTGACCGCACCGTCACGTTGGTTAGCAAGCCGATCTGATGCGCTCCTCTCTCACCCTCGTCACCCGGCCCACGCTTGAGCCGGTGACGCTGGCTGAGTTGAAGCTGGCTGCCCGAATTGACGGTGAGGATGAAGACCCGCTTCTGCAGGTTTACATCGCCACCGCCCGCGAAGCCGCTGAGGTGTACACGAAACGAGCATTCCTGACCCAGACATGGCGGATGACGTTCGACCTGCCCGCCAGCGGGTTGGACTGTGAGCTTGGGGACGGTGTGTACGACCTGCCGATTACGGCGTTATACGGCGGCTTGCCACGGGTTATCCCGCTGCTTCGCCCCCAGATCCTGACCATCGCGTCGGTGAAGACCTACGACACGGACAACACCGAAACCACGTTTTCCAGCGACAACTACACGCTGGACACCGCAGGCGGGCGGTTGATCCTCAAGAACACCGCATCCTGGCCGAGCAATCTCCGCCAGCAAGCCGCAATCGTCATCGAGTACACGGCGGGTTACGGTCCCACAGTCAACACGACCCCGCAGGCGATCCGCACCGCGATCATGATGCACGCCCAGCGGATGTACGACAGCCGCATCATGTGCGAACTGCCCGAAGACTGCCAACGCCTGCTCAGGCCCTATCGCATCATGGATATGTGATGGCCTGCGGCGATTACCAGCCCGGCAAGATGAAACACAAGGTTTCGCTCCAGCAGGTGAGTCAGGTCACTGACTCGCAGGGCGGATACACGGAATCATGGGCCACTATCGCCACGCTTTGGGCGTCCATTGAACCCGCCAAGGGCTACGAGAAATATCAGGCGATGCGAATCGACACGCCTGTCAGCCACAAGGTGATGCTGCGCTACAACAGCGCCGTCACCACCGCGAAACGCCTGCTCTACGGCTCGCGGGTGTTCGAGATCAAGGAGTGCATCAACGTCGATGAGGCAAACGCCTTTTTGCGGCTGATGTGCGTTGAAATAACCACCAGTTAAAGAGGACGACATGCAGACTCAAAGCGCCGGCATCGTAGCACCCGGCAATCCCGTGGCCTCCCTCAATGCGGGTAGCCACACGGTAACGATCATCTCCGCACGCGGGGAAAACGACGGTCTGCTCGATGGCGAGGGCAATCCCGCCGTCAGCGAGAATCAGGAGATCATCCTTGAATATCCGGATGGTTTCAGGAAGACGCATCAGGTCGCCAATCGCGAAGACCTGCTTGTCCGCATGACCGCAACCCTGCGTGGACGCTACGGCGTGGAGACCGTCACCTTCGTGACCGTTCCCGAGTCGCTTGAGGCGGAACAGCAGATCACGGTTGAGGTGTAGCACATGGCAAACAACCTCAAATATGCCGTCACGATGAAGAACGCCAAGCTGGACGCCATCACTTCGGCCATCGGTGCCAGCGGCCTGCTTCGCATCTACAGCGGCACCCAGCCTACAAACCCGGACACGGCCCTTGCGGGTAACACCCTACTTGCTGAACTGGCTCTCTCCGCGACCTTTGCGGCTGGTGCATCGAGCGGCGTCCTGACGGCGAGTTCCATCACCGCAGACAGCAGTGCCGACAATACCGGCACCGCGACATTCTTTACCCTCACCACGTCCGGCGGCACTCGCAAAATCGACGGCACGGTCGGCACGTCCGGCTCGGACCTCAACCTGAACACCACATCCATCGTTTCGGGAGCGCAGGTCTCGGTTAGCGCCCTGACCATCACCAGCGGCAATTAACCTGAATGCCCATCGCAAACCCTACCAAGTGGTATTGCGGTTCGACGAAATGGTCGGCGATCACCGCGTGGGCAACGGGTGCTTCAATCTCCGCCGGGGCTTTGCGTCGCCAGAATGCGACACCCACGGTTAACAATGAACGTGTGTTCGTCGCCATCGTCGCCGGTACAACCCACGCGACGACGGAACCCACATGGATTCTGACCAAGGGCGCGAAAACCACTGACAACACCGTGACTTGGCAGGAATGCACAGGCCAACCGGGAATTAACGGGGATACGACGAACAGCCCGGTTTGGGCTGCATCTCAGGCCGCGACTCTCGGCCAGATCATCTACGTCTCTTCAAACGGCTCGCTTCAAATCTGCACGACCGCAGGGACGACCAAATCAGCGCCCGCTCCGTCCTTCAGTGCCACGGCGGGGACGACCACCGCAGACAACACTGCAACGTGGACGTCCCTCGGCCTTGCGAGTGGATTCGGGGCATGGGCAGCACCGCATTCACGGATCAAGAACGCCGAGACCGCCACATGGATGGCGAACGGCGACACTTGCTGGATCTCGGATAACCACGCTGAAACCGCTGCGGCAGCATTGTCGATGTACACGACAGGCGCGGCGAATCTGCCGAAATACTTCATCTGCGTCGATGACGCCACGGCCCCGCCGACGGCAGTCGCCACCACGGCGACCGTCACCACGACGGGAGCTAATACGATCACTCTCGGTTCCGCTTCGGGCTACCAGTACAGCTACGGAATCACCTTTTCGGCTGGCTCCGGCGCGGTCGCGAGTCGTGTGCTATGCGGAAACAATGTTGGATATTTCGAGAATTGCACCTTCGCCTTTCCCGGCACCAGCGGTTCGACGACGGGCAACATCAATTCGGGTGGAGGTAACTACAACGTCTTCAAGAACTGCTCGTGGACGTTCGGGGCGACCAGCTACCAGCTTTCCTTCCGAGGCGGGAGGGCGGAGATCATCAACGGTACGTTCGCAGCCACTGGCTCCGTACCCACCACACTTTTCACCGCTGAC
This sequence comes from Planctomycetaceae bacterium, assembly GCA_021732785.1. Lineage (GTDB taxonomy): Bacteria > Planctomycetota > Planctomycetia > Planctomycetales > Planctomycetaceae > DSVQ01. The sequence continues at coordinate 346,326 of JAKFUG010000003.1, forward strand.
AGCGGCAATGCGGCAATTGCGGTAGTGCGGGATTCCGACCTGTCGAATATCAGCGGTGCGCTGATGACGGTCACGCAGGCGGGCAATACATGGCTTGAGGTTCTGAACTGCAAGGTTCATGCGTCGGTATCCCTGACGACTGGCACCGCATCCGGTCCGGCGAACAACGGCGTCCGGATGCACAATTGCAGCAGCACCACGCCGAACTATGTAATTCGCAACGGTTTCTACGAGGGTACGCTCACCCACGAGACGACGACGGTCAACAACGCTGGCGCGACCGATGGAACCCAGCGGGTTAGCTGGAAGGTAATCACGGCTTCGACCGTCGTGTTCCCCTCACCGTTCGCTGTGGAGCAGATCATCCAGTGGCAAGACACCACGGGCGGCAGCAAGACGGCAACCGTCGAGATCGCAGGCGCGGGAACGCTTACAAATGCCGAAATTTGGATGGAACTTGAGTATCCCGGAAGTTCAGCGACTCCAATCGGCTCCGTTGTGAGTTCGCGTGTCGCGGATTTACTGGCCACGCCGAGCAACGTCACGTCGAGCGCGGCATCGTGGGGCGGTTCTCCCGCCGTGACCCAGAAGCTTCAAGTCACCTTTACCCCGCAGATGAAGGGGCCGATCAAGGCTCGCATCTACATCTCGAAACCAAGCACAACGGTTTATATCGATCCGCTTATCACGGTAACGTAAAATGGCCCGGCAATTCCTGATTCCGGGCCTTGGCTACGTCAACGAGTCAGCGGCCAGCCAGTACCTGATCGCGGGTCTTGGCTATCTGAATGACACGACCTCTTCCAATTCCGTCAGCGGCAGCGGGGCGGTCACTGAAGCAGCCGACACCACGGCGGTAACCGGAACCGAGACTTTCACCGGCACCGTAGCGGTAGCCGAAGCGAATGATTCGGCATCGGCCTCCGGGACTTCGACAACCTCTACGTCGGGTTCGTCCGCCATCACCGAGGCGGCGGATAGCTTCTCTGCCACGGGTGCGGAGACCTTCACCGGCTCTGCGGCTGTAACCGAAACGGGAGATACCTCAAGCGGTAGCGGTACGGAGCGTTTTACTGGCTCCAGCGCTGTTACAGAGGCAAACGACAGTACATCGGCTACTGGTGCGCAAACCGTCACCGGAACGGCTGGAGTCACCGAATCAGGGGACACATCCGCAGCATCGGGCACGCTCATTTTCACGGGCAGCACCGCGATCACGGAATCGAACGACACGGCAGCGGCTTCGGGCAAGCTGACCATCACTGGATCGGCTACGCCCTCCGAGGCGAACGACACGGCGGCCGGCAGCGGCACAATCACTTTCACCGGCACTTCGGGAGTTTCGGAGGCCGGGGATTCGGCAAGCGGTTCTGGCCTCGCGGGCATTCGTGGCACGGCAACGGCCACAGAAGACAATGACACGGCTGCGGCATCTGGAACACTTCAGGTTTCCGGCACAGCGTCAGTTTCAGAGGACTCCGATTCTGCCGCAGCCTCCGGGTTGGCGGGGATTCGGGGTGCAGCAGTCCTGACGGAAGTCGCGGACACCGCTGCATCGAGCGGCACACTACTTATTACGGGCACGGTCGGCCTCACGGAAACGGGCGACTCGGCATCCGCCGAGGGTTCAATCTTCGTCAGTTCGGCGGAGTTGTTCGAAGCCGACGATTCGGCGTCCGGCAGCGGGCTTCTCACGCTGGTGGGCACCGCGGCACTGATCGAGGCATCCGACACGTCCAGCGGGTCGGCGGTTCTTGTTCTCCCGCCTCCAGCCTCACGAATCTTCGTGGTCGGGGCTGAGAATCGGCAAGCCACGGTATCGGAGCAAGATCGAACCACGGCCATTTCGACCCGCACGTCACTGACGGTTTCGGCGAGTCCGAGGGTCACGGTCGTCGCGTCACAAACAAGGTCAACAACGGTTAGCTAGATGTCTGAATGGTATCTCAAAGACCCAAACGAGGTGTTGGATTACCAGATCGACTGGGCCGACTTCCTCGCGGCTGACACGATAGTCACCTCTTCATGGTCGGCTGAATCAGGAATCACGGTCGATGGGAGTTCCAATACCACCACGACCGCCACCGTCATCCTCAGCGGTGGGACTGCTGGCAATCGCTATGTCGTGACCAACCGTATTGTCACCGCTGGGGGCCGCACGTCCGACCGAAGCCTCACGTTTACCGTCGCGGCCAAGTAGATGGATTTCAGCTTCAAAGTCGAGGGATTCGACCAACTGACGGCGAAGATGCAGGTCACCACGAAGCTCATTCAGGCCGAAGTCAACAAGGCGCTCTACGCTTCTGCCCAGCATGTTGTGAAAGAGGTCAAGCAGAGCCTCAGAGACGGGAACAAATCGGGCCGCATTTACAACCGCCGCAGCACAGGCAAGATTCGCGGGAATGCGGTCGCATTTGTAAATGGGAAGGTCGAACGTCAGGGGGCTTTCCGGGGTGGCTTTCATCGCGCCTCGGCCGCCGGCGAGGCACCGGCTTCAGACACAGGCAGGCTCATCAACAGCGTTATCGCACGCTTCAATCGCATCGCGGGCAATGAGGCATTCGTTTACATCCCCAACAGCTTGGTTAAGTACGCCAAGATGCTGGAGTTCGGCACATCAAAGATGGCGGCGCGCCCATTCTTCTACCCGGCATTTGAACGGTCAAAGGAATTCATCCAGAAGCGACTTAATCAGGCGGTGTCGTTAGCAATCGCCGCAGCGGCGAAAAAGAAATGACGCTGGCCTCGAACGCTCTGCAAAAGGCGATCTATGACCGCCTCACGTCCCAACTCGGGGTAAGTCCCAAAGTCTATGACTTCGTCCCGCAGGCCGCCATTTACCCGTATGTGGTGATCGGCGATGTCACGTCTCTCCCTTGGGACACCAAGACAGAAGACGGCCAGGAGTTCACGGTCACCATCCACGCTTTCGACAAAGGGGCGGGCAAAAAGTCAGTGCAGGCCATCGCGGAGAACATCTACGCGGCCCTGCATCAGAAGGAATCAAACATCGCACCCACCGGTAACACGGTGATCCTCTGCCGGTGCGAGTTCAGCGAAGCATTCCAAGACCCGACACCGGAAGGCCAGTCGGACCATTATTTCCACGCGGTACAGCGGTATCGCGTGCTCACGCAAAACAACTGAAGCCAAGGAGGGCTTATCTTGAATGGCAGCACAAAAAGGACGTCTTCATCTCTTGAAACTGGGTGCGAGCGGGGTGGGCGGCACCGTTGCCGGGCTGCGTAACCTTCGCAAGGCTCTTACCAACGAATCGGTGGACATCACGAACAAGGATTCAGGCGGTTGGCGTACCCTGCTTGAAGGGGCGGGTACTCAGTCCGTTGATATTTCTGCTGACGGTATCGCGAGCGATGGCGCCACCTACGAGACGCTGAAGGGCTATGCCAATGCCAACAGCATCAACACGTTTCAGATCATTGGTCCGGATAACGACGCCTACGAGGGTTCGTTCCAGATCACCAGCTTCGAGGAAGCCAGCTCATACAACGATGAGCTGAAGTTCTCGATCACGCTGCAATCGTCTGGCGCAATCACGCCGACTGAAGTTTAAGAGGTAGATCATGGGAACACTCTCAGTTCAAAACTCCGTCTTCGGTGGACTCAATGCCGTGCTGGGCGCCGCCTCAACCGCCGACAAGTTCAACAACGATGGCAAGCTGACCTGGCTATTGTTCGTGAATGGCAACGCATCGGCCCGCACTCTCACGATTGCAGCCAACGACGCGGACAAGCCCGGCTTCGGCACCATCGTTACCCCGGATACGGTCGTGACACTTCCCGGCAGCGGCACCAATGGCGGCCTCGCGGTCGTCGGCCCGTTCCCGGCTGATCGCTTTAACGACAGCAACGGGCAGGTGAATTACACGCTCGACACCGCCACCGGCATGACCGTCGCGGCGATCAAGCTCACGCCGTATAGCTGATATGACCTACACCCCATCAAGGCCCATCTATCCCATTCCCTTCAACGGCTCGGTTTACGAGGTCGAGGGCACTTTCGAGTGCATTGAGGCCGTGGAACGGGCATTCAAGGAGAGCTTTGCCGTCCTCATGGTCAAAGCCGTGGATGGCTTCCCCATCAGCGACATGGCGAAGCTGCTACACGCCATCCTCTCCAGTAACGGTGAGAGGCTGACAATTCCAGAGGTCGGCACGGCACTGCTCGAACTGGGCGTGGCAAGTCCGGCATACACCGCGCTCGCCCTGCATGTTCATGCCTTCATGCGGCTTTCGCTCAGTCCACCAGCCGACCGCGAACAGGTGCGCAAAGACATGGGGGAGATGATCGGGAAGGCAGTGACACCTTCCCCTGGCGAAACCTCAAACAATACTGCCTCGGCGTCCTGAACTGGACGCCCGCTGAATTCTGGCGTGCCACACTCTGGGACGCGCTCGAAGCGATCGAAGGCAATCTGATTAGCAAGGGCATCAAGAAACCCGCCGACCGATTCCCCACTTTGGATGAGGTGAAGCAACGCGATAGGGAATACACAGAATGGCAACGCTCGAAGAACTCGTAGTTCGCATCAAGGCGGACGCGAGCCAGCTTGAGCGTGAGATGAAGAAAGCTCAAAACGTCGTGCAGCAAAGCACGACAAGCATGAGCACTTCTGCAGCCAAGCTCACCGGCCAGTTTCGTGACCTTTTGCCCGCACTCACCGTTGCCACAGTTGTCGCCTTCGGCAAGAGTGCCTTTCATGCGGCGGATCAGTTGAACGATCTGGCACTTCAGACGGGCTTCGCTGCCAGCACGCTGTCCGCGCTTGAGCTTCCACTGATCCAGTCGGGCGGCAGCGTGGATGCCTTTGCCGCATCCATCGGGATCATGAACAACAATCTTGCTGACGCGCAGGATAATGACGGCCTCGTGAATACCTTTAACGACCTCGGGCTGTCTATTGCCAAGTTGCAGCGAATGAAGCCTGACGAGGCGTTTTACGCCATCGCTCAGTCGCTCTCTAAAGTTGACGACCAATTCAAGCAGACCAGCATGGGCCGCGATATTTTCGGTAGAGGATTCAAGAATATCCAACCGCTGATTAAGGAAGCTGGCGGCGACCTCGCTGCGTTCACTGAGAACATCAAGAAGAACGGTGAGGCCTTAACCGATGAACAGCTCAAACGAGTCGATCAATTCGGAGATCAGTGGGCAGCATCCGTCAAAAAATTACAAAACGCGATGGTCGAGGCCACTCCCGCCCTTCAGCTCTATCTGGATGGATTGACGGGGATAACCAATCTCCCCGCGAACTCAGTCGAGGTGGGTCGTCAAATCGGTGGTGCGATAAGAGATTCGGGGCTTCCCGATGGTGCGTCTAGGCGTCGCCCGACTGTCTTGACCGACGAGCAGGCTGCGGCGGTGTTTGCGGGCGCTCTCGACAAAGGTAAATCATCGGGAACCAATGTCCTGAAATCCCAGTCCGACGCACAAGCGAAGGCAAAGAAGTCCATCGATGATTACATCCGGTCACTGGAGCAGGAAAACATTTTGCTCGGCGCGAACGAGGATGAACGCGAAGGACTGAAGGCCCTGTACGAGGCAGAGAAGATCGCCCGCGACGGCAACATCAAACTCAGCGATGAAGAACGTCAAAAGATCGAGCAACTCGCCGATGCGAACAAGAAGCTCGGTGAGGCAATGGAGGAATCCAAACGCTTCGCCAAGGAGTTGCACGATCAGCTTTCGGAAGGTTTGGCGGACGCCATTCTCGACTTCGACAGCGCCAGCGACGCGGCAGCGAACTTCGCGAAGCAGATTGCCAAGACGATCATCCAGAAGAAAATCACAGGCCCTCTCGCCGATGCCATCGTTGGCGGAATCGACACGTCCGGGCTATTCGGCGGCTTCTTCGCTGATGGCGGCAGTCCTCCCGTCGGCGTGCCGTCCATCGTCGGTGAGCGTGGCCCTGAAATCTTCGTCCCGAACGTCGCAGGAACCGTCATCCCGAACCACCAACTCGGCGGCGGTGGCCAGACCTTCATTCAGAACAACAGTTTCGCATCGGGCGTCACGCGAGCGGAACTCCAGGCCGTATTACCTGCTGTCGCATCCGCAGCCAAGAACATGGTGTTCAGCGATATGCAGCGCGGTGGCAGTGCGTCGAAGATCGCGGGAGTGCGATAGATGACGATCAATATGCCCTCCAGCACCCGGATGACTGATTCCTCGTTCTTCCTCGAAACCAACACTCAGACATTTACCAGCCCGCTCAACCGTGCCACGCAGAAACTCGAATTGCCCGGCCAGCGGTGGCGGTTCAACTGGAGTCTTCCGAAGCTCAATCGCGCGCAATACGCCGTGTGGAAAGCCTTCATCCTCCAGTTGAAGGGACGCACCAACACCTTCACAGCGTCCGATCCCGACTGGCAAAACAATCTCGGCCTGTGGACCGGAACACCTCTTGTCAAAGGGGCTGGGCAGACCGGTAATAGCCTCATCATCGATAACTGCACAGCGAGCAAATCGGACTGGGGGAAAGCGGGGGACTACTTCAACTGCGGTTCCGGCCTTTATTGCTTGACCGCTCCATGCAGCACCAATGGCAGCGGCGAGACGACGCTCCAATTTGAACCACCGATGTACACTGCTCCCGCCGACAACGCCCCCATCACCTGCAATCCGGCCACAGTCGAGATGACGCTTCAGATCGATGACGCGGGCGAATGGCCCAGCGATGCGAACGGCACCTACGCCGCTAAATCCTTTTCTGCGGTGCAAGACCTGTGAGCAGGGGAATGGATGCCTCCAATGAGGCGGCTGTCGCGGCCAAAGTGGTGGCGTCGATCCACTTCGCTGACCTCGATTTCTCAAGCGGTCATGTCCGTGTTCATACCGGCCTCGGCACGATCTCTTGGGGCGGCTACGACTGGCTCGGAGTCGGCAGTTTCGGCACCGTTGACGGGCTGGAGGAAAGCGCGGAACTGGAACGCAAGACCGTCACCTACACGCTTTCAGGCATCCCCAACGACCTAATCAGTGTCGTTCTCAACGAGGACTATCAAGGACGAAGTGCGAAGATTTACCTCGGCTTTTTTAGCAGCATAACCGCTCAACTTGTCGCAGACCCTGAGTTGCTCGATTCGGGCAAGATGGATGTCTCCGATACCGATGAGGGCGATACCTGCACCGTCACCATCACGGCGGAAAGCCGCGTTGCCGCATGGAGCAGGACACAGGAGCGCCGCTACACCGACGCCGAGCAGCAAGCCCAGTATCCCGGTGACAAGGGTTTAGAGTTCATCAGCCAGGCCGCACAGAAGGAAGTTGCGTGGGGCCGCAAGTCGCTATGAAGCGTGAAGGCTGGGAACGCTTCCTGAATGATTATCTCGCCGCTTCCCAAACCCTGCCCTTCGAGTGGGGGGTATCGGATTGCTGCCTCTGGGTGGCACGGTACGCGGATGGCGTCAGCGGAAGCAACCACGCCCTTGAATGGCAAGGACAATACGACACAGAGGAAGGCGCACGGTCAGTCATGACGGCAAGAGGATTCAGTTGCCCGGCCGAGATCGCCGATGCTTACCGTCCTCGCAAGGACATCAAATACATCGGGCGTGGCGACATCGTCGAGCACCCGACCGGGGCGCTCGGGATCTGTGCCGGACGCAAGAGCTACTTCATGAAGGCCGGCGCGGGTCTGGTGGGTTTCGACACCCTGAAATGCACCGCCGCGTGGGGGGTCTGACATGCCACCAGTCGCAGTAGCGGTCGCCGCCTCGGCTGCCGGAGCGGCAGCGGCTGGCGCTGTCACCGCAGGGTTCATCACGACATTCGGTGTGACCAGCCTCCTTGGTGCCCAGATCGTTTACGGCGTCACTTCAGCAGTCGTGGCTTTCGGTATCAATACCGCTGGTGGTGCCTTACTCTCCAAGAAGCCGAAGAAGCCGGGCGCAGCTGCAACGAACGCTGGTGCCGACCTCCAACAGGGCATCAAGCAGGTAGTCCGCCTCTCGGATGACACCTACAAGCTGATCTACGGTCGCGCCCGCGTGGGCGGCACGCTGGCATACATCGAGGCGTCGAGCAGCGGCCCCGACTCAAGCGGTACGACGCAGACTGGCGACAACCTGTTTCTGCACATGGTCATCATCCATGCCGGGCACGAGGTCACCAGCTTTGACGAGCTTTACCTGAATGACGACCGGGTTACCGTGGATGCAAACGGCTTCGTCCAGACCGAGCCGTATCTCAAGGACGGCAAATCCTACGTCCGCATCAAGCACCATTATGGCTACGACACCCAGACGGCGGACGCTGATCTGGTCATGGAGGGGCCGAACTGGACGGTGAATCACCGCCTTCGCGGGCTGGCCTACACCTACGTTCGTCTGCAATGGAACTCGGAGATTTTCACCAACGGCATTCCGACCTTCAACGCGGTCATCAAGGGCAAGAAGGTTTACGACCCTCGCGCCATCAATGTGGATTACGGCAGCGTAGCCGAGGCAGTCGCGGAAACCGTCGATGATGGATCAGTGGCCAGCACCGTCACGGTCATCGTGGATGACGGCAGCGTTGCGGATTCGGCTTCTTCATACGGCTGGACCGACAACGCCGCGCTCTGCATTCGCGATTATCTGTCCTCACGCGACCCGGCGGGCGTGCCTTACGGGTTTGGCGCGACGGATGAAGAGGTCAACGATACCTACACCATCGCCGCGGCGAACATCTGCGACGAGTTCTTCACGAAGCTCGATGCCTCGACGATCAAGCGATACACGATCAACGGAGTCGTGGACACCGCCGCAACGCCCATCGACAACCTGGAGAGCATGATTACCGCCCTCGCGGGTGCGGTGACAAACCCCAAGGGCCAGTTCCGCATTCATGCCGGGGCATACGACACGCCTGAAAGCGACGTCATTGACGAGTCTTGGCTCGCCGGACGTATCAGGTCACGCAACCGCATCCAGCGTCAGGACCTGTTCAACGCCGTGCGTGGCAAATTCATTAATCCGGACAAGGACTGGCAAAAGGACGATTTCCCGCAGCTCGTCAGCCCCGACTACGAGGCCCAGGACAACGGGGAGCGAATCTACACCGACATCGAACTACCCTACACCACAGACGCCGAGGCCGCCCAGCGCATCGCGAAGATCGCCCAAAGGAAGGGCCGCGAGCAGATTTCCGTCACTATGGCCCTCAACTATCGGGCGCTGCAATTCACGGTCTGGGACAACGTCAAAGTCACGAACGCAACGCGAGGCTGGAGCGAGAAGGTTTTTCGCATCGTGCGGCTTTCCTTCGACCTGAATGCTGGTGTCGTTCTCGACCTGCGGGAAGAGAACTCCGCATCCTATGACTGGAACACCAGCGACGCCGAAGCCATCGCATCGGCACCGGACACAAACCTGCCGAACGCCTTCGACGTCACCGTGCCGGACAACGTCCGGTACAACTCGCGCGCCGTGGATACCGCTGGCGGCGACATGATTTACAACCTCGTCCTCTCGTGGGATGAGCACGGCAACGCCTTCGTTCGCAACGGTGGGCAATTCGAGATTCAATTCAAGCTCTCGGCGGACACGGCTTGGCGGCCTTCATTCTTCGTCGGCGGCGCGCTCACCACCTCTGACATCGTCAGCAGTTCAGTGAACGTCAGCTATGACCTGCGGATTCGCGCGATCAACATGCTGGGCCGACCTTCCAACTGGATCACGCTCGCCAACGCCATCGTTGGCACATCGGGCGGCGTCACAGTCTCGAACGATTGGGGTAACTGGACGGTAGGCCCAGGCCCGACAGCCGATTGGGGCGATTGGACAACACCACCTTCAGTTACTGATGACTGGGGTTACTTCAGCTAGGGGATATGACAACCACACAAACACAGCTTCGGCGTGACACCGCTGCGAATCTCGCGCTCGCGACGCCCGCCGTCGGAGAAGTCGGGGTCAACACCACTGACGGCAATCTCGTCCTTGGCGATGGGGCAACCGCTGGCGGTCTCGTTCAGGCCAGTGCCAAGGCCGTCCAGAATAATTCGCACACCTACGCGACCGCTGGCGGGACGGCCAATGTCATCACTCTGACCCTGGCGCCATCCATCGGCTCCTATTCCGCCGGTCAGGAGTTTCAGTTCAAGGCATCCGCGAACAACTCAGGCGCAACGACGCTCAACGTCAATGGGAAGGGTGCCAAGAATATCTACAAGATGAGTTCCGGCACGCTTGGCGCTCTCGCGTCCGGTGACATCATTTCCGGTGCCATCTACACCGTCAGATACGACGGCACGCAGTTCCAGCTCCAATCCGCGGTTTCAGGCGGCGTCGTCCGAGTCACTCAGCAAATTTTCACTGGCGCCGGCACATACACACCATCCGCCGGGATGCTGCATTGCATCGTCGAAGTTCTCGGTGCCGGTGGTGGTGGCGGCAGCGCTAACAACACCAACATGGGCGGCGGTGGCGGCGGGGCGGGCGCGTTTGGGAAAAGTTGGCTCACCTCGGCACAAATCGGTGCTTCTCAAGTAGTGACGATCGGCTCAGCCGGTTCTGCGGGGGCGGGTTCGGCAGGCGGTAACGGCGGAACCAGCAGCCTCGGTTCGCTCATTTCCTGCGCAGGCGGTAACGGGGGCGCGCGCGGGACTTCGACCGCATCTTTTGCGGGTGGTACTGGCGGAACGGCATCGAACGCTGAGCTTCTCGTTTCGGGTGCGAATGGCTGCCCCAGCGTGGGAAGTGCATTCGGTGGAGCGGGAGCGAACAGCCCATACGGTGCTGGTGCTGCCGCGACTCTTACCGCCGCATCAGGTGCTGCCGGGCTTGGCTATGGCTCCGGCGGTGCGGGCGGCTTCGGGGCGAACGGCGGCGGTGCAGGCACAGCGGGCCTGATCGTCATCACAGAATTCTGTTCGGTATAGGGAGTCCTTATGTCCACACAACGACAACTTCGACGCGGCACGACCGCTGAAGTAAATGCGATGACGCCTGCCATTGGTGAACTCGTCATGGATACAACGCTGGGCCAGCTTTGCCTCGGCGACGGTGTGACCGCCGGCGGCATCAAGCTTCCGTATAAAGAGGTCGGAAACTGGACCCCGGTTCTTACGCTCGGCGGTGCGACAACGGGCATCACATACACGACCCAATCTGGGAAATACCACAGAGAGGGAGACCTTGTCACCGTATGGTGCGACATGGTCTTGTCGAGCAAGGGATCGGCCACCGGTTCCGCGGCGATCACGGGGCTTCCGTTTGCGAACGGACTCGGCATCAACGCTTATGAGTATGCTCAGCCAGACGCCCTCGCGAGCTTCACCGGGTATCAACTTGGCGTGCTCATGCAGAACGGAGCGACCTCGGTTCTGCCGCGTAAGAACAAGGATGGTGCCGACAGCCAGATAACCGACACGAATTTCAACAACACTTCCGTCATTCGCTTCCGGATTGAGTACAGGGTATAGCCATGATCGACATCATCGAACCGCTTCCGACCGGCGTTATTCAAGTGCGACGAACCACAACCGAAGTCATCAATGGCCGCCCCGAGCGAACGCATTTTCGCTGGACGCTCGCCCCTGGCCAAGACATCAGCGATCAAGACCCGGCTGTGCAGGCGGTGTGCGACGAAGTCTGGACGCCTGAAGTCATCGCTGCATACGAGCAGAGCCAGGCCGAGTGATGTTCGCCTCAACCGCCCTCATCCTGATTGGCGGTTTTGCTCTGGTGAATTACTACCGGGGCCGCAGGCTGTTCCATCCGCGCAGCCTCGTGAACGCCCTGATGGCCTGCTTCTTCTTCGCCCTGTTCGCTCAGATCGCCCTTGAAGGCAGTCACACCTACTGGCAGACCTTCGTCGGAATGGCCGTGTGGCTTCGCCTCGAAGGCTGGGGGCTGTACTTCTCCGCCTTCCACGGTCGGTGGAACCGCGCAGAATCCGAAGTGCGGTTGATCGACTGGATCGGCTTCCGACTCGTGCCGTGGATCGGGCCGGACGATCTTCGCTCGAATCGCGCACGCGGCACACTCTGTATGTCGCTGCGTGGGTTGTTCATCCTCCCGCTGTTCGGACTGCTCTTCGGTTTGAGCGTCCCAGCTTTGATGTTCGGTGCAGCCGCTGGCCTCACGCAGGGGATCATCTATGGGGCAATGCGTTTTGTCCCCGAGGAACGAGCCGTGGAAACCGCCGAACCTATCACTGCGGGCGTCTTCGGAGCGTTCATCGCGACACTCAATTTAATGCTCTAGCTAATGGAAACCCCGATGTCAGATATTCCCGAACTTGGCCTCTTTCAATGGATCATTGGCGGCATCGTCGCTGGCGGCCTCGCCGTCGCTGCGTACCTCAATGGGCGGATCAACGGTGTGACTGAGGAAGTTTCAGGGAACGAACTCGATCTGGCAAAGCTTCGCCTGCATGTTTCTGAAAACTACAGCACGAAGGAAGAAACGAGGACCATTCAGGCGCAAAACACCCATTCACTCGACCGGCTTCACAGCAGGATCGATGACGTTGACAAGAACCTCAAGGAGATGCCGCAGATGATCGTCGGGCTACTGAAGGGGAAGTTATGACATCGACCAGCAGGGATGGCGTCGACCTCATCAAGCAGTTCGAGGGGCTTCGTCTTGAACCATATTTGTGCGCCGCCGGTGTCCCAACCATCGGTTATGGGCATACGCGGGGCGTGACGATGAAGAGCCGCCGCATCAGCCAGGAGCAGGCAGACGATTACCTTCGCCGCGACCTGCTCGACGCCGAGCGTGCCGTCCAGCACTTCGTCACTGTTGCGATGAACGACAACCAGTTCGCCGCCCTCGTCTCGTTCGTTTTCAACGTGGGCCTCAGCAACTTCCTCGCCTCAACACTCCGCAAGAAGCTCAACGCCGGGGAGTATCTCGAAGCTGCGTCCGAGTTCCAGAAATGGGTCTATGCCGGGAAGAAGCGAATCCCCGGCCTGGTCAATCGTCGTGCGGCTGAAAAAGCGCTGTTCCTCAAGCCCGTTCTCGTTCAAACCTCAAAGGAGTAACCCTCATGGAATCCATCTGCTTTACCTCGACTGAATCCATTGCCGCAGTCGTCGGCATGGTCGTTACTGGTGCCAGCGCCCTCGCGAACTTCATTCCGGCCCCGGACAAAATCAGCAACAAGGCCCTGCGTGTGGTCAGCCGCGTCGTGCATTTCGTGGCTGTGGACATCACGACCGCCGCGAAAAGCAAGTGACGTATTTATATGTCACGCTCGCATTCCTCGGCATGGCTGCAATCGCAATCCTCATCTGGACGCTCAGACAGGAAGCCCGGCTTGCAGGTGAAACCAAGGCCCAGCTTCGCCAAGCACAGGACGCCATCAGGAAGACCCGCACCGAGGCGGAGATTCTTGCACGTCCTGCTCGCAGCAAGCCTGATGTTCTTGCCATCCTGCGCGACCACGCCGAGTAACGGGTACTGCCCTGTTCCCATCTGGCCGGACAAATGCGCTGTGGCGTGGCTTGCCGCGACGAAGACGCCCGCGTGCGTGGACGACTGGCTCGACCGGGTGACACGTCAGCAGGAAACGATTGAAAAGCTATGCCGATAAGCAGCGTTTCGTAACTCGCCTGTTGGCGTTTTGCTCTTTTCTCGTGGCCCAGCGACAGTTCGACGGTTCGTAGTTCCCGTCGTTATCCATTCGCTCCAGGGTCAGGTGAGGGGCGGGCTTTCTCCCCATATCAGCGATGAATGCTTCGAACTTTTCCCACTCTTTGCAAACGGTAATACCGCGGCCACCGTAATTATGGTACGAGACGTCATCAGGCCTCTTACACCGACCGAGCATATTCCCCCATGCCCGGTATTCGGATGATTGCTTCCGATTCACGCAATGGTCATGAATGGTTGAAGCGCGCCGCGCGGCGTCTTTTTGCAGGCAACCGCAACTTTTCTTCGCTCCGGAATGGAGCTTCGCTCCCATCGCAATGGTCTCTTTGCCGCAATCGCACAAGCATCGCCAGAGAATGGCGGTGTTCTTTGCGCGACCGGCAAACCCAAGCACTGTGAGTCGATGGAACTTCTTTCCAGTGCAGTCGAGAAATCTAGGCCCCTGTTGGTGCTCCCGATTGATCTTCGTGTATTTACTGCCGCTCATAACCGTGCCGAGTTGTTAATCCTCGGCGACTTTGCATCAACGTGCGATTTGAGTCAACAATAAAGCACGCCATTGAGGCAAACTGCTGGCAGTCACATTCAGCGGTCCGCCCGGGCACTCACTTGGGCGATGTCCGCTTTTTCGCTGGCTTGGGGAGGTCATCAGACTCTTCAACCAAGCGTGCCAGCATTTCGTCAGCGTTGTCGAAAGTCTCTGGCTGCACATTCCCGACGCGGAACCGCAGCAAGGTCCAGCCTCCATCCTCCTGCTTCTGGTAGTTCCGGTCGTATTTGTCCGGAGTCACGAGCGCGATCTTCAACGGAGCAGGAGCCGTCAGAAGCTTAGAGCGCAGCTTGTCTTCCAAGATGAATCGTCCGGTGGGGTCGATCGCCCAAACCGTGCCGCGCACCCACCAGAGAAAATCGGGATAAAACGTCGATGACGACCCGCACTTGATGGGTAACGGAATGCCATAGCCCACACGCACTTTGTTGCGTGCCCAGACATGCTCATCGAACTTGTCGAGGGCTTTAGCCATTTCCAATTCGGGATTGTTGAACGAGCGCGAGTCATATTGCGGATGTGCGGCGTTCTTGAATGCCTTCGGCACGCCTTGTCCCGGCTGGTATGGCCCGACCGTATACTCTGCGTTATCAGGATCGACCATAATGCCGAGACAAACACGCTCTTCGTATTCACGGACCACTGTGTTGGCGAGTGTTTTGTAATGCTCCAAAGCCTTGGACTTATAGCATCCGAGCCGCTCCAGCTTCTTATTCGAAAAGACTGTCGGGGGTAACCGTTCACGGGTCGGTGCGGAGTGAGGGAGCGTGTTGGTTGTGGAAATGGGCGGTGACGGCTTGGGTGACGAACTCGAAGACGTGGCGTTGTTGCTGGCGGCAGGTTTCGATGGTGGTCAGCA
>JAKFUG010000012.1 GCA_021732785.1 Planctomycetaceae bacterium
AAAAGTTCAGAGCGGACGCCCAGGGATTCTGATCCCTGGGGCTCATCATTTCCCATTACTTCGCAGCGATGTCGTACACCATCAGATGGTTCTGCTCGCGGAGATAGAGCTTACCATCCACCACAACCGGATGCGCCCAGCCTTCGCGTTCGATGATCTCCGGCTTGAACGACCCTTTGAGATGGAAGCCGTTCGGCGTGGCTTCGATCAGCGCGACCTGGCCGCTCTGATAACGAAAGATGAGATGACCGTCGACATACGTGACCCCCGCGGAGCCGTTGCCGATATCGCGGCTTTCACTCGCGGCTTCCCACACCGTTTTGCCCGTCGCCATGTCGACGCAGACCGGAAAACCCTTGTTGTGGCCGTGTCCGAAGTAGATGTGATCGCCGACGAGCACCATCCCGCCGTGATGATTTTGCAATTCGTTGCTGCGGTGGTAATAGACTTCTTCCGCCTTCACACCGACGCCATCGCGGGAGAGTTTCAGCAGTGCGGAACCGCCGTCGTTGTAACCGCTCGAAGTGAAGACGTAATCGCCTTTGACGATACACGTCGGGATGTTCGCAGTCCCGTTGGCGACCTTGTTGTACGTCCAGAGGTGCTTGCCATCGCGGGCCCGGACGCCGATTGCCCCCCGGCCCGCCAGGGTGACATACTGCTTCACTCCCGCGGCTTCGCTGATGACAATCGATGAATAACCGGCACCGGCCTTGCCCGCGCCTCCTTCATCGGGAACCGCGGAGGCCCAGACTTCCTTACCGTCCAGCTTGTTCAGACAGACAATCATCGCGCCATCGCCGCCCGGCGTGCAGAGAACGTGATCGCCGTCCACGAGCGGGGATTCCGAGAAGCCCCAGCCGGACATCATCTTCCCGCCCCATTCCTTGAAATTGTGCTGCCACACGACTTCGCCGGTCTCAGCCTTCAGGCTGGAAATCCCGCCGTTCGATGACACGGCATACAAGCGGTCGCCATCAATCGTCGGCGTGCAACGAGAACCGTCGTAGCCGTGCTTGGGAACCTGATCGGTGATCGGTTTCGTCCAAACGATCTGATGCGATTTGAGATCGACCGCGATCACATTTTGCCCGTCGGGAAGATTGCCGGTGGTGTAGAGCCGGTCCCCTTGAATCGACACGCTGGCAAAACCGCCGCCGAAGCCATCGAGCTTCCATAACAGCTTGGGGGGAGACGCGGTCCAGTCGGCGTTGATGCCCTTGAAATCGCTGCGGTTTTCACGGCCGGGACCCCGCCATTGCGGCCAGTCGCCGCTGGGAGCCGCCGCCATCGCAGTGACGGTGGGAGCAAGGAAACACACCGTGAGCAGGAGGCTCCATCGACGCATGGCAAGAACTTTCCAACAGGCACGAGGATCGGCGGGCGGGACAATTGGCAGGCAGGATTCCCGCAAGGAAATCCGTCGTCAAAGACAAATTGGCAAGCGGAGATTATACGGCTTGTACGGAAACGGCGGCAATGGTGCGGAGGGCGGGACGCGGATGGGGTCGTGGTACAGTTTTGCGGACAGGGAGTCGGGGCAGGGGCCCCGACCTATGATGCTGTCGAAGGGTCATCATTTCGTAGGACGGGGCCCCCGCCCCGTCTCTTCAAACTGGACCACGGCTGCGAATGACGGGTGAACGTTTCAGACGCGACGCCAGCGGCCGCGGAATGTCGGTGCCCCGGCTTGCGTGCGGCGACGATGGAAACTGGTGAGGTAGTCCATGTCGTGCTGCGGCGTGTGCCCTTCCGGCGGCGCAAGGGGCGTGAACCATTCCGCGTGGTTCATCAACCCGGCAATCACGTGGAAATAATCTTCGACATCGGTCCACGAATGGACTTCACCGCCGGGCTTCACGACGTTGGCGAGCATGACGACAAATTCATCGGTGAAGAGCCGGCGTTTGCGATGTTTTCGCTTCCACCACGGATCGGGAAAGTAGACGTGGGCCTTCGATACCGAATGCGGTTGAATCCGCTTCTGCAAAATCTCGCGGGCATCACCACCAATGACGCGGCCATTCGGTAGTTGGCGTTTCTGCAACCGCCGCGCTCCCCGACGGCCCTCTTTGTAATCGAGTTCCAACCCGAGAAAATTGACATCCGGCTGCGTGGTCACCGCATTGAACAGATACATCCCGCGACCACAGCCGATGTCGAGTTCCACCGGGTGATCGTTGCCGAAGAACTCGGTCCACTCGATCACCCCCGACACATCGGTCACCGTGCGGAAGTAGGGAAAGAGATCCCGCCGCGGATCGGGCGAATCGTCAGTTTCATCATCAGTCACTGCGGAAGTCATCATCGGAACATCAACAATATCAAGTTATTAGCGGAAGCCCAGGGAAGGCCTTCCCTGGGATGATTATGCTTTCGGTAATTGGACGACGGTCTGGGCGAACCCGGCGATTTGATTGTCGGCAAGCTGCATGTCTTTCGTGTCCGCACCGAGGCGAATGCCGATGCGCTGCTCGGCCGCGCGGGTTTCCTTCAGCTCATTACGACGAATGGTGACGGATTCCGTTCCACCCTGCACGTCAATCGCGATGCCCGTCGCTCCGCCGCTGTTGATGACGATGTTGTCCTCGATCACATTGCGATGGGCGCAGAACGACGGACCACGTTCCGGACGGAAAAGGATGCCCACCTGCGTGCTGTTGGTGATGGTGTTGCGGCGAATCAGATTGTCGGTATCGCGATGGCCGATGGATAAGCCGGTCACGTTGCCATCGATCAGGTTGTCTTCCGCGAGGCCGTACTTGACGCCCCAGCAGAAGAAGAGGCCAATGTTGTTTTTTTCGAGGCGATTGCGGCGGATGATGGGCCGCTGCGATCCCGAACCGGGGTGCAAGCCGAGCCCCGCGTGACCGTGGCTGTGGCAGTCTTCGACGAGCACGTCGTGACAAATCTGCCAGCTCAAACCATCGCCGTTGTAGCTTCGGGCGGTCACCTTGCGGAACGTGATGTCCCGGCAATCCTGCAGGAAGACACAACCGGCGTAGTTGCCGTCGAGGTTTTCGTTGTTCGTGCGGTCGCCATCGAGTGTGATGTCTTCGATGGCGATCGATTCGATTTCCTCGCCGGTGAAGAGCGGGAAGAGCGCCGACGCCGTCGGTTCGCCGTTCTGCCAGTAGTTCACCTTGAGCGGTTTATCGAGCTTGAAGCGATCGCCACTCCGCGCGATCAAGCGGCGTTTGAGCACTTCCGGATGACCGTAGTGGGCGTTCTTTACCCGCAGGCAGACGCTGTCGCCAATCTCAAAGCCATGTCCCGGTGACAGCGTGATTTCCTGATCGTACCAGTCGGAATCGACCAGCAACTTCGAGGTGCGCGATGGGATCTTGGTGACGATCGAATCTTCACCACTGCCGAGAATCCGCACGCCCGACTTCAGATGGACTGCCCCGCGGAGAACATACTTGCCGGGCAGGACCTTCACCGTCCCGCCGCCGAGGTTGGCGACGTAATCGACCGCGGCCTGCAACACGCGATGGCTGTTGCCGACGAGATCGCCGGTCTTCTCGCCGACGGAAACCGTCAGCCGTTCGTCCCAGTTCGGTTCCACCGCGCGGTCAAACGAAGTCGCCCGCGGCTGCGTCACCGGCGGACGATCTTCCGCCCGCAACGCCATCGCAGAAAGCAATCCCCCCGAGAACGCCAGAAACGACCGTCGCGTGTGCATGGGAAACTCCGAAGAGTCGAGAGCGGAGAGACGAGAGTCAAGAGCCAGAGAGATGTCGTTTCTCTGACCCTCAACCTTCGACCATCAACCCTCAACCGTTACTTGCCCCAACTGTCGAAGACGCGGACGCTGGCCCACGTTTCTTTGTTTTCGGCGATGAACTGCAGATGACGCGGATGCGTCTGGTACTGATCGTGCGAGGCTTTGTCTTTGAAGACGGTGCAGAGTGCGATGTGGAAATCGCGTTGATTCACCGGCCGGGCGAGTTCTTCCACCAGCGGACCGGCACCGAAGCAGATCAGGCCGTCGTGGCCATCGAGATACTTGTGGCACGCGGCATTGAGCGCCGCAATGTTCGCCGGCGTTGGATCTTTCAGGCTGAAGTAGACATTGTGAACGAGCGGCTTGGACGGGGGCGTATCGGCGGCCATGATGCGAAATCCTACAGTAGTGAGCAGCGCGGCGCAGACCATTGCACACGGCAGCAAGGGAAGCAGGCGTGAGTTGTGAGACATGGAGGTCACTCTTGAAAGAGACCCAGGGATCGCAGTCCCTGGGCTTCATGGGGATACGTTACTTCGTGACGAATTTGTAAAGGCCCTGGCCCGTCGGCGACACGACGTTGAAGTAGACTTCACCTTCCGCGTCTTCACCATAGCTGATGACCTGCAGCGGATTGCCTTCATAGGCGATGCTGCGGTTCTCGGTGACCGTCTTCGTCTTCGCGTCGTACTTCAGTGCCCAGAGTTTGCTGCTGACGTAATCGCCATACAGGTAATACCCGGCGAGTTCCGGCACTTTCTTGCCGCGGTAGACGTGGCCGCCGGTGATCGATTTGCCGATGTCGTGATGGTATTCCCAGATCGGTTCAATGAGCGAGGAATTCGTGCCGGCACCGTTGGGGGCGAAGACATGTTTGCCTTCGCGGAGGTTCCAGCCGTAGTTGCCCCCCTTTTCGATGATGTTGATTTCCTCCCACACGTTCTGACCCACATCGGCCGCCCACAGATCGCCGGTGGTCCGATCGAACGACATCCGCCACACATTGCGTAGACCCAGGGCATACACTTCCGGCCGCGCGATTTCCTGCTTGCCCCCCGCGGCGATCACGTTGACGTACGGGTTGTCCTTGGGGATGCTGTACGCCAAGCCCTTGTCCTGCTTGTCGACATCGATCCGCAGGATCTTGCCCAGCGGCGTTTGCAGGTTCTGCGCGTTGTTGAGCGGATCGTTCCCCGCGCCGCCATCGCCGAGAGCCACGTACAAGTAACCATCCGGACCGAAGCAGATGGTGCCCCCTTTGTGATTCCAGAAGGGGTGCGTCAGACGGAAGAGTTCCTTTTCCGATGCCGGATCGGCCTTGTTCGGGTCGTCCTTCGAGACGGTGAACCGCGAGATGACGGTCGTTAGCAGCGGCTCTTTCGTCGAGTAGAAGACGAAGAACTGGCCGTTCTCCTT
Organism: Planctomycetaceae bacterium; assembly: GCA_021732785.1. Taxonomy (GTDB): domain Bacteria; phylum Planctomycetota; class Planctomycetia; order Planctomycetales; family Planctomycetaceae; genus DSVQ01. The sequence goes on from JAKFUG010000012.1 coordinate 5,144, forward strand.
GTACTTCGGATGGAACGCCATCCCGAGCAGACCCTGTTCGTTTTCGTTGTCCTTGTAGAGCACTTTCTTCGAGATGTCGAGGAAGATCGACGTCGACTGGGCTCCGACCTTGTTCGTGAAAACGTGGACTTGCCCCTGCTGCTGCGGAACGAACAGCCGGTTCGAACCATCCCCCGCGTGGGTGAGCAGGATCGGCCGCAACGGCGATGGCTTCCCATTGTCGTCCGGTTCCCAGTTCGCGAACTTCAATTCCGGAAACGCCAGCACCGGCTTCACCGGCAACGGCGACGTATTCACCTCCGCCGCCATCGCAGTGAGACTCACGAGGCACAGCGCAACCAACCCGTATCCCAGACGCATCATCGTGACTTCTTTCTCTTGGCGGAATCGGACTCTGTTTTCGGTTTGCATTCCAAACGGTATCGATCATACCCATGCGAGGAGCGCATTCGGGTCATTTTCACGTGACAGGTAAAGACGGTGGATTTCATCCACCCTTCGGCGTCGACACGGCGCGCCACGAAGCCGGTTCGACCGCGGCCATAGACTTGAAAGCGCAAGTCTTCTCCCAGTGCGTCAACCAGCCAGAACTCGGTAACACCTGCCGCGAAGTATGCCTTTGGTAGCTTCAAGGTATCTTTCTTGATTGAACCCCGACTCAAGATTTCCGCGACCATGTCGACGCCGCCGACCAATTCGATACCGGAATCCTTCCGTCTTTTCTTCGCAGGCGTGATTGTAACCTGACCGGATTCGATGCGACGATGCGACACGAAGACGACGTCCGGTTCGGCGGACAGTCCGGCCTCGACAGAAGAAACGCGGGTGCTATCACCGAGAACGATTCCCATATCGTCCTCAAGAAGACGGTTGGCGATAACACGCAAAATCTCCACCTTGGGAGTTCCGTGGGTAAAGATTTCTTCTGGCGACATGTCGATCTCGATACGGCCTTGAACGAAGTCGATCCGACACGATTCAGGAAATTCTGGTGAGAAGGCCCAGCGACGGAACGACCTCAAGCTCCCGATTCCCTCGGGAATCTCGATATCGGTCTCCGTTTCAGAATTGAGCACATGCGCATACATCGCTACAAATCTTTCACATGGCGTCTAGATCGACCGGTAGTTTAGTCATACCGCTGAGCGGCGAAAACTCTGGCGGACGGTTCACGGAACCTCGAATTGATCGCGAACTGGCTGAGCTACTTAACGGACCGCTTCTTCGTTCTGTCCGGTTCAATCTTCAAGAGTGCTTTGATGAGGCTCTTATTAAATTTGGAAGCGTCGTCGGCAAAGTGCGCGCGGCGGTGACAATTCGGACAAAGCGCGATCACGTGTGCGGGATGATCTGGACCCTCATCGGAGAGTTGATGAGTGTGGTGTGGTTCCAAATAGGGACTTCCATCTGCCTTGTCGAAAGGAGCGTGGACATCGCAGCCTTCACAAATCCCGCCAGCACGCAATAGCACATATCGCTTAATTGCAGTGGAACGAACGCGAAAAATAGTCTCCCGCACACTCGCTGGAGCCGAGGGCTTTTCAGCCAGAAGAGCCGCGGCTCGAAGCTCGTCCATGTTTGCCTCCAACAAGGCTTCGTCGTCCAAGTCGGACAAACCCCTCTTTCGACGATCATTGATCAGCTTCCGAATTTGTTCAGAAACTTCCGCACCAGGTGTCGTGATGCTGCGGGGGTAATTCGCCCATGTGAGAAATGGAATGTGACGACAGATTATCCCGAGCGAAATTGCTGGCTGAATTCGTGCGAAATTCGTGATTTGCGCACCATATCTGTTAGGCCGATCTTTTCGCAGTTTTGTCCGAGAATTTACGACCGCAGTAGCGTAGAAGCCATAGCCGGCAATGTAGATAACGACTTCGTCGTCTGGAACAGCCCCTTTCGGTACAGTCCATAGTGTTGCGTCACCTCGCGACGCTTTGTCGAGAAAGGCCTTATCGCGGTTGCTAACGCCACCTTGAATGACATGCAGATTTGACATGATGACAAAATCGATACTTGATCGATCCTTCAAAGCTGATGTGAAAATCCCCGCATTTCCAGCGAATAGTCCCACATCGGCTTGCGGATTCGTTTCCTCGTCAGACGCAAGCGGGCCTGCATGACCGAGGATTCGCGGAAGCCTTCGGCGTCGGGCACCGTCGGCACAAATGCTGCTTCACCCCGTGAGTAGATGTCGAATTGCAGATTTCGTCCGCGACCGTCGACCAGCCAGTATTCACGGACCCCGGCGGCGAAATAACGTTCGGGGAGCACGACCGTGTCTTTCTGCACCGAGGAATCACTGACGAACTCCACTACCACATCGGGAGGGCCGACGATTTCGATCATCCCGTCATCGCTTTTAGACTTCGATGGTCGAAACTTGACGCGGCCACTTTCCACGGAAGCCCGCGAAACAAACACGGCATCCGGTTCCACCGACAGACCGGCTTTCGCACAATGCACGCGGCTGCGATCGCTGAAGACCCAACCGAGCCGGTGCTGCTTCACCCAGTGATGCAGCACCGACGTCAACTCCGTCTTCGGGAAGTTGTGATTGAACAGGTCTTCGGGTGACATGTCGATCTCGATTGCGTCCCGAACGTAATCGATCCGCCCGGTGGTTGGGAAACGATCGGAAAACGCCCACCGCCGAAACCGCGCGAGCGAGTCGATCCTCTCGGGGATTGCCACCGTCGGTGTTTCTAGCGCGTTGAATTGAATGGTAGACATTTCTCGAACTCGTCTCTGTGAACCACCGGCTCGTTACGCCAACTCGGCGCGCACGGTTTCCAGCAGCTTCTTGGTCGCCTTGATGCCTTCCGGTTCGCTGAGTTTGCTGCCTTCGTATTCGATACCAACGTAGCCGCGGTAGCCGAACGAGAGGACGAGGGGGAGCATCTTGCGGTAGTCGGTGTGGATTTCGTTCCCGGCGTCGTCGAAATCGTGCGACTTCGCGGAAACGCCCTTGGCAAACGGCATCAGATCGGCGACGCCCTGATATCGGTCGTACTGAATCTTCTGCCCGATGACGCGGAAGTTGCCGAAGTCGGGCAGTGTGCCGCAACCGGGGTGATTGACCTTGCGCATCACTTCGGCAAGCCAGGCTCCATTCGATGACAACCCGCCGTGGTTTTCGACGATCACGCCGATGTTGTGCGTCGCACCGAACTCGCTGAGCTTCCGGAGTCCATCGGCCGCGCGGGCGACTTGCTCCCAATACGTACCGCTGCTTTGAGCATTCACGCGAATGGAGTGGCAACCGAGGAACTTGGCCCACTCGATCCAGCGGTAATGATTTTCGACGGCTTGCTGCCGCTTCTTTTCATCGGCGTCGCCGAGCGCTCCTTCGCCATCGCACATGATGAGGACACTCTTCACGCCGACGTCATCGGCCCGCTTCTTGAGTTCCTTCATGGCCGCGTCGTCGGCTTTCTTGTCCTTGTAGAACTGATTGACGTACTCGACCGCTTCGATGCCATACTCTTCCTTCGCAATTTTGGCGAAGTCCATCGGGTCGGCCTGCTTGGCAAAGAAGGCCTTGTGCAGCGACCACTGGGCAATCGAAATGTCGAACAACGGAGCCTTCTGCTGCGCGAACACGGCGCGCGGCAACAGTGCTGCTCCCGCCAAGGCGGCGGACGCGGACAGAAACTCTCGGCGGCGCATCGGGGTCGACATCGGTCAGCTTTCTATTCCAGAAGATGTGGGCAGAGGGATGCGATATTCTACGGCGAACCGCGATGCGACAAAAGGATGCGCATTCGGCACGTTCCAGCACCCCGGCTGCTGCGGAGCAGCCGGGGTGCTGGAACGTGCGTCAATCTTTGTCCGATCCCAGATACGAACGATCCAATCCGAGAATAATCCGCAAGGAAATGGCGGCGATTCCCAGTGCGATTCCCAGCATGATCGCCCGTTGCCCGGCGGTGGTGAAGACCGCCATGATCACGCCCGTCATCCCCGGAAAGGTGAGCGCGGACATCGATTCCGGCACCCACGAGGTCAACACGGTTCCCGCATAAGTCCGCCCGAGGAGCACGATGAAAGCCGTTACGAGCAACAGCATGGCTTCGACATTCTTCGCCCGGAATGCCCGGAATGCTGCCGACGCCACGTAGAACGCCAGCAGGGAAAACATCGTCGCGATAATCGGCGACATGATGTACTCGTACAGCCACCACAGGCCGCCTCCTTCTTCCAGATAGTTTCCCGACCACGCGTAATCGGGAAACTTCTCGGCCGCGGGGACGCCCCATTTCGTCATCCCTACGAACACGGTGACCAGAAACGCCACTAGCGTAACCGCCGAGAATCCCCAGCCCGCCTGTTGATGAGCGACCTTTTTCAAATGGTGCAGGCACAGGTTCGTGCCGCCGATGAGAAACGCGATGGCGGCGAGAATCGTAAACCAGATCTCGGCGGTCTGCTGCCACTTCTGCGCGGGCGGAATGAAGAACGCGATGATCATCACCGTGCCGCTGACCCCGGCAATCACGGCGGGAATGGTTCGTTTCATCACGCGCCCCCTTTGTTGAGAATCACTTCGCGGAAGTAGTGGTACGCCTCGGCCGCCACTCCTTGCGGCTGAAACACCGTCCAAGTTGCCAGGAGGCAACCGCCCAGCAGCAGCACCGTGGCGAGGACTTTGCCCGCGTCCTGTCCCTTCAGCGTGCCGAGCTGCTGCGGTTCGCGCGACAGATATGCCGACGCTGCGAAGAGTTCTTCACCGAGCAAGGTGTAATCACACGCGGCGACGAAGAACGGCAACTGCGACGCTTCGGCGGTCCCGGCGATCTGAATCGCACCGACGCCATTACCGGTTTCGGCCAACAGCAATGATTCTGCGAAGAACTTGCCGAGGAAGAAACACGCGGCCGGTTTTTCGCGCGTCATCCAGCCGCACACATAGGCGACGTAACCGAATTGCTCGTCGGTAACATAGTAGATGCGGTCGGGATTGAAGCTCTCGGGGCGACCGGCTTCGAGGCATGCCGCTTCGCAACTTTCCTGAGCGGCCGTCATCACCAGCGACCGCGACGTCGGCACTTCGAGCGCCGCATCGTATTCGGCCGCCGTCTTGGCCACCTTCGACAACACCGTCAGCCCGGCGACCGTTTCGATTTGATCGAGATCCATAATCCCCGGCACGAACAACATCGGCCGGCCCATTTCGGTCGCGCGACCAACGGCTTCATCGAGCGCGGTGAGCGCGGCAATCGGCCGGACATAAATCGACGCCCCCCGCTTGGCAAGCTCGGTGCAGACGATCACCGAACCGCACACAAACGCCACAATCGCCCCGAACCACAACCGCCGAGTGTCGACCCATTGCATGATCGGTTGGAATGGCTCCGCGGTCTCCGCCAATGGGGATGTCGCTCCCTCGGGACCGAGCGCGACCACACGGTAGCGATACTTCTTGCCGGGTTCGCAATTGGTATCTTCGAACGTTTCATTCTTTGCGGAAACCTTCGCAATCGACGACCATTCGCCCCCGTCGACCTGTCGAAAAATCTCACACTGAATCGCGCGTTCCGGTTGATCGTCCGGTGATAACGACCAAGTGACAATCAGCCCATTCGCGGCATCGTTCGGACGGTCTTTCACGACGAGGTTCGTCGGCGGAGCAACTTCGGTGGCAGAGGCTGATGAGGTCGAGAACGCAGTCCAACAGAGAAATCCGAAGCACGAAATCCGAAATCCGAAGGAAATCCAAACTGGTAAATTCGAAACATGCGGAATCCACATTTTCCCCTTGGGATTTCGTGCTTTCTTCGGATTTCGGATTTCGGATTTCGGACTTCTCATCATCTATCCTTCGATGAGTTCCACGTTGGCTCGGGGGACCGTGACCGTTTCGCCGCGCGCGAGCGTGACGGTCACCACGCGGGCTTTGGATTCGGACGCTAACACCGCGGGTTCGGAGGGCATCGTCGCGACGGTCCCAAGGGAGCCGAACTCGGGTTCACGGATCACGCGCACTGGAGCGCCAATGACGAGTTGGCCTTCTTCGCGATCCTTAATGGCCGTCTTTGCCACCGGCGCATCGACGGGAATGAGAATTTCCGGCCGCAACACACCCGCGCGAATCTGTGTAGTGCCGTTGACCGAAGCGTGATGTCCCGCATGGCTGCGCAGGAGATCGAAGGTGCGGTGGGCCATCGCGATGTCGCCGAAGCCTTCGGTGATGATGATCGACAGACCGATGGCTTCGTTGCCGGTGATGGCGACGCCGAGATCGTAACCGAGAATCTCGCGGAGGTCCTGGTCATCGATTCCCCCTGTCACCACCGCAGCGACGCCGAGTTGCTGGGCTTTCCGGATCGCCGCCTGGGTCACCCGTCGGCCGCCGATGATGATCTTGCCGCGGAGATCACCGGTCAGCTTGTCTTCGTGCAGGTCTTCGTCGTGTTTCGCACACACCGGATGAATGACGCCATACGCTTCACCGCCGATGCCGAAGATCCCTTGAATCACCGCGGCGTCGGCTTCGATCACGGCTCCCTCGTTCGGCAGCACCTCGACCACCGTCCCCGTGAGATAGGCCCGCACCTGCACCCGCAGCGGCTCACCGCGGACGATCATCATGCCGGTGACTGTGGAAATCGATTCCACGGTGCCACCAACGGACGATTTCACTTCCGAGGAGAAGAGTCCGAACAGCCCTTTCGATTGCGCAACGATCTGTCCGACAGAGACAACATCTCCGGCTTTGATCAGCAGATGTTTCGCCAGTTCCCCCGCTGGGACACCGAGCAGTTTGGCGACATTCACCGGCGTCGCATCCCCCGGCATCGCGGCCTCGGCGATCACCTCTTCGGCCCGCACCTTCACGCCGACCTTGACGCGCACGTCCCCCGGAATGGGCAACACCCGGCGACAACGCCAGCGCGTCCACGGGGTGACCTTCAATCCGGGGGTGTAGCCTTGTGCCATCGAGGGGAAATCCGAAATTCGATTGTCGAAGATTTATCGTTTCGCCACTTCACACGACGGTATTCTCAGTTTGCATTGGAAGAGAGGACCTTGATCAATATTTTCCGAAAGCGGACGCCGCTGTGGGATTGTAAGAGAATCGGGCCTGGTTGATCTTCATCCCGGTCGATGGCACCCGCTGTGGGCTCTTTGAGTTTGGCAGTACGGATAACAGCGATGCGGTTGATCATGACACTGACACGATCACCTTTGATTCGTACGGAAAGTTCATTCCAAGTGTTCGCGCCTTTGTAGGTGTTCACAACGCGATCAACGGGGATTTGCCCCCAGATGGCTCCCGTTTTCCGCAACAGACTCGATTCCGAGCCATCGAGCAATTGCACTTCATACCGGCCCCGCAAATAGACTCCCGAATTGCCCTCTTTCGGCAAGTTAAACTCGAGGCTCAAATCGAAGTCTCGGTACTTATCCTTGGTCATCAAATTTGCCCCGCGCTGGCCGTTCGCCAATACTCCCCCTAGTGCTTTCCAATTGGTTATTTCGCGACCATCTTCAGATTGCCACAAGTCCAATTTGTCTTTGAGCAAATCTACGGACTCACTATCTTTGGGATCAATTGAAGGAAGTCCGATATCGTCCTCAGCGAAGGCTGACGAATTTAGACACGCGAGGAATAGGAACACAGTGAACGGTTTCAGACAGTTTGTTTTCACGATGGCTTTCGACTTTCTCTTGTCGCTGTGAGGTGGAACTCGCGGACTCATTCCACCCTACAATGATTCTGGTTGAAAGCACCCGTCGCTTGCGCTTCGGGCTCGTCACGGATACATCTCCACGACGCGGTTCCATTGCTGCACCTGTTGTTGACACGCGCGGCGGTCCTCGGGCAATGTAAGCGATCTTCCACGCGCGTCGAAGATCACGCCGACGGTGCCGCCGTGGATGATCGCTTCGTGACGTTTGCCGGGGCCGCTGCCGACGTCGAAACCGCGAGACGGTTCCAGCACGACAGTGGCAGTTTCACCGATACCGAGCGGCCAGTACAGGAGTTCGCCAAACTTCGCTTCGCCCAGGGCCTGAATACCGCCGGTGAATTGATATTTGCAGCACGGTTGCCCCGGCTTACCGGTTCCTTTCGGGGCGATGCACGTGCCGAGGTAGATGAGGCAGTCGCGCTGGAAGACTTCCATTGCCGCCCGGGGGTGGACCTGCGCGAGGACGCCGAGGTGGGGCATCATGAAGATGCTGTCCTTGGCGAGTCGCGTGATCCCTTCCGGCTCGAAGGCGTCGATGAGCATCATCGCCGTCTGCACCATCCGCGGGGCGTGCGACAACACGCCGCCGGACGCGACCAACAGGTCGAGCCGCATGTTGTCGATGAGCGAGGATTGCCCGGTCTGCTGCGCGAACGCATCGCCGACCGTGCGCTGCTTCTGCACGCCGGACAGTCCCACCGCGAACTGCCGGTGCTGCACGTACGCCAGCCGCAGGGCTTCGCGCGAGACCGCCTGTTCGAACATCAGGGCATCGAGCGTCTGCGGGATCGTCGTCGGGCGGATCATCTTGTTCTTCACGCGATTCCGCAGCTCGCGCTCGTCGCAATCAAACGGCACCCATCGCAAAATCTTTGGCAGCGTCGCTTCCGCACAGACATTCGAGATCGAATAACTCATGCCGAGATTCGCGCTCACCGTCCGGTTGAAGGCCCCGTCGAACACGCTGAAGACGTCGGTCGTCGCGCCGCCGATGTCGACACCGACAACGTTGATGTTGTCCTGTTTCGCGATCGTTTGCAGAATCTCGCCCACCGCACCGGGCGTCGGCATGATTGGGGCATCGGCCCAGGCGATCAGCTTTTCATAACCCGGCGCGTGAGCCATCACGTGTTCGAGGAACAGGTCGTGAATGGCATCCCGCGCGGGGCCGAGGTTTTCCCGCTCCATCGTTGGCCGCAGGTTGGGGACGATCGACAGTTCGACTTCGTGCTTGAAGACGTCGGCCACAAGATTGGCCGCGTCTTTGTTCCCCGCATAAATCACCGGCATGCGGTATTGCCCGCCGAACCGTGGCTGCGGCTTCGCGGGGGCGATGAGTTCCGCAATCTGGACGACATGCGAAGTCGTGCCGCCGTCGGTGCCACCGGAGACGAGAATCATATCGGGCCGCAGATCGCGGATGCGCTGAATCTGTTCGTGCGGCTTGCGCTTGTCGTTCGAGGCGAGCACATCCATCACGATCGCCCCGGCCCCGAGCGCGGCACGCTGCGCGCTCGCGCCGGTCATCTCGCGGACGACCCCGGCGACGAGCATCTGCAACCCGCCACCGGCGCTGGAGGTCGAAATGTAGATGTCGCAGCCATCTTTACCATTGCTGGGACGAATCAGCACGCCGTTTTCGTCAACCAGTTTTCGACCCGCGAGTTCGCCGACTTCGGTGGCCGCGTTGATGACGCCGACGGTCACGTCCGCGGCGGGTTCTTCGACAGTGGTCGGAGCTTCCCCACGATAAGTTTGCCGATAGGTCCCATCGATCTTTTCAATGAGAATGGCTTTGGTCGTCGTGCTGCCGCAGTCGGTGGCGAGAATCACGTTGAGCGATTCCGGATCGATGGGCTTCTTCGGCGTCGCGGGCGGGGTGGTCATGCGCGTTCGCCTCCCACCACCGGTTCGCGGGCTTCATTCGCGGCTTGCAGACTCGACACGACGAACTCCACGCCGCCGGGTCTTTCCAGCAAATCGGCGAGGATCTTTAATCCCGCCGCATTCGTGACCGCTGCGAACCACGGTTCCACAAACCGCAGGGCCTGCCCGCCGAGACCACCGAGCGGCCGCGTCGATTCGAGCATCACCAGCGCAGGTAGCGTCATCCCCCGCCGGGCAATTTCTTTGGCCACACGTTCGACCAGTTCGCGCTCGTCGATCGTCGGCGAAAAGCTCTCCGCTGACTCCACTGCAAACGCATGCCGCAGCCAGTTCCGCAATCCGCCCGCCTCGACAGGAACGACATTCTCACGACACCGCAGAATACCAACTCGCCCAGCGAATGGCGATGAAACGGACATCGTTTAGCCGCGACCCGGAGTCCGCGGAGGGAAGCGATCGCGTGGAGCACGCGGCGCGTGTTGTGCGCTCCACACGAGCGCTCCCCTACCGGGTCGCGGCTAAACGGCGTTCTCACCGTTTATGTCAATACGCTGTCGGATGCGGGCAACCGAAACACGCGACGGGCGTTCGCCGACGTCATGCGGGCGAGTTCGTCTTTCTCGACGTGGCGGACATCGGCCAGGAAGTCGCATGTGTGGCGGACGTATGCCGGTTCGTTCCGCTTGCCGCGATGGGGTGCCGGGGCGAGATACGGGGCATCGGTCTCGACGAGCAAGCGGTCGGCTGGCACGGTTGCCGCGACTTTGCGCAGGTCGTCGTTTCGCTTGAACGTGAGCATCCCGGCGAAAGAAAGAGACATGCCGAGCTTCAGGCATTCGTCCGCGGTGGCTTGATCGCCACAGAAACTGTGCATGACACCATTCAGCGGCCCCTCTGCCGCATGCCGCCGCAGCACGGCGACGACATCGGCTTCCGCATCACGGCAGTGAACGACAAAGGGCAGGTTGAGCTTCTGCGATAAGGCAATATGTCGATCGAAGAACTCGATTTGCTGCTCGATCGGAACGTAATCCCAATAGCGGTCGAGGCCGGTTTCCCCGATGCCGACGACTTTGGGCTGCTGGGCGAGCACTGCAATTTCCTCGAAATCGGTCGGGGCGGCCGTTTGTACGTAATTCGGCTGGATGCCCACGACGGCGAACAGCGACGCATGCTTGTGCGCGAGTTCGACCGCCCGGCGGCTGGACTCGAGCGTGATCCCGACGACCAGCATCTGGCGGACACCTGCGGCGACGGCGCGGGTGATGGCATCATTCTGATCGGACGTAAAAGCGTCCTCGTTCAGATGGCAGTGCGTGTCGACCCAATCCATGCGGATGACCAATACGGTAAGAGGATCCCCGCGACTATGGGTCGCCGGGCAGTCCCATCCTACCGCGCGGCGGTCGCCGGAATCGACGGTGAGAGAAGCGCCGTCAGCGCTGAGGCCACCTGTTGCTCTTCCGCCAGAACTTCGCGCAGCACCGTCACGGCTTCCGCGTCATCGATGCAGGTGTGAACGGCTTCATCGAGTTCCGCGACGAGCGCGGCCTGCGATTCGCGGAGCTTGGGAACGAAGTAGTTCCACCCGAGAAAATGGAGATCGCCATAATCGGTGGGGTAAACGCCGAAGTCGATGGGCCAGTTGCGGACGACCAGCAGGTCCACGAGCTTGCCGACCGACTCCCGTTGACGGGCCGCGAGTCGTGCCATTTCATCGCCGAGCGCACCGGTCTTGGCCCACGGTGAGACTTCCGCCGCATATTGCAGCAGGCTGCGACCGAGGTCGACGACCACTTCATTGAGCTTCGCGTTGTGCGCAATCACCGCCACCGGAGAACCCAAGCTTAAGGAAAGAGGACTTCCGCCGCACGTCGCGCGGCGTTACTGACCAGACTCACGTCAATCCCCAGCCAAAGAATGGGGGCCGACACGAGGATGACATACAGGCCGGCCGACGACAACGCCGGGAAGGTCACGGTCGTCGCTCCCGTCGGGCGCTCGCTGAGGTACATGGTCTTCAGCACATTCAGGTAATAGAACAGGCTGAGAACGGTGTTCAATCCGCCGATGGCAAGAATGGCCCACATCGACCAGTGGACGTATCCCGCATCGAACAGCGAGGCAAAGATCAACAGTTTACCGATAAACCCACCCAACGGCGGCAACCCGACCAGACTAAAAAGACAGATCCCCATGCCGACGCAGAGGATGGGTGCCTGAAAGCCGAGTCCGCGGTAATCCTCGATTTCCTCGCTGAAGATTTCGTTGCGAATGAGGGCCGTGATTGAGAACGCGCCGAGATTCATGAAGAGATAAACCGCGAGATAGTACAGCAGGCCTTCCACGGCATGGGACGACCGTTCACCGAGGGCCGCGTCGCCGCCGATACGGCCCGATTGCAAGACGATCATTGCGGCGAGTGCCATCAACATATAACCCGCATGGGCAATGGTGGAATACGCCAGCAGACGCTTCATGTTGGTCTGGCTGTACGCCGCGAGATTGCCGAACGTGGCCGTGATGGCCGCGATGACCCCCACGGCAATTCCGAGCGTCAGGTAAACATCCTGCAGGGCTGTCGTTCCGGCAGCCATCAGGGCGAGCACTAACCGTGTCAGCAGGGCAAACGCCGCCGCTTTGGACGCCACACTCAAAAAACCGCCGACTTCGGCCGGAGCCCCCTGGAACACATCCGGCGTCCAGAAATGAAACGGCACGACGGAGAGCTTGAACGCAAAACCCACGAACACCATCACGACGGCGAGAATCAGTGTGCGAATTGCCGTCGCGCGAACCGGGTCCGTCAACGCCCCTTCACCGTTGCCGAACAGCACCGCCATCCGGATACCGATTTCCTGAAAGTCGCCCGTCCCCAACATCCCTGCGAGCAAACTGATGCCATAGAGCATCACCCCGGCGGCACCGGCCCCGAACACCACGAACTTCAGTGCCGCTTCACTCCCTTGCTTCCGGCCCTTCAGAAAGCCCGCCATGGCATAGCTGGGAACGCTCGCCATTTCGATCCCAAGAAACACCATCAGCAAATTGTTCGCGCCGCACATCAGCAGCATGCCGATGGAGGCCCCCAGCAGCAGCGTGTAGAAATCGGGACCATCGTCGCGATCGGGAATACCACTCAACACGGTCAATGCGAGCACAAACACCAGGAACAGCAACAGAAACAGACGGACCAATGCCGTGAATTTGTCGAACGCCATCAGTCCAGAGAAATAGGTAAACGAATGGTTCGAGAATTCGGGGTCAGAGCGGTTGGCGTCGTAAAACACCGCCAGAGATAGGCCAAACGCGGCCATCGTGGCGATTAGTGCAATCCAGTGTGGCGGCACGAACCGATCAAAGCTGAGCAGCCGCCCCAGCAGCAAAAGCACGATCCCGGCGGTGAGCGCCAGTTCCGGCCCGGCGAGCCGCAGCGAGTGCTGAGCCGTTTCATCGAGCAGCTTCGATAACAATTCCTGAAACACGTTTCACGATCCTTGCGGGCCGACGGCAATGTCCCCCGGGTGGTTGACGAAGCCGTTTATTGCACCAAAGTCGCTGCCGTTTCGATGACCTGCGGATGCACGGACGCATCCAGATTCTCAACCAGCGTCTTCACGCTCGGGTCCATGTACTGGAACAACGCATTCGGAAACACGCCGAGAGCGATGGCGAAAGCGAGCAGAACATAAGCGACAAACTTTTCACGACCGAGCAGTGGCACGAGGGCTTCCCCATGCGGACCCTTGTAAGCCGGGCCGAAGTAAACCCGCTGCATCGTCCACAGGATATAACCGGCGGTCAGGATCACCCCCGAGGCGGCAATGATCGCGAGAGTCTTGTCGAAGCTCCAGCAACTCAGCACGGAGAAGATTTCGCCGATGAATCCGCACAGACCGGGCAACCCGAGACCGGCGAAGAAGATCCCCGCGGCGAGACCCGTATAGTGCGGCATCAGCCCGGCAATGCCGCCGAACTGGTTGAGATCGCGATGATGCACGCGGTCGTACAGGATGCCGACCATAAAGAACATGCCCGTCGAGGAAATGCCGTGGGCGATCATCTGGAACATCGCGGCATTCACACCCATCCGCCAGTAATGCAGATTCGGATCCCCGGCCTTTTCGCCGACTTTCCACACGGCCAAACCCAGGAGGACATAGCCCATGTGGCTGACCGAACTGTAAGCCACGAGGCGTTTGAAGTCGGTTTGAGCGAGTGCCGCAAAGGCACCGTAGATGATGCTGAAGACCCCGAGCGCCACCATGCCGTAGGCACAGTATTGGGCCCCGAGCGGACAGATCGGGAAAGCGAGACGGATGAGGCCGTAGCCCCCCATCTTCAGCAGCACGCCCGCCAGAATCATGCTGATCGGCGTCGGCGCTTCCACGTGGGCATCGGGCAACCAGGTATGGAACGGGAACGACGGCAACTTGATCGCAAAGCCGATGAAGAGGAGCAGAAACGCTGTGATCTGGAATTCTTTGGTGAATGCAAAGCCCTTTACCTGACCTTGGCCGACTTGCGCGAGATGGAGCAGATCGAAACTGTTGCCGCTGGCGAAGTAGAGCATCAGCATGGCGATGAGCATCAGCACACCGCCGGCGAGAGTGTAGAGGAAGAACTTGATGGCCGCATATTCGCGCCGCGGCCCGCCCCACACACCGATGAGGAAGTACATCGGCAGCAGCATCACTTCCCAGAAGACGTAGAACAACAGGAAGTCGAGCGACAGGAAGACGCCCATCATCCCCGTTTCGAGGATGAGGAACAGCATCACGTAACCCTTGAGATGCTTTTCGATGCTCCAACTGGCGATCATCGCCAGCAGACTGACGAGCCCTGTGAGCAGAACCAGCGGTAGACTGATGCCGTCGACACCCAGCGAATAATGCACATTCCAGTTGGGGATCCAGTCCCATGAAAAATAGAACTGCATGCCATCGTGCAATTGCTCCGGAGCGGGCGTGAGGTCGTACTGACTCAACAGTTGCAACGTCAGTCCAAACGTCAGCGCCGTGCCAATCAATCCGAAGTAACGGATGGCATCGGCATTCTTCCCGTCAAACGCCAGCAACAGCAACGACCATGCTGCGGGCAGGAAGACGATCAACGACAGCAGATTTTCCGAACTCATGGGAGACTCAACCTTGGGCCTGGCCCCGGGGATTTCGCAAAAAATTACTTCGGCAACGCCGTGAACAAGGCGACGAACAGCACGACCACGCCAACGGCGATCCACATGACATATTGACGCAGTCGCCCGGTCTGGATGACCCGCAGCGATCGACCAAAATTCGTCGTGGAAGTGCCGACGAGATTTACCAGACCATCGACCATGCCTTCATCGAACGTCCGTTCCCACTTGGAAACAACCACCGTGATGGCCGCGGAGGTATGCAGGACGACGTCGAGCACTTTCTGATCGAAGCCCTGACACCAACTCGCCACGATGTGACACGGACGGACAAAGGCCACATCGTACAATGTGTCAAACCGCCATTTGTCGACGAGGAAGTCGTACACGCCCCCCGCCTGGCGACGGATATCATCCGGGTTCACCACCTTGCGGCAGTACAGCAGATACGCTACCGCAGTGCCCGCAAATGCGGCCAGCAACGCCATCCCACCCGCGGTGCCGTGGACATCGTGAACGTCGTGATGACTCGGCAGCACAATCGTCGCCACCCGTGCGGAAGTCGCGCGTTCGACCGCCGGAACGGTTTCACTGAACGCCAACAGACGATACAGCCATCCGTCTTCGCCACCGATGGCACAACCGGCCGCCAGCAACGACAACACCAGCAGCGGCACGGTCATGATGGCGGGATTTTCGTGGGCATGCTCGTAGACATGTTCGTCCTGCGGTTGACCGGCGAACGTCATGAACCACAGCCGGAACATGTAGAACGCCGTGATCCCCGCGGTCACCAATGGCGTAATGAACAGAATGTTGTGCAGCGGGTTGGGATTCAGTTCGCTGAACGCCAACGCGGACGCCACAATCGCATCCTTCGAATGGTACCCCGAGAACGCCAGGGCTTGACCGAAGAGGGCATTCCCCACACCCGGGATCGCCAAGCCGGCAATCGCGATGACGCCGACGAGCATGGTGTACGCCGTGAGTGGCATCTTGTGGCGCAGGCCGCCCATTTTCCGCATGTCCTGCTCGTGATGGCAGCCCGCGATCACGCTGCCCGAGCAGAGGAACATCAGCGACTTGAAGAACGCGTGCGTCACCAGGTGAAACAAGCCCGCGGCCCAGCCGCCGACGCCGATCGCCAGCATCATGTAACCGAGCTGGCTGATGGTGGAGTAGGCCAGCACCTTCTTGATATCCGTTGCCACCACGGCAATCGTCGCCGCAATGAACAGCGTGATGCAGCCGATGTACGCGATCCCCAACAGCACTTCCGGTGGGAACATCGGATAGAACCGCCCGGCGAGATACACCCCGGCGGCGACCATCGTGGCCGAGTGGACCAAAGCCGAAACCGGCGTCGGGCCTTCCATTGCGTCGGGCAACCATGTCTGCAACGGGAACTGAGCACTTTTGCCGATACTACCCGCGAAGACACCCAATCCGGCGGCGATTAGCAACAGGTAGCTGATGGTCCGCGGCGTGGTCCCGTCGGCCAATCGATGACCGTGTGAATCACGCAAGTAGACGACGGACTTCGTCACGGACGGATCGTCAGAAACATCGAGCTTGCCATCATCGCCGCGAATGAGCGAGAACAAACCGGTTTGTTCCACGCCGTCGTTTTCGACGTCGAAGAAGCGGAAGGTGCCGAGCGAGGTGATCAGAATCATCAAACCGATAAGGAAGCCGAAGTCCCCCACGCGGTTCATGATGAACGCTTTGTTCGCGGCGGTGCTGGCCGAGTGCCGTTCGACATAGAAGCCGATTAGCAGGTAACTGCAGATGCCGACGAGTTCCCAGAAGATGAAAACCTGGAAAATGTTACCGGCGAGGACCAGCCCGAGCATCGAGAAGCAGAACAGCGACAGGAACGCAAAGAACCGATGGAAACGCCCCGGCCGGGTGAAGTGATGACCACCGGGGAGATGGACTTGGTGGTCCTCGTACTCCTCGGTCAGTTCGTCTTTCATGTAACCCATCGCGAAGAGATGGATACAGGTGGCGATGAACGTGACCATCGTAAACATGACGAGCGTCAGGCTGTCGATGTACCAGTCGAGGGTGATTTCCAGCGGGCCGAACTGAGCGAGCTTATAGAACGTCCCGGCGTAGAACTTCGGTACGGGAGCGGCATGTGCTACGGCAGTGTGCTCGGCGTCGGCAGCGGCTTCCGGTTCCGCCGGATGCAGGGCATCAACCGGAGACATCTCTGCTTCCGCGTGCTCGGCACCCGCATGTTCTTCGGCGTGATGGCCATGCTCGGCGGGTTTGAGAGCAGCCCATTCGGTGGCATTGCCCCAGTAGAGGAGCGCGGACAGACTACAAAGGAATCCGGCACCGATGCAGGCCACGGCAAGCTGGGCCGGAGCTTTGCTCAGCCGATGGCTCCACCGCAATTGCAGGGCGTAAATCTCCGCCACGAACCCGGCGAGCGGCAGGAGCCACGCCAGAGTGAGCAGGTTGCGGAGTACGGTGCCAGTATCCATGTCGGCGGATTTCCCCGAATTTCACTTGTGACGCGCGAAACACCGTGGTCGGCGGTTAACCCTGCAATTCGTTGCCGCGATCCACGTCGATCGTGAGATGATTGTTGTAAAAGTTCAGGGCGATCGCCAAGGCCACCGCCGCTTCCGCAGCCGCCAGCACAATCACGAACAAGGCAATGACCTGACCATCCAGACCGAGCGGAGTGTAGTGTGCGAAGGCCACAAAATTCAAATTGGCACCGTTCAGAACCAGCTCGACCCCCATCAGCACGCCAATGCCGTTGCGCTTGATCGCCATGCAGACAATCCCGCAGACAAACAGCACGGCACCCACGAACAGGTAGGCGTTGAGTCCGACAGATTCCATGAACTTCGATTCCTTGACGGCTCAGGCTGACAACGAATCATCCGACGCATGCGTGCGGCGCTTCGCCCGCGCGAGATACGCCGCACCGACCAGCACCACCAGCAAATGGACCGACACAATTTCAAACGGCAACAAATATCCTGGAGCCGGCTTCACCGAGAAACCATCACCGGGACGATCGGGCCGCAATCCGAGGAATGCCAACCCCAGCGGCCGGATCGTATTCCCCTCCGGACGCTCCGTAAAGGCGATGGATTCCGCCCCCGCAGGATGTAATTGCGACCAGTCCATCGCGGAAATGGTGGAGACCAGCACCAGCAGCAACAGCCCGCCCACACACGCCCCGAGCAGCCCATCAGCCGCCGACGTCTTGATCTGCATATACGGGCCGCTCGCGGTAAGCATCACGCCGAACACCAGCAGCACCACGGTTCCGCCGACGTAAATCAGCAACTGGGCCGCACCGAGGAAGTCCGCGTGCAGCAGGAAAAACAACGCCGAAACGGAACCCAGCGACAGGATCAGCCAGAACGCCATCCGCACGACGTTTTGCGTCACCACAACGCCGAGGGCACCCCCGCACACCAACGCCGCAAAGAGCCAGAACAGCATGTCGGTCGTCATTCTGCGGCCTCCCGCTGCGGACTGGATGCCACCACCGGCAATGCGGGGCGGGCTCGTGCGGCATCACCCACAATCACGCGACCGAGCGGCGGAGCCTGTTCGAGAATCGTCGTCCGCTTCAAAGTCGAGGCGAGTAACAACGGCCACAAAATCGCCCCGAGGAACAGCACGCAACTGATCGGCACCAGATATTTCAGGCAGGTCGTCATCACCTGATCGATGCGCAACCGCGGCAACGTCCACCGCACCCAAATCTGCACGAACACCAGAACACAGGCTTTCAGCACGAAGACCTTCGCGCCAAAGAGATTGACGACATAGTTACCGAGCGTAAACCCGGGCACCATAAAGTTGGGCATCCAGCCGCGGAAACTCGTCAGTCCCGCCTCGGCATCCACCCCGGTGTACCAGCCGCCCAGGAACAGCAGCACCGCAATGCCGCTGACCGCGAACATGCTGGCGTATTCCGCCATGAAGAAGAACGACCAGCGCAGACCGCTGTATTCTGTATGGAAACCGGCGACCAGTTCGCTTTCGGCTTCCGCCAGGTCGAACGGAGCCCGCTTCACACTCGCCGTCGCGACGGTGAAGTAGGCGAAAAACGCGATGAAGGTGAACGGGTCATGGAAGATCAGCCAGTTGGACGCCAGTCCCGCTTGCATCCGTCCGATCTCACCAAAATTCAGCGTCCCTGCCGTGACGAGAGGGACCAGGGCACAGAGTGCCATCGGAATTTCGTAGCTCACCATCTGGGCGGCTTCACGCATGGCACCAAAGAGCGCCCACTTGGAACCGCTGGAATACCCGGCAAAAATGATCCCCAGGACTTCCAGCGACATCAGCGCCAAGATAATGAACACACCGACATCGAGAGAAACCGCGACCCAGCCGTCCGCAAACGGCAGCACGATAAACGCAGCGAATGAAGCGATCACTGCCAGATACGGGGCAATCCGAAAGATCCACCGATCGGCGGCTCCGGGGGCGAGGTCTTCCTTCTGAATCAGCTTGATGCCGTCGGCGAGCGTTTGCAGCCAGCCGAACTTGCCGCCGACCCGCGTTGGGCCAAGGCGGTCCTGAATGCGACCCGCGACTTTGCGTTCCAGCCAGATGTAAAAGAGCGGCAGGATCGCAAAGATATTGATCAGAATCACGGCGTGAATGAGTGCCGCCGTCAGCAGCACCCACAGCGGCGACAACTTCCCCGCGAACGGGAGCGTCAACCCGCTGAGAAACTCGCTGAGACTCGTGGCGGCGAACAGTCCGTTCATCCGGAGCACCGACGCCTTCCCTTAAATTTGCCGGCAGGAATCGTTCCCGCCGATGGGGTGAACACAGTCAACATCTTTCAGTTGGCTCGATCGAGACAACTGAAACAAAGCGAGCACACAACGCCGTTTACAGGATGACAATCGTCCAATCGCCAGCAACCGAGCGATTCGGAGGGGAACCATCAATGGAACGGTGTCGGAAGCCGAGGAACTATGACGCGCGGCGATGTGTGATTCAAGTGAGGCGGCAGTCCTTTCATTTCATTCCCATGTTTGAGAACGCATACCACTCCGGTTCCGTCACATTTCCTTAATCTCAACTCGTGGCGATGCTTCGCCCACGATCCGGCATCGCTGGACGATCCCGGTTGCAGTTGTCACGCTGATGACAACGATCCTACACACTCATCAGGAAAGGGAGCCCAGCATGACGGCCGCCACAACGTTGAAGGAAGCTCAGGCCATTTCCTCGTGGATTGTGGACGTCCGTCGCCAGTTGCATCGCATTCCGGAACTCAAATACGAAGAAGTGAAGACGAGTGCCCTCGTGCAGGCCACGCTGAAAGAGTTGGGGATTTCGTTTCAGACGGGACTCGCGGAAACCGGGGTGGTTGCCACCGTTGGTCCGAAAGAAGGCCCCTGTGTTGCCTTGCGGGCGGACATGGACGCGCTGCCCATTGAAGAAGCCGTGGCGAGCGACTTCCGCAGCACCCACGCGGGGCGGATGCACGCTTGTGGACACGATTGCCACACGGCCATGCTGCTGGGTGCCGCGAAGCTGCTGAAACAACGGGAATCGACCTTGGCCGGTCCGGTGAAGCTGATCTTCCAACCGGCCGAGGAAGGGGGCGCGGGAGCCGAGCGGATGTGCCAGGCGGGCGTGCTCGATTCGCCCCGTGTGCAGCGGATTTTCGGGTTGCACGTCTGGTCGCTGATTCCCACGGGCACCATTGGCGGCAAAGCGGGGACATTTCTCGCCGCCGCGGGCGAATTGGACATCGTTATTCGCGGAAAAGGAGGCCACGCGGCGATGCCTCATCTGGCGCGCGATCCCGTCACTACCGCCGCACAGGTCATTACCGCCTTGCAGACGATCATTTCTCGCGAACTCGATCCACTCAGTGCCGGAGTGATCAGCATCACGATGGTGCATGGCGGCGCGGCCTACAACGTGATCCCGGAAGAAGTTCGCCTGCATGGCACGATTCGGTCCCTTACATTGACGGGACTCAAAGCGCTGCAAGCGCGTGTGACCGAAGTCGCGACCAATGTCGCGGCCGCGCAACGTTGTGCGGCGGAAGTCTCCTTCCCCGGCAACGATTACCCACCGACCGACAACGATCCGCAGGCGTGGGAACTGTCGCAGCAAATCGGGCGCGACCTGCTGGGTGCCACCTCCGTGAAAACGCTGGAACCGGTGATGGGAGGGGAAGACTTCGCCTACTATGTGCAGAACGGCGTCCCCGGTTGCTTCGTGGCTTTGGGGATCCGCAACGAATCCCTCGGTTCCGTTCATTCGGTTCACACGCCGCAATTTCTGGTCGACGAATCCGCGCTCCCGATTGGCACCGCGCTGCACGTGGAGTTCGCCATCCGGTCGCAGGCGGAATTGGCCGCGAAGACATAACATTGTTGCCGCTCGAATGAAATCCCGGCGAACTTCCAGCCGCATGGTACGATCACATGGGATGGACTCTCCACAATCTGCGGAGCGCGAATTTGGACTGCCGCGTCGCAAGTCGTTCTGGCGTTTGGTGGAAGTGAAGCCGTCGCGGTGTGGTCTGCCGGCGTATTGTGGCCGTCAGTGTCTCGGCGAGCACGATATCCGCCACAAACAGCGTCAGCGCGAAGTGTCCCTGAACTTTGTTCAGAAGAAACATTCCACTCACGGCCCGTCGATCACCCGCGGCACGACCGGATCAGGGCTCTGATTCCCCACGGGATCAAATCCAAAGACAGAGAGGGCTCAGGGGTCGAATGAAAACACAGATTCTCCTGAAAACCAACTGTCTCTCTTGACGTGATTTTCGTAGTCCGTCGAAAAGGAAAGCTCAAGATTAGGGTGCGGACAGTCGAGGCGAATCGTCTACAAAACCGACGAAGAGGGGCGTTGGAAACACCGTAACGTCCTAACCTGCCAATGACTAACACTCCGAATTCAAAAAACGAGTCTTGGTCGGGCAACTTGACCGGGAGGAGGGATTGGTTACAATCGGAACAGGAACGAACGCTGCTCCGAGGACGCCAAGGCGTACCTGAGTCGCGAATTGTCAAGACCACCCAACATCCCGGATTGCTGGCCGTCCGTTCCGTAATCGCCTTGCAGTTTTGCAGGGCGTACTTTTTTGGCGACTCCTTTGCCGCGTCGGCTGACGGCGGGTGAAGTTTATGGTGGGGCTTGCACGGTGACCGGACTTCCGTCCGACATCAAAGAGTTGGTTCGTTCGCACACGGATCTCGTGGCGCTCGTCGGCGAAAGCGTTGCGCTGCATTCCCAGCGCGGCGGTCGCCAGTTCAAAGCCATCTGTCCCTTCCATGATGACCATAATCCGTCGATGGAAGTGAATCCCGAGCGGCAGACGTACCGCTGTTGGGTCTGTAACAAAGGCGGGGACTGTTTCAGTTGGGTGATGGAATACGAAGGGGTGAACTTTCGCGAAGCCCTGGTGTCCTTAGCCAACCGGGCAGGGATCGAAATCCCCAAGTACTCTGGTCATCAGGACAATGGCCCGACGGTCAACGATAAGGCGTCACTCTATGAAGTGCTGGCGTGGGCCGAGACCGAGTTTCATCGCTATCTGCTGCAAGCGGCTCAGGCGGAACGAGCCCGCGAGTATTTGAAATCGCGGCGGTTCTCGAAGGAAACGATTGAGCTTTATCGCCTCGGTTACCACCCGGACAGTTGGGAATGGATTCAGGAACGGGGTCGGGACAAGTTTTCGCTCGAACGGTTGATTGCTGCGCGGCTCATCAAGGAACGCGACGAAGGGGGTGGGCATTACGACCTCTTCGTCGATCGGGTGCTCTTCCCGATTCATGACGAACGGGGCCGCACGGTCGCTTTCGGGGGTCGTGTCCTTCCCGACTCGCGCTACAATTCCGGTGGTAAGTATTTCAATAGTCCGGAGAGCACGGTCTTCCAGAAGAGCAAGCTGATTTTCGGGTTGGATAAGGCCCGCGACGCAATTCGCAAGACCGGCACCGTGGTTGTGATGGAAGGGTACGTCGATTGCATTAAGGCGCATCAGGCCGGTGTTCTCAATGCCGTGGCTACGTTGGGAACAGCACTGACGGAACAGCATGTGGCGTTTTTGAAACGGTTAGCCGAACGGGTGGTCCTCGTCTATGACGGTGATGACGCTGGTAAGAATGCCGCCGTTCGTGCCGTGGAGAAGTTCATCGCGCAGGATGTTGATCTACGGGTGTTAACGTTGCCGGAAAGCCTCGACCCTGACGAATTCCTCGATGCGCACGGCGCGGACAAATTTGAATCACTGATTTCGCAAGCTCCGGAAGCTTGGGACGTCCGCTACCGACATTGTGTGTCACACTTTGGTACGAGCACGGTGACCGCACGGTTGAAAGTGCTCGACGAGATGCTGGGACTGCTGGCGAACAGTCCCGGGTTAAATGGTACGACTAAGGAAAATGTGCTGGTGGCACAGCTTGCACAACGTCTGGCGATCACAGAAAGCGACGCACGTCGACAATTGCGCGAACTGCGCGGACGGACCGCTTCTGCCAACGCGATGCGTAAAGTCACCGCAGGTGAATCGACCGAGAGCGCGGAGGTGATCGCCCGCCGCGCAGCCGTGGTTTCGGTACAGCAACGTCAGCAGACAGACGATCTGCTGGAGTGCGAATTATTGCAACTCCTCTTTACCGCGCCCTCTATCATTGGATGGGTTCGCCAGGAGATCGGCGTTGATGACCTGCAAAACACGGCGCTGCGCGACTTGCTCGGCGTCTGTTTCGACTTGGCAGATCAAGGGGACCTTCCCGAGTTCTCACAGGTACTGGCGCAACTGGAATGCCCGCACCTGAAAAGTCTCGCAGTGTGGATTGACGTTCAAGCGGCGGCACGGGATGTCGCCGGCAAACTCGCGCAGGACGCCGCGACAGCTTCGCAGGCCGAGGGGAGCACGACCGCTCCTTCGAGCCTGGTTCGGAATGTGGTGGATGGATTGAAGTGGCGTCGCCAGCAGGCGACCCATGCCGCCGTCCAGGGTGTTCTTGCACAGCGGATCGAGCCCGGCACGCAACTTGATCCGGAATTACGTGAATTGCTTCAGCGGGCAGCGAGTTTTCATCAGCAGCGGGCCACGCGCAAGCTGCCGTCCTGAAGCAGAAATTTTGTAGAGGAGTATCCAGTGCATCGACTCGACGACGCTTTGTCCCAACTGATTGAGCTGGGCAAACAACAGAAATGTTTGACGTTCTCGCAGGTCAATTCGTACCTGCCCGATGAAGCTGTCAGCCCGGAGAAGCTCGACAACCTGTTGATGGCGCTCGACGAACTGGGGCTCGAGATTGTCGCCGATGAAAAGGTGAAGCTCGCGATCCCGTTGCCGCCGAAGGGCAAGTCCCGCGTCTCCAAGCCGAAAGATCCCACGCACGACGAGAAGTCGAAAAAGATCGACGACCCCGTGCGGATGTATCTCACGCAGATGGGTGAAATTCCGCTCCTCACGCGCGAGCAGGAAATCTCGCTCGCGAAGAAGATCGAAATCACCCGCAAGCGTTTCCGTCGGCATCTGCTCGAAAGCGATTATGCCCTGAAGATGGCGATCGACATTCTCACGAAAGTGCATGTCGGCGAATTGCCGTTCGACCGCACGATCAAGGTGTCGGTGACCGAAGGTCTGGAAAAAAACCAGATCCTCGGCCGCATGCCGCACAACCTGCGGACGCTCGAACAACTGCGCAAGAAGTCGCAGTCCGACTTCGAAACGATGATCGCGCCGGAAAGCACGCCCGCTGAGAAGAAGGCCGCGGAGGACAATCTCAAGAAGCGCCGTCGCAAGATGGTCACGCTGCTGGAAGAGCTCAGCGTCCGGACGCAGCGTCTGCAGCCGACGATGAAGCGGCTTGAACAGATTTCCCGCCGGATGACCGAACTGCAACGGCAGTACGACAGCCTGAAGAATCTGAAGTCGGCGAAGGACGAGCGCGCCAACCTGCAGAAAGAACTGCGGGACATGATGACGATGACGCTGGAGACGCCGGAAACGTTGCGTCTTCGCATGGAAGCCGTGGAAGAACGCTTCGGTGCCTACGAACAGGCAATGCGTGACCTCTCCGGCGGCAACCTGCGGCTCGTCGTGTCGATCGCCAAGAAGTATCGCAATCGTGGTCTCAGCTTCCTCGACCTGATTCAGGAAGGGAACACCGGCCTGATGCGGGCGGTCGATAAGTACGAGTATCGCCGCGGTTACAAGTTCAGCACGTATGCCACATGGTGGATTCGCCAGGCGATCACCCGCGCTATTGCCGACCAGGCCCGCACGATTCGTATCCCGGTCCATATGATCGAGACGATGTCGAAGTTGCGGAAGGTCAGCAAGAAGCTGCTGCAAGAGAAGGGCCGCGAACCGACGCTGGAAGAAACCGCCGAAGCCGCGGGCGTTTCACTGGAAGAAACCCGCCGCGTGATGAAGATCTCGCGGCATCCGATCAGCCTTGATCGCCCCGTGGGTGAAAGCGAAGACAGCTACTTCGGCGACTTCATCGAAGATGATGCCACCGAAAGCCCGGTCAACGCCGCGACCTCGGAGATGCTCAAGGACAAGATCGAATCGGTCCTGAAGACGCTGACGTACCGCGAACGGGAAATCATCAAGCTGCGTTACGGCCTGGGGGACGGTTACACCTACACCCTCGAAGAAGTCGGCCGCATCTTCAAGGTGACCCGCGAACGTGTCCGGCAGATCGAAGCCAAGGCCGTTCGCAAGCTGCAGCACCCGGTCCGCAGCAAGCAACTGAAAGGCTTCCTCGACCAGCTCGCCGCCGCGATGAAGTAATCCTTCGCGACGACAACATAACGCCCGCAGAAGCCCACGGATTCTTATCCGTGGGTCTTTTGCTTTGATGGTGCCCCGTTAATCATGGGCGAATTCTTCCGCACGCGAAGGATTTTTCTCCATCCATCCTCACGGCGATGAAAATGGCTTTGCGAAAAACACCTGAAAATGAGATGAAAATCGCTGACCGACCACAATTTCTAACAAAAACGTAATGGACTGCTGTTTGCGTTGTTGCTTCTGGTAGCGGTCCCGAATTCTGGGATCATGATTGTTATCAGAGGTGGGCCAATGCAGAAGCAGACATGGAAATCGCAGAACGGATCGACTCGAAACGGCTTCACACTCATCGAACTGCTGGTCGTGATCGCAATCATCGCGATTCTTATCGCCCTGCTGTTGCCAGCGGTACAGCAAGCCCGTGAGGCCGCCCGGCGGACGCAGTGCCGCAACAACATCAAGCAGATCGGACTGGCCCTCCACAACCATCATGACACGTTCGGGTTTCTTCCCGGCCTGGCTCTCTGCGGAGCCGGTGTCGAAGACTACAACCCCGGCATGCAGAACATCTGGTTCCAGTTCCGCCATACTCCGCCCTCGGTCTATCTGTTGCCTTACGTCGAACAGACGGCGATGTTTCAGCAGATCAACATCAACAAAGGCGGGAACGATAACGTCACGCCGGGCGTACCGGGGGGCCTGACGAACCTGAATCTGATGAACCGGCCGCTGTCGGTCTTTCTCTGCCCGTCGATGCCCCCTCCGGTGAACCCGGTCTATGCGTGCTATTCCAGCTATGGATGGAGCCGCGGCAGCTACGATATCCATGTGCCCCGGCAATCATCGGACCTCGGCGGCGATATTACCGGTGGCAGCTATGGCTGGACCTACAGCGATGGTGTCTTCGCGACGGCCTGGGACGGCGGTTTGTCACCCGAGCAGGCGACGGCTTATATCGCCCGGCATGCCGCGGACACCACCTGGTGGAATGCCCATAAGGAATGCAAATTTAACTTCAAAGACATCACGGATGGCCTGTCGAATACCATCGCCGTCGGCGAATCGCATCACATCATCAAGGGCTACACGTCGACCATCGTGAATGGAGTCACCGTGCCCGCAGCGCAAGATTCTTCCGGACCGGCTGCATGGGGAGCCGATGGCGGCGATTACTACGGCGAAGGGACGATGAATGTCCGCATCAACGTTACATCGGGGCCGTATTACAGCCGTACGATGACGACCGGCAGAGACACCGCCGGTTTGCGGAATGTCATGAACAACAGCCCGCTCTTCTCGTTCCGCAGCAGCCACACGGGGGGAGCCACCTTCCTCCTGTGCGACGGGTCGGTGCGATTCCTCAGCGAGAACATCGATGTGCCCCTCTATAAATCGCTTGGCAGCCGCGCGAAGAGCGAAGTGGTGGGCGAGTTCTAAGACAAGAATCACGCCTGCCTTATCAACTCGCCACGTTTGCTGTCAGGACTGAGCTCCCTCATGTGTGTTCGATACCGTCTGGTTGCTATCCTCGCGCTGGTCGCCCCTGGATGCAGTTCGCAAGTCAAGCCGCCTGCGTCAGTGCCGGTCATAGGGTCTGTGAGTCAGAAAGGAAGACCGGCGGCGGGCATCGTCGTGAAGTTTCACCCGCAGTTTGACATCGGCCGCCTCAAGTACATCCCTTCGGGAGAGACCGGTCCGAACGGCCAATTCATCCTTAGCACGGGCGCAGCCGGGAATGGCGCGCCGCGGGGGGATTACATTGTCACACTTGAAAAGCCCAAAGTCGTCAGCGATCGTGAACACAGCGGCATCGAGATGGAAATCGACGAGTTCAAAGGCAAATACAGCGACCCCACCAAGAGCCAATGGAAGGTCACCGTTAAAAGTGGCGACAACGTTCTGGAACCGTTCGACATCGATTAGGACGGGCTCGCTCTGGTGTGGCCTCGCGCTGTTGATGGTGGGGTGCGGCCCGCCGTCACACGGTGTCTATCCGGTGGAGGGAACACTGCTGGTGGATGACCAGCCGGCGGTCCGCGCTTCGATGGCGTTTCATTCCACGAATCCCGCAATCGTCGTCTGTCCGGTCGGTGTCACGGACGCGGATGGGACGTACAAGCTGACCACTTTCGCGGCCAATGATGGGGCTCCCGCGGGGGAATACGTGGTGACGTTGCTCTGGCCCGATGAGACCGTTCCCATTGATGAATGCGAGCGGCCCGGTGTCACTGAGAACGACCGTTTCGGCAGGCGGTACGCGAACCCGCGCACATCGCCGCTGCGTGTCACGGTTCGGCCGGAAACGAACCCGATTGTGCTGCACGCTGAGGAAGATCCCCGCTGGCGGCGGCAACCCGGCGCGAAAAGCCCGACAGTGCGTGCGATTCTTGAGTCGGCGCAGAGGAAAGAGTCGTTGGCAACGCCGCCGACGGAGTGATCCGCGAAGCGCAAGCGTTACACATCGAGATCATCCACGAGATTCGCTTCACTCATGATGATCCGATACCGCTCCGACGCATCTTTGCCGAGGAGTTGCGAGAACATCTGGTCGGCTTCGACGAGGCTTTCCACATCGACACGCAACAGAGTGCGTTTCTTCGGATCGAGAGTCGTTTCTTTCAAGTGAGCGGCGGTCATTTCGCCCAGCCCTTTGAAACGGGTGATTTCCACCTTGCGGTTCGCCGGGAGGGCCGCGAGGACTTCTTCCTTGTGGACATCATCGCGGGCATAGTGCGATTCGGTGCCCACCACGATGCGATACAACGGCGGCTGCGCGAGAAACACGCGGCCGGTTGTGATCATCTCCCGCATGTGCCGGAAAAAGAAGACCAGCAGCAGCGTGCTGATGTGGTAGCCGTCGCTGTCGGCGTCCATCATCAGGATCACGCGGCCGTAACGCAGGTGGCGAATGTCGAAACTGGGGCCAATGCCTGTACCGAGCGTTTCGACGAGATCCTTGATTTCCTGGCTTTCGAGAATCTTGCTGGTCGAGAGCGCTTCGGTGTTCAGGATCTTCCCGCGCAGTGGCAGGATCGCCTGGATGCGGCTGTCGCGACCCATGCCCGCGGTCCCACCGGCGGACTGACCTTCAACGATGAAGAGTTCCGATTCATTCGGATCGGTCGACCGACAATCGAGCAGTTTCCCCGGCAGACTCAACCGGCGTGATGTCGGCGTCTTTCGACGCACTTCCGTTGCCGCTTCCCGACTGGCTTGCCGCGCACGGGCCGCCAGCACAATCCGTCCGATCACCGCATCGGCGACCGTCGGGTTATTATTGATCCACGTTTCGAGCGCCGGGCGGATCAGGCTTTCGACCGCGGCGGCCATCTCGGGGTTGTTGAGCTTTTCCTTCGTCTGCCCCTGGAACATCGGGTCACCGAGGAAGACCGAGAGAATGCCGACCACGCCTTCGCGGATGTCGCTGTTCTCGATCGTCACCCCTTTGATCTTGATGTCGTGGACATCGAGATAATTGCGGACGGCCTTGCCGATCGCCGAGCGGAAGCCCGATTCATGCGTCCCGCCGGCATGGGTGCGGATGCCGTTCACGTAGCTGCGGATGGCTTCGTCGGTGGCTTCCGTCCATCGCAGCACGGCTTCGATTTTCAACTGGCCATCGTCGCGACTGATGCTAAACGATTGCTCGTGCGTCGGCTTTCTTTCCCCTTCCCGAATCAGTTTGTCGAGGTACGCCGCGATCCCATCTGGGTGGAAATACTCGATCGTTTCCTTCTTCGCCTCATCGACAAAGGTGATCTTCAACCCGCCGTGGATGTAGGAAATATCTTCGAGATGCTGCTTGATCGTGTCCGCGTGAAAATGCGTCTTCGAAAAAATTTCTTCATCGGGCCGGAAGAAGATCGCCGTCCCGTGACCGCGAAACGGCTTCACTTTTTTGAGGGGCGTTGTCGGCTTGCCCCGCTTGAACCGTTGCGACCATTCGTGCTCATCACGATGAATCGTCGCTTCCAGCTCGACCGAGAGCGCATTCACCACCGACGAACCAACACCGTGCAAACCGCCGCTACGAGCATAGACTTTGTTCGAGAATTTCCCGCCGGAGTGCAGCGTCGTCAGGATCGTTTCCAGCGCCGATTTTTTCGTCTTGGTGTGCGTGTCGACCGGAATGCCGCGACCGTTGTCGTGGACCGTCGCCGAGCAGCCGTCCTTATGCAGCGTGATATGAATGGCGGACGCGAATCCAGCGATATGTTCGTCGACAGCGTTATCGACAATTTCCCACAGCAGGTGATGCAGCCCGCGGATATCGACGCCGCCAATGTACATCGATGGCCGCCGCCGCACGGCTTCGAGGCCCTCAATGACTTCAATATCGTCAGCGGTGTAACTCGCGTTGCTCATCGGCAGTCGTTTCTCAGGAGACGGTGTTCAACCCCGCAGCGTCCGTGGCGGGGGAACTCACTGTTCTACACGGTGGACGGTTGGGAGGAAACCTTGCGAGAAATCCGAAATCCGAAACTCGAAATCCGAAGGAAATTTCAAATCCATAAGAAGCAAACATCGTGTGGCGATACCGATGTTTGATGATATTCGTCTTTTCCATTTTTCCATTTCGAGCTTCCTTCGGATTTCGGATTTCGAGTTTCGGATTTTCTCCCCGACTGTTACTCTCCGTGCGATGCCGGAGTTGCGGCAATTTGAGGAGGCTGGGGCGGCATGGGTGTCCTTTCGTGGTTCGACTATGCGATCGTCGGACTGTATCTCGTGGCGACGATGGCCATCGGGATGTATGTCAGTGCGTACATTCAGACCGGCCGCGAGTTCTTTCTCGCCGGGCGGACGTTGCCGTGGTGGGCCGTCGGGTTGTCGCTGGTGGCGACGGACATCGGCGGGACCGATCTCATCGGCGTCGGCGGGGCGGCGTATCGCTATGGGTTCGCGGTCGGGAATTTCGAGTGGATCGGCTGCATCCCGGCGATGATCGTCGCTGCGTTTGTCTTCATTCCGCATTTCTGGCGATGCGGGATCACCACAATTCCCGAATACCTGGAAAAGCGATTTAACGTCGGCATCCGGACCGCCGTCGCCGCCTGCTGGGTGGCGTTCATGGCGTGCAACATCGGCGTGATGCTGCTGGCGTCGGCGAAGTTAATGCTGGTGCTCGCCGGGTGGCCGGTGCTGTGGACCATCGGCCTTGTCGCCGCGATGGTGCTGTTCTACACGTGGTCCGGCGGACTGGCCGCGGTCGTCTACACTGACGTGCTGCAAGGGATCATCATGATCGCCGGATGTGCCGCGGTCGTTGTGATCGGAGTATATCAATGCGGTGGTATCGAACCGCTGAAGCAGCAGGTGGAACAATCGCTGGCGATCCAACGGGCCACGGTCGAACTGGATGCCATTGAATCCGCCGCTCCGGTCCCACCGCCGCGGAACGAACATTTCACGCTGGTCCTACCGGTGGATACGCCGTCGCCCTATCCGTGGACGGGGATTCTGTTCGGTCTCGCGTTCATCATCAGTCCATCCTATTGGATCGGCAACCAGGCGATCGTGCAGCGGGCGCTCGGGGCGAGATCGGCGTATGAAGCCAAAGCGTCTTACGTTTGGGGGGCGCTGTTGAAGAACATCATCCCGATTGTAATTGTCATTCCGGGATTGCTCGCGCTGGCCCGCTTTCCGTCATTGTCGGACCCTGATCAAGCCCTGCCGAAAGTGATCGGTGCGATGATGCCCAGCGGAATGAAGGGCGTCTTTCTCGCGGCTTTTCTGGCAGCGTTGATGTCGTCGGTGGATTCCTATCTCAACTCCGCGGCAACGATTGTCGCGAACGATTTCTACCTGCGATTCGTGCGACCGAATGCGGATGAACGCCGCATGCTGCAGATCGGTCGGCTGGTGACCATCGTCCTTATGATGTGGGGCGTCGCGTTCGCGATCTGGTTTCAGGCGAGTGATGCCGGAGTCTACGCCGTCTTTCAAACGTTGATGTCATTCTTCAACGGCCCGGCGCTGGCGGTGTTGCTCGCGGGATTGCTGACGAAGCAGGCGACCGGCCGCGGCGCACTCATCGGTTTCTGCGGCGGCGTGGCGACTTCGGTCACGCTGTACCTGTTGAATCATGAAGTCGTGCGGACGGCGTTCCGATGGGAACCGTTATTCCAGATTGAAGACCCGTTCCTCTACTGCTCGATCTGGTCGTTCCTGATGACAGTGTTGCTGACCGCGCTGGTGAGTTACGGTTCGGCGGCGGAATCGCCAGAGAAGCAACGCTACGCTCTGGGTGGCTTCAAGGAAGGAACGCCATCATGAGCGGGCCATTGCACTGGATGGGCACCTTCTTGCGGGACATGTTCGGGCAGATCCCGCTCACCGGTGCGCGCGCTTTGTTTGTCGCGATTCCCCTGATTCTAATGGTGTGGGTGATGCGTCTCCCCGACGCGGAAACCACGCCGGAAGACCGCGATTGCCACTGGTCCGAAGATCTCAAAGTCTGGGCCTGGCTGGCGCTGTCAATTCAGGTCGTCATCTATTGCGTCGTGTGACTCGCACCTGCGCAACGAAAGTCTTGTGCAACGACCAAGGACTGCTTGCCACAGTCACGACGAACCGCGATGATACGGATTCGGCACGGTTTTCTTCTTTCGCGAAAGACGGTTCATCATGGCGGCGCAACGGGTCCTCATCGGCGGGGAATGGCAGGATTCACAGGGAACGAAGACGTTCACGGCCTTTGATCCAAAGACTCGGACCGCGCTCGACGAGAACTATCCCGTCAGTCCGTGGAGCGAAATCGAAACCGCCCTGCAGCATGCCACCGCGGCCAGTCGTATGATGCGCAACTGGCCCGCGGAACGGTTCGCGGCGTTCCTGGAAAACTATGCGGCCCGCATTGAAGCCCACTCGGCAGACCTCGTGGCGATGGCGAACCGCGAAACCGCACTCCCCGCGGCCCCCCGGTTGAAGGATGTCGAACTGCCGCGGACGTTCAATCAATTGAAGCTCGCCGCGCAGTGGGCGCGGGAAGGATCATGGAAGACGGCGACGATCGACACGGCGGCCGGCATTCGTTCCCAGTTGGAACCGATCGGTCCCGTCGCGGTCTTTGGCCCGAATAATTTTCCCTTTGCGTTCAATAGCGCCGCTGGTGGAGATTTTGCCGCCGCTGTCGCCGCGGGTAACCCCGTCATCGCCAAGGGACATTCTTCTCATCCGGGAACGACGCGGTTGTTTGCGGAATTGGCTCACGCCGCCGCACAGGAAACCGGCATGCCGCCGGGGTTCATCCAACTGATCTACCGCACCAGTCATGCCGACGGGACGAAGCTCGCGGCTCATCCGCAACTGGGAGCCATCGGTTACACCGGTTCGCGGTCCGCCGGGACGCAACTCAAAACCGCTGCGGACGCCGTGGGGAAACCGATTTATCTCGAACTGTCAAGCATCAATCCGGTCATCTTCCTGCCGGGAGCGGTGGCTCAGCGGTCTGCCGAACTCGCCGAGCAATTCGCTTCCAGCAGCACAATGGGTGCCGGCCAGATGTGTACCAATCCCGGCTTGATTCTCACGATCGCCGGCGAAGCGACCGAGAAACTGGTCGAAGACATTGCCGCTCGCCTGACCGCCGCACCGGTGGGGACGCTGCTGGGAGAAGGAGTCCTCGACAATCTTTCCAAGGGCGTGCAAACCCTCATTCAGCATGGTGCCCAGGTGATGGCGGGCGGGCAACCCGGCGGCGGAACGGGCGTGTGCTATCAGAACACGTTGTTATGGGTGGCGGGCCGCGATTTTCTCGCCGCGCCGGAAGCCTTGCAGACGGAAGCCTTCGGAGCCGCGTCGCTGGTGGTCGTGGCCCAGGACGCCGGGGAACTGGTGCAGGTTCTCGAACATCTGGAAGGAAACCTCACGGGCTGCGTCTACTCCGCGACGGACGGAAGCGACGACGTACTGTACGATCGCGTGGTGACGGTCCTGCGTCCGAAAGTCGGCCGGTTGCTCAACGACAAGATGCCGACGGGCGTCGCGGTTTCCTCGGCGATGAACCACGGCGGCCCGTTCCCGGCGACCGGTCACCCCGGCTTCACGGCGGTCGGACTTCCCGCCGCGATCAAGCGGTTTGCCCGCCTCGCCTGCTACGACGGCGTCCGTCCGGCCCGTCTGCCTGCAACATTGCAGGACAAAAACACTACCGGTACGCTCCGGCTCGTCGATGGAAAATGGGCTACGGCCGATGTCGCCGCGAAGTAACTGGACAATTTGATGGGAATCTGGAGCGACTTCAAAATCAAGTCGCGACGAAAACATCCGTGGTTATTTGCAACCTATACCGAGTTTCCGTCCGAACGCCAGGATGGGCTTTGGTACGAGGCGTTCTTGTTCAGAAACGAGGATCGCACGACGTTCGGCCTCCATGAATTCAACGGTGATCTTCCACAACGGAACGTTGTGCCTTCAATGGCGAAAAGATGCGTCACTGATGAGCAGTATCGTCAGTCGATGATTTCTGAGGATAAAGAGATCAAGAAGTGGTGGAAGAAGCACTAAATATTCGCTTTGGTGATTTTCTATCGCCAATAGGATTCCCCTAGTCGGTGATGGTGGACACCCGGCAAATACGCTACAATTTCCCCTTCGCTCAGAGCGGGCCGGCGTTTCGGCTCGGACAGTCCGCGTGCTAATTCAAGATGAGTCCGGAGTTTATGGCGAAGGAAGAAGCGATCGAAGTCGATGGCAACGTCGTTGAGGCGTTGGCCAACACTCAGTTCCGGGTCGTGCTCGACAACGGACATACCGTCCTCGCGCACGTCGCAGGGAAGATGCGGAAACACTTCATCCGTATCGTTCCGGGCGACCGCGTGACCGTGGAAGTCTCGCCCTACGACCTCAACCGCGGCCGGATTATCTTCCGCGAACGTTAAATCGCTCTCGTAGCCGCCTCGCTCTGCGAGACGAAAGCTGAACTGCTCGCAAATCGCTGTTGCTTGTACGGCTTTCCTGCCGCGGAGCGACAGGGCTACTTTGGAGAAGTCGCCGCCATGTCGATGCCGCAGGATGAAACCGCGGCGACCCGGCAACGTGCTTTCGTACAACTCTTTACCGACGGTGCCTGCCGCGGAAATCCCGGTCCCGGCGGCTGGGGTTACATTCTGCGTCACCCCAAGACCGGCACCGAAAAGGAAGCCGCCGGCGGCGAAGTGTTGACGACGAACAACCAGATGGAACTGATGGCGGTCATCGCCGGGTTGGAAGCGTTGAAGTCCGCAACGGACGTCGAAGTCATCACCGACAGTTCTTACGTCGCCAAGGGAAGCATCGAGTGGCTGCCCGGCTGGAAGAGGAACGGCTGGCGTCGCCGTGAAGGGACGCAGTGGAAGCCGGTGAAGAACGTGGAGCTCTGGCAACGCCTCGACGGTTTGCTCGCGAAGCACACCGTGCGGTTCACGCTCATCAAAGGCCACGCCGGGCATGCCGAAAACGAACGGTGCGATGAACTCGCCGTCGCCGCCGCATTGCGATGCCAGAACGGTCTTGCGTGATGACGTTCAAACGAGCCCGAAGCGCGAGCGCCGGGTGTATTTGAAGAAACCCGGCGCTTGCGCTTCGGGCTCGTTTGAAGTTCACGCGGATTGCAGCGGATCTCGCTCCACGCGACTCGCCCACGTTTCGACATCGGGGAACGCGGCGGTCAATAACCGGGCAAGATATTCCATCCCCGGGCGTTCGGTCGCGTAATGACCCGCAAGCAGTATGGGGAAATCGGCATCACGGGCTTCGAGGGCACCATGAAACCGCGTTTCACCGGTGAGCAACGCATCGCATCCACAACGGCGGGCGTCCTTCCAGAACTCGGCCGCGGAACCGCACGCGATCGCCAGGCGCGAGATCGAGCGCGTCGGATCGCCGACGAACTCCAGCCGCGGTGATCCGAGTTTCCGGCCCACCTCGCCGGCCAGTTCCGCCAGTGTCATCGGCTGCGGCAATGTCCCCCAGCGACCGGCTCCTTGGGTGCTGTCGCCCCCATGACCGAACGGTCGCATCGGTTGAATCTCGTTCAGACCGAAGAGTCGCGCGAGTCCCTGATTGATGCCGTCCGGGGCGTTGTCCCACGCGGTGTGCGGGCAGTAAACGGCGACGCCGGCACGAGCCAGATTCCACAGTGTCCGGCCTTCAACGGTCTCCGTGGTGATGCATTGCACCGCTTTGAAGAGCAGCGGGTGATGGGTCACCACCAGTTGTGCGCCGTCCGAAACGGCCTCTTTGGCAACGTCCGGCGTGAGTGTCAGACACGTCATGATCTTCGAGACATCCGCCGATCGGTCACCGAGCAGTAAGCCAACATTGTCCCAGGCTTCCGCGGTGGCGAGCGGGGCGAGTTGTTCCAGATGATGCAAAATGGCAGAGAGTTTCACGATGGGTCTCGATGGTAACGAGGATTCGCTTCTCATCCACGATAAAGCGGAATCATCCCGATTCAAAGTTGATCTCGATCTTCGCTTCGCGGTTTCGCGCCCCGCGATCAATGTTGCCCGGTGTATTCGACGGCACTGGGAAACGATCCTTGCGGGCCGCGAAACCGCGAAGCGAAAACCATCCCGGTTGACCGGTGGGGGCGGGGTGACGTAGAATCGAGTCACCCGCTCTTTGTCCTGCAGGATTCCTGCGGGCTCTCCGAGTGGATACGGCGGATGTGTCGATAGTTCACATCCGTTGCGACTCCGTAATGCCCGGAGTTCGCAGACGCCCGAGTGTTCGTTTTTGTGTCACCGTCGCGACAGAGGACGCATCTCGGGAAGCCGCGGCTGGGGCGACAGTGTCGTGCCTTTGCGAGAAATGGGGACCCATGGTCACCGCCAAAATCAGTACCAAGAAAGATCTGTTCGACGATTCCGTGATGTCGTTCGGCGAGCACCTCGAAGTGCTGCGGACGCATCTCATTCGCGCTTTGATCGGGTTGTCGCTCGGCGTGGTCATCACCATGGCGTACGGCGAATCGGTGATGTCGATCATTCGCTATCCGATCGACAAAGCCCTCGATCGCCATTCCGTCCGCGAAAAACGGGACATCAAGGTTCAGGATAACGTCAAAGGCTTCGACTTCGCCGGCACCGTCAGCACGTGGCTGAAGGAGCAGTTCTGGGGGCCGCAAATGACGGATCAGGAAAAGGAAGCCGCGGCGTTGGCGGGCACCACTGTCGAGGAAGCCTTGCAGCGGATTGTGACGCTGAACGTGCCGGCTTATGAACTGCTGGAGCAACTCCACGAAATTGATCCGGAGAATTACCCCGCCCCGGCGGAAGCCGTGAAGGAAAAGCGGCTGACGATCAACGCGCTCTCCGACGAAATCGGCAGCCTTCGCAAGAAAGTGAAGACGATCGACGACCCGATTACGCTGAATGTGCAGGAAGCCTTCATGACATACCTGAAGGTGTCGTTCATTGCGGGGTTGATCTTCAGCAGTCCGTGGGTGCTGTATCAACTCTGGCTCTTCGTCGCCGCGGGGCTGTATCCGCACGAACGGAAGTATGTTTACACCTATCTGCCGATGAGCATCGTGCTGTTTCTCGGCGGGGCGGTCTTCTGCTTCTACGGTGTCTTTCCGACGGTGCTCGATTTTCTGCTGGGATTCAACGAGCGGATGCACATCACCGCGCAGATTCGCATTTCCGAGTGGATCAACTTCGCGGTGATGATGCCGTTGATGTTCGGGGTCAGTTTCCAGTTGCCGCTGGTGATGCTGTTCCTGCAGAAGATCTCGATTTTCCAGGTTTCCGATTATCGCGAAAAGCGGCGGATGGCGATTCTGGTGATCGCGTTCGTGTCGATGATGCTCACGCCGACCCCGGACCCGTTGAGCATGATGATGATGATGTTCCCGCTGCTGGCCCTTTACGAACTGGGCATCGTGATGTGCGTGGTGACGCACCCGAAAGACGAATCGGCAACCGTGTAAGCGGCAGCGAATCAGAGCGAGCGAAAAGACGCCCGGCATTGAAACGACAATGCCGGGCGTCTCGTTTTGATGGACTCGATGGTCGTGGGTCAGTTGGAAGAATCGGGGCGGGGGCCCCGATCTATGGATGAGAAATTAACCTCAAATCATCGGTCGGGGCCCCTGCCCCCACGCCTTTGGATTCAAACGGGTCCACGACCGACGCGCTCGATGACCGCGGGCTATTGATACTTCGGATAGATCAACGGAATTTTCCGCCTGGTCAGTTCCTGCACGAAGGCATCGCGGCTGGCCTGATTGTTGCCCCGGCGAACGGTGTAGAACTGTTTCTGCATCAGTTCAAAGAAGCCAGCGGGCCCCGGTGTGAAGCCCCCGGCGGCAAACTGCGGCGCGTAATCCGTGACG
Organism: Planctomycetaceae bacterium; assembly: GCA_021732785.1. Lineage (GTDB taxonomy): Bacteria > Planctomycetota > Planctomycetia > Planctomycetales > Planctomycetaceae > DSVQ01. The sequence continues at coordinate 42,955 of JAKFUG010000012.1, forward strand.
TGGGCCTGCAGAGAGTAGTCCGCGCGGTGATAGATGTAGCGGTCGCCTTTCTGGCGGAGGAACTGATAACGCGGATCTTGAAGCTGGTAGGTGGAACCGACGAAATCGCGATCGGCATTGGAACCTTGTACGATCTCGACCGTCGCGAATTGCCCCAGCAACTCAAGATCCATCACTTCGAACAAGCCCAGCGGCGCGCCGGTTTCAACGGTGGCGCAGCGAAAGTTCAGTTTGGGATCGAATTGATAGAAGGTCCATGTTCCATCGCCGAGCTGCTCGGGAACGACGACCGACATGTGTGTCAGCCCGGTCGCGGGGTCGCCGAAATCGACGATCACAGCGTCGACGTCGAAGTACAACAGCAGCTTCTGCAACATCACCGCGAATCCGGCGCACACGACCGCGCCTTTGTCCGGCTTGAAGAGCTCATAGTACGACTGTACCACCGGATTCTTGACGACCAGTGGCAACGTGATCGCGGAGTCGTTCGACGAGAGCGCATCGTCGACATGGTTCGCGGCCCAGTTCAGCAAAACCTCGGCGGCAGTAAAGTGGTCTTGCGTCTCGAGCGCCCGCTTCAAAGCCGGATTTCGTGCGAGCAGCTCATTGCGAAAGTCCGCGTCTTCCAGCGGCGGCAAGACGGCAAGTTCCAGAAAATTCTGGGCGTTCAAAGTCACGACGCAAGTGGAACTTTTAGGCAGAAACGCTTCCTCGATTTGACCGTTGCCCGCGTCGAATCGAAGCAGCGAATACAGATTGCCGGGTTCCGACAGGGCGAACGGCGGGGCGATGAACTGACGCGTGCTCGATTCATTCGGATCGAGCTCCGCTTTCCCACCGGCAACGGTGATTCCTGGAGGAACGCCTTCTTCGCCCCATTGAGAAGAGACGCGAATCACAGCCGGACCGGGGCTTTGATTCACAATCAAAGCGGAATCGCACCCGCTCAGGAAAACGGCGGTAACAACCGCGCAGGCGAAGCGTGGAAGTCGGTCGCGAGATGAAGCGTCCACTCGGGTCGGCCTCTCAAATCCCATTATTAAACCTCGGCAATCATGCGGCTCCCCTTCACTCTTGGCGCAGTCGATGAAACGACGTCGGAAGGGCTTCGTCCTATCAAAACCGCCGCGGGAGAGCGATGTCACGCGCCGAGAGGGGGAAAATGTCGGGATGCGGAAGAAAGGGGCCGCTTTCCGGGCGGATGCGGCGACGATGTGGCGAATGCGCAACGCGCGGAATCGGTCAAATACACCGTAGAATGCGCGATGATGCCGAAACGCCACGGGGAATCGATCAGTCGCTACCCGCGCGGATGACACCGCTCGTGGATCGCTTTAATGCGGCTGTGGTCGACCTGCGTATAAATTTGCGTGGTTCGGATGCTCGCGTGGCCAAGCAGTTCCTGCAATGCGCGAATCTCCGCCCCCCCGGCGAGCATGTGCGTCGCGAAACTGTGACGCAGCGTATGCGGACTCACTTCCCGACTGGCACCAATCCGCGCGGCATACCGTTTCACCAGCTTCCACACGGTGATGCGTGACAACGGCAAGCCCCGGCGTGAAACCAGCAGCGGGGCCGACGGATCATTCGTGCCGACCACCAGCCGTTCGTTTTGCAGGTACGCTTCCAATGCCGCCCGCGCGACCGGGTTGAGCGACACGATCCGCTCTTTGTTTCCCTTGCCGATGCACCGGCAATATCCCTCGGCAAGGAACACGTCCCGCAACGTCAGATTGCAGACTTCCGAAGCCCGGCAACCCGTCGCATACAGCAGCGCCAGCAAGGCGCGATCGCGGCGCGGCCAGGCATCGTGATTCGTCGGCGCGGCGAGAAGTTCATCCACTTTATCCGGGCTGAGAACTTTGGGAAGGTACTGCCACAGCTTCGGCGAATTCACCAGATCGACAATGCTGGCTTCGATGACGCCTTCGAGCATCAGAAAGCGAAAGAACATTTTGATCGACACCAGATTGCGGGCGATCGAGGTCGCTGCCAGCCCGCGATCATGCAGGGTTTCCAGGTAGTCGGTGAAGAGATTGACGGTCAGTTCGCGGAAGGTCGCCGGACCGTGTTCGCTGTACCATTCGCAGAAACGGGTGAGATCGCGGGAATAAGCGACGACCGTATTTTCCGCGAGCCCGCATTCCGCCCGCAGATACTGCGCGAAGAGCGCGACATACTGACCGGGATCCATCGGCCGCCGCGGACCGGCCGAATCCGTCGCTACCGGCCGTCGTCGCGGTGGCATATTGACAACTCCACAAGAACTCCCGTTCCGTGGCGCATCGACCATTTCATGATCGGGCTTGAGTCAAATTTCGATTTCTTCCCGATTCCTGTGTGCCACGGCCGTGGCACATGGATAACGGTTACGGTTTCGCATCGACGCGAACGTCTATCCACACCAGCCGATGATCGCTCGCGGTTTTCACGATGTCCGCATCGGCGTCTTGCGGGCCCGGCCAGTAAACGCCGGTTGCGGTGAACGACAGATTCTTCGATGGCAGCACATAATCGAGCCGGCCGAAGCGCGCCGTCTTCAATTTCGCCGTGTCCGGGAAGCGATCCCGCGTTCCCGCATCGGCGACACTTCCCGCACTCTCCGGTTGCGGGTCAACCAGCCGCGGATGTTTCAGTACGCCTTCAATGGGACGAACACCGGCCACGGTGTCGCCACGCTGCATGTCGGCATTGAGATCGCCCAGAATCACAAACGTCGCATCGGCTGCAAACGGGGCGGCATGGCCCGCGTCATCGTGAATCCACTTCGCCGCCTCGCCCCCGGTGAGGTAATCGCACCAGAAACGGAGTTCGTCATGATTGCGGCGTCCGTGGGCATCTTCCGGACCATCAAACACCGGCGGCGTGGGATGCGAGCAGAGCAAATGCACCGTCTTGTCCCCCATCATCACGGGGACATCCCAATGGCTCTTGCTCGACAAACGAAACACATTGAGTTGCTTCGCCGTATAAAACGCCGGTCGGTCGCCAGTCCCATCGGGGATCAGGTGACTGGGCATGTCCTTCCACAGCAGCTTGCGGAATGTGCGGGCCTTCGCTTCATCAATGGGGAACCGGCTGAAGAGCGCCATCCCATATTCGCCCGGATATTTCCCGAAGCCGTAGGCATCGTTGGGGCCATTCGCATCACCGTCGTTGTTGAGATCGATCCCCGTCGGCATGCCGGTATTGGTGGCGCGATAAAACAGGTGCGGGTAGTCTATGCCCTGGCTGGTTTCATTATCGTCTTTGAGATAGCGATCGAGGAACAACCACGCGGCATTTCGTTCGAGCGGGCCATCGGCATCGACCGGGCCGGTGTAATCGATTTCGTTGAGCAACAGCACATCCGGCCGGACTTGGCGAATGACCGCGGCGGCGGCTTGCAGTTGGGCATTGTTTCCCTTGCCGTTGGCGTCGATGTCCTGCAGCTTCTTCCAACTCAGTTCCTGCACGTTGAACGTGGCGATGCGAACGGTTCCCTCGGCGGCGGAAAGTTCTCCGCAAAAACCAGCCACGATCAGCAACAGTGCGGTCCAACAGCGGATCATCTTTTTCCTTATCACGATTATGCCGACATCGGGGTGATTGTCCGCGGGAATGTGAATTCCTGATGTGGGAACCCGGCAAAAAAGAGACCCAGGGATCGGAATCCCTGGGCTTCTTTTGGACATCCTTTTCGATCGTCGATCGGCGTTAGCTGAGAATCCCCTGCACGGCGTCGGCGTTCACCATTTCACGCGGCTGGTTGAGATGGTTGTAGATCGTCTTCCGCGGATTCATCCCCACGCTGTGGTAAATGGTGGCGAGAAGCTCAATCGGATGGACCGGATTCTCGACGGGGGACGAACCGGTGAGGTCCGACTTGCCGTAGACGAAGCCGCGCTTCACCCCGGCCCCGGCGATGAGGCCGGTGTAGCAGTACGGCCAGTGATCGCGACCGTCGTCGCTGTTGCCGTTGCCGGACGTGCTGACGCCGCGCTTCGGGCTGCGGCCGAACTCACCGATCGCGAGGACCAGCGTGTCTTTCAGCAACCCGCGATCGTCGAGGTCGGCAATGAGGGCCGACAGACCGCCGTCGAGCATCGGTGCCGACTGCGTTTTCATGCGGGTCGACAGTCCGGTGTGGACGTCCCAAGAGTGATTATCGCTGTTGGCGACCTTCGGCCAGTTCACTTGCACGACCCGCGTGCCGGCTTCAATCAACCGGCGGGCGAGCAGGCAGCTTTGACCGAACGTGTTGTTGCCGTACTGCTCGCGGAGTTCCTTCGACTCGGCGTTCAGGTTGAATGCTTCGCGCGCCTTGCCGGAGAGCACCAGCGACAACGCCTTACCGTAGTATTCATCGAGCGCGTACTTGCTGACGGCCTTTTCGAGATCGTCGAGGCTCGCATTCACGGTCTCGCGGAGTTCCGCACGGCGGGCGAGCCGTTCCTGCGAGACTTCCGGACGCAATTGCAGATCGTCGACGCGGATGCGGTCCATCTTGGCGAGATCCATGTCATCGCCTGTGGGATAGAGCGTGTAGGGATCGAACGCTTTCCCCATGAACCCGGCGGTGCCCCCTTTGCCGATGACACCGCTTTCCTGTAGCGGACGGGGCATCATCACGTAGGGCAGCATCGGCACTTCGGGCGGCTTCGCCTTGATGATATGGCAGCCGTAGTTCGGGAAATCCTTCGGGCTCGGCGGTTCCAACTGACCCGACGCGCTCACTTTATCGGCGGTGTAGCCGGTCATCATCTGATAGATGGCGGCGGTGTGGTTGAACAGCCCGTTCGGCGTATAGCTGACGGCCCGCAACAGCGTGGTGCGGTCGATCACCTTCGCCAGCTTCGGCAACAGTTCGGTGAACTGCACGCCCGGCAGCGCGGTGTCGATCGGCTTGAACACGCTCTTTACATTGTCGGGCACGTCGACCTTCGGATCCCACAGATCGAGATGACTCGGCCCCCCTTGCAGGTAGACGAGAATGACATGCTTCGCCTTGCCGAACCCCGGTCCGCCGTAGCGGGCATCTTCCGCGGCATGAGCGGCTTCGTTTCGCAGCATCGCCGGAAGCGACAGCCCCAGCAGCGAGGCCCCGCCGATCCGCAACAGGTCGCGACGACCAACGCCATCGCACAGGTCTCGACCAGATTGACCGGGAATGACCAGCATAAAACCGCTCCTGATTGCAGATCGATACGCGAGTGAAACGCCGTGGACGCCGCCAGGAAAGCGACAGATCACATCAAACTTGGATTATATCGGCGAAAAATCACGGCTGTCAATTGCGAGGTTCGTCCGATCGGCAAGGTCTCCGGAAAGTCAATATTCGTCAGTTCGGGCTAATCAGGTTTTGCCAACCATGTTGCTTCATTGACATGACTGACTATGAAACCCCACCCTTACATGCTATTGCGAAAGCCTTTACGAAAAATGGGCACGCGAACCATTCTCGCATGCCGATACGAACAATCGTTAAATACGGTTAAATCGCTTAAACAATCTCAGAATAAGTTTGACGATTCAGAAAACGCGACTAAAGTGAAGACCGGCTATAACAGTGATCTCACTCAAAGTCTACTTGAGTGCTGTTATAGGCTGAGAGAACACATGCGGAGTTCTGTCATGGGTCGTCTGCGCTCACTCGCTACCCTGGCCGTGATCTGTGTCTGTGGTGCTCAATCCTCAATCGCTGGAGATTTTGTCTGGAACCGTGTTGACGCGAGTTTTTTCACAATCTCCGCTGGCATTGACCCATTGACAGACGGTGATCAGGAGTCGGACTGGTCATCCACCGGCGATGCCCATGCAGTCAAGACTCTCAATCGGACGATTCCCGGGCTTGGGACGAGTTATGTAGTTGCTCAATCTTGGCTCGAACCGAATACCGACGGACAAGCTGAAGCGGCTCTGCTCGCAACGATTGACAATCAGTGTCTCGCTACAGGTGATGTGGGCAATGACGGGTGGGGATATCAAGAGTTCTCATCCCGAATATCAGCTTGAACAATTGGGAGCGAGCGGTGGTTCCACGGACGGCCATGCGGAAATTCATATCAATTGGGGTTCAAATGCAGGTGCATCATCCGTGGGCGTCAATATCTATTTGCAATTGCCAGGTGGTGCATTTATGAAGGCGTATGTCGATGGAAATGGGTTTGTACGCATCGAACATTGGACGGATGATCTAACGATGTTTAGCAGCACTACTTCAGATCCATTTACAAATCTCGACGCATCCGGCGGAATCTCCCTTGCTGCAAATTTCGAGACATCCACGATGGTGACTCGGTGTTCCTCGATGGGACGACCGGTGCACAAGCAGCAACATTCGGCGGTGTTGCACAGAACACATTAATCGTTGATATTCAGTTGTCAGCTGCAGTTGACTAATATCGGATTTTATAAATGACGCCAAGCAGCCAATGGCCGACAGTCGGGCTCGATTCGACTGTCGGCATCTTTATGGTGTGGGCTGCGAAGAAACTGTGATGCTTGAGGAGAAGCACCATCTGTTGCGAAGTCATCCAGCTCGTTTGATGGGGTCAACTAATTGAAAACCGGTTCGTAATAAGAGTTCACTCCCTTGACGACTTCTGACCAATTGAGGAACTTCCCCGTCGTAAATCAAGGATCGTTCGCTGCGGGTTTCTTGATGGCCTGCTTGAAAATATCGAAGCCGCGAGCGGATTCCGGAACATCGAAATCCTGCTGGGCCAGAAATCCATCTACGTTGACAGTGTAGCCAATAAACAGCGGCGGCTTCGATGTAGAAGCGACCGTTTCGTCCGCCGATCCCACGGGCTTTTCCGCATAGCCCGTAATCCGGACGATGTGCGGTCCGGCGATCACGCCCCGGCCGTTCTGTTTGCGGGTGTCGAACTCGCCATTGATAATTTCCGCCGCCCCTGCTGGTCCCTTAGTATCGCGGGCAGTGTCGGGCACGAAATCAATTGTGCCATAGGCAATTGGTTTTCCGGCAAATGTGGCCTTGCCGGACACCTGCTGGAGCTTCAGCCCGCTACCGCCGCAGCCGGATGCCATGCAAGAGGACGTGCCGACCAAGAACATCACCAAACATCGCATCAGCAATCACTCCTTGATACCGCGATCAGATTTCTCGCCGGTTGAGAAAACATCCACTCAGGAATGACAATCCCGGCGACCGCCAAATCGCCGGGATTGTGTGCCATCTTACTCGGACGGTGAAAAGCAATTAGTTGCCCAACGACAAGCTCTCGGCATCACCCCTGCTCGCCGCCGCCTGGTAAGTCGGGAAGTCGACGTTCTCGCTGACGAAACGGACCGTGCCGTCACCCATCAGGAAGTGTGCTCCACCCACATGCTGGCTGCTGAAGCGGACATCATTATAGAGTCGACTCACATTTCCTCCGGTATATCCCGAGTAGCGCGAAATCGGATAAACCACGTTCTTGGTGGAATAGCTTGCAACACCATTGCTTGCAACATTCCCACTTCCGCCTTGTGTCCAGTCACGCCAGTTAGCGGACCAGCCGGGTGCCGGTTCTCCGGAAATCTCCCCCATTAAGAAAGTGTTCGATAGCCCATCGGTACAGTCACGGAAGTTTAGACATAGGTTCATCGGCAGCATCCCACTCAAAGCAAAACCGCCGTGGTCACCGCCGGTCTGACCTACAACGTCATACGTCCCCGTCAATGGAGCTGGCTTAGGACCGCGTGGACCGGCCACACCGTAATAGTTCGGCGTCCAGTTACCCGCTGTAGTCGACTGCTTGTCGGCCAGTCGTGAACTCGCACAGAACAGCAAGGGGAAGGACTGCGTCTTGAGAGCGGCATTCGGCGCGGTCGCATAGTTCAAGTTGAAATCGAACTGGTTGTAGAGTGGAGCCTGATCGATGTAGGGAAGCAGACGGACATGCATGCCGAGGTTATTTACAACTGCCGGCAAAGGCGAGCCTGCCGCGAAGCTCATACCGCCGCTGCTCAGCCGGTTGAAAGTGTCATGGTAGTTGTGCAGCGCGAGCCCCCACTGCTTCAGGACGTTACGGCACTCGGTCCGCCGGGCGGCTTCGCGGGCTTGCTGTACCGCGGGCAACAACAACGCGATCAGAATGGCGATGATCGCAATCACCACCAGCAGTTCGATGAGCGTGAATCCACGCCGAGAGCGTTCCATCAGGGTTGTCCTTCTTCACAAGTCACGGTCAAAACTTCGCCGGATGACTATCAGTCCGGCTGAAAAAAAGTTCGTCAGCGGAATTATAATTTCGACTAGGGTTCATTGGCCCGTTTCTGTGGCCCGGTCAACTCGATTTCCGGTTGATCGGCCGATTTCAGTTCGATCACGTCCGGTTTCATGCCGGAGGATGTCACTTCAACCGTGATCCCTGACGAATCGGGCTGAGCGGCGGACATCGGCGTGATCCATTTGTACTTCAGGTTATACTTGCCGGGGTTCTCGGAGTCGAAATCCTTGGGCAACTGTCCTATGAGTTCCCGCTTTTGAACCCCGACCTTGTATTTTCCGACCGGCAAACCGTCATCTTTTCCATAGGTTTGCGGGGTAAACCGGCCTTGCGCATCGGTGATCGCCGACGAGGGCCGCTGATATTTGCTTTTGGCCTCCGCGATCATCACCAGCGCGACCTGTGCGCCTTCCAGCGGCTTGCCGTCGAGGTGCACCGTCCCGGCCGCTTTCGTCAGACGGGGGCGACCACTGCCGCCGCATCCGAGTAACGACAATGCCACACAAATAGCGATGAACGAACCAATGCGATTCACAGCAGCCTCAGAAGCGATTCAGAGGAAATGAATGGAGATAGTGACACTCGGCGAAAGTCGCTCAGAACTCGCCGAGCGCGTTCTTATCGTTCAAATTGAAAAGATTTTGATAGGTATAGTTTTCCGCCGCCGCACTGCCGCCAAAATTAGGGCTGGCGGAAATATTCTCGCTGACAAAGCGGACGGCTCCGTCACACATCAGCATGTGGGCGCCGCCGACGTGTGCACTATTGAGCGCGGCCCGCGTGGCTTTCGTGTTTCCTGCCGGAGTTTCGGTATAGCAGTTTCCCGCGATCCAATTACCTTCAAGCGGTGAGTTCATCTTGCATTGTGCCGCCACAACAGTGATTCGCGACGTACACATCCGACCTGCTCCCCAGATCGCACCCATCGACACAAACGGTGCGTCCATCAACGCCTTTTCACCCATCAGCAATGTATTGGATGTCCCGTCGACGATGTCCGTAATCGGCGTGGCTTTGGTCACGCCGTTGGGCGCGTTTCCCGACAGACCGATTTGATTGTTGATGGCGTACATCATGGTGCCCAGATTCTTCTGATAACGGTTGACGTCCCCACCGCTCGCACTCGGACAGAAAAAGACGGGAATCTTGGTCGTGAACAACTTCTCGGGCGTATTCGCGGCCGCAGTCGTGTAGTCATTTACGTCAGTCATGTTCGTCGCCGACTGCGGAACCAACGGTGCCTGGCCGACAGCAATCTGGTTATACAAGGGGGCTTGATCCAGAAACGGCAGCAGCATGCCAGCGTAATTCCAGTTCCGGTCACAGTCTTGTGCCGAACCAACTCCCCCAGCAATGGCCGCTGGTGGGAATCGCTTGAAATTGTCGTGGTAGTTGTGGAACGCGAGCCCCAACTGCTTCATGTGATTCTTGCACTGCGTCCGCCGGGCGGCTTCGCGGGCCTGTTGCACCGCGGGGAGAAGCAGGGCGATCAGAATGGCGATGATCGCAATCACCACCAGCAATTCAATCAACGTAAATCCAGCATGGCGCGAGCGAACCATGACGGTCTCCTTAGAAACAGAAGGGAGTCAATCAATTGATGGAACAAACGGAGACGACGCACGAGGACGTGCATCAAGATTCTTTAAACTGTATCGCGTTCATGGGAGCGACGCAATCGTATAACGAATTCGATACTTGTGATTTCAGAATGCCCCAACTTCCGACACTGCCAAGGATTCCGTCACGCGACCGGTTGACAATCGGTCCCTGAACAGCCTTTACTGATGCCGCCGCAAGAGCGGCTTTCGCTTTGGGATGAGATTCGCAGATGAAATTTTCAGTCGGTCTGTCTGTTTTCCTGCTGAGTTGCGTCGCCGGCCTCCCGGTGACGGCCGCTGATCCGCCGGCGGAACTGCGGGATGGTGACCGCGTGGTGGTGCTCGGCGGGACCTTTGTCGAGCGCGAAGGACAGTCCGGCTACATCGAAACGGCCATCACCGCCGCCTATCCCGACCGTAAGATCCTCTTCCGCAATCTCGGCTGGAGCGGCGACACCGTCTGGGCGGAATCGCGCGGGATCTTCGATCAACCCGCCGCGGGGTATCAGCGGATGATCGAGATGGTGAAGGAGCAGAAGCCGACGGTCATTGTGTTCGCCTACGGTCAGAACGAATCGTTCGCGGGGGAAGCGGGACTCGCATCATTCGTGCAGCAGTTCGAGAAACTGTGCGACGACGTCCAACCGACGGGAGCACGGCTGGCGTTCCTGACGCCGCATCTCTTCGAGAAAGCCCCGCCGCCGTTACCGGATGCGAGCCAGCACAACAGCAATCTTCGGATGTATGCGGACGCCATCCGTCAACTGGCAGCACGACGTGACGGCGCGGTGATCGATCTGACCACCGCATTGGCAAGCGTCGGCGGTCGCACGGAAAACGGCGCGCATTTGTCGCCGCTCGGTTACCGGGCCGCGGGAGAAGCGATTGTCCGCGGAATGGGCTGCTCACCGGGCCGCCTCACGTCGGATCAGGAAGCCGCACTGCGGGCGAAGATCGTGTCGAAGAACACGTGGTTTTTTCACCGCTGGCGGCCGGAAAACGTGACGTACCTGTTTCTCTTCCGCAAACACGAACAAGGCAACAACGCGGTGGAGATTCCGCAGTTCGATCCGTTGATTGAAGCGGATGAAAAAGAGATCGAGCGGTTGAAAAAAGGTTGAGGCCGGACTGGTTTTTGCGGATTTTGATGAGCCGATTTTGCAGAGTGAACGTTTTGGCAATCGATGTGTTGGAGATTGGTTGTCTCTGACCGTGATAAGAGTGCGGTACGGGGGTTCCGTGTCCGCGGTTCAATTTCAATTGTGAAGGATGACGCCGATGAACTGGTTCCCGACATTGGTACTGGCGCAAGATGGTGGCGGTGGAGACGACGCAGCCGCGGCTGCCGCCGCTGCAATGGCGATGGTCATCCTCCTAGTTGAGCTGGTTCTCGCGATCATCATGATCGTGGGGATGTGGAAGGTCTTCACGAAGGCGGGAAAACCCGGCTGGGCGGCCATTGTTCCGATCTACAACATCATTGTGATTCTGGAAATCGCTGGGAAACCGGTCTGGTGGATCATCCTGTTCCTCATTCCGTGCGTGAATCTGATCATGGCGATTCTGACGTACATGGGGCTCGCCAAGAATTTCGGCAAGAGCGAAGCGTACGGTTTAGGGCTCGCGTTCCTGCCGTTCATTTTCTTCCCGTTGCTGGGCTTCAGCGACGCGAAGTACCAACCGGTCGCGCAGAAGTAATAGAATGCGTCAATCCATCTCTCTTCGAGGACCAACTCGGGGAGAGATGAGGTTGTCTGTTTCCATTGAAGTCATTTTGAGGTGACGTGATGACGGCATCGCTCATCAACGCGGACCCGAAAGTCATGATGGGGAAACCCGTCATTGCCGGCACACGGATTACGGTGGAGCTAGTCCTCGAAAAGTTAGCGGCAGGCGACTCCATTGAAGACATTCAACAGGCACATCCTCATCTGTCGCGTGAAGGGATTCTCGCGGCGATTCAATATGCTTCGGACGTGTTACGATCAGACGTGATCTATCCGGCTGCGAAACAGAACGCATGAATCTCGTTGCTGACGAAAGCGTTGACCTGCCCATCGTGCTCAGATTGCGTGCGGATGGGCATGATGTTTTCGCCATCGCGGAGCAGTCTCCCGGAGTGAGCGACGATATCGTGCTTGGGGAAGCGAATTCGCGCGGGGCGGTCGTCATTACGGCAGACAAAGATTTCGGGGAATTGGTTTACCGTCTGCATCAAAACCATTGCGGTGTCGTTCTCGTTCGACTGAGCGGGTTGCACCCCGACGCGAAAGCGGAAATTGTGTCCGACGCCTTCGCGCTGCATGCTCAAGAGTTCGTGGGGGCGTTTACCGTCGTCACTTCCGGAGTCATCCGGATTCGACGGTAACGACCGCTTAGAAAACTAATTGCACTTGGCTGGGTTGATTTGGAATTGCCGCTCATGTCTGGCCTGAAAGCTTGGCTTTTCGTCTTCGCCGCCTTTTTATTTCTGTCTTGTCCGCTGTTCGCCCAGCGCGAACTGAAAGACATCCCCATTCCCGACGCCGAGGAAGAACGCCAGACGTTCGTCCTTGCCGATGGCTTCGAAGTGAATCTCTTCGCTGCCGATCCGTTGCTGCACAAGCCGATCCAGATGAACTTCGATCCGCAGGGACGGTTGTGGGTCGCGGCGTCCGAGGTCTATCCGCAAATCGCGCCGGGGCAGACCGCCAACGACAAGATTCTCATTCTGGAAGACACCAACGAAGACGGCATCGCGGACAAGACGACCGTCTTCGCGGATGGATTACTGATTCCGACCGGTGTCGAACCGGGCGACGGCGGGGCATATGTCGCGAACAGCACCGAACTGCTGCACATGCGGGACACCAACGGCGATGGCAAAGCCGATCAATCACGAATTGTCCTCTCCGGCTTCGGCACCGAGGACACGCACCACATCATTCACACGTTCCGCTGGGGACCGGACGGGCTGTTCTATTTCAACCAGTCGATCTACATTCATAGCCATGTCGAAACACCATACGGTGTGCGTCGGTTGAACGCCGGGGGGATCTGGCAGTTCCGTCCGGAAACCATGAAGTTGGACGTCTTCGCCCGCGGATGGGTCAACACCTGGGGCCATGCGTTTGACCGCTGGGGGCAGTCATTCGCGACGGATGGTGCCGGCGGCGAAGGGATCAACTATGTCGTCCCCGGAGCGTCCTATCCCACGGCGTACGGTGCGGCCCGGATCATGCACGGATTGAACCCCGGCAGCCCGAAGTATTGCGGACTGGAAGTCGTGGACGGCCGTCATCTGCCCGATGACTGGCAAGGCAATATGATCACCCACGATTTCCGCGGCCACCGGGTCTGCCGGTTCGTGGTGACCGATGATGGTTCCGGGTTTGCGTCGAAACAGCAGCCCGACCTCATCAGTTCCAAGCATGTGGCGTTTCGGCCGATCGATGTGAAGGTCGGCCCGGACGGCGCGATCTACATCGCCGACTGGTACAACCCGATCATTCAGCATGGCGAAGTCGATTTCCGCGACCCCCGCCGCGATCACACGCACGGCCGCATTTGGCGCGTCACGGCGAAGAACCGCCCGTTGGTGAAACGCCCACAACTCGTCACCGCAAGTGTGGTCGAACTGCTGGAACAACTGAAAGCCCCGGAGTCCTACACACGGCATCATGCCAAGCGCGTGTTGAAAGAACGGGGTGTGGACGCCGTCAAACCGGAACTCGACAAGTGGACGGCATCGCTCGACAAGACCGATCCGCAATTCGAACACCACCGGCTCGAAGCGCTGTGGATGTATCAGGCATTCGATGTGGTTAACACGCCGTTGTTGCAAGCGGTGCTCTCTTCTCTGGAACCACGAGCCCGCGCCGCCGCGGTGCGGTTAATACCACATTGGGCTGATCGGCTTGTTGACGATCATCTTGCGATGATTGAGTTCTTCGCACGCGATCCGTTCCCGCGTGTTCGGCTTGAAGCCGTGCGAGCCCTTGCGGCGTTCCCTCAAACAGAGGCTGCTCCCGCACTTTTCCAAGTGCTGAACGAGCCGATGGACCAGTTTCTCGATTATGCGTTATGGCAGACGATGCGGGAGCTTCGCCCGTACTGGATGCCCTTAGTCGTGAACAGCAATCTGAAATACCTCTTCGGACGCGATGGACATCGCAAGTTCGGGCATCTGCTTTATGCGATTCGCGCGGTCGATGGTGTTGAAGCGATTCCTATGGTTGTGAATCGTCTCCAACGTGGTGATATCCCTCAAAACGAACAACGCACCGCGCTCGATCTCATCGCGACGCTCGGCGGAGCCGATCATCTGCGGTTGGCTTTCGATCTCGCGGTAAAGGAATCGACATCCGCGGATCAGGCTACGGAGTTACTCCAAGCGTTGGCGAAAGCGCAATCGCAGCGCAAAGTGCGACCGGCCGGGGAACTCGGGGGCATCGAACGGTTGTTGAAGGCCTCCGATCCGAAACTCGCCGCGGCTGCCGCTGAGGTCGCGGGGACGTGGCAATTGCAGGCGTTGTACGAACCGTTGGGCAAGTTGATCCTGGACGAGGGCCGTCCCGCTGCCGTGCGGTTTGCGGCGATCCGATCAATTGCCCAACTGCAACAGCCCGACCGCCTCACGCCGCTGGAAGTGATGTCGATTTCCGACTTCACCCGCGATGCCACCCGCGCCGCGGCGATTGCGGCGCTGGTCACGGTCGATGCGAAGAAAGCCGCTGACGCCGCGGTGAAGTTTCTGAGTCGTACGAACCCGCGCGAAGTCGCCTCGCAGGAACAGGTCTACCAGGCCTTCCTGCAGCAGAAGGGAGCGGCCGAACCGTTCGCACTGGCGCTCGCATCCGCGAAGCTGCCGGAAGACGTCGCGAAGATCGGCTTGCGGGCCATCACCGGTTCGGGACGGGAGGAGCCAACGCTCAGCGAAGCGCTCAAGAAAGCCGGCAACATCGCCACCGGGCCGAAGATGCTCACCGAAGCCGAGTTTACGGCCCTCATGAATGACATCAAGCAGCACGGCGATGCGGCCCGTGGGGAAGCGATCTTTCGTCGCGCCGAGTTGAACTGCATGAAGTGCCATGCCATCGGCGGTGCCGGCGGGCGGGTTGGTCCCGATCTGCTCAGCCTTGGGGCCAGTGCCCAGGTCGATTATCTCATTGATTCGCTGCTGCTCCCCAGCAAGAACATGAAGGAAGGCTTCCAGACCGTTGTGGTACAGACCGATTCGGGCAAGGTGCTCTCGGGGATCAAGCTGCGGCAAAGCGACAAAGCGCTGATCATCCGCGACGCCGACGACAAGGAAGTCGAGATTCCGCTGAACATCATCGAAGAGCAATCCAACGGCTCATCGTTGATGCCCGCGGGTCTCACCGAAAAACTCACGCGGCCGGAGCTTGTCGATCTCGTGCGGTTCCTCTCCGAACTCGGCAAACCGGGTCCGTTTGCGGTCTCGCCGACGCCGGTCGCCCGCCGTTGGGAATTGCTGCAACCGACGAAGGAAGCCTTCACACGGTTCTCTCGCACCAGCGACGCCCAACTCATGGCGGACGACACCGACCTGCAATGGACCCCGGCCTACGCCACCGTCAGCGGCCACTTGCCGGGGGACGAGTTGCCGTTCTTTCAGAAGGACGTCGCGATCATCGAATCGTTCCGCAAAGTGGCGTTCGTGCGTGCCACCGTGAATGTCACCACGGCAGGAGCCATCGGGCTGAATCCTGGTGAAACGACTGGCGGCCTTGAGTTCTGGCTGGACGGAAAACCCATCGAATCTGCGGCATTGTCGAATGTTGCGCTGCCCGCGGGCGAACACAAGCTCTCGGTCTCCGTCGACCTGAAAAAACGTTCGCAACCGTTGCGGCTGGAACTCGTTCCGATCGCGGGGTCGGCCGCACAGACGCAGTTTATTACCGGGAAGTGATTGATGTAGCCTTGTCGCTCCGCGACAGGAAAGCCGCTGAGCAGAAAGCGTGATTGTGCAATCGGCGATTCCTGTCGCGGAGCGACAGGGCTACTTGAGCAACGCCACAATCGCATCACCCACTTGCGTGGTCTGCGCTGTCCCACCGAGATCGGGTGTGCGCGGGCCATGATTCGCCAGAAGCGATTTCACCGCCGCATCCAACGCTTCGGCCGCATGCCGCAGATGCAAATGTTCGAGCATCATCGCTGCGGACAAAATCGCCGCGAGCGGATTGGCGAGCCCTTTACCGGTGATGTCCGGTGCCGAGCCGTGGACCGGTTCAAACATGCTCGGATGTTTGCGGGTCGGGTCGATGTTCCCGCTGGCAGCGAGGCCCATGCTGCCGACGATGATCGCCGCAAGGTCGGTGAGAATGTCGCCGAAGAGATTGCTGGCGACGACGACATCGAAGCTTTCCGGCCGGCGGACGAACTCCATCACACTACGGTCGACCAGCAGCGATTCCGTCGCAATCTGCGGGTATTCCTTCGCAACTTTGGCGAAGACTTCGTCCCACAACACCATGCCGAAACCTTGAGCGTTGCTCTTGGTAATGGACGCCACACGCTTGCGTGGCCGTGTGGCGGCGGATTCAAACGCGGCGCGGATGATGCGCTCGCAACCGCGGCGGGTGAAGACGGCCGTCTGAATGGCAATGTCGTCATCGCTTTGGGCATACACCCGCCCGCCAACGTTGACGTATTCCCCTTCCGTATTCTCGCGGAACACGAGCAGATCAATCGAACCGGGAGCCTTATTTCGCAGTGGACTTTCCACACCGGGGTAAAGGTACGCTGGTCGCAAGCAAACGTACTGTTCAAACCGTCGCCGAATCGGCAGCAACAGTCCGTTCAGCGTGACGTGATCCTGCACCGCGGGATGCCCGACCGCCCCCAGCAGAATCGCATCGAACGGCGCGAGTTGATCGAGGTAATCTGCCGGGGCCATGCGGCCGTGATCGAAAAAATAGTCCGTCCCCCACGGAAAATGCGTCCATTCGATCTTTGCCTGTTCGCGCGACATTGCTGCATCGGTGGCCCTGATCGCCTCGCGCGTCACTTCCGGGCCAATGCCGTCGCCTTCGAGAACCGCGATGTGGAACGTGGGATTCATGGCGGAATTCCAGGTGGTGGGTGGTCGGTGATGGGTGGCAGGAAGAGAAGAGGCGGTGTTATCGTCTGCCGACCACCTACCACCTACCACCGATCACCCGCCACCTACTCTCACGTCATCGCAATCACACGGCTGATGATCAGCGGCGGGATCACCAGGCACGCAGTCAGCATCGCCGCGATGCCGTTGCCGGTGTGCCAGTAAACCATCACCGCACAGAGCATCACGTAATTCAGCAGGAACAGCTTGATCATGATTTGCACCGCAGCCGGAGTGGCGACGTGAATCGCACTGAGAGCCCGTGAGTTTACGGTCACCGCGACGACGGCCAGCAGGAACAACGAACGTTGCACATCGCCCTTGTTCGGCCAAGTCAGCATCAGCCCCAACAGGAGGGCGACGCCGAGATTCACCACCACCAGCGCTCCCGTCAATTGCCGGCTGGAACTCGCCTTCGCTTCCGTGCGGGCGAACCACGTCACGCCGACGATGTAAACGCCAAGGCCGATCGCGACGATCAAGTGCGGCATGTCGAACAGTTTCGGCAAGCTCCCCGTGGAAGCCGACGCACCGAGCAGCACGTTCAGAAACCGGCACGAACCCATCGCCAGCGGACCCAGCGGTGTCCGCTTCAGATAACTGTCGTAGCCAAGAATCATCGCCGCCAGCGCGATCGCAACCACCAGCGTTGGCAGCGACAACGTTGTCGCGGTGCCTATCCCCGCCAACATCAACACCATACCGAGAATGGTGGCGTTGCGTCGGGATACACGACCCGAGGGAATCGGCCGTGACGGACGTTCCGCGGTGTCCTGCACGACATCAAAGACATCGTTGAAGACCATCCCGCTGAAGTACAACGCACACGACGCCGCGAGAACGATCAGAAACTCGGGATACGGCTCCAGCGTGCGGCCGTTGAGCAGCATCCGTCCCAGTACGATATCCGCCATCGCAGTGAAGACGGTCGGCAATCGCAGCAGTTGCAGGTAGGGGAACATGCGGTCGATCGTTGGTGGTTGGTCGTGGGTAGAAAAGACCGCAGACGCCCAGGGACTGCTGTCCCTGGGATGTTCTATTTCTCAGCGCGCACAACCTCCGCCCATTCCAGCAACTGCTGAAACTGCAGCGCGAACTGCGGCTCATCGCACCCCATCGGGCTCTTGAAGAATGACCCGAGATGCGTCATCAACCCGGACTTGCCGCGGCGGGTTTCACGCTCCGTGAGCCGCACGAGATCAATCACCAGCGGTGCGGCGAGCAGCGAATCGCAGCCTTCCCAGATGAACTGCAGCACCATCGGCGTGCCCAGGAATCCCTGGAAGTGTATGTGATCCCACGCGGTTTTCCAGTCGCCCATCGATTCGATGTACTCGATCGACACCAGCGTCTGCGGCTTGTAACCGAGGATTTCGGTGAGCAGATGATCCTTCGACCGGACTTTGTTCGCCTTGTTGACCGGATCGTCGAGCACCTTGCCATCGAGGTTGCCGAAAATGTTGTGGCCGACCCAGCTCATCACTTTCAGATTGCGGGCGGCGAACATCGGGGCGAGGACCGACTTCATCAGCGTCTCGCCGGTCTTGCCATCGCGGCCGACGTGGACCGCACCTTGTTTCCTCGCGAATTCGTCCAGCGCCGGCAGATCGGTGCCGATGGACGGCGTGAAGTTCACATACGCGGCGTGTTCCCGGAAGGCGGCGATGGCGTACAACGTACTCGCCGGTAATGGACACGCGGCGTTCGTCGTGAGTTGCTTGTCAATCGCGGCCCACGTCAATTCCTTGACGGCCGGTTCGACGGGCGGTTCCGTCGAAGACACGTTGACGACGATCACGCAATCCAAACCGTTACGATCACGGAATGATTTGATATCCGCAGCGAGCCGTGTCACCGCTTGCCCGGCGGATTCCCCCCGGAACGCGGCGGTTTTCGGCCCGGCGAGCGAATCAATCGTCGCCCCGACGTTGTGCAGCGTCCCCGGTCGCACCTCGGCATCGGCGGCGGCGAGATCGGCCTCAATGTGCGGCCACCATTCGGGAGCAAAGACCCGCGACTTCTTGTGGAGCACGTCGGCTTCGGCCCGGTAATTCGTCTCACGGATTTCGTGCCCGCCGATGACGAGTTCATCCCATCCGGCGAGATCGAGCCCCGCCAGCGGCGGCAGCGCGGAGACCAACGCCGTCGGCTCCGTCAATTTGTGACGGAGTGCCATGATCCCGACGACGACAGTGGTGGCCACGCCGCCCCACGCTCCCACCAACCACACGCCCACTTTCCGCTGTGCCATCGTTGCCGCTCGTGTTGACTGACCGATTGTGCTGCCCGCCGTGGCCATTCGTCCGGGAACCGCCCATCGGAACCGCCGAATACGTCAGTTTACCCGCGAGAACGACCCACCGCGAGGGAGCGCGAAAATGGTCGCAATCTTACCGACAGGGGTGCTTAACCGACAGGGGTGGCCCAGACGCCGTACTCGGCGTCTGGGTTCACAAGAGGAAATCTCAGTCAACCCATTCAATCGGAATCCCCACGGTCCGACGTTCCGCATACCACCGCGCCGAACTCCACCGCCAGTCGACAGCCCGCTCCACCAACCCCGCCCGCACCGGATTCATGTGCATGTACGCCAGCTTCTCTTCCAACTTCGCTGACGAGTAAATCTCGAACGAATGAAACCGGACTTGCCACACAGGATCATCCAACGAGACGTGTGCAGCATACTCCGTCATGTCATCGCGCAGAAATTGTTTGATCTGCGTGGAACTGCGTCCTTTCAATTGCTGGACGAAGCGACTGAGTTGCCCCGCCGTCGGGAACCAGATCAGAAGATGCACATGATCCGGCATCAGCACGAACCCGACGACCTTCGCCGCGAACTTTTCGCGTACGTCGTCCAGGACACCGAGAAAAATTCGCTTGGGCTGATCGTGGTCGAGCAGACGCCGCCGATGGTAGCAGGAGAACGTAATGAAGTGCGTGTAGAGGGCGTCATCGATGCGACGAGGATGAGGCATGGTGCCGCGAATTGTAACGCCTCTTGTGACCCCAGAAACGCCGAAGACGATCCGCGTTGGGTGGCCCAGACGCCGTACTCGGCGTCTGGGTTTACAAGAGGGCCATTCATTTGAGGCCGACTCGCTCGACCTCTTGTGAACCCAGACGCTGCGGACAGCGTCTGGGCCACCCGTCAAAGAACCCTTGCCCTGTCAGCCATCCTGCCGCGCAGAGGGTGTCCCCCGGTGGTGTGATGCAAACAGGTGCCTTCAACCTATCTGGGGGGGATGCGCGCGACGGCGCGGAATTCCCATGTGTGGGAACTGGCAACCCAACGGCCTGTGTGCCACCGCTTCGTCCGCGAATCAGAGTCGAGCGCTTCTGGAAGCATCCAAAGACACTGCTCCTCCGCAGTGGCACGGCGCTGGTTCAGGCGGTGCTATCCCGCCCGCGCGGTGGGTCGCTGGTGTCGGAGTCCGCGACGACCCAGCATGCCGTCCATGCTGTTCTCTGGGGCGGCGAAGACTTCGCCCCAGCCACCCGTCGCTCGACCGGGGCTTCCGTCGGTCGAAGGGGTGGCCGGGGTTGGAGCGTACCTTGTCATGACCCACAATTTTACAAAATTGGTGGTTTGTCGGCGCTGGGTTGGGCGGGATGGGAGTTGGCGGATGTCTTGTGAGCGCGGGTGGTTGCGTGGAATCGTGTTCTCGTTGGCGGGTTTGGTATCGCGATTGCGGGGAAGGTGTGAGACGCCAGGGACGGGTTCGGCGTCAGACCCCTGCGCCCAGGACGAGCGAAGTGTTTTCGCAGCTTGGGCGGTGTCTCACATGCGTTCGATTCAAACGGCTTCGGAGTGGGCGATGACCAATTTCGGCACGTGTGACCTGGGTGATGCGCGGCGGACGCAGCGGGCCGTGCAGGTCGCCGTGCGGATGGCGGATCATCCCGGCGGTTCGTCGCCGCAGCAAATGACGGACTGGGCGGAACTCAAAGCCTGCTACCGCTTCTTCCACAACCCCGCGGTGACCTTCGATGCGCTCGCGCGGCCGCACTGGGAACAGACCTGTGCGGCGGCGAAGGGTCGGGTGTTAATCCTCAATGATACGACGACGATCAGTTACAAAGAACGACGGGAAGTGAAAGGCTTCACCCGCGGCGGCAAGGGGATGCCGTATGGGTTCCAGCTCCACAATGCGTTGATGGTCGACGCCGACGACGGTGCGGTGCTGGGTCTGGCGCGACAGGAACTGTTCTATCGCGTTCCCGCTCCGAAGAAAGAGAATCGGCGTCAGAGGGCGCGACGTCCGCGCGAGACCGATGTGTGGGGCCGGATCATCGATGCCATCGGTGTGCCCGCCGACGGCGTGGAGTACATCCACGTTTGCGATCGCGGAGCCGACAGCCTGGAAGTCTTCTGTCATCTGCAGCAGCAGCAGCGTTGTCAGTGGGTGATCCGCTGCAGCCATCTCAATCGCGAGGTCCAGCCCGTGGTGTCGGGAGAACTGGCATCGGCGACGAGAGTCGAGCGCGTCATGGCCGGTCTGCCGCTCGGGGGCACGACTTCGTTGTCGCTCCGCGCCCGGCCCGGTCAGCCGGCCCGAACCGCAACGCTGGAAGTGCGCGTGGTTGCGGTCTCGATTCCGCAACCCCGGCACCGCACGCCGTATTTGCGCGAACGGGACTTTCGCGGACTGCGGCAGACGCTGGTCGAACTGCGTGAAGTCGCTCCGCCGCGGGGAGTCGCCCCGTTGCGGTGGGTCTTATGGACCAGCCTGCCGGTCACAACTTTGGACGAGGCGCTGGCCATCGCGAAGATCTACGAACAACGCTGGCTGATCGAAGAGCTGCACAAGGCGATGAAGACGGGTTGTCAGCTTGAAGACCGGCAATACGAGTCGGCTCACTGTCTGGAAGGGGTCGCGGGGATCACCAGCGTGCTGGCCGTGCGGTTGCTGGCGCTCAAGCAACTGGCCCGTTCGGCCCCGCAGACTCCCGCGGCCGACGTGGTGCCCAAAGAATGGCTGCGGATGCTGGAAATCCTGCGAAAGAGACCGCTCCCCACCGTTCGCGACTTCATCCGCCATCTGGCCGGTCTGGGCGGCTTCCTGATGCGCAAAGGCGACGGCGAACCCGGCTGGATCACCCTCTGGCGCGGCACACAGAAACTCACCATCGCCCTGCAAACCCAAGCCGCACTCAAGAGAAAATGTGGGTTATGACAAGGTTGGAGCGTACTCGCGATACCCCGGAAAACAGCGTGTTGCCAACCAGCCGGGGCTTCCCTTCGGTCCAGCCCCGGCCACCCCGCCGACGTACGAAATCAGGGTCAACGGAGTAACGTGGCACCTGGCGGTGGCGATTCAGTCCCAGAGAACACAAAAGGGATAGGTAATACTTCGTTTCCAATAGAAATAACCCCAACACCAGCCCCTAGAATATGTGTTCCAACTTGTATTCCCTTGTAGCGGTTATAAACACTAAAAGGGATGCCGTCTCCTGAGTACGAATAACGACTTGTTGCACTCCAAGCGGACAGACCCAGGAAAGCAAATTCAGAGAATTCACCCTTCCCCGGACCGTCGATGAATACCCCGTTCTGCTGGAATTCGAATGTCGTCTCTTCAGCAGCGTTGACTGTATAAGTCTTTCCCTTGACGCTCGCCGCCGCCTGTTCCTCTGACCCACCCAAGATGAGGACCGCCACGACAATAACTGCGCAAAGTCCACTTCGCATCACTATCCCCAGTTCAAGAGATCGAATCGACACAGAGTCGCTTCAAGACTCTACAGCAAGGCCGAAATGTGCGTCAAATGAATTTCGCGTTCGTAAGCAACATTGGGCCGATTTCACCGGCCGAGCTTCGGAAGTCGTCGATCCATCAGCGTGCGTGCCACTGCTTCGTCCGCGAAGCAGTGCCGATTGATTGGCAATCCGCCCTCAAAGGCACTGCTCCTCCGCGGACTCCGGAGCAGTGGCACATCTCTGGAGCAAGCAGTGCCATCGCGCCATGTGTAGGGTGTTTGCTCTACGCAGATGCGCGCCCCAGATTGCCGGGGCAATCTGAGCCACCCCCGATCAATCTGAGCACCCGGAGAATACTTTCAACGGGATGTGTCTTGTATCTCTTCTGCTGTGAGAATGCTAAATCCTATCACCACATACAATTTGTCAAACACTTGAATCCCGAAAACGAAGATGCCCTGCTCGTTAAGCAGGGGAACAACTGTTGACCAAAACGAGATTTCGCCGAGATTCAGCTCAATCCAAGTCCCATAAATTGGAATAGTAATATCGCCGCCATTGACATCCAATTCAAAATCGTTGTTCGATTTGAACAGGAATACCGGTGTACCCGGTCGCGCCCTGTATCCTTTCCCGCGCACGCTCGCCTCTGCCCGGTCCGTTGACCAGCCACCGAAGACCACGACAGCTATTAAGAAAACTGTACAGAGTCCACTTCGCATCACTTTCCCTCCCAGTTCAAGAGAACGAATCGACACAGAGACGCTTAGTGAGTCTAAAATGATGCCGACATCTGTGTCAAAGGAATTCGGCGGGTGGCCCAGACGCCGCTCTGGGCGTCAGGGTTTACAAGAGGAACTTGGGAGTCGGTCTCACTTCTTTCAATCCTCTTGTGAACCCAGACGCTGAGTACAGCGTCTGGGCCACCCATTTCTTTTGATTTGGAACTGTCACTCCAACTCATACTTCGCGGCCATGGGCATGCGGCGGCCGCTGCCGAAGGCGCGGGCGGAGAGTTTGATGCCGGGGGGGATCTGGCGGCGTTTGTATTCGTTGCGGTCCAGCCGCCGGGCGACCCAGCGGACGGTTTCCGCGGGGTATTGGCGGCAGAGCGTTTCCACCGAGACTTCGTCTTCCACGAGACCGGACAGAATCGCATCGAGCAGCGGATACGGCGGCAGCGTGTCCTGGTCGAACTGATTCGGCGCGAGTTCCGCACTCGGCGGCTTGTCGATCACGTTCTGCGGGATGATTTCTCGTCCTTCCCGCACCGCGTTGATGTACCGGCTGACGGCGTAGACATCGCGTTTCAGCAGGTCGGCAAGGACCGCGAACCCGCCGGCCATGTCGCCGTAGAGGGTGCAGTAGCCCATCGCCAGTTCGCTTTTGTTGCCGGTGGCGAGGGGCAGCCAGCCGAGATGATTGCTGCGGATCATCACCGTCGCGCCGCGGATGCGGGCCTGCAGGTTTTGATCGGCGATCCCCGCCGGCGCGCCGAGCAATTCCGGGCCGACGATGTCCAGCGTTTCATAGGCGCGATGGACAGCGTCGATCGCGATCAACTGCTTGTCCATGCCGATGTTGTCCGCGAGTTTCACGGCATCGGCGACACTGTGTTCGCTGCTGAACCGGCTGGGCATCATCAAGCCGTGAACGTGTTCCGGTCCCACGGCTTGAGCCGCGATGTACGCCGCGAGCGCGCTGTCGATCCCGCCGGAGAGACCGAGCACGCAATCCGTGAATCCCGATTTCCCCATGTAATCCCGCAGGCCGAGCACGAGCGCATCCAACAGTTGTGCTTCGACCGGCACCTGCGTCGCGGCTAACGGCGGCAACCGCAACGGGAACTCAATGAGGTGCATCTGCGATTCAAAGCCGCCGAGTTGCACGACCTTCTGGCCCTCGGCATCGAGCACAAAGCTGTTGCCGTCGAAGACGAGATCATCGTTGCCGCCGACTTGATTGACGAAGACGAACGGTCGCTGGTGTCGCTGCACATGCCGTCGCAGCAGTCCTTCGCGCCGTTGTGGCTTGCGGGCTTCAAAGGGACTGGCCGACAGGTTGATAAACAGGTCCACCCCCGCCGCGGCGAGTGTCGCCACGGGGTCCATCAAGGATGGTGGGTCGACGTGATAAAACGTGTCCGGCTCACCCCACCACGCGTCTTCACAAATATGGACGCCGAGCCGTTGGCCGCGGAATTCCAGCGGCGTAATTTTGTCGGCCGGACGGAAGTAGCGGCGTTCATCGAAGACGTCGTAGTTCGGCAACAGCAGTTTGTGGACGGTCTGTTGCACACCTCCGTCGTACAGCAGACTACACGCATTCGCGGTTCGGCCTTCGGGAACATTCCGTGCTGACGGATGGCCGATCAAGACGCCGATTTCTGTTGGAATGCCAGCGGCGATGCGATCCACAGCCCGGTCACACGCCGCGGCAAAACCTTCGCGCAGCAGCAAATCCTTCGGCGGATAGCCGCTGATCACGAGTTCGCTGAGGACGACCAGATCCGCCCCGGCGACATGGGCCTGCGTGATTGCTTCAAGGATGAGTTTGCTGTTGCCCGCGACATCGCCCACCGTCGGGTTGAGTTGGGCCAGAGCCAGTTTCATGAAGGCCGTCTCGATTTCAAAGTAGGGATGAAGCCGCCGCGGGTCTCGTTATACTACCGCTTCACAGAACACCGCTGGAGTGCCCAGCGTGGGATATCCGTAATCGAACGGGATGAAGTTCCAAGCTCCAAACACCAAGCTCCAAACAAATTCCAAAGCCGACAGAAATTCCAAACGAAGAAAGTTCGCTTCCCCCGTTTGGAATTTGGAACTTGGCGCTTGTTTGGAATTTGGCGTTTGGAATTTGGAAGTTCAGGACTCTTCCCCGTTCGAGAAGATTCTGATTGTTCGCAGCAGAGGAACCAACTATGACAGTAGCCGCACGGATCGCAGGGGTCTATCTCATCGCCGGGGGGTTGCTCGCTGGTACTGCCACCGCCGCCGATACGAAAACGGTCGTCACGACGGTCAACGGCCAGGCGATTACCACCGGCGACGTCGAATTCTTTGGGTTTTCCCGGGGCCTCAGTCCCGAAGAGCAGGCCGCGCAGCGCCGGTTGCTCGTGGAGCAATTGATCGACCGGCAACTCATCCGGGAGTTTCTGGCGGCGAAAAAGGTCGTCGCCGATGAAGACAAGTTGAAACTGCACGTGGAAGAAATGAATCAGCTCGTGATTCGCCGTGGTGCCAAACCGGACGAGTTATTCAAAAAGCTGGGTCTGACGCCGGAGCGGATCAAGTCGGAACTGGGGCTGACACTGGCCTGGGCGGCGTATATTGAGAAATCGACGCCGCCGGAAGAGATTCGCCGCTATTTTTCCGAACATCGCCCCGAACTGGACGGGACGCGCGTGCGCGTCCGGCAGGTGTTTCGCAAAGCGCTCGATGATACGACCCGCGCGGACGCCGAGGCGTTGCTGACCCGCGTGAAACAGGAAGTGGAATCAAAAGCGATGACTTTTGAAGGGGCGGTGCGGTCCTATTCGCAGTCACCCAGCGCGAAGCAGAACGGCGATGTCGGGTGGATCAGCCGCCGCGGTCAACTCGCGGACGAACTCACCGAAGCGGCATGGAAGCTGGCACCGGGGGAAGTCGCCGGGCCGATCAAAACGTCGTTCGGAATCCACCTCATTCAGGTGACCGACAAGGAACCGGGCCAACTCAGCGTGGAAGATGCCCGGCCGCAGATTCTCGAACAGATTTCCGCTCAGCGCTGGACGGACGTCGCCACCGCCGAGCGTATGAAAGCGAAGATTGTACGTCCGTGATTTTTGCCGCCGACGCTGCTCAGACAGCGATCAGTCGTCGCTGTTCACCGTTCCGTTCCTTATGCCTTGGGATGCTTTGACGGCACAGTCATACATCGCGAATGTGAGACACCCGACAATAAACATGCAAAGGATCGGCCCCTTGAGCAACGCCATGCTCGCTTCCTTCGTCAAACAGAGATGAGGAGAAATCCACAAACGAACGCTGTGGTAGACATCTGTCTCGAAGCATAAGCCGAAGCTGAACTGTATTCGAGTGTTCACGCAAGATGCCGCGATCTCTGACAATATCTTCTCAATTGGGCCGATACTTTCCGTCTTGACGGACACTGGCACACCAAAGTGTTAACGGTACAAATGCGATTATGGCCAGCGCGGGTCTTCATCGGCGAACGGGTGCAGCAACCCCGCGAGTTTTTCCTTGGGCAACAAATCGAGGCACGCGGATGCCATTTTGAGATCGTCTGCGGCGGTGATTTTGAAGTTGAGCGGTGACCCCGGCACTACATGCACCGGGTAACGGGCCCGTTCCAACAGTTGCGCTTCGTCGGTCGGTTGGAACGCGCCCCGTTTGGCGAAGGCATCCAACAACCAATCCCGGCGGGCGACCTGCGGCGTCTGGGCGGCCCATAAATCGGCACGGGGAACGGTTTCTTGAATACGGGTCTGATCCACCACGCGCTTCACGGTGCTAGTGATGGGTGTGGCCAGAATCGCTGCGCCGTGGGATTCCGCCGCTTGGAAAACGTTCGCGATCCATTCCTTGGCGATCAACGGCCGGGCGGCATCATGCACGGCGACGAAGTCGGCTTCTGGTTTGACGCGGGCGAGCGCCTGGGCCACGGAATCCGCTCGTTCCGCCCCGCCGATGACAATTTCGATGTCGAGAAACGCCAGATTCGGCCGGAATTTCTCGCGAAACCACTCCTCGTCATCGGCGGCAATCACGATCAGCGTCTGGATGACGTCATCGCGATTGACGAACATTTCCGCGGACCGCAACCAGACCGGGCGTCCCTGCAACTCAGCGAACACCTTCTTCCGCGCGGTCCCCGCAAACCGGCTGCTCCGCCCCGCCGCAGGAAGAATCACGGCAAACTTAGCCATTCGAGGCACGTCCTTCATTGAATGCAGAGGCAGAGATTCAGCCGCGAAAAATCGCAAGAAGTCGCAAAGCAAAATACGGAAGAGATTTGGCCACAAGAGGCACAGAAGACACAAAAAATGTAAGGGAAGAGAAAATCACCTCTTACACTTTTGTGATTTCTGTGCCTCTTGTGGCTAAACCGCATTGGCTTCCCTCTGTTCGCATATTTGCGACCACGACACCATTTTGCAGACTGACTCTTCGCATCCTACGTTTTGGCGGCAAATGCCGCAAACTCGTCGCGGCTTGACGGTTTTGCGCAGGTGGTCCTATACTCACGCACTTCTCCCGGCCGCGACGATGGGCCGGTATTTGTCCGGAGCGAAGGCGACATGAAGAGCGAACACCGCCACGAACTGCAACGCAACGACCTGAAAGAAATCGCCCTGCGGGCCAAGCCGTGGTTTGAACAACACGGCATGCAAGCCCTTGTTGGGCTTGTGGTTGCGCTGGTGATGATTGCCATTGGCGTCTATTGGATCAACCAGCCGAAGCCCGACGCTCCCGGCTGGGGACGGCTCACGTCCGCCCAGACGGTGGATGAATACGGAGCCGTCGCCGACAAGTACGCCGACAGCCTCGCCGGCGTGTGGGCGCGACTGCGAATGGCCGAGTTGAATCTCGAAGACGGCATTCTCGCGCTCTTCACCGATCGCGAGTTGGGCCTCAAAGACGTCAAGCGGGCGCAGGAAGATTTTGAAGCGGTGCTCAAAAGCTCCATCGCGCTGCCGGATGCGTTGAGACAACGGGCATTGCTGGGGCTGGCACGGGCACAAGAAGCGGCCAGCGACGGAGATACGCAGGCGGCGCTCGCCACCTATCGCAAGCTGGAAGAAGACTATCCGACCTCGATCTATGAGGGTCTGGTCAAACAAAAGATCAAGGATTTGGAAACGGGCGATGCAAAAGCGTTCTATGCATGGTTCCATTTGCAGAAGCCGAAGCCGCCCGATTTCCGACGACCGAGCGATGGCACACCCGGCGGGATTTCGCTCCCACCCGGTTTCTCGATTCCCGGCGAAACCCCGGATGTAAGCCTGCCGCCGAAGCCAACGGGGACTACGCCACCCACGGAAACACCCAAGACCGAAACGCCGAAAGAAGAGCCCAAAGCGGACGCCGCCAAGCCGGAGACGCCCAAGGAAGAAGCGCCAGCGGAGAAAAAGGCCGACGAAGAGAAGAAGCCCGCAGAGGACAAACCGGCGACGAATCCGTAATACCCCACTGTTACTGCCCCGCCTCCGAGTGACCGCTTGCGCTTTCTCAGCCGTCGGGCATCACTTTCCCAACCTTCCGATCCTGCCACCACAGGACCGCAATCAGCGGCACAAACGCGAGTGATGCCCATTGGTAGCCGGTGAACCCGCCGGTGAGACGCACTTCCGGGCGAATGAATTCGGTTACGAACCGGTAACCGCAATATGCCAACAGATAAAGTTTGAAGCGTTGTCGCGGGAACCAACCGAGACGTTCAAGGACAAAGAGCACCACTGCCATCAACAGGTGAAACGCGGTTTCGTACAACTGCGTGGGATGCCGCGGGATACCATCACCAAAGTCGACGCCCCAAGGCAGCAACGTCCGCTGTCCATAACAGCAGCGACCGACAAAACAACCGAGGCGACCGATGCCGATGGACACAGCGACGGGAATCGCGAACGAATCGCCGGTCTTGGTCTGCACGCCGACAATCGCTTTGGCAATCTCGACCCCGATGTAACCCCCGGCGAGCCCGAACAGAATCGTTTTGCCGTCGCTGAGCCACGCTTGAGCACAGAGCGCCCCGCGGGGATCGGCGAGCGCGAATGGCAATTTACTGCCGAGCATCCCCCCGCAAAACGCCCCGATGGCAACCGCCGCGCGTTGCGAACCCGTGAGCGCAAGTTTCGCTTGCCGTCGTTGTGAAAGGGCAATTCCCGCCACCAGCGCCGTCAACATAATGAGGGGAAACAACGCCGAGACGGACATCGAACAGCCACATGCGAGAGGATGAATTGCAGATGAGCGACGAAAAGACGAAAGGAGCAGGATTTTAGCCACAAGAAGCACAGAAGACACAAAAGGGAAAGCAAAGAAAAGATGCAGGTCGTGTCTTTCTTTGTCCTTGTTTTTGTGCCTTCTGTGCCTCTTGTGGCGAAAAAATCTTCCGCGGTTTCGTGGCTAGAACTGCCCGTTCGCGGCGTTGTTGATCATGTTGACGTAGAACATCGCCAGCCGGAAGATCAGGAAGATGATCATCGCGGCGACGAACATCCACACCGCGCCGCCGAGCATCATCGTGAGGGCCGCCAAACTCCGGCGGGCATCGTCTTCAAATTGCGGGCTGAGTCGTTGCAGCGTTTCCGGCACGGTCCCGGAGCTTTCCCCCACGCGGACCATCTCGATGAACTGCCGCGGGAACAACCCCGTCGCGGCGACGGCGTCCACGAACTCTTCGCCTTCCATCACCATCGCAATGACCATCGGTGACGCGGCGGCGAAGGCCCCGTTGCCCGTCGCTTTGAAGGCGGATTCGAGACTCGGCTTGATCTCCATGCCCGCCTGTTGTGTGAGCGCATACGCCCACGAAAATCGGGCGATGGCGAAGGAACGCATGCAATGGCCCACCACGGGGATTTTCAACATCAACCCATGGACGAACGATGCTTGCCGGAACCCACGGATCAGCAAAAAGTAAATGACTCCAAAGGCGATCGCAGACCCGAAACAATACGACAGCCAGATGAGCGCCCCGACGGGCCCTTTTAATCCAAAACCCAGCGGATCGAACGACGTTTGCCCCGGCTGTGATTGCGAGACCCAGCCCATCACGAGAATCATGCCGGCAATGATGAACACCGCGGCGATGAGTTGAATCACCGGCCACGCAATGGCCCCGAGGAACATCCGTTTGACACGTTCCAGGTTTTCGTAATGCGACGCGAGACCGGCGAGCACTTCCGGCAACGACCCGGTTTGTTCCGCCACGCTCACCATGTCGGTCAGCAGTTCGGGAAACCACGTTCCATGTTGACGCAGAGCCGTGGCGAGGTCCGATCCTTTCCGCAGTTCGTCATGCACGTTTTCCAGAATGCGGCGAGCATTGTCCGAACGCTGTTGCTTGCTGATGACCGACAGCGCTTTCAACAGCGGCACGCCGGAATCGAGCATCGTGCCGAGCGAACGGCAGAACATGCTCAGGGATGACAGCGGCATCTGCGGTGCAAACACAGCAACACTTTCGCGACGGACATGGGAAAAGGTTCAGCTCTGAGTGTAACCGTCGCGTCGACCGTTTGGCGATGCCATCGCTGACAAACCGCGGTTTAGCTTTGTAGGGTGGCCCGAGTCCGCGAGTTCCACCGTTCGCGGGGTGAAGTCAACCACGCGGACGTAATTCATCCGCAAAGCGCAAGCGGAGACAGTTACGTGGTCTCATTCAGATAGCGCGGGACGCGTTGCCGCAGGAGTTTCACGAGCTTCGGGTCCATGAATTCGTAATCGTCCGGGATCGACAGGCAACCGATTCGTTTTCCGCGAAGTTGTGGACCAAACTGTGTTGTCAGCTTGCGACGATGCTTCGGCTCCATCACCAGAATCAAGTCGGCCCAGTCCAGCAGATCCGCCGTCACCGGTTGTTCCGCGTCGGGATTTACGCCAGCCGATGCCGTGGCGATTCCCGGACATTCCGCAAACACCCGCTCCGCGGTCGGACTGCGCCAGCGATTCCGCGAACAGACGAAGAGGACGTTGGTCATTCGCGAACCCGAAGTGGGATTGTAGGCCGTGGAATTACTCTACGCATAAACGGGTGCATCCGGCGATTGGTGGGGAACATCCGTGAACAATTCCGGACTCCGGAGCCCCAACGGGGTGACATTCGATAGCCCAGCCCGAGGTCTTCCGAAGGGCTGGGTTCGTGATCGCACGGCACCCGCAGCCCCACCGGGGCGCGACTCTTTCATGCGTTTGTCGCGCCCCGGTGGGGCTCGGCAAGGCCCTCCGATCCGTTGACCCAGGGCTGCGCGAAGACGCTGCGCCCTGGGCTATCGAATCGCGCCCCCTTCGGGGCTGAAGACCCTTGACGGACTCGTCCACCAAACAGCGGATGCGCCCCGCGCAAACCATTTCTATCGTTTTCCGTTGCGACGCATCCGAGAGGCGATATCTTGAATGAATCATCCGCGGAGTCAGATTCATGCCCCGATTCGATCTCTTTAGGAGTTACGCAGTTGCCCCATCAGACCCGTTTTTGACCGGAATATAGCCAGGCATGGGTAGAGTGGGGCGTTTGCGAGTCAGACCAAACCCCCGAAAAACAGGCAACTGCGTAACTCCTAATATAGACGGAACATACTTCCCATTGAAAAACCGAAGCCCAGGGATTCTGATCCCCTGGGTCTTTGCGTTGAATACACATTCGACTTTGCACCCACGGCATGGTACGACTTCGTCTGTCGAGACCGAATTCAAATCTCGTCCTCAAAGAGTCTGTTATGGCCGCCGTGGAACGGAGTCCCGAATTGCACCACCGCGCGTGCAGCCGCGTGGTGATTATCGACGTCCAGGAAAAGCTCGTTGCCGCGATGCCGAAGGGAACGGAACTGGTCGCGAATGTTCGCTGGCTGGCGGACGCCGCCCGGTTGTGTGGCGTGCCGATTCACGTCACCGAACAGTATCCGCAGGGTTTGGGACCGACGGTCGCCGGGCTGCACGAATTCGCGGTCGATCGCCTCTCCAAACTCCGTTTCAGTGCTACGGAATTGCTCGGATGGCCGCCGGCATTGTCCGATCCCGACGGCCGCGATCAGATCATTCTGGCGGGAGTGGAAACCCACGTCTGCGTCCTGCAAACGGCGTTTGACCTGCTCGCCCTCGGTTACCGGGTGACGATTGCCGCCGATGCCGTTGCGAGCCGCCGCGATTTCGATCAGCAAATCGCCCTGCAACGGCTGCGTGACGCCGGGGCGACCATCGCGACCATGGAAGCGATTGCCTTCGAGTGGATGGAAACCGCCGCCGACCCGCAATTCCGGGCGTTAAGCCTGCTGGCAAAAAATCGCGGGGGAAGTTGAGCTGGGGTCCGTGGTCAGTTGTCAGTAGAAAAAGGCAGATCCGGTTCTTCTCAACTGACAACTGACAACTGACAACCAATCAGCTATCCTGTGCCGTGACCGACCCGGCGTCCGGTCCCATTCCCCCCTTCTCTTTGCGGATTCCGTTCTGATGACCGTCCGTGGCATTCGTGGCGCGACCAGCGTGCCGGAAGATCGTTCCGACCTCATTCTCGCGGCAACGCGCGAGCTACTGGAAGAATTGATCGCCGCCAATCAGATCACGGACTTCGAGGACATCGTCTCGGCGATCTTCACCACCACGCCCGATCTCACGTCCACCTTTCCGGCGGAAGCGGCCCGCGCCATCGGCATGAAACAAGTGCCGCTCCTGTGTGCGTCGGAAATCGCCGTCCCGAAGAGTTTGCCGAAGTGCATCCGCGTGCTGCTGCACGTCAACACATCGAAGCGGCAAGGTGAAATCCAGCACATCTACCTGCACGAAGCGAAGAAGCTGCGTCCGGACATGATCAGCGCGCAGTAATCGTCTCATCACCGTCCGGAGCGCGAGCGACGGGCGTGTTTTTGCGCTGTTCCCTGTGGTGTCCGCAAAACGCAAGCGGTGTCGCACCCTTGCGCTGGTGACGGGAATGTGATTAGAATCACTCCGTGAGGCGAGGGCATCGAAATTCGGTTGTGGGAGTAGGCAGCATGCTGCGGAAAATGGGCGTGACCGTTGCGCTGATCGGCTGGGTGTTGTGCGGCGCAACGTCGCTCCGGGCTGGTGATGCCGTCACCGATGCCAAAGATCGGCTGCTCGAAAACGTCAAATATCTCGCCAGCGATGAACTCGAAGGCCGGGGCATCGGTACGCAGGGATTGGCGACCGCGGGCAACTTCATTCGTGAAGAGTTCCAGAAGCTCGGCCTCGCCGTTGATCGGGTTCAAGGCAATGCGTACCAGAAGTTCGACCTGATTTCGTCCGCGAAGCTGGGGGAAAAGAATTCGCTCCAACTCATTGGACCGGACGGTAAGACGATTGATCTCGAACTCGGCAAAGATTTCGAGATTTGCTCGTTCGCCGGTTCGGGGGAATTCGAAGGCGAAATCGTCTTTGCCGGATATGGCATCGAAGACGGCGACTCGAAGTACAACGATTTCGATGGCATCGACGTCACCGGCAAAGTGGTGATCATCATGCGGCGCAATCCCCAGCAGGAAAATCCGAAGGGGCCCTTCTCCGGGCATGGCACCTCGCGGCATGCCGAATTGCGGACGAAACTCATCCAGGCGAATCAGCACAAAGCCGCCGCGGTGTTATTCGTGAATGATCCGTACGGGGTGAAGCAGAAAGGGGAAAGCCGCGACAAAAGTCTGGCGAAGGTCACCGCGGAAATCGCCGCCCTCGCGGATGCCTATCTGACGACCCCGGAAGCCGATCCGAAGGAAAAACTCACGGCGGCGATTGCCAAATGGAAGCCGCAGAAAGACGCCGCCGCGAAAGCCGTCGATGACGAACTCATGAAGTTCGGTTACGCCGGACACGGCGACGACAAGCCGATGGCCCCGGCGATCCATGTGACGCAGGCCCAGATCAACACGCTGCTGAAAGCGGCCCTGAAAACCAGCCTCACCGACCTCGAAGCCGAGATCGATCAGGACTGCAAACCACACTCGCAGGGGGTGACCGGTTGGAAAGCCAAGGGGGCGGCGTCCGTTGTGCGCGTGCGGAGTGACGTCGCTAATGTGATTGGCATTCTCGATGGCGTCGGTCCGAAAGCGGAAGAAACCATCGTCATCGGTGCCCATTACGATCACGTCGGCCGCGGCGGTGCGAATTCCTTGTCGCCCGGATCAACCGATGTGCATAACGGGGCGGACGACAACGCATCCGGCACCGTCGCGCTATTGGAACTCGCGCGGCGTTTTGCCGCTCGGCCAGAAAAGTTGCCGCGGCGGTTGATGTTCATCGCCTTCACTGGCGAAGAACTCGGATTGCTTGGTTCCGCGAAGTATGTGAAGGAACCGATTGTGCCGCTGGACCAGACGATTGCCATGTTCAACATGGATATGGTCGGCCGGTTGCAGGAGGACAAGCTCACCATCTTCGGCAGCGGTACCAGTTCGCGTTGGGAACCGGAACTCAAAACGCTCAACGAACAGGCGGGCTTCAAGCTTAGCTTCAAACCGGAAGGCTTCGGCCCCAGCGACCATTCGTCGTTCTACGGCAAGAAGATTCCGGTCCTGCATTTCTTTACGAATAACCATCCCGACTATCACCGGCCGACCGATGACTGGGAGAAAATCAACGTCGCGGGAATCGAGCGCGTGGTTTCGATGCTCGAAAAAGTCATCGTGATGACTGCGGAGAATCCCGAGCGGCCGGATTACATCGAAGTCAAACAAGCCCCGACCGCCCAGCGCGGCGGCAATCGTCCGTACTTCGGCACCATTCCCGACTTCGCCAGTGAAGGCGAAGGTTACGGCATCTCCGGCGCGGCGGCCGACAGCCCCGCCGACAAGGGGGGACTCAAAGGGGGCGACCGCATCATCGCGCTCGGCGACAACAAAGTGACCGGCCTCGACGACTTCGACCTCGCGCTGCGCAAGTTCAAAGCGGGCGAAGAAATCACCGTCACCGTCACCCGCGACGGCAAACCGGTGGTGTTGAAAGTCACGCTCGCACCGCCACGGTAGCCCACACGCTTGCCGCTTCGCAGAATCCCTGCGCTCGCGTTCTTTTTGTCCGAGCCACGATCGTCAGGGAGTGAGTTCCCGTCGATTACGCAGACGCAGAGCGTCTCGGCCGTGCATTCCCACGCAGAGCATGGGAACGAGATCGGATTATGACAACTCGTCAGAAGTGCTCTTGTATCCCAGCCGTCCCAGACCGATAATTCATATCGCTGCCCGTTGATCCTTCCGCCCGATGCCCCGCCCCACAGTCAGGACCCCACCTTGCGACCTGTGCTGCTGATTTTGATCGCGTGCGCCGTCACGTCCCCCGCTTTCGCTGCCGATGACACTCTCACCTTCGAGCAGGACATCTGGCCGATTTTTCGGGCTCACTGTTTCGATTGTCATGGTGCCGCCGCGGAATTGAAGGGCCAGCTCGATCTGCGGCTCGTGCGGTTTCAGTTGAAGGGGGGCGATTCCGGACCGGCGTTGACGGCGGGCGATCCCGCGGGGAGTTATCTGCTCGACCGGATTGAAAGCGGTGAGATGCCGCCCGGCGAAGCGAAAGTGACGCCAAAGGAAAAGGACATCCTGCGCCGCTGGATTGCGGCGGGAGCGAAGACCGCGCGGGCGGAACCGACCGAACTCGCGCCGGGGTTGGGAATCACGCCCGAAGAACGGCGCTACTGGGCGTTCCAGCCGATTCAACGGCCGCAGACGCCAACGGTGAAGGCGGTTGATCGCGTCGTCACGCCGATTGATGCGCTCGTGTTGCAGAAGCTCGAAGCCCACAATCTGACGATGGCCCCGCCCGCGGATAAGACGACGCTGGTTCGCCGCGCGTATTTCGACTTGATCGGGCTGCCGCCGACGTTTGAGCAGGTGCAGGCGTTCGTCAACGATCCTTCACCCGGTGCGTGGGAACGGCTCATTGATGATCTGTTGCAATCGCCGCATTATGGCGAACGGTGGGGTCGGCACTGGCTCGATGTCGCGGGGTATGCCGATTCCGACGGCGCGTCGAACGACGATCCGGTCCGACCGTATGCCTACAAATACCGCGACTATGTCATCAAATCATTGAACGCAGACAAACCGTTCGATCAGTTTCTCATCGAGCAACTCGCGGGGGATGAACTTGTCCCGCTGCCGCATGCGAACCTGACACCGGAGCAAATCGAAAAGCTCGTGGCGACCGGCTTCCTGCGGATGGCGGTGGATGGGACCAACAGCGGCGGCATCGACCCAGCGATGGCCAGCAATCAGAACATTGCGGACACAATCAAGATTGTGACGACATCACTGTACGGTCTTTCGGTGGGATGCGCGCAGTGTCACGATCACCGTTATGATCCGATCCCGCAGGCCGACTATTACGGTTTGCGGTCCATTCTGGAACCCGCTCTCGACGCGAATCACTGGCGAAATCCCCGGCAGCGCGTGGTCTCGCTCTTCACCGATGCGGACCGTGCCAAATCGGCGGAGATTGAGAACGAAGCCAAACCCGTCATCGCCGAGCGCGACGAGAAGCAGCAGAAATATATTGACGACGCGTTCACCAAGGAACTCGAAAAACATCCCGAAGAACTGCGTGACCCGTTGCGCCGGGCGTTTTATACCGCTGCCGACAAGCGGACGCCGGAGCAGCAAACGCTGTTGAAAGAACGGCCGAGCGCGAACATCAACCCTGGCGTGTTGTACCAGTACGATGCCGCCGCCGCGGAAGAATTGAAGAAGCTCGGCGAGAAGATTGAGGAGATTCGCCGCAAAAAACCGGTCGAAGATTACATCAGCCCGCTGAACGAACTGCCCAACGTGGCCCCGGTCGCGAAGCTGTTTTACCGGGGCGATTATCGTCAACCGCAAGCCGAGATTGCCCCTGCGGATTTGCAGATTGCGTCCACCGCCGATGCCCGCAAATCCTTCGCCGTGGACGACGCGGAGTTGCCGACATCCGGACGTCGATTGGCTTGGGCGAAGTGGTTGACGTCGGGGCAACATCCGCTGGTCGGACGCGTGCTGGCCAATCGCATCTGGATGCACCACTTCGGCCGCGGGATCGTCTCGACACCCAGCGAGTTCGGCAAGCTCGGCGAACTGCCGACGCATCCGGAACTGCTCGATTGGCTGGCGTCCGAGTTTGCATCCAACGGCTGGAGTCTGAAGAAGCTGCACAAGACGATCATGCTGTCGAGCGTCTACCAGCAATCGTCCCGTCGCACGCCGGAGCAGGACGCCGTGGATAGCGACAACCGCTTATACGGTCGCATGTCGGTCAAGCGGTTGGAAGCTGAAGCGATTCGCGACCGGTTGCTGACTGTCAGCGGCGTGTTAGATCGGACGCCGTTCGGCCCGCCGGTGGCCATCGCGCCGGATGACGCCGGGCAGATTGTGGTGACGAATGATGTCCCGCGTCGCAGTGTCTATCTGCAAGTGCGACGAACACAACCCGTCGCCATGCTCACGGCCTTCGATGCCCCGGTGATGGACGTAAACTGCGAGCGTCGCCCCAGTTCCACCGTCGCCGGGCAATCGCTGATGTTGATGAACAGCCAGCACGTGCTCAAATCTGCTCGGCAACTCGCCGAACGCATTCGCAAGGAGACGACCGCCGACACATCGATCACCGTGCCCGCGGAGTTATCCCAACGGCTACAACTCGCGCAATCACCGTGGTCGTACGGCATGGGGGGCTTTGACACCGAAACGAACCGCGTCGTGAAATTTGTCCCGTTGCCCCATTGGACGGGATCGATCTGGCAGGGCGGACCAATCCTGCCGGACCCGGCGATTGGTTACACGCTGCTGCACACCAACGGGGGTCACACGGGGGACAACCCGGATCATGCGACAGTGCGACGGTTCACAGCGCCGATCTCGGGAACGCTGTCGATCCGTGGGTCGTTGCAGCATCCGTCCGAGAATGGTGACGGGGTGCGCGGCCGGGTTGTTTCGAGCCGCGCGGGTCTGCTTGGGTCATGGACCGTGAAGACAATCTCCGTCGATACGGTAGTCTCCAGCGCGATGATTGAAGCCGGAGACACGCTCGATTTCATCGTCGATTGCAATGAGAACGTGACGTCCGATTCGTTCACCTGGACGGTGGTGATCGAACTGAAGGATGCAACGGGAGCGGTCCTGCGGAGTTGGGATTCCGCCGCCGGTTTTCGTGGGCCGACGACCGCGGGCTTGCCGCAACAGATTGTGTCCGCGTGGCGCATGGCCTACGGCCGGGAGATCACGCCGATGGAACTCAGCCGCGCGGTGACCTTCGCCGCGGAGCAACTCGCCGTGCTGCAAACGCTCTCCGCGGACGCCAAGAAAACGAATCCCCCCGCGGACGATGAATTGCTCATGCTGACGAATCTTTGTCAACAATTGTTGGGATCGAACGAGTTTTTGTATGTGGATTGATATTCAACAAGCCCGAAGCGCCAGCGCCGGGTTCCGTGCTTTGATCGAAGAAGAGACCCGGCGCTGGCGCTTCGGGCTTGTTGGGACATTCGTGAAATGACGACACCAATCCGCACACGGCGCGAATTCCTGGCCGACAACGCCATGGGCATCGGTTCCATTGCGCTCGCCTGGATGCTGCAACAGGAACAACTCCTCGCCAAACCCGCGGCGGTCACCGCGCGGCAAGCGCAGTACGATCTGAAGCCGAAGACGCCGCACTTCGCACCCCGCGCCCAGGCGATGATCTCGCTGTTTATGCACGGCGGTCCGGCTCACATGGACCTCACCGATCCCAAGCCCGAACTGACCAAACACAGCGGGCAGGACTACACCGGCGAAGTCGTTTACAGCTTTGTGAATCGCGCCAGCAAGAAACTCCTCGGCAGTCCGTGGAAGTTCTCCAGGCACGGCGAATGCGGCACCGAACTCTCCGAACTGTTGCCGCACACCGCGGACATCGTCGACGACATGTGCCTCATCCGTTCGATGCACACCGGCCACAACGGCCATGAAGTGTCGATCCGTTACTTCCACGGCGGCATCCCGGCGGTGCTGGGACGGCCGACGATGGGTTCGTGGCTGGTGTACGGTCTCGGTTGTGAAACGCAGAATCTCCCGGCGTACATGGTCCTCACCGATCCGGGCGGGCATCCCGTGGACGGCGTGACGAACTGGTCGAACGGGTTCATGCCGCCGCTGTTTCAGGGGACGGTGTTGCGGCCGACGGAGCCGCGGATTCTGAACCTCAACCCGCCGCCGCTTTTGAAGGGGACTTTGCAGCAACAGAATCTCGCTCTGCTCGATGACCTCAACCGTCAGCACAGTGAATTACATCCCGGTGAAGCCGATCTCGAGGCCCGCATCGCCAGTTATGAACTCGCGGCGCGGATGCAAACCGCGGCGACGGAAGCCCTCGATCTGTCGCAGGAAACCGAAGCCACGCAGAAGCTCTACGGTCTCGATCAGGACGCCACGCGCGAATATGGCACGCGGTGCCTCATCGCCCGGCGGTTGGTCGAACGGGGCGTGCGCTTCGTGCAAATGTTCCTTGGTGGGCAACCGTGGGATACCCACACGGGCATCCGCGGCGCATTGCCCGCTGTCTGCAAACGGACCGATCAACCCGCCGCCGCCTTGGTGAAAGATTTGAAGCAGCGCGGCATGCTCGATTCCACGCTCGTTCACTGGGGCGGCGAAATCGGTCGGCTCCCAGTGACCGAAGGGACCGGCGATCAGGAAGGCCGCGATCACAACGGGCAGGGCTTTTCGACCTGGCTCGCCGGCGGCGGTGTGAAGGGGGGCATGGTCTACGGCGAGACGGACGAAGTCGGTCACCGCGCGGTGACGAATGTCGTGACACCGAACGATTATCAGGCCACCGTGCTCAACCTGTTTGGACTCAATCACGCCGAGTTGATGTACCGGCATAATGGTCAGGAACAGATCATCACGGCGAAACGCGATTGCCGGGTGGTGAGCGAGATCATGCGGTAGAGCGTTGTGAGCGGCACGGCGCTAGCCGCCGGTTCTTCGTCTTTGCATTCGTTTTGTGTGCCACTGGCCCTGCCGGTGTTCTCCCGATCAATGCAGGTGGTTTTCCATCGAAAATTAAGACACTGGCGGAGCCAGTGGCACACAAACAAGGACGCCCAGGGTTAAGAAACCTTGGGCGTCCTTGTTTCAAACGATTCATTCACAATCGTTATTCGATGCCCGCTGGGGTCGCAAACTTGGCGGGATCGTTGGTGAAGGCCGTGTGGGTCTCTTCGCTGGAGAAGAGATACAACTGGCCTTTGTACCAGGCGGCGAAGTCCAGCGTTCCTTCGGCCACGTCTTTGTCACGAATCAGGACCACCACGTCGGCACCGTAGGCCGCAGGGGCGTAACCGGCGGGAGCCTGATCGAATTTGGCTTTCGCTTCCGCGGAAGCAAAGTGGAATTTCTGACCGCGGAATTGCGAGTGGAAGTCGGGCTTGGCGTCTTGCAGTTCGCGTTCGTCCCTTAGCATGACCGGGCAGAATCCCTTGAGGCCTTTCATTCCGCCGCGTTCCCGAATCTTCTGCATCTTGGCCGCGTATTCCGCAGCTTCGGGAGTTTGCGTTGTCGGCTTGGCAATGATCGGCTCATTGGGCAGCGTGAGGACCGGTTCCTCGACCGGCTTGGCAACTGCGATCGGCTTGGTGACTTCAGCAGGCTTCGCGACTTCGATGGGCTTGGCAACCGCGGCCGGTTGAGCCACATCCGCGGGGAAGAACTCCGCGTCTTCACCGGCAGGCAACGAGCCCGTTGGTGTCGTTACGACTTCTGCCGGCACGTCTTCCGGTTCAATGGCTGTCGCTGCGGGTGCTGGTGTGGCGGTCGCCGTCACCTGGGGAATGGCTAGCGGAGACGGCTCCGCGGGCGTTTCCAACTCGGGAGCGGCTTCCAGCGGAATGGGCTTGGCAACAAGGGGTTCTTCTTCGTCGAGCGCCAATCCCGAGAACGGCGATTCCATCCCCTCTTCGTCGGCTTTCGCTTCGCTCTCCGCCGTGAAGGGATCCGGGAATTCCTCGCGTGATGCCGGGGCTTCATTCGCAGCCACCGACATCTCGGCTTGCGGTTGCGTTACGACGGGTGCTTCAAACGGCGATTCGGACGGAGCATCCGCACCAACAATCACCGGCGATTCGAAGATGGGCTCGGGTTCAGCGACGGTGCGGGCGGTGAATGCCTGGGCCGCGGACGGTCCCGTAATCACCGGACCGTTTGTCGGCGCAAGGGTGGTCACCCGAGGGGTCACCATTTGCGGTGCCGACGTCGCGACGACCTGATCGAGTTGTAGTCTTTCGGCAACGTTGGCCGGTGCCGGTGGTACGACAGCGGTCGACGTGGACTTGGGGGTCGATGCGACGGCGGCGGGCTGGGCTGACTGTTCGGGCAAACGTTTGGGCTGCGTCCCATTATACGGCGCGTAATTGTGTGCGGCCGGTGGCGTCTTGCCCGCGACAGTGGGGGCGGGAGTGGTTGGCCGGGTGATTGGCGCTGGAGGTGCGGTCCGTGTGGCGGGCTTCGAACCGGGCATCATGCGTTGGAAGAAGGAGACGACCGGATTGCGGCTGGTGCTGCTGCGGGTCGGGGCACTGGCGGCGGGAGCCGCCGCATTCGTACGGACCGGCACCGCCGCGCTGGAACCGTACGGTGGCAAGGGGGCGTTCGCCGGGGCCCCCGTCGATTTTCCATTGATGCGTTGCATTTGATCGGGCGTCGGCACTTCTGGCGCTTCGCGACCGTTTTCGTTGTACAGGCGACGGAGTTCGCGCTGAACAGGCGTTTCGCCCTCGACCAGATCCTGTGGTGCTGCGGGTGATTCATCCGCGGGGGGAACCGTGGGGGCGGTTCGCTGGGCCGGTTTAACCGTCTGGCGAGTGGCGGGCTTCACCACCGTCGGCTTGCCCGTGGCGGCGGAGGTTTGGGCAAAGGCTGCGGACGGAGCAGCGAGCATTCCCATCGCGGCGGCGCTGAGAATCCACTTGGGCATTCGGTAGGGATGTGGCCAACGCATTGTCCGGGATCTCCTGCTCAGCCCAACGCTGTGGGCCATGTCCATTTCGTCGAGGAAAACGGACGTAAACCATTTTCCTGAAATTCATTACGACTCGGGAGTCGTGCTTGCTTCCCTGGGGGCGATTTCGAAGCGGAGGTGAATCCGCACTCTCTTTCGCGCTCAGAGTCAGTAAGTTTCATCGTCGTGTCGACCCTGCGGTTTGTACGGCGTATACGGATTTTGCGAATGAATCCGCCGTTACAGCGGTTACCGTCGACACCTTCGGAAAAGTTGGCAAAGTCTTCCGTAGCTTCCTATGTTCACATTCGGGTTTACGTGAAGTCTCTGCCGAGGGTGCGCTACTCTCACGTTCTCCGCCGCGGTATCTTCAAGTGGACAGTCCCCTGGCCGGAAGTCGGCCCCGTTTCCCACCCGCCGAAAGTCGACCGATATGGCCAGTCCGATCTTTCCCGAAGACAGCGGCAACCGCCCCGCGACGCCCACCGTGGTGGTGCAGACCCAGCCGCATAATTTCTGGCAGACCTGGGCGCTGCGGCTGGTGATGATCGCGCTGGGCATTTCGATCATGGCGAACATTGGCATGTTCGCTTCCTATCAGGAATATTTCGCGAAAGCCGACCCGCCGCAGGAGCTGTATCACTCCGGCGACCGCTTGGCGAGCGACAAAATTGCCGTCCTCACCATGAACGGCACCATCATGCCCCCTTATACCGAACGGCTGATTGAACAAATCAAAGCGGCCGAAAAAGCCGATGCGGTGAAAGGTGTGCTGCTCGTCGTCGATAGCCCGGGCGGATTGGTCGCGGACAGCCACGAAATCTACCACCGGCTGAAGAAGCTCAGCGACAAGAAGCCCGTGTATGTGCAAATGAAACGGATTGCCGCGTCCGGCGGGTACTACATCGCCATGGGGGGCGGCCCGAACGCCAAGATTTACGCCGAACCGACAACGTGGACCGGGTCCATCGGCGTCATCATCCCGCGGTACGATGTGACGAAGCTCGCGGAGAAATTCGGTGTCGATTCGGCTCCGATCAAGACGGGCGAGTTCAAGGACGCGCTGAGTCCTTTCCGGCCCCTCTCCGACAACGAACGCAAAGTGTGGGACAACATCATCGGTCAGGCGTTCGACCAGTTTCGCGAAATCATCGATACCAATCGCGAGACGATGAATGCCGATCAGGTGATGGCGGTTGCGACCGGCGAAGTCTTCACCGCGAAGGATGCCAAGGCGAAAGGCTTGATCGACGAGATCGGGTACGAAGAGGAATCGCTCGAAGCGCTGAAGGGCAAACTCAACCTGAAAGCCATACGCGTGGTGACTTACACGCACCCCATCACGCTGGTGGACGTCCTGCTCGGTGCGACGGCGAAGTCCCCCGCAACCGATCGCTGGCGCGCAGTGATGGAAGCCAGTGTGCCGAAAGCGTTGTACTATTGTTCGTGGTTGCCGCCGTTGCCGGAATGACGCTCGTCTGAAACGGCCGTGGTGAAACATCGACCGGTGTTGGTGGCGCGGTCATGCACACATATTCATTCTGTGATCGAGCGAATCGCCGCCGCTGGTGGGCGCAGACGTCCGGTTTGTTTCTGGGCGGCTTAACGTCCGCGCAAGCATCGATGGCGACGACGTCTGCCCCGCGGGCCAAAACGGTGCTGTTCGTCGTGGCGAACGGCGGGCAGAGCCAACTCGAAACGTGGGATCCAAAGCCGCTTGCACCGCGCGAAGTCCGGGGGGATTTCTCGGCAATTTCGACGTCGGTTGCGGGAACACAGTTCTCCGAGCATCTCCCGCGATTGTCGCAGCGCGCCCACAAGTTCGCCGTCATTCGGTCGATGTCGCACGAAGACCTCGATCACGGTTCGGCGTTGTACCTCACGTTGACGGGGCAGTATCACGCCCGGCGATCGGGCAATCCTTTACCCGCTGCGACCGATTGGCCCACCATGAGTGCGGTGGTGAAACGGGTGCGACCAACACAGGACACGATCGAAACCGCGATCCATCTCAACGGCCCGGCACAGATCCCCATCAACATCGGCGCGGGTCAGAACTCCGGGTTTCTCGGACCCGATTTTGATCCGATGCTTCTGGGAGATGTGACCGCCACCGACACCACCTTGCCGGGGCTTTCACCACTGCCGCGGTTGGATGTCGCCCGGCGGAATGAGCGTGCGCGTTTGCTGCAACAGATGGAACGA
Organism: Planctomycetaceae bacterium; assembly: GCA_021732785.1. Lineage (GTDB taxonomy): Bacteria > Planctomycetota > Planctomycetia > Planctomycetales > Planctomycetaceae > DSVQ01. Next base: position 87,456 of record JAKFUG010000012.1, read on the forward strand.
CCAGCCCACACAGATTCGATTGCCACCCAGCGGCATCATGTCTTGTATGACCGCGCGTTTGATCTCCTCGATCGGCCGTCGGTGCAACATGCGTTCGACCTTGAACGCGAACCAGTAGCGCTGCGCGAGCGATATGGACGTAACCGTTCCGGACAAGCGTGTCTGCTGGCCCGGCGTTTGGTGGAAGCCGAGGTTCCCTGGATCACACTCTTCTGGAATCACACCGGCCGCGGGCAAGATCTTGCGCCGGATGACACCGAGGAATACGGCTGGGACACGCACAACGACATTTTTGACGCATTGAAGAATCGGTTGCTGCCACGATTCGATCAGAGCTTTTCCACGTTGCTCGACGATCTCGACAGCCGCGGGTTGATGGACCGCACGCTGGTGGTGTGTGCCGGTGAATTCGGTCGAGCGCCATTGGTCGCGCTCGAGAAAAACTTCGCGGGGGAATCGCCCGGCCGCAAGCATTGGGCGGCGTGCTATTCGGTGATCGCTGCCGGGGCGGGCGTACAGCCGGGGCAAGTGATCGGGGCTTCGGATCGCCGTGGAGCATACCCCGCGACGGAAAGCTGGGGCCCGTGGGATCTCACGGCGACGATGTTTTCGGCGCTGGGACTCGATCCCGATTCGCACTTCACCGATAAAGCCGGCCGTTTATTTCCGATGACGACCGGGCAGATTATCACGCCGTTGTATGCGTAATGACGCGATGTTGAGCCGCGACTCGGAGTCCGCGGAGAGGAGCGCTGCGGGTTGCACGTTCCACGCAGCGCTCCCCTGGCGGGTCGCGGCTAAACACTTTTTAATTCTTCCGCCGGGCCATTGCGCGCGGCAGTTCCATCTGAAACTCGCGCTGCAGCTCGTTCACCGTCTTGCCGACGATCTTCTCGAACTCCGCGACGCGCTCATCGGGGCGGTCCATCTCCAGCGGTTTCTTGGCGGCATAATGCTTGACGAGGTTGTTGTATTCCGCCCGGTATTTCGTCACCAGCAACCAGTGCAATCCCCAGGCGTGTCCATAGGCTTCCGCGGCGAGAACATCGCCTTGAAACGGTTCATCGCGCGCCACGATTTCCTGCCACGTGACCACGCGGGCCCGGAGAGCCATCCGGCCGTAACGGTCGCTAATCGATTTCGGCCCGCTGCGCACACGTTCGCCGTCCCCCTCAAAGCCGGTCGCCATCCCTTCGTTGAACCAGGACGGAACGGGAGCGAAGCGTTGCAGAATCCCGCGGTTGTAAACCTGCTGATGAACGGCTTCATGCAGCGGCGTATCGAACGTGGTGCATTCACTTAAGCGGATCACCAGGCGATTGGTTTGCAGATCATAGAATGCCGCGATGTTCGGCGAGGACAGGCCGCCCTGGTCTTCAGTGACCCGCGCTGTGTACGCATCGAAGTGACGATCCGATTCGAAGATGAGCGCCGCCAGGGGATACTTCACCGCCTGGGTTTCAATGCGGGCCTGCTTGACGAATTCGAGAAAGCTGGTCTGCATGCCCTTGAAGAATGTGCCCGCCTTCTTCACGACCAGTTGATATCGTTTTTCCACGGTGGGGTCGAGTGCCCCCGGCCGCGCCCGGACCAGGACGATGACGAACGGCTTGTCGATGTTGGTGATGGTCCGCGTGGCGCTGAATTCGTCGTTGATCTGCGCGAGGAGTTCTTCGTGCGTCAGCGGTTTGGGATCGGGGCCGGCTTTCCGCTGATGAATGCGTTCCGACGGAATGAGCTTCCAGCCGCCATCGGGCATTTCGAGCGCCGTTGCCTTACGGCCTTCCCCGGCAAACCGCGCGGTCAATGTCGTCGTCTCGCCGTTGTCGAGCCGGATGGTGAAGTCATCGGCCCGGGCCGCGGTGGGGGCGAGCAGGAGAGTGCAAAGTGCAAATTGAAAAATGCAAAGTGCAAAATGGGGAAGGCGATGCGCATCACTCCGCACCGTGTCCGCTCTGCTCACTTTGCACTTTTCACTTTGCATTTGTCACTTTGCACTGCATTGAACGATTTTTGTTATGCCAGCACCGCCTCAATCGGCTTTCCGCTCGACACCACATACGGTCGGCCCTGGCGATCGTGAATCTCGGTGTTCGGCTCGATTCCCAACGCGGCGTAAATGGTTGCCGTGATATCCGCCGGGCTGACCGCGTCGCGCAGTGGATAACCCCCGTCGCGATCGGACGCCCCGTATAACGCCCCGGCTTGCACACCGGCTCCCGCCATCAGGACTGAATAACAGTACGGCCAATGATCGCGGCCGTCTGCTGTCGCTCCGGCCCCCGAGGTGACCATCCCCACTTTCGGCGTGCGACCGAATTCGCCCATGATCACCACGAGCGTATCGTCTAATAATCCGCGGTCGGCGAGGTCATCGAGCAGTGCCGACACCGCCCGGTCAAATGGCGGACCTAATGCGCGCCGCATGAGTTTGAAGTGGTCGCGATGGGTATCCCATGCCTGATCGATCCGCCGGCCGGTCATCATGGTGACGAGTTTCACGCCGGCTTCGAGCATCCGTCGCGCGAGCAACGCCGATTGTCCGAGATGCGGCAAACCGCCAAATTTTCGTGCCTCGATGGAGCGGTCGCTGCCCGGATCGACGCCGTATTTTTCGCGGAGTGACGCCGGTTCGCGCGACAGGTCGAACGCCGTCCGCACCGTGGGCGACGCGAGCAGATCGACGGCCTGTTGTTGAAACAGCGTCATCCGCTCGGCTGCGAGCGTGTCGACCGGATGGGCCGTGCCGATGCGCTGCATCAGATCGTGACGTTGCTGCAACCGGGCCTGTGAGGATTGAGCCAACGGAGCAAACCCCGGCGGCGAGTATCCCGGCAGGCTGGGATCGCCGGTCACGAAGGGATCGTACGCCGCACCGAGGAACCCCGCGGTCTGGCCCGGCAGGTCGGACCCATTATTAAATTGCTTTTCGGCGATATGCAGGAAGTCGGGCATCGCTCCATGCGATGGTCGCAGCTTCGCCAGCACGGCCCCCACGGGCGGAAAATTCTCCGGACCCGAGTTCACCACGAGTTGCCCACTCTCAATCGGATACCGCCCGGTCAGCGCGTAATAACTCCCCGCGTTGTGATCGTTGATCGCATGCGTCACCGAACGGACGACGGCGAAGCGGTGAGCGTGCCGCGATAATCCCGGCAGCAATTCCGTGAACGGCAACTCGGGATGCGAGGTCTGAATGATGCCGAACTCGCCCCGAATGTTGGCCGGGGCTTTCGGCTTCACGTCCCACAAATCAATGTGAGAGGGGCCGCCATCCATGAAAATCAGCAGGCAACGTTCCGCGATCTTGCGTCCCGGCGGTGCGGTCGCGGCGGCGAGATGAGCGGTCGTCAATCCCAATGGCGAGAGCGCACCAAGACGCAACCAGTCGCGCCGCGTGAACTCCGGAGTGGGGAAGAACGCCATGGGATCGGTCCGGGAACGGAAGAAGATGGATGATAAATATGGTATCCGCCCCAGTGAGTTGAAGCCAGACGATGTTGGAAGTCGGAGGTTGAGGGTTGATGGTCGACGGTTGAGGGCCAGAAAAGAGAAACTCTCAGACCCTCAACCTTCGACTCTCAACCCTCAACTCTGGAGAAGTTCCGCGAGCAAATCATCGTGCGGGTAAGAATGCCCGCGGTGTTGACAGAAACCCTCACCGTAGGCGACGCCGAGCTGTTGCCCCCGTGCGGCGGACCACCGGCGGGTGCCATCGAGGTATTCGTCCAAACCGTGCTGCCGACGGAGCCAGTCGCGCTGGCTCGCATGGCAGGCGAGCATCGCCAGCTTGGTTTCGATCGTGGTCGAGATATCGACAATCAACCCCGGCGTTTGCGGGTTGCCGTAGTAATCCACCCCTTCAATCGCATCCACATAATACAGATGCGGGATGGCCGACGTCGGCGCGGCCGGGTCCCATTGCCGCGTGGCATAGTGCGGCACGGACGCATTGAAACACGCATCACGCACCAGCCGACTGGTGATTTCGTGGTCGGCCATATAGTCGACGGGCGGCGCAGTCATCACAATGTGCGGCCGGGCCTTGCGAACCGCTTCTGTCACACGCCGCCGACTATCATCATCATGCACGATCGACAGATCGCGGAATTCGAGACAGACGTAATCGGCCCCGATCAAATCCGCAGCCCGTTTCGCTTCGGCCCGTCGCACCGCGGCAATTTCATCGGGCGGGAGTTCGGCACTCCCCAAATCGCCGGGTGTCATGGTCGCGATGGTGATGGGACAGCCGAGTTGCTTCATCCGCAACAACGTCCCCGCACACTGGATTTCAACATCATCCGGATGCGCATGAATCGCCAGGATGCGGATCAATCGTGGGTCGATGGCCATGTTCGTCACTTTCAATTTGAATAAGGCTGAAGTTTAGCGTGACGAATGTTGTGACGGAATCATCACCCGAACGAGCCCGAAGCGCGAGCGCCGGGTTCTTCTTTCACCCGAAAAACCCGGCGCTCGCGCTTCGGGCTTGTTAACGTGCCAACCAACGCACAAAAACATCCGCGATGTCGATCTGGTTCGCTCGAGCGAATGCCTTCCAGCCGGGGACCGCGTTGACTTCGATCACATAGCCTTGACCGATTTCATTGTACAGAATATCCACGCCGGCAAAGATGGCCCCCGTGGCGGCGACGGCCCGCAGCGCCCAGTCGCATTCCTGATCGGTCGGCTGATGCGGTTCCGCATGCGCCTGCCGCGACACATTAGTGCGGAAATCGTTTGGCGAAATGCGCCGCATGCCGCCGAGGACTTTGCCATCGAGAACGAGAATGCGGATATCACTGCCGCCGTGATTGATGTAACGCTGCAGATACAGCACCGACTGCATCCGCGACAGCGTGAAGAACACGCGCTGGCCGATATCCGGATCGCTCACCCTGACAATGCCGCGGCCTTCCGCACCGAACAATGGTTTCACCACTACATCACCGCCGAGTTGGTCCAGCGCGACGAGTGCAATCTCGGGCGATTCACACACGATGGTATCGGGCACGGGCAAACCCGCGGCAGCCAACCGTGCCGTAGTGAGATACTTGTCGACCGCACATTCCAGCGACTTCGGCGAATTGATGATTCGCGCGCCGTGCGCTTCGAGCCGCGCGAGCCAGTCCATGCGGACGACGACCTGCTCCAGCGACCCCGGCGGCATCGTGCGGACGATGATGGCATCGACCGCCATCGCATTCACATCGCCCGTCGAAAAATCTTCGCGGCCGGTACGGACCATACCCGTGAGCAGCGGGAAATCCCAGCGTTCGACGTGATGGCCGCGGTCTCCCATCGCCCGCGCGAGATCGCGGTAGTACCAACTGTTTTCGCTGGCAAGAATGGCGAAACGCACGGGGAAACCTTGGGGGATTGGGTCATCGACTTGATGAGGAAATTCCAAGTTCCAAAATCCAAGTTCCAAACAAATTCAAAGTCCCAAATTCCAAACGAGGAGACGGCCGGCTACTGCTGGAAACGGCGTTCAGTCTCCTCGTTGGAATTTGGAATTTGGCCCTTGTTTGGAACTTGGATTTTGGAACTTAGCGTTTTGGGGCCGCTGAAATGGGTTCGCCTCGAAGACTCGGCAAACCCTACAAGCTCACGCAATTCCGAAGGAGCGACAAAGGATATCGGGCCGGACGCCGCCGGCGATGTGGACGCGGCCGGTGTCGACGTTGTGGAGAATGATCTCCGCGGGGCTGAAGAGCATTTTGTCGATCTTGTAGAAGTCGCGACCGGCGGCTTCGAAGACTTCCAGAAATGGCTTGCCGAACATCGCCGAAGACTGCGACGGCACTTTCGGGGCGATCTCCGCCAGCGATTCGTCGTCGCCGTTGACCAGCAGCGTGACGCGGCCGCCGTAGAGAATCGCATCGTTGGTGCGGCCGATTCCTTCGAGATCGTTCTTGGCCACGGGAGCCAACGGCGCCACGCCGTAACCGCTACGGACGCGGTTGACGTCGAAACCGAGTTCGTACAACTTGTGCATCGCCGTTTCGATGGACCGGGCGAGCACCTGATAGTTTCCGGCGATGCTCGACGTGGGCGCGACGGCAAGGATCACATCGGCGGGGGTCACGCGGGCTTGTTCGGCGATGTACTCGAACACATCGCGGCCGGGCAACTTGGCCGATTCCAAAACCCCGACGACTTGCGCGGCGTCCTCCTTGTACCACAACTTGTCGAAGAGCTGCTCCTTCCCGTACGCAGCCCGCATGGGACCGGACCCCATCGCGAAGTATTTGCCGACGCTGATCTGCCAACCGGCATACTGACTGAACAGGCACGCGGCAACGGGATAATCGGTCTGCACCGCGACGTGCGGCCAATGATGATTTCCCAGTGTCCCGTAAACCGTACTGATGTCCGCTAGTCCGGACATGGTGATCGAAGCGAGCATCGCCCCGGCTTCGAGCCCCCCCTCGGTTTCGACACCAAAGTCGAGCAGTAATCCGCTGCCGCCGAGTTCCTGAGCCCCGATGCGAAGATCTTCGGGGTTCTCCGAAACGTCTTCAATCAATTGCGATGCGAGGTCGTTGAGTTCGAGATTCATGCTGGAAATCGTTGATGGTTTTTGAATGCAGAAGTGGAACCACGCTGTGGGGTTAAAATCGTATCTGGATTTCCAACCGGCAACAATCACGCGGTTGTCACGTTCGGGGCGATACGGCCGATGTCAACGTTCACTACTGCGGAGCTTCGCGAGCAGCCGCAGGATTTCGACGTAGAGCCACACCAGCGTCACCATCAAACCGAACGCGGCGTACCATTCCATGTACTTCGGTGTCCCCCGGGCCGCGGCGGCTTCGATGAAGTCGAAATCGAGCACCAGGTTCAGCGCGGCGATGATCACCACGAACGCGCTGAAACCGATACCGATGATGCCGGCTTCATGAATGAAGGGCACTCGAATCGAGAAGAACCCCAGCACCATCGATGTCATATACAGGAGTGCAATCCCGCCGGTCGCGGCGAAGACACCGAGTTTGAAATTTTCGGTGGCTTTGATCAGCCCCGTTTGATAGGCCATCAACAGCGCGAACATGGTACCGAAGGTGAGCCCGACGGCCTGGAGTGCGATGCCGGGGTAGCGGGCGTTGATCATCGCCGTCAAGCCGCCGAGGAACAAACCTTCGGCGAGGGCATACAGCGGCCCGGTGATGGAGGCCCCGCGGGGATAGAAGCTGGTGATGAGTGCCAGCACGAAACCGCCGATCGCGCCGCCCATGATCCAGGGCATGGCGGCTTGCGGAGTGGCGAGCACCATCGACCACGTCCAACTCGCCGAGCCAACGCACAGCCCAAGCAGGATCAGCGTTTTCGTCGCCGTCCCCTGCACGGTCATCACATTCGTTGCCGCCGTCGCGGTAGACTCGTATGGAACGAACGTTTCAGCGTTTAACGTCGGATTACCAGTGCGCATGGATGCGATCCAAAAGCGGGAGAAACGGCTCTGTCACCAAAAGTATACGCCATCGGGGGCGCACAGACGAGTACCGAATCGGGACAGTGTCCCCATTAAACCATCGCGGCGGTGGGAACGGCGACGACGGGATCGTGGTTGATGCGGGTATGCACGGCGGAGGGGGATTCCAGATTCACGTCGATGCGGACGGGAATCGTCACGGTGAACACGCTCCCTTTGCCGAATTCGCTGAGGAGGTGTACATCGCCGCCGAGTAACTTCGCCAGTTCGCGAACGATCGACAGTCCGAGCCCCGTTCCCTCATATTCGCGCGTGAGTGTATCGCGTTTGCCGGGCAGCGTTTTTCCCTGGCGGAATTTCTCGAAGATCCGTTCCTGTTCTTCGAGCGGAATGCCGACCCCGGTGTCTTCGACAACGATGGCCAACGTCACGGGATCGCGCAGTTCCACATACACCCGGATGCGGCCGCCATCCGGCGTGAACTTGATCGCATTCGACAGGAGATTGCTCAGAATCTGCTGGAGTTTGCCGGGGTCCTGCCACAAGACCGGCACTCGCGGATCGACATCCCAGCCGAGATCGAGATTCTTGCGCTCCGCCAGGGGCAACATCGTGCTGACCATGCGCTCGATGAGATCCTGAATCGAAAATTCCTGCGGATGCCGCTCCATCTTGCCGCTTTCGATCTTGGCCAGATCGAGGACGTCGTTGATGAGACTGAGTAATGTTTTGCCCGACGTCTGGATGTGATTGACGTAGCGTTTCTGTTTGTCCGTCAGGTTCTGCGAGCCATCGAGAACATCGCTGAAGCCGAGGATCGAATTCAGCGGCGTGCGAAGTTCATGACTCATCGTCGCCAGGAAGTCGTTCTTCAAATTGTTGAGTTCGTACAATCGCAAGTTGGCCTGCGCGAGTTCGTCGTTCTTGGTTTCGTAACCGTGATTCAAGGCCTGCAGTTCTTCCTGCACGGTGACGAGGTGGCGCAGCATGCGATTGAAGGCGTGACTCAGTTCCTCGAATTCATCTCCCGTGCGGATGTCGGCTCGCTGATCGAGTGCCCCGCGGGCGATGTTATCGCTCACTTCTTTCAAATGCAGCACCGGCTTGACGATCACATAGCGCACGATGGCATACGCGGCGAGCATGGCCAGAAACGCGGTGACGATCGCCGTCGCCAGCAGAATGGCATTGTTCCACGCGAGATCGCGCTGGGTCTTCTCCATGGGAAAGGAGATTTTCACCATGCCGATGAGGTCGCCCGCCTTCAGGGACGGCTTGTCTTTCGAGTGACGCTGCTGATGACATCCGATGCAGGATTCCGAAGCATACACGCCGCCGAAATACTGATACTCGTGTTGTTTCTTGTTGCGCAGAATGCGAACGACTTCGCGCTTGCCGCGTTCGATATCGTGGAAGGCGAGATGTTCTTCAAGATCATGAAACTTGCTCGGCGATTTGTCCTCGGCGTCAACTCCCATCATCGCCCAACTGTATTCCTTCAGATCGTCGGGCTTCAGTTCCGTCGCCATTTCGGAGACACGGCCGGCGAAGCCGAATTCCTGACCCCGCTCCGACCATTCCCAATGCTTTTCCAGAATGACCGGGGCGACGAGCAATTGAGCCGTGACGCGGTTCTGCGAGTAAACGAGTTCGGTCGTCTGACGGGCATAGAAGTAGAAGCTGCCGGTGATGAGCGTGAGCAGACCGCTGCCGAACAGGAAGCGGCACTTCCGTTCGAGGCTGGTTTCTCCCAGCAGACGTTTGATTGTCCGGTACGACATCGAGCTGCATCCTCGTGCCATTCCCTGCGGCACGTCATCCGTTGTACCCGCTCGTTTCTTCCAGAGCGAGAGCAGCACCCATCACGTTCGCGAGACGGTGTGGTGAATCGGCAACACGGCATCATTTCGCGGGTGCGCTCCTAACCCTTTCGCGACAAGGTGATTACTCGATTTTCACTCGCGCTGACCGCATTCCCTGTGGCGATTGGTCAACACACTGCCGGGGCCTCATTCGCCGTGCCGCAGCGGACGTCAAAATTTTCTTTCATCGCGATTACCGCTTCATGCAATTGACGTTACGTCGATTGCGCCAGCCATTTCGTCAAGGAAAATGAACGCCGCCGCGCGATTGGCATTCAACCTGCTTTACATCCTCACATCCTGCGACACACACAACACAACAAACAACCGCAGGACACACTTAACCGCCTTGAAGGAATCGCCGCCATGTTGATGAACATTCTCGCCAAGTTGAACCGTGACGAAGCTGGTTTCATCGTCTCTGCCGAACTCGTCCTCGTCGCTACCATCGCCATCCTCGCCATGATCGTCGGTCTCTCGGAAGTCGCCATCAATATCAACAACGAACTCGAAGACGTCGGCTCGGCCTTCGGGAATCTGAATCAGTCCTACCAGGTCCACGGCACCACGGGTCACAAAGGCTCGGCCAGTGGCAGCAGCTTCTACGACGTCCCGGACTTCTGCGACAACTACTGCGATATCGTCGCTGGCGACGTGCAGGGCGAAAACTAAGCTCTGACGCAAACCTCGCTCCGAACACTCTCCGCTACGCCGTTCGCCGTGATGCACCCTCACCGCGAACGGCAACACTGACCACCGCGAACACCCCGGCAAGCCGTGTCACCACCACGGCTTGCCGACGCGACCCGAACCCATGCCGATTTTGACTTCGCACCCAACTTGCACGTGAGGAATTGATTCATGAAAACGTTGACCTGCAAACTGTGGAAAGATGACGCCGGTTTCGTCGTCTCTTCCGAACTCGTCCTCGTCGCCACGATTGTGGTCCTCGGGATGGTCGTGGGGCTCTCCGAATTGTCCCACGGGATCAACCAGGAACTGGAAGATGTCGGCTCGGCCTTCGGTGCCGTTAACCAGAGCTTCTGCTACCGCGGCCTGAGCGGCCACCTCGGTGATACGGGCGGAAGCACCTTCGGCGATTATGTCGACTTCTGCGATTCGGCCAACGATGTCGTCTGCGACACGCTCGCTTCGGGTGAAGTGGGCCAGTCTACGCACAACTAAGCGATACAGAAGGGGACTCTGGTGCGATCGATCCGCGTTGGTCGCATCCACCTCCCTCGAACCTTTCTGGCGGAATCGGTCCTCGGCGATGTGTGTCGCCGGGGGCCGATTTTTCGTTTTCACCCCAGAAGCCCACGGATTCTAATGCCGATCCTCACAATGAACAGCGCGTTGTGTGGAATCCGCTCATCACGCGGAGCGTGATGGCTACTATGGTGGCCATCACGCTCCGCGTGATGAGCGGTACGTTTCAAAACGCGCGGAGGATTCCTGGAAGGCGTATAAACCGTGGGTCTCTGCGTTCTGATCACCGCACGCCCGGGATCCGACCGCCGCGATTCAGGAACGTCGATGACGCCGCTTGCGGGACCCGCAACACCACCGCGTCGCCGAGATCGCGGCCAAACGTCACGCGATCACCGGCCTGTTTGCCGGGCACCGGTATCAGCCGAACGACGGTGGGGCGACGGGTCACCACCGCCATTGCGAGTTGATCGGAAATCAACGACGACAGCGTTTGCGGATCGGTATCGCCGGGAACGGGGATCAAGTCGAGCCCTAACCCACCGACCGCGGAAAGCTGTTCCAGATATTCCAGCGACAACGAGCCCGCCTCCGTGGCCGAAACCAGTCCGGCGTCCCGCAAGACCGGCAACAGCACGTTCGCTTCCGCCGCCGCATCCGTCGAGGCAAACCCGCCCGCGGAGCGAATCGCGCCGTAAATCATGGATAGCGCGGTGGCCGTTCCCGGACTGCCGAACGCGGACACCCCAAGCACGTGCAATAATTCTGCAATCGTTTGGCCGGGGCGAATCGTGGGGGCCAGCGAGACGTCCACGCGGCCGAATTCGGCACCCACCCGTTGCGCAATTTCCCGGCCGATCAACTCGGCCACCCGCGCGGATTGGAACGCCGCCGCTTTAATGTCACCCGCCAATGTCGGCAGCGAAGCTTGGGGATCTTTTGCCAGACGCTGCTCCAGCGTGTGACGAATGGGGCCCATCGCACTCATGCTGACGTGAACCACGAGATCGCCCCAGCCTTCGCCCACGAGAGCACCCGAAAGCGGGGGCCCTTCCGTCGGAAGATTGGCCAGCACCGAAAGTTTTGCCGCGCCGATTCCATCCCGGTCGGCGGTCGCTTTCGCCGTTTCCTGGATGATCCGCCCGAGGAGTTCGACCGCATCAATGTTGATTCCCGAAGCACTTCCCGCCGCTTCCACGGCCGCCTGCACGCGATCGGTGTGGGCAAGCACACTCGGCAGCGATTCGATCATCAGCCGCGCCCCGCGCGACATCCCGTTTTGCACACGGACGAGGAATCCGGCAATCTGGTCGATCCGCACGTGTCCCGCCGCGCCGTCCAGTGTCTTCGCGATGTGGAGCACATCGTCCGCATTGTGCCCTTCCGCCAGGCGATCGATCGGTGAAACGCACACCCGTCGTTGAAGAATCGGTACGCCATACTCGGCGGATACGGTTTCGCACAATTGCACGAACGGCTGCGCTTTTTGCAGGATGCGTTGATACAACCCTTCGCACAGACGGTTCAGGCTGCGATCCGCTAAATCGGCCGCATTGATCCCGAGCGTCACCGTCCGCACTTCCAGCGGCGGCAACGTGGCCGTGTTCGGATCGAGAAAAGAAACGCGCCGTCGCGGCATTGCTGAAAACTCACACAGAGTTCTTATCGACAATCATCTAAAAAATAGACAAACACTACGAGGCAGAAGTTATGCACTTCGGGTTCGTAAGACCGGTTGTGGTTCTGGTTGCGAAATCGCCTGGAGGACGTGATCGTGGAACAGACCGACGGTGAGTGCGTCCTCACCAAACATGAGACTCAAATCTTTCTGCAGGAAGGCCACGTTCACCCCTTTGGGGACGGCGAGTTGCAGGCAGGTCACAAAGGTGTTGTCTTCGTCGTGTCGCACGCCATAAAGATCGACGACATCGATTCCGTCCTGGGCGAGACGATGGGCGACACGCCGCAAGACCCCGGGGCGATCATTCCCGGAAATGCGCAGCAGATACTCAATCGTGTCGTCGTCCGCGGCGGCCTCCAGCGGGCTCAGGCCCATCGCAGCATCTTCCTCGGGATCCTTCAGCGTGACGACGCCACCAAAGGGGCGACAGACCGCCTGGATGTGCTCCACGATGACGGCCGGGTCGCGCTCGTCCGGAAATTCGACGGCGATGATCATCGTGAAATACTGTCGCATCACCGCCTGGCTCACGTCGACAAAGCTGCCGCGGAGTTCGTCCAAAGCCGTGCCCAGCGCAGCGAGAATCCCCACGCGATTCACCGCCATCACCGACATCACGTACTGTCTTGCCATCCGGTCTTCCCTTGCGTGAAGCCACACAGAGACCATTCCAGTATACGCTCGGCCGCCCGATTTTGCCGCGCCGAGGCGATCGCATCCGGACGTCACCACGTTACCAATGACGACGCCCGCGGCTGCGAACAGCCGCGGGCGTGAAAATTGCGATCTGCATTCCTTCGCAACGGCGGTTAGAAGCCGATGTAAAGGCTCCCGCTGCCGTATGCCGGGTAGCCGTACGACGCGCCGCCATAGTACGGGGAGCCGCTGGAGTAGTAGCCCTGACTGTAGACGGGGTAAGAATAAGACGCCGGGGCCACGTAATTGTTGTAATTCACGTAGGCCGACGACGGGTAGACATACGACGACGTCACCACCGGATAGCTGGAAACATACGTCGGTGCGGCATAGCTGTATGAGGAGTAGTACGGGCTATAGCCACGATACCCATACGAGGCGTAATACGGGCGATATCCATACCCGTAACCATAGTACGGACGGTAATTAGAGTAGCTCGAATAGCCGTAGTACGGCCGGTAACTGTAATAGGGCGAGTATCCATATCCGCCGTAATACGGACGGTAGGCACCGTAACCACCGTAGCCGGAGTAGAGCGAGGGGCGGTAATAGCCATAGCCCCGGTAGCCGCCCCAGTACGAGCGGTAGTAACCGCCGCCGTAACCCCAGCCGCCGCCATACCAGCGATGAAAACTGGTGGCCGATGTGGCCAATGGTTCTGAAGCTTGTAGCAGAATTTGCTGATTCGTCGCCAAATCAGCCGCTTGAGTGGTCGCCGAGAATGTTGTGGCGGCGAGCATCAGCGCTGCACAGATGAGTCCGATTCGCATGGAAGTCCCCCCTTCATTTCGCATTTTCGTCAAGGCCCGATTTCTGCCTCCAATCGTAAGACGCGGCCGACCCTGGGTCAATTCGGTGGCGGCCGACAGTTACAAAATCGACAGGGGACAAGCTGCTGACAGAAAGCGTTATGAAAGGTCGTGGATCGATGCCGATGCAGCGCCGAATGCCGTAATTAAGCGGCAATTTTCGAGCGGACAACGGTATCGACCGTGTTCGCGATCGTCGCCCTCTTGGGTTTCCACAGCAACACAAGGGAGGTGACGACCTCACCGGCCATCCAGACCGCCCGCAATAACCAGGAGGCCAGGAAGGCTTGTGCCGCCGTGATGTGGGGCTGGGATTGAAGCACTTCGGTTTGCAGCATTTCGCGGACGCCAAGACCGCCGGGCGCGATCAATACCACGAAGCCGCCGACGGTGCTGAGCGTGGTGGCAGACATCCAGACGGGGAAGTCGGCGAGCGTGAATGACGCGCCGAGGGCTTTCATGACACAGCCGAGACTCAGTGAGAAGAGCACCCAGCCGAACGAGACGATGATGAGTCCTTCGAACAACATCCGCGTGGAAATGCTCACCGGTGGCGCGCCGGCTTGCAGATCGCGCGGGGCCATTTTTGCCGCAAGCATCGTGAAAATGCGGGACAGCACCGGAAGTGCCGCGAGGGTCGCCACGAGGACAATCGTGGGCAGCAAGTAATGCTGTGTGCGCAGCGGTTGTAACCACGCGGGAAGGTTTTCCCACATCGTGGCGCTGGTGGCGAATGGGGCGAGGGCGACGGCAATCGCGGCCCCGGCTCCCATGGTGGTCAGTGTTTCATACACCGCCGTGATGCCCGCGACGCCCGGATGCACGCCGACTTGCTTCATCATGCCGGCGCGAATCACCAGCACCGCGGCTTTGCCCGGCACGTACTTGCCGAGATGACCGAAGTAGTATGCCCGGATGGCGTCATACCACGGCGCTTTCTGTCCGCACCCGCGCAGCATCGCCTGCCAGAAGACGACCGCGGGCAACCAGCCGACCGAGTAAAACAACAGCGCCGGCACCAGCCACGCCCATTGAATTTGCAACGCTCCGGCGGGGGCATCACGCCACAATTCCATCCCGCGTCGGCCGATAAACGCCATCACCAGCGCGAATGCCGTCCACTTGATGAGCGGGAACAGCCAGCGTTTTTTGGGGGCAGGCGGGGTCAGCGGGAGCGTGTCGTCCATGGTGTGGCTCCGGGGGAATAATGAAGTTCCAAATTCCAAGATCCAAATTCCAAACAAGGGCCAAATTCCAAGTTCCAAACGAGGAAAGAGTGACCGAGGGGTTATCTCAGAATGGTAATCGTGATCTGCCTTTGTAGCTTGGATTTTGGAAATTGATATTTGTTTGGAATTTGGCGTTTGGAACTTGGGATTTCCGCTTATTCGCGCCACAGCCATTTTAGCGATTCCGGCAGAATCGCGCCGCCGGGTTTGTAGTCATCCGCAGCAAAGGCTGTCACGCACCGTGACAACAGGCAGAAGGTGGACCAGCAACGATACATCGAAAGATTCCCCAAAGAGCGTGAACTGTAGGGGCGAGTCGATATTGGTGCAATCGCGCTTGCGCTTCGCGGATGACACTGCGCGAGTACTGGCATCCGCAAAACGCAAGCGTGGCAGCATTATCAACCCGGACTGCGCCAGCGATGTCCCGTGGAGTGCGTCAATTCCTGCGACGCTTGCGGGCCCCATGTCCCTGCGGCGTAGGGCTCGGGCACCGTCTTGTTCTTTTCCCAGAAATCGAGGACCGGCGTCACAAACTCCCACGCGGCTTCCAACTCGTCACTCCGCATGAACAGCGTCGAATCGCCCCGCAACACGTCGAGCAGCAGTCGTTCGTATGCTTCGGGCAGCTTCTCGCGGAAGGCCTTGTCGTAGCTGAAGTCCATCGTCACGGGCAGAATCTGATATTGCATCCCCGGCCGTTTTGTCGAGAACGACAGGGAAATTCCCTCGCTCGGCTGAATCCGGAACACCAGCGTGTTCGGCTTTGCCTCGACGAGATCGCAAATATCGCCTTCGCATTCCACCGTGCTGAACAAATTCAGCGGCGGCAGCTTGAACTGGATCGCGATCTCGGTCACCCGCGTCGGCATCCGCTTGCCCGTCCGCAGATAGAACGGAACGCCGGCCCATCGCCAGTTGTCGACATGCACTTTCATCGCCACGAACGTTTCCGTGTGGGAATCGGGCGGGATCCGTTCTTCACCGAGATATCCCGGCACCTTCTCGCCTTTGATTTCCGCCGCCGTGTATTGGCCCGGGATGGCCCATTTGTCGATCTGCGTGCGATGCCCCGGAGCAAGGGCTTTCAGCACACCGAGTTTTTCCGCGTGCAAGTCCTCGGCCTCAAACCGGGCCGGCGGGTCCATCGCGATGAGGCTGAGGAGTTGCAGCACGTGATTCTGCATCACATCCCGCAGCGCTCCCGCGGTATCGTAGAAGCCGCCGCGGCCGCGTTCCATGCCTTGGGATTCCGCAACCGTAATCTGCACCTGTTCGACGTGATTCCGATTCAGCAGCGGTTCAAAAATCGCATTGCCGAAGCGGAAGAGCATGATGTTCTGAACGGTATCTTTGCCGAGGTAATGGTCTATGCGGTAAATCTGATCTTCCCGCAGCCGCCGCCGCAGTTGGTTGTTCAAATCTTTCGCGCTGGTGAGATCGTGGCCGAACGGCTTCTCGAAGACGACCCGCAACCATTCGCTGGATCCCCGACCGGGAATCAGCCGCGTGTGGTGCAGATGTTCGACGGCCGGAAGGAACAGATCCGGTGACGTCGCCATGTAGATGATGCGTTTGCCTTTGGTTCCGGACGTCAGTTCGAGTTCTTCAAGCCGGGCGTCGAGTCCGGGGTAGCCCTCGATCTGGGAGATATCGAGCGTGTGGTAGTGCAGTCGTTTGGCGAACTTCGCCCACCTCTCGGGAGTCACCAGGCCCGAGCGCACTTCCGATTTCACGGCTTCGTAGATTTCCGCCCGGAACTCGTCGTCGGTCTTTGGCCGCCGGGCGACACCGACGATGGGCGCCGTATCCGTCAGATAACCGTAATGCCACAGGTCGTAGAGCGCCGGCATCAGCTTCCGGGCGGTCAGGTCGCCGGAGGCCCCGAAGATGACAATGGTGGCGTTGCGCGGTTCCGGCGGCGTGGATGAAGCGGCGGTGTCGATTGAATTGGCAGCATTCAGTTGGATTTCAGTCATGTCCGGAGACTTTCCCAAGGAGATCGTGGCCGCGACAGTATCCGCCGATCCGTCCAAGTGCGCCAAGTCCTCTCGCCAGAATCGGCGGTTTCTGCTACAAGCCGCCGCCATGTGGGCACGCGACCGGCATCGAAAGCCATCGACGTGCGCGAAGCAGGGGTTTCCGAGCGGTTTTATCATGGTCAGCGCCACCACCAAAGCCTTGTTAACGTTGGCTGTGTTCGCGATCGGTGCCGGACTCGGTCTCGGTTTGCGACAGGGTTGGTTGCCCGTCGAATTTCTGCCCCCGCCTGCGGGTTCTCTGCACGAATCCGCCGAAAGCGATGCGCCGGACGCGGATGTCCCCACGACGAATTCCGCGGAGGTGGCCCGGCAAACCGAGCCGCCGCTGTTCGAGTCGCAGGCGGAACCGCGGCCCGTTGTCGCCGATGCGCCGCCGCGCCGCTTGCCGATCCCCAGTGTGGAAGCCGAATTGCTGGAAGCGCGTGCTCGGGTCGACCGCGAACCGCCGCATCGCGTGCAGCTCGACATCGAAGAAGTTTCAAAGAATGGCGTTCGACAGGCCCAGTTCGACCAACCCGCCCCGACGGTCAAGCCGACGGCCCGAACTTCTAAGGACAAGAGTTTTGTCGAGACGCTGTCCGCTGCCGATGCGCATGTAGAGCGCGAGGAATGGCTCGCCGCGCACAAGGAATTATCGCGGCTGTATTGGGCCGAACCCGATCGCCGGCCGGAAATCATGGACCGGCTCAATCGCACCGCCCAGGCCATCTTTTTCAGTCCGCAGCCTCACTTCATCGAACCGCATGCCGTAGGGGCGGGAGACCGGCTGCAAACGATTGCCAGTCAGCACAAACTCTCGTGGGAATACCTCGCCCAGCTCAATCAAATCGATCCGAAACGGATTCGTGCGGGTCAGCGGCTGAAGGTGATTCGGGGGCCATTTTCTGCCGTCGTGGAGCTCGAGCGTTTTTCCATGACCGTAAATCTCCAGGGGTACTACGTGAAAGAGTACGCCGTGGGAGTCGGCAAAGACGGGGCTTCACCCATCGGCAAGCATGCGGTGCTCGACAAGGTGGTGAACCCGCAATACACCGCACCGGATGGCAAGGTGCTCGATGGTGACGATCCCGCCAATCCCCTCGGAGAACGGTGGATCAGTCTCGGCAACAGTTACGGCATCCACGGCACGATCGAGCCGCAATCGATCGGCAAAGCGGCGTCGCGCGGGTGCATTCGCCTCGACAATGACGATGTGATCGAGGTCTACAACTTCCTCGTCAACGGCAGCGAAGTCGTCATCCGCCGTTGAAGAGGAAGTTCCATTTCAGAGCCTATGGTCCAACGTTCGCGATGCCCGATCGCACCACGTAGCCGGACGCGGCGGCGGCGCCGCTGTTGGTCAGCCGGTAGGTCGAGACGAAGCTGAAGAAGCAAAAGCCGCTGACTTCGTAGGTGGGGGCACCGGTGAAGGTGCCGGTCCAGTACGAGACCATGCCGAAATCCAATTCGGTGTACGTGCCGGGGTACGCATTCGGGATTCCGCCGATGCTTTGGACTTCCGAGCGTGCATTGCCGATGGCGGCAAAATCGAGCACGGTTTCTGCGGAATTGCCCGCGACGGCGTTGATCGTGCCGGTGAATTCGCGCCCGCGGACGCCGGCGTCCGCACTCCCTGCGGCCATTGTGAACAGCAACATGAACATGATCATCGCGCGTGGCATTGTCTACCTCCTGTAATCGAAAACCGGGGACACTTTTTGCGATCCAAACTCGCGGCGCTGATTATTCCCATCGGCCTGCGAAGAAGACAGACACAAATGCGAGAATTCACGCAAACTTCCCGGAATGCGCACTCCGTCTGTCCGTCGGGCTTCTTCTGATGCGAACTCACTCCCACTTTGCCGTGGTTCGTCGCAGCGATGCTGTGAAAAAATGCACCGCCGCCGTTCGGCCAACGTGCCGGGGAGATGTTGCGAATGGCATACCACGCGAACGGCTCACGCAGGGGCTGCTATTTCCCCTTTTCGATTTTCGTGGCGCGAATCGACAAGCTTTTGACAGTGAACGTGGAACCGCAGGCCTGATCGCTGGCGTCTGCACTGACCCCGACACGAACGATGTCGTTGCCTCCCACCGGGCGTTGTGCGAGTAAGCGGAAATCCTCGGAACCGGGGGCGGCAATGAAGTGATAGATCACGTCCCCCTTGCGTTGCAGCCGCAGTCGACCCGCGGGTGCGAATTCATTGATCGCTTCATTCAGAAACAGGTGCGGCCGCGTGGAGACGTAAATGGTTTGCGAGGCATTCGTCACTTTCGCGGCCGACTTGTTCCACTCGCGCAGTTCGATACCGACCTGGTAGGAGCCATCGAGAGCCACGTTGAAGCCGATGCCGCCGCCCCAGCTTTCTTCACCGGGGACCGTTTTCAGGTTCTCGTATTCCATCGTGACGATGAAATCGCCGCTGATGCGAATCTTCGGCGTGATGCCCGCCACTTGCGGCTTGGTTTCACCGGCCGGCATCGTGTAGCGCAGCCCGGCGTTCGTGGGGGTGATATATTTTTCCGAGTTTGAATCCCAGATCCAGTGGAATTCATCGCGATTGAATTGGGACTTCGTGAAGTCCCAGGTGATCGCGCTCCGCAAATTGGCATCGGGAATCGCCGCGAGCGCCTGCGGGCCTGCCGCGAGATCCTGGTTGGCCACGCTCGGCAGTTGTTTCGGCCAGTCCCCCTGATAGCGGACATTCCGGACGCGAACGTTCGATTCATTCGCATAATGAAACAGGCCGAAGTGCCGCAGATTGGTCGGTTCGATCGCCCGCGTCAGGATCGCTTCTCCGTTCAGTTCCACGGTGAGCGTGTCCCCTTTCGTACGGAACGCGACGGCATTCCAGTCCCCCGCTTTCAGAGGTAACGGCTTCGCTACGGTTTCCTCGACATTATCCGCCGTGAGGCCGGTCCGGTCCCAGCGTCCGTCGGTCAGCCAGTGAATCTTCACGCCGTCGGGTTCCAACAGGCAAACCATCCGATCGAGGGCCGGATGAACCACGGTTTTTCCCTTGATGGTTCGTTTCGGTGCCTCGGGCCCGAGATACGAATACTGATTGCTAATGGGAGCCGTCAGTTTCACTTCGGGGTCATAGTAAAACTCGTAGGCAATCGCGCCGTCTTCGAGCAGCGGGCGATGATAGCGGATGATGTTCTCCACCTTGCGTCGATCGCGGCTGGAGTTCGCATCCAGCATTTGCGGCGAGGTCAATTCACCCTCGGCGAGCTTCCATTCAAACGGAGCCTGTCCCCATTCGATGGCGTAGTAATCGGTCATCCAGCCGGTCAAATCGGGGGAGCCCAGCAGATCCAGTTCTTTGGGAATGACCGGCTTCCCGGTGATGCGAATGTCGCGAACCGCGCGCGAAGACTGCCCGGCCCAACCCGCCACCGCCAGCCACGGGTCGTGTTCGGGGGGGAGGTCTTCTTCGTAGAGTTTTTGTCCATTCACGAAACTGGAATACCGGCCGTCTTTCACCACGAGTTTGTAATCGCTCCACTGATGCACGCGCGGGGCGATCGGTTGCTCCAGCGGCAATTCCTGCACCATTTTCATGGCCCGCGTCAGTCGCACCTTTGCATGAGAGGAATGCAGCGCATTCGAAATGCCCGCTCCCATCAGCAGCGCTTCGCGCCAGTCGAAATTCGAGATGCGGCACGTCACCTCGTAATTGCCACGCAACGGTGACTGGTAATATGCCATGTCGAAATCGTGGCCGCCGCGCTGTGCCATTTCCCCGGCGATGACATCGAAGGCCGCAATGGGATATCCCGTCCCGCGCGATCGGGCGCGGGGTTGTGCAACGCTGCGCCATTGCTTCGTTTTTGGCTGCGTACCGAATTCTTCCGACGAGCCCCCGTACATGAGATACACGCACTCCCCGTGGAGTTGCCGCACGAAGCGCATGAATTCCGGGGTGCCTTGGTTACCGGATTGAAGCTGACTGCTTTGCAGGGACGTCAGCAGTTCAAAAGCCGCTTCGCGAGTACCCGGATGTTGAATGGCGATGCTTGCCAGCGCGAGGTCGCCCCATCGCGAATACATCGCCGTGTCTTTGTGTTGAATGAGCAACGCCTGACATTCGCGAAGCCGCTCGATGGCCTGCGCCGGCTGATCTTCCAGCAGATCGATCATGCCGAGCATCGCCGCCCGGTTGCGGGCCATTTCGCCGGAACTGGAAGGGTCGAACCCGTCCACCTGATTGCGCAGTTCCGGCAGCCGATCCAGTTCCGCCGCGGCGAGCACCAGCAGGATTGCCGGGCAAACGAAGTTCCCACCGGTTTGCACCCTCCGTTGATCGACCGCCTGTCGAACTTCCAGCATGGCCATATCGATAGGATTCTGCTGCTGTGAAGGGGGCACCGGATGCGTGGGCGTAAATGCTCCCGCAGTGCGCATCAGATCGTGCGATTCATTCGGAATCACCCAGCGCTGCAAGAATTGGTAACGCGCTTCCGCGTCGAGCTTCACGGCTTGCCGCGCCACTTCGAAAGCGTTGTCCGAGATGTACGCTTCATTCAACATATACGTCAGAAACCGCGAATTCGCGAGTTTCTGGACCGCTTCCGGCGATTCGATCGCTGCCCGTGTGGCCGCATCAAACTCTTTGGGCCAATCGCCGGACAGGACGACATTCCGAATACGGAGATTCGAAGTCGCGGCATTGTGAAAGAAGCCGAATCGTCGTGAATTCGTGGGGTCGATCTGCTCCGATAAAACTTCCTTCCCATTCAGTTCAATCGCGAGATGATCCCCCCGCAGGGACAGCGCCACCGCGTTCCATCCCGTTTGGCATTCGCCGGGACAATTGCGGCGCGCGAGTTTGTCGGTGGGGGATAATGTCCCTTGTGGTTTTCCCTCGGCGAAGGCGTAGACCGTGTCACCGAACGTCGGCTGCGCCGTGGTGCTGCCGGGTTGATGCCAGAATTCGAAGCGGAGTGTTTCCCCATCCCGGAGCGGTCGCTGATAGGAAAGCCATGAGGGAATCGCGTCGCCGAAAAAATCGCTGCGGCGTTCGGACCGCAGTTCACCTGCGGTGAAAGTCCAATCGGTTTGCGCGACTCCCACCTGGGCCGGTTCGCCTTCCATCGTGCCGTCGTCTTCCACGATATAATTCAGCGTCTGCCCGTTCCGCTCCACTTTCACCTGGATGTATTTTCGCGTGCGCAGCGAATCCGGCTTTGATTCCCCAAAGAAGCTGGCGATCCATCCGCGCAGGCGTTCGTCGGTGAGCAAAGCCACTTCGCGCGGAATGATTGGCGTGCCTGTGATACGCAGGTTGCGGTATGTCGGCGTGAAGCCCGCCGTGCCGCCGAGGGTCAACCACGGAGCCGCGCTTCCCGGTTGATCTTCGAAGACCGGTTGTCCGTGCGCGAAGTATTTCACCGTCTTGCCGTCCACGCGGACCGTGTACCGGTTCCACGGTTCCTTGTTGAGCAGGTTGGTCATCTTCGGGCTCGACTCGTAGCCGGAATTCCCCTTGCCGGCGAGATTCACGGAATCCTGATAGGCATAAATTTGACACCCCGCGCCGCCGTAGCCGACGCGTCCTTCCGACCAGCCCCCCTCGCGGCATTCGACCGTGAACTCGAACGTGCCCGTCAGCGGAATCCCGAACGCCAGATCGGAATCACTGCCGCTCGACGCATGAACCAGGTACCCTTCCTGCGCATACCACGTGGGAGATAACGCCCCCATGGACCGTTCCGCCGCAGATTCGAAGCCGATGAAATCCCACAGTTTCGGCAGCGTTTTCAGCCAATGCCGAGCGACTTCCCCGGTCCCGGCGGCAACTCCATCGACATCGCGATTCGGCAGAATGTCGAATGATCGCAAGCGCAGGGTTTCCAGCCAGGCCAGGCGAATATGGTCCCGTTGTCGCGCGGCTTGCGCCCGCTGACTGTGTTCCAGCAAGCGGAAGAGGATGGCCTGCGAGACCTCGCGCCATTCCGGGCGAAGGGCGGCTTCCACCGCAATGACGTAAGTGTCCAGCGGCGGTGGCGGCTTGTTCTGCATTTCCCATTTGGGGACGCCCGCCGTCGTGGTGTCCAATAATGCTTGCAAGCGCGCTAAGACAAGGGAATCGTTCGGAGCCTTTGCCGATGCCTCGCGCATCACGATTGCCAGGGTGTGCAGCGCTTGCACGGACGGAGTTTGCGGTGTGATCGCTTTCAATTCCGCGATCAATTCCTCGAACTGACCGAGTTCCCGTGCTGTGGCGACCAGTTCGCGGTCGGTGCTGAAAATGTCGGACAGAACGCCGGAGCCCAGTTTCGACGTGGCATCAATCGGGACGAAGTCGATCAGTGATCGCACGGCATCGCGTTCGCCATCGGGGAATGCCCATTTGCGGAGCAGCGCATACCGTTCGGCAGGCGGCAACTTTCGCAAGGCATGGCCCATTTTCGCCGCCAGATTGATGGAGCTGTCGTTGCGAAAATAACGGACGGCCCGCGGATTCGGCGTTTGTCCGGCGAGTTCCAGCGCGTCGGTGATCATCCCGGCATCGAGCAAGATCCCGGCGGCCTGCAGCTTCATGCGGTCGTTCAGGTAAGCCCCATAATCCTCACCGAAACGGTTGCCGATGGGCTTCGCGATGGCCGCCATCGCACAGCGTTTAGCGTCGTTGGCACGCCCCGCCCGAGCATGGATTTGTGCGGCCTGAAGCTGCAACAGCGGTGTGTTGGATCGCAGGCCGTTGTCCGCGGGCAAAGACTTTTCGATCCGGTTCCAGACGGCTTCCAGCAGTTTCAGCCCCGCGGCTTCCGTGCGCGAATCGTGCAGGGCCGCCATCACGGCATGACACTGATATTCGAGTCCCGGTGCGGTCGCCGTGTCGGCGTCTTCGAGCAGTAATCCCAACACTTTGTTTGCCGCTTCGGCATCTTTTTCGGCAACCGCCAACTGCACCGAGAAGACACGGGTGGCCACGGCTTCCAGGTTGGCCGCCGCGGTCTCGGCATTGGACTGATCGGCAGGAGCGGGTTTGACGGCGGGTGTTTCGGCCAGCCGCTTTTTGACGGCGGCTGTCTGTTTGGCCACAACGGACCAGCGGATCAATTCGGCACCCACACTTTCCGGCGCGGGGATCGGATTATTCGTTCTCGTCACATACCCGGTGTCGTAAGTGAGCTGCCATTGCCCGACATACGGCCGCACTTTTCCCGGCGACTGCGTGGGCAACACGATCTCCATCAGGACGGCGACCACCTCCGCGGGCTTTGCCTGATTGGTTTCCCAGACCTTCGACAGCCGCATCACACTCGGGGCAATGGACCGCATTTCGGGATGTTCGAGTGGATCGTTCACGCCGCCGTCGCGGAACGCCTCCGTGGCTAATTCCAGGGATTTGGCCACGTTTCCGTTTTCGGCCTCGGTAACGGCCTGGTTCAACGCCGCATGACCGCGAAACGGCTGGTACGCCCGCGCTGGAGTCGCCGGCTTCCGACCGAACAGCCCTTTGAAAAAATCGAGTTGTGCCGATGCCGGGTGCGGCAGTGCGAAACAACATGTCGCGGCGACGAGTGTCGTCCAGAAAATCGAGCAGATGCAATTCTTCATCGTTCACGTCCTGAGCCTGAGCGGCCAAGCGGGATGCGGATTCATCGGCGACAGCGAACGTGTCATGACTTGGGGCGTCGAATGCAGACACGGCGTCTTGAATCATACCGAACGGGAGGGTCGGTTTGTCAATGACAAGGCCGATTCAAAACCGTCATCACGCAGCGTTCGTTTCCATGCAGGGGGTTTTCGCCGATTTCTCTCGGCATCTTCATGAAGACTACATCGATATCTGGATGATATTCATACGGAAGGCATTGTGCGCTCATCACTTGTGAGGAACACGACATGCACCGACACCAGGGACGGCGTCGAGCGGTTCGCGCGCTCTTTGTGAGCGACATCCATCTCGGCTGTCGCCATGCTCATCCGCGGGAATTTCTCGAGTTTCTCAAGGGTTATGCCCCCGAATCGCTCTATATCGTCGGCGACTTCATCGACTGGTGGAAACTGCGACGGTCGCATGCGTGGGAGCAAATTTTCAACGATATCCTCGCGCATCTCCACACGATGGCCGAGAACGGGACTGAGATTTTCTACACCCCCGGCAACCACGATGCGTTCCTGCGATCGTACCTGTGGAATTTCTCGTTCGTGACGATCAAGGACGAGTTCATTCACGAACTGGCCGATGGGCGGCGGTTTCTGGTCACTCACGGCGACAAATTTGACCGCGTGGAGTGTGCCGCGGGATGGGTGTCGATGCTGGCGTCGGTCGGTTACGACGTTCTCCTGTCCGCGAATTGCCTTGTCAGCCGGGTCCGAAAGCAACCGCGAAGCGGGCAATATTCGTTCAGTGCCGGGATCAAGCGGCGGGTGAAGCAGGTGGTCCGGTACATCAGCGACTTTGAGGTGCGGTTGGCCGATTATGCCCGGAAACGGGGTTGCGAAGGAGTTCTCTGCGGACACATTCATACGCCCGCGCTGACGGAGATTCAGGGGATCACCTACGCGAACACCGGCGATTGGGTTGAGAATTGTTCCGCGTTCGTGGAATATGACGATGGCGTCCTCGAATTGCTTCGCAACCTACATTCGGACCGCCTGATCGAGCCCTTGGACGCGGTGTTTCCGCGGAGCGAATTCGCCCCGTCCGACCCTGACCTGCCGTTGATTGACCCGCTGGAAGTCCCGGATCGAAATGTTGAACCAGCCGCGGTTTCCTAAACCGCCGCTGTTTGACGTTCCCTTGCCGAGCGAGTGGAAACCATTGGTGCGACTGGGGATGCGACTCGTCTGGCGTACCGTTTCGCCCCGGCAGATCACATGGTCGTTGAACGGCTCAGCAAGACGTGGTTCAAATTTGTCCACGGTCGGAACATCGTCTACAACCAGTGCTGGGAAGACCCCCGGCTGGACCGTGTCGCGCTGGAACTCACTCCACAAGACCGGGTGGTGGTGATTACTTCCGCGGGATGCAACGCGCTGGATTACGCCCTCGCCGGGGCCGGGCATGTCCACGCCGTCGACATGAATCCCCGGCAGAACGCCCTGCTCGATTTGAAAATCGCGGCGGCGAAAGCCCTCGATTACGAAGAATTCTTCCAGATTTTCGGTCGCGGCAAAGCGACGCAGTGGAAGACGATGTACCCACAGCGGATTCGTCCGCTGCTGACACCCGAAGTCCAGAAATTCTGGGACCGCAAAGGCGAAATGTTTTCGCCCTACGGACGCCGGAAATCCTTCTATTTCCGCAGCACTTCCGGCACATTCGCCTGGCTGGTGAATGTGTACGTCGACAAGGTCGCCAAACTGCGCGACTCCATCAACGCCATGCTGGCCACCGACAGCGTTGAGCAGCAGCAGGACCTGTTTCAGCAGTACAAACTGGCGGAACGGTTGTGGCGGCCGTTCATCAAGTGGGCGATGCGCCGTGACATGACACTCGCGCTGCTGGGGGTGCCGCGGGCACAACGGCGACAGATCGACGAGCAATATCCCGGCGGAATTCTGCAGTTTGTGATCGACCGCGTGGAAACCGTCTTCACCAAGTTGCCACTGAAGGACAACTACTTCTGGCGGGTTTATCTCACAGGGGAATACACGCAGGATTGCTGCCCGGAGTATTTGAAGCCGGAAAACTTCGAGACGCTGAAAAACTCCGTCGTGAACCGCGTGACGACGCACACGGCGTCGGTGCTCGCCTTCGTGAATGAGCAGCCCGCAGGGCAGATTTCGCGGTTCATTCTGCTCGATCACATGGATTGGCTGACGCGCGAGCCGTCCAAGAAGATTCTGACGGACGAATGGCAGGGGATTCTCGATAAAGCGGCCCCGAAAGCCCGCGTGTTGTGGCGTTCCGCGGGTCTCGACGGTGAGTTTATCAACTCACTTACCGTAAAATCCGGCGGGCAAACCCGGCAACTGGGCGAACTGCTGAATTACAATCGTGACCTCGCAACCAGCTTGCACGCGAAAGATCGCGTTCACACCTATGGCAGCTTCTGCATTGCCGATTTACACCGCTGACAGGCAGATTTTTGACAGAGATTCTTGTGAAAATGCCGCGTTGCGTCTAGGATACTGTTGTCCGGAATGTGCTGGATCGAGGGAACCGCGGTCGCTGCTCTTCCGACGGCATGGAATCGTAAAATGGCCTTGGCATTGGATGAGCCCGATCAAACCATGTTGCAGTTGCTGCAACAGCGGGGCTCAGCCACCATTCAGGATCTCTGCGATGCGACAGCGGTGACGGCGACGGCTGTGCGCCAACGCCTGAACCGCTTGCAGGGCATGGGGTTAGTGGGTCGTGAAGCGATTCGGGCCAGCCGTGGTCGCCCGCATCATGCGTATGTCCTCACCGACACAGGTCGCCAGCAGTTGGGCGACAACTACGCAGAACTGGCGATTCTGTTGTGGAACGAAGTTCGCCAGATCGAAGAACCGACGATTCGAAATCGGGTCTTGTCGAAAGTCGAAGCCCAACTCTCGCGGGGGTATGGTGCGGCTGTGGTCGGGGAAACGGTCGGGCAGCGATTTGAACAATTACAGAACGTTTTGCAGGAAAGAGGGTTCCGCATCGAAATTGCGGTGCGGGACGGCCTGCCAATTCTGCGGGAACAGCATTGTCCCTATCACAAACTCGCGGTTGCCGACGCCGATATTTGCCAGATGGAACAACGGGTCTTTGAAAAGGTGCTGGGGGTGCCGCTGACATTAACGCAGTCGTGCCGGGACGGGCACGGCTGCTGCGAATTTCATGTCGCGGAGCCGATGATGGTCGGCCAACAGGAAGTGTGATCAGGAAATTCCAAGCTCCAAACGCCAAGTTCCAAACAAACGCCAAGGGGTAATTTCCAAACGAAGAACTGGAATCGGCCTTGCTCGTTTGGTACTTGGAATTTTGAAACTTGTTTGGAATTTGGTGCTTGGAATTTGCAACTTCAAGTGTGTGAAGTGAACGGCTGCGGCGGTTTGCGGTTCACTCGATGAGAGTGCTACACTGGCGATCGGCGGAATTGCGAACCGACATTACGGATGGAAACCAGCGAACATGACCACGTGGATTGAAGGCCGATTTGAAGAAAATGTCGTCACCACGACGCTTGAGCAGGCGATGAACTGGGCGCGGCAATCGAGCATCTGGCCAATGACATTCGGCCTCGCATGCTGTGCGATCGAGATGATGGCCGCCGGTGCGAGCCGGTACGACATGGACCGCTTCGGTGCCGGTGCTTTCCGCGCCACACCACGGCAAGCCGACTTGATGATCGTTGCCGGAACCGTGACCTACAAGATGGCCAGTCGTGTTCGTCGGCTGTGGGAACAGATGCCCGATCCAAAGTACGTGATCGCGATGGGCGCCTGCACGGTCGGTGGCGGTCCCTATTTCAAGTACGGCTATCATGTGGTGAAGGGCGTCGATCTGGTGGTGCCGGTCGATGTGTATGTCCCCGGTTGTCCCCCGCGGCCGGAAGCGCTGCTCGAAGGTTTGATGCGGATTCAGGACAAAATTAAGGCGAAGAAGATCACCCGGTCGACGCCGGAAATGCTGCCGATTCCCCACCACACCGGCCGCGTCGGCTTGCCGACCGGGTTGATTCACGCCTAGGTTGAAGTCGAGAAATTCCAAATTCCAATGAGCAAATTCCAAACAATTTCCAAGGAATAAATTCCAAACGAAGAATGACGATGTTCCGGCTGATCCATCCTCGTTTGGAATTTGAAATTTGGCCCTTGTTTGGAATTTGGTGCTTGGAATTTGGAGTTTTTAGGCCCTAGTCAAGATTGTTGAGTCGTCCGATTGCGACTCTCGAAGAAGGTCCGCGACGGTATGTCCAGTTTGTTGAAGATCATCGATCTGCATGTCTCCGTGGAAGACAAGCCGATTCTCCACGGCGTGAGCCTCGAAATTCGCCAGGGGGAAATCCACGCCCTGATGGGGCCCAACGGCTCCGGCAAAAGCACGCTGGCTTACACCCTGGTCGGCCACCCGAAGTATGAAATCACCAGCGGCTCGATTGAAGTTGATGGCACGCCGCTCAACGAACTCGATCCGTGCGAACGCGCCCGCAAGGGTTTGTTCCTTGCGTTCCAATATCCGGTCACCATCCCCGGCGTGAAGGTCTCCGACTTCCTCCGGCACGCGGTCACCAATGTCCGCAACCCCGAACGCAAAGACGGCGAAAGTCTCATGCCGATGCGCGAGTTCCGCAAAGAACTCAAGCAGAAGATGGAAGAACTCGGCATGGACACTGAGTTTGCCCGGCGGTACCTCAACGAAGGTTTCTCCGGCGGCGAAAAGAAGCGCATGGAAATTCTGCAACTCGCGATGTTGCAGCCGAAGTTCGCCATCCTCGACGAAACCGACAGCGGTCTCGACAGCGATGCGGTGCGGGTGGTCAGCGAAGGGGTGCGAAAGCTCTCCGGTCCGCAGATGGGCGTGCTGATCATCACTCACCACGAGCGGTTGCTGGAATACAATGTCCCGCAGTTCACCCATGTGATGCTCGCTGGAAAGATCGTCGAAACCGGCGACGCCGCGCTGGCGCATGAACTCCACAACCACGGTTACGCCCAGATTCGCGAACGGCACCCCGTGGAAGCGGCGGAAGAACAATCGCGGCAAAACCGCCCCGAAACCGTCGGCGTCGCCACCGCGGTCGCAAAGTAGCAAGGAAGGTGGTAACCGCTCCACCGGATCGCACAGAGGTTGTGATGGCCGACCACCGCTCATCCTGATATCAGACTGGCCTGGTGGGTTGAATCCACCCGCTAACGGTCAATAGCTCCCGCTGGCTGCGATTTGCCGGCTGTTGAAATAAGGATTGCTGACCATGTCCACCGAAGCTCCCGCGACACCGGAAATCGGCGTTGGCGACTATCAATACGGGTTCCACTACGGCACCGAAGATTACGTCTTCCGCGGCCGCAAGGGGATTGATCGCGACATCGTCAAGCAGATTTCGCAGATCAAGAAGGAACCGAAGTGGATGCTCGACTTCCGTCTGGAAGCTCTCGACATCTTCTTCCAGAAGCCGATGCCCAAGTGGGGCGGCGCGCTGTCGGAACTCGATTTCCAGGACATCTTTTACTATGTCCGCGCTTCGGACAAGCAGGAAACGAGCTGGGAAAGCCTGCCGGACGACATCCGCAAGACGTACGACCGCCTGGGCATCCCCGAAGCTGAGAAAAAATATCTCGCCGGGGTGAAGGCGCAGTACGAGTCGGAAGTCGTCTACGGCAGTCTGCAGGAAGACCTTGCCAACAAGGGCGTGATCTTCACCGATACCGATTCGGCGCTGCGTGAACACCCCGAATTGTTCCGCGAATACTTCGGCACCGTGATCCCGTCCGCCGACAACAAATTCGCGGCCCTCAACTCCGCGGTCTGGTCCGGCGGGTCGTTCATCTATGTCCCGAAAGGCGTGCAGATCGAGTTCCCGCTGCAGGCGTATTTCCGCATTAACTCCGAGAACATGGGCCAGTTTGAACGGACGCTGATCATCGTCGATGAAGGGGCCTCGATCCACTACGTCGAAGGCTGCACGGCCCCGACATACAGCAGCGAAAGCCTGCACTCGGCGGTGGTCGAGATCATCGTCAAGCGGAACGCCCGCTGCCGGTACACGACCATTCAGAACTGGTCGAACAACGTCTACAACCTCGTCACCAAGCGGGCGATGGCGTACGGCGACTCGCTCATGGAATGGGTCGACGGCAACCTCGGTTCCAAGCTGACGATGAAGTACCCGGCCATCTATCTGATGGAACCGGGGGCTCGTGGTGAAACGTTGTCGATTGCGTTTGCCAATCACGGCCAGCATCAGGACGCCGGGGCGAAGATGGTCCACTGCGCCCCGCACACATCGAGCCGCATCATTTCGAAAAGCATCAGCAAAGGGGGCGGCCGCGCCAGTTACCGCGGTCTGGTGAAGGTGGAAAACAACGCGCACCACTGCAAATCGAACGTGGTGTGTGATGCCCTGATTCTCGACTCGGCCAGCCGCAGCGATACTTATCCGTATATTGAAGTCGATCAGGATAATGTGGCCATCGAACACGAAGCCTCGGTGTCGAAGATCGCCGAAGAGCAACTGCTCTATCTGATGAGCCGCGGCATGACCGAGACGGAAGCCTCCGCGATGATCGTTACCGGCTTCATCGAGCCGCTGGTCAAAGAGCTGCCGATGGAATACGCCGTGGAAATGAACCGGCTCATCGAACTGCAAATGGAAGGCAGCGTGGGGTAATTGCCATGTCCGCGGTTCCCGTTCCTTTTATCAGCCAAGCCGAGTACCTTGAACGGGAGCGGTCCGCGCCGACAAAAAGCCAGTACTACCGCGGCGAAATCTTTCTGATGGCGGGCGGATCGGAAGCACACAATCTGATTTCGCTCAACATCGGAACCGCCCTCAACAACACACTCGCGGATCGTCCTTGCCGCGTGTATCCCAGCGATCAGCGTTGTGCGTGTCCAACGGGATTAATCACCTATCCCGATGTCTCCGTGGTCTGTGGCGAACGGGAATATCTCGACGGTCGTCAGGACACCTTGTTGAATCCGCTGGTCATCGTCGAAGTGCTTTCTGCGTCAACTGAAGGCTATGACCGCGGCAAGAAGTTCGAGCACTATCGGACGATTTCATCGCTGCGGGAATATATTCTCGTCGCCCAGGATTCGGTGACGGTGGAACGATTTGTGCGCGAGTCGGCAACAGGAAAATGGACTTTATCCGAGTACCACGGACTGGATGCCGTTCTAACCATCGACGTCTTGGCTTGCAATCTTGCGTTACGGGATGTTTACCGCAAAGTCGATTTTCCGCCCGAATTGCCGAGCATCGTGAGTTGACCCCACCTGACGATTCATCCCATCGTGGATCAATGATCTGCGGAGAACACTGGACTGAAGAACGCATGAGTACGACGATGACCACTCCTTGGTCAACCGCAAGTTTTGAAGATTTTCTTGCTTCGCGCAACGAACCCGCGTGGTTGACCGACCGGCGGCGACAGGCGTTTGCGGCGTATCAGGAATTGCTGAAGAAGCCGCTCGATCCGGAAGAGTTCAAGCGGATCGATCTGCGCGCGTTGCGGCCAGACAAGTTCGCGCTGGTACCCTCCGGAGATGCCGTCCCGTTGTCGACGTTGATGGCGAACCGCGCGGACTTCGGCGGCACGGTTTCGCACATCGATGGCAAAGCGGTCGCCAGCCAGTTGCGGCCGGAACTCGCAGCGAAGGGTGTGATTTTCGGCTCGTGGGAAACGGTTCTTGCCACTCGGCCAGAGATTTTGCAGGCTCTCGAACGAGCCGTTCCCGCGGATACCGATCGTTTCTCCGCCTGGCATACCGCGTTCTGCACCGGCGGGACGGTGTTGTTCGTCCCGCGCAACGTGCAGGTCGATGTCCCGCTTTACAGTTTGATCGGTCTCGCGACCAATGGGGCTGCCGATCTGTCCCACACGCTCGTCGTTCTTGAGGAAGGCGCGTCCGCAACGCTGCTTGAAGAAACGGCGTCGCTTGACCCATCGCATACGGGACTACATGTCGGTGCCGTGGAGTTGCTCGTCGCGCCGCGGGCGGTGTTGCGGTACGTGCAATTGCAGAACTGGAGCGAAAAGGTCTGGCATCTCGCGCATCAGGCGGGCCGCGTGGCGAACGACGCCTCGCTGCAATGGACCGTCGGCGGTCTCGGAGCCAAGGTCGCGCACATTCATCAGGACATTCACCTCGACGGCAAAGGGGCCGCGGCGGAAGTCAACGGCGTCACCTTCTCGACCGACAAGCAGATTCACTCTTACTACACGCAGCAGGGACACCACGCGCCGAACACTCGCAGTGATCTGCTTTACAAAGACGTGATCCGCGACCGTGCCCGCATCATCTGGCGGGGCATGATCCAGGTCGATGTCGATGCCCAGAAGACCGACGGGTATCAACGCAACGATGCTTTGATGCTCAGCGATGCCTGCCGGGCGGACCTTATCCCCGGTCTGGAAATCGAAGCCGACGATGTCCGCTGCACGCACGGGGCCACCGCCGGCCGCGTGGACGAAGAGCAACTCTTCTATTGCATGTGCCGCGGGATCAGCCGCAGCGAAGCGATGCACGTGATCGTCGAGGGTTTCTTCCAGCGGGTCTATGACCGCATCCCGGTGGAACTCGTGCGGGAAACGCTCAGCCAGGCGGTGCAGCGGAAGTTGGGGATCGACGGTTGATCGCACCCGTAGGATGGCCCTTCTGGGCCGTCGAGATTAACGCGGACGAATGGCGGCCCGTAAGGGCCATCCGACATAAGGGGGAATGACGATGACCGTGCTGTTGCAATCGCCGTCGCAGACCGTTCCCGCCACGACGGAGCGAGCGGAATATGAGTTGGATGCGCAGTCCAACGGCACGTTGATGACCCCGGAGGAGTTCGATGCCGTCGAGGAGTACGACCGCGACTACCACTACGAGCTCATTCACGGAGTCGTCATCGTGAACCCCATTCCCGGCGGCGGTGAGACGAGCCCCAACGACGAACTGCGGTATCTTTTTCGACACTATGCCGAGGTGCATCCGGCCGGGGCCGCGATTGACGACACTCTTCCTGAACAATACGTCTTTCTGCCCAACGGCAATCGTCGCAAAGCGGATCGACTCGTGTGGATGGGACTCGGTCGCGTGCCCGATCGGCGACACGACATCCCGGCGATCGCCATCGAGTTCGTCTCCAAATCGCGGCGGGACCGCCGCCGTGATTACGAAGAAAATCGCGATGAATATCGATCACTGGGAATCAAAGAGTATTGGGTGATCGACCGGTTCCGCCGTTCCATGACGGTCTTCCGGAGTGATGAGGAAGTCCTGATCTCTGAGACCGAAACGTATCAGACGCCGCTCTTGCCGGGGTTCGAGTTGCCGCTGGCCAAACTACTCGTGTTTGCGGACCGATACCCGTGAAATGGAAAACGCTCACCAGCCCGTTGCGCGAGCAAGGGCGAATGGCTGGCAGGAATGACTCCCTTGCTAGCGCTACGGGCTGGTGAACACTCTTGGAATTGATGAAACGATGACTGCAACTATGGAACTGGTCGCGGCGATCGATGAACTTCCGGTCGGAGCACGAAAGTCGATTTTTGTCGATGACCTCCCGGCGCTGTTGATTCGGGTTGCCGACGAATACTTCGCGATCGAAGACGTCTGTTCGCACGATGGCCAGCCACTGACCGATGGGCCGGTTCAGGCCGGACAGATCACCTGTCCGCGGCACGGGGCGCGGTTCGATCTGCGGACGGGCAAGCCGATGTGTATGCCGGCGACTTCGGGGATTGCGGTCTTCGCGGTAGAATGCCGCGAGGATGGCATCTATGCGGGTCCCAAAGCTGCGGCGGAGACTTCGTTTTCGGCGGCGGCTGTGGGATCGACGACTGCTGCCACAGCAACGGTGTCAAATCCATCGGCCGCGAGTGCCGTGGCCCGCGAAGCGCAAGCGAATGGGGATGTCGATCTCGATGATGGGGCGATCATCGATGCGCTGCGCCAGGTTATCGATCCCGAGTTGATGATCAACATCGTCGATCTCGGTTTGGTCTACGCGGTCAATCATGGTGAGAAGAAAATTCAGATCGACATGACGCTCACCAGTCCCGCATGCCCGGCCGGGCCGCAGATTGTGCAGCAGGCGAAGATGGTCCTCGAAAAATTGCCGGGGATCGAGGAAGCGCAGATCAAGCTGACGATGACCCCGCCGTGGACGCCGGATCGGATGACGGACGAAGCCCGCGATCAGTTGGGGATTTTTTGATGGCTTCTTCGCTTGCGCCTTGCAGATCACAGGACTCGGTTTATCTATCGTCTCTCCTGTGGTCCGCAAAGCGCAAGCGAAGAGATGGAAAATTCATTTGCGAAATCGCCCACGATCGGCGCATACTGCTGGCGCGTGATTTCTCCTCTCTGTCGCTCGTACGGGAACCCGATCATGGTGCCTTGTCCCGATTGTGATGGCGGCTCGCTGTCGCCCGTGTCTCGCCGTCAGTTCGTGCAAACCGTGGGGACCGCCGCCGCCCTCGTTGGTGTCGCGCCCTTGCTGGCCCGCGGCGATGACTCCGCCGCCAAGCCGAAGCCGGAGAATCTCGTCAAGTCGTTGTTCGATTCGATGACTCCGGAGCAGAAAGACGAAGTCTGCTTCGACTGGGACCACAAGGACGATCGCGGTCTGCTGCGGATGCACGTCTCGAACAACTGGAGCATCACGGAGAAGAAGATTGGCGACGGCAACTTCTTCAAGAAAGATCAGCAGGACATGATCGAGGCCCTCTTCTGGGGGCTCTACAATCCCGATTGGCATGACCGCATCAAGCGCCAGTTGCAAGACGATGCGGGTGGCTATGGCAAGCAGCAGTCCATCGCGATGTTCGGCACGCCGGGCTCGGGCAAGTTTGAATTCGTGATGACCGGCCGCCATCTCACGATCCGTTGCGATGGCGACAGCACCGAACACACCGCGTTCGGCGGGCCGATCTTCTACGGTCACGCGGCGAAAGACTTCAACGAAGCTCCCGATCATCCCGGCAGCGTGTTCTGGGATCAGTCCAAGAAAGCGAACGCCCTGTTCCAGATGCTCGATGGCAAGCAGCGCGATGTGGCCCTCATCGAGAAAGCCCCGCCGGAAAGCCAGGTCCACTTCAGCGGCAAGTCGAAAGTGATTCCCGGTCTGCCGATCAGTGAACTGACCGCCGATCAAAAAACGCATGCTCAAACGGTGCTGAGCACGCTGCTCGAACCGTATCGCATGACCGATCAGGCCGAAGCCCGGAAGTGTCTCGAAGCGCAGGGTGGGCTCGATCAATGCCGCATCGCCTTCTATCAATCTGGCGATCTCGGCAACGACAAGGTCTGGGACATGTGGCGGCTCGAAGGTCCGTCGTTCGTGTGGCACTATCGCGGTGCGCCGCACATCCATGTGTGGGTGAACGTGGCCGATGATCCCTCGGTGCAGATTACCACACGCGGATAATTCTCAGGTCGTCTTCGTAGGAAGCCCAAGGGAGATTTTCCTTGGGCTTCTGCTCTTGGCAGCGACAGTCCAAGGCGGCACAATGCCCGCGTTGTGTTCAATCGATGAAACACAGCGCCTGCAATCGTGAACGTTTTGCCCGCCGGAAGCTGCGGCCCGTTACTCCGAAGGATGCACTGAGTGACGTCTTCCGAATCGAATTCTCCGCCGACCATGCCCTGGTGGTCGATGTTCGTCCGGCCTCTGTGGTTCGATGCCACGACGAAGCTGCTCGCCGGCGATCTTCCCTTCGCGCTGCACCAATCTTTGGTCTGCGGCGATAATTTGCCAGATCAAGTTGCCGCGTTGCAAACCCGTCCGCAATGGGGGTTGGGCGTGCTGCGGAAGCGGCTCTGGCAATTTGGTCTGCAACGTTCGGCCGAGTTATTTTCTCGTCGCAACATCGCGGTCTCTTCATTAAGTTGGGCCGGCGGCTTTACCGGTACATTAGGCTTTGGGCTTTGCGAAGCCGTCGATGACGCGATGAACGCTCTGGAAGAGGCCGACTGTATTGGCGCACGCACGCTGATCATCGCGCCCGGTGGTCAGGGAACGTTCACGTACCGCCATGCGCGGCGAATGGCGATCGATGGTGTCCAGCGTCTGATCGGTCCCGCGGCCGATCGGCATATCCGTTTGGCTGTCCTGGCAGACATCGGTCTGAAGTCGTCACAAAAATCGTTGCTGACATCCTGGGAGGCCGCTGCAGAATTTCTCGATGACATCGGCGCGCCGCATCTTGGTCTGGCGGCACCGTTACCGACGCTGAAGTCCCTGGGCTCGGGGTCACAATGCTGGGAAGCGTGCGCGGCGAAACTGTTCATCGCGACTTCGCCCGCGGAGCCGGGAAATTCGGCGAGCCGCCCGTTGTTGGGAAATGCTCCGGCTGAGATCGCGGAGGTCATCACCGGACTCACCGCCGCGGGTTTTCGAGGGACCTGGGAGTTTGCATCGCCCGACTATTCGGCTCCGTGGTGGAATGGTCGGGAAGCGCTGCTGCATTGCTGCTCGTGGGTGAACACCGTATCACGACAGCGCGGGCGGGTTCGCGCGGGGTAGCGGACTCCTGCCACTTCGGGCACAATACCGGAATTGAAAGTGATGAGTCTTGTCGTCTCGACGGAGATGACCGCAGGCCATGACTTTCGGCACTCCCCCCGCATCCTTCCTGCCGGTTAGCCCGCCCATGTCTCAAGACTGGTACACGCTTGACGAACTGTCGCGCCAACTCGGCCGCGATCGTCGTGAGATCGAGAAGCTGGTCCATCGGGGACGGATTCCAGGACGAAAGATCGCCGGCGACTGGCAGTTCCATCCCACGGAAATTACGCACTGGCTCGAGCAGGAAATGCGCGAATACACCGACCGCGAACTCGCGCTGGTCGAACAGACGCATCGTTCGGGTGAGGTCAACGACGATTCCCCGGTGGCCAGTTTGTTGACGTTGGAAACAACGCAGGTTCCGCTCGAAGCCCGGACGAAACGCTCGGTGCTGGAAACCCTGGTGGAAGTCGCCGGACGAACCTGGCAGATCTGGCAACCCGCGGCGGTGCTCGCCGCACTGCAGGAACGGGAAGCGGTCCTCTCCACCGCCTTCGATAACGGCGTTTCGATTCCGCATCCGCGCAATCCGCTGCCGGAAGCGATTGGCCAATCGGTGATCGCGTTCGGCAAGACGTCGTCCGGCATTCCGTTCGGGGCACCCAATCGCGAATTGACGGACATGTTCTTCCTCATCCTGTGCCGCGACTCCCGCACCCACCTGCAAGTGCTGGCACGGCTCGGCCGATTGATGCAACAGCCGGGTTTTCTCGATAAGTTGCGTGCCACGGAAGATTCCGTAACAGCCTATCAGACGATCGTGGATGCCGATCGGCAACTCGTGGTGTGAGCCTGCCTGCCATGTCCACTGTCGATGCCCTTTCCGCTTCCCCCCCGACGGCGGTTCCGATGCCGAACGAGGGCTGTCCGCCGCCGCTGCGCTGCCGCGACGTTTGGGACAACGTGCATCATCAGGCAACCGTGTGGGAACGGACCTCCCCCCGTGGTGCAACACTGTCCGGATGGACGCTCGGCAGCGGTCCCACGGTCGTCTTCATCGCCCCCTTCGGCGGTTCTGCGGATCTCTTTGCACTGGTGGCGTGGTTGCTGCGCGATGAAGTCCGGTCGATCGCAGTCCAATGGCAGGACGCCGGGAACACGCGTTCAATCGCCGACTTTGCCAGCGATGTGTGGGATGTGCTGGACGCGGATTCATCGCCACCAATTTCACTTTACGGCACGAATTGGAGCGGTGCGGTGGCTTTGGAAGCCGCACGCTTGAGACCCGATGATACGGCGATGGTGTTTGTGCAGGACGGGTTTGTACAACGGCGGTTATCCATCGCCGAACGGTGTCTCGCGCATCTGACATTGTGGTCGCGTCGTCCGTTGGCCGACTGTCCGAACCGTGAGCGGGTGCAGATGCTGAACCATCGTCGCTGGTTCCCGCCGCTCGATCCCGATCGTTGGGCCTGCTTTCTGGAATCGACGGGAGCCAATCCGGTCTCGGTGCTGGCACGACAAGGGCTCGCGTGCCGAGGAATGGATTTCCGTCGCCCATTGTCGAACTGGAAGACCCCGACGTGGCTGATTAGTACGGAAGGTGCCGGTCTGCGAGCGCACGGTCACCATGCGGAGTTGCACGCCTGCTTGCCGATGGCGAAGACCGAATGGATGCACACGACCGGCACGCATGCGAGTTTCACCCATCCGCATCGCATCGCCAAATTCTTGCGGCAAGCGCTGGGGCTGATTCCCTCGGCAGTTCCGGCGGAAAGTTGCTGTGGCAGCACGGACGCTTGTGAAACCGCGGACCACACGAACGGAAGTCCATGAGTGAAGAACTTCCCGAGCCGCTGGATGTCATCGCCGTGGGGGCTCATCCCGATGATGTGGAAATCGCGATCGGCGGCACGCTCGCCCGGCTCGTCCAACAAGGTTACCGCGTCGGGATTGTCGATCTCACCAATGGCGAACCCACGCCCGGGACGCTCCACCGTCATCACCGCATGGAAGAAGCCACCGCGGCGGCGGAAATTTTGGGAGTGCAGGTTCGCCGGACGCTGACACTGCCCAACCGCTGCCTGTTCGATTCCTTCGCCGCACGGATCGATCTGGCACGATTATTCCGGTTTTATCGGCCGAAAATCGTGCTGGGGATTGCCGGGAAAACCCCGATGGCCTCGCCCGACCACTGGCAGGCGATGCAGATTACCGATGCGGCGGTGTTTTACTCGCGGCTTTCAAAGTGGGACGATGAGTTTGGCGATCTGCCGGTTCATACCGTCCCCCGGCAATTGTGGTATCCCCTGGGGTTCGGAATGACCGATCTTCCTCAGGGCGGAGGTCACTTCGTTGTAGATATTTCTCAGACACTTTCGTTAAAATTAGAAGCGATCCGAGCTTACGCCTCGCAATTCCCCCCGGGCAAAGAGCGGGTCTTTCGTCTCGTTGAGTCGCAGAATCGGTTGTGGGGCACGACGGCGGGTTTCGAAGCCGGCGAGCTGGTGATTTGTTCCACCACGCTCGGCGTCAGCGATCTCGTTCGCACCGTGTGCCCGGAAATTCCGCCCGTATGATCATCTCCTTTCGAGCGCCCGTCCGCGGATAAGAACTTCATGACCAAGCTACGCACGGGTCTGGTGAGCATTACCGGTCGCTTCCGCGACAACAACGAAGATAATGCGTACGTCGATCCACAGAACCGGTTTTTCCTCGTCGCCGACGGGATGGGCGGGCAATCGGCCGGTGAACGGGCCAGTGCGCTCGCGATGGAAATCGTCCCGCAAAAGCTGAACTCGATCGATTTTGCCAAGGCGTCACCCGAGCAAGCCGTGCGCGTCATCGATGAAGCCGTCGCTCAGGCGAACTTTGAAATTATGGCGTTGGGGGAACTCGACTCCCGTTTCAAAAACATGGGAACGACGATCACCTTCCTCGCGGACATCGCGGGATCGTTGTTCATCGGCGGCGTGGGTGACAGCCGCGTGTATCTGCTCCGCGGCGGCAAATTCGAACAGCTCACGACCGATCATTCGCTCGTCCAGGCATTGATCGATGCGGGAACGCTGACCCCGGAAGAAGCGGCGAATCATCGTTATCGCAACGTGCTGTACCGCTATCTCGGCGCGAAAGAGGGCGGCTCCGGCACCACGCCGAAACAGGTCCAGCCGCGTGTCGGCGACCGTTACGTGCTCGTCACCGACGGCGTGACCGGCGGGTGTTCCGACGAATTGATGGCGTCCATTCTTGCTGACGGCAACGACCCGCAGGCCATCGCCGAGGACATCGTTCGCGCCGCGGAAGACGGCGGATCCAAAGACAACATCACCGCGCTGGTGGTATTCGTCGAAGGCTGATTGCCGGGCTCAACAAGCCGGAAGCGCAAGCGCCCGGTCTCTTCGCAGGAACCGGGCGCTCGCGCTTCCGGCTCGTCAATCTTGTTACGCGCGCAAAAAAACGAAGACCGCGGCGAATCCGGGGATTCGACGCGGTCTTCTAATGCGATCAGCCTGTTCTCGATTGCGACGGTGGAGTCGCGGGCGAATAGGGCGGAATGCAGTCCCGCTAACGCGGTCACCGTTGGTCATTCGAGCCCTCGCTAAAGGGTTGGCACCTCCGACGGAATCTTGAGAACAGGTGATGCAGGACGTCTTGTAGATGTGGACTCGAAAGCAGGCAAGACCGATTTCACGTCCAGCGTCGTTTCGTCGCGAAGTGTTCATCGGCAATTGCCCCGCGCAGAATTGCATGATTCTTTACAAAGCGGATGAGCGGACAGTGGGCAGTGAACAGCCAGACGAAGAGGCTCCTCTTTCTGTTCCCTGCCCACTGTCCACTCCCGCCTCATTCACCGGCGCGGTATGGTATTTTTCCGTTCTCCGCGATGACAACATTTCCTGAAGGATCACACCATGACCGATTTTCCTTTCGCCGGACCGAGTCGCCGTCAGTTTCTGCAAGCCTCGGCAATGGCTGCCGCTGCGACGGTGCTGGGTACGTCGCGCCTCTTCGCGGCCGACGATCCGTATGCCGGTTTCAAAATGGGGCTGCAGAGTTATTCCCTGCGGGCGTTCGACACCGAAAAGGCGATGGAACACACGCGGACGCTCGGACTGAAGTATTGGGAATCGTTCCCCAAGCACGTGCCGATGGGAACCGTTCCGGCCCATATTGCCGAGCAGAAAGCCATTCTGACCAAGGGCGGCATCACCGTGATGGCATACGGCGTGGTTGGTTTTGATGCCAACGAAGACGCCGCCCGCCGGACGTTCGATTTTGCGAAGGCCATGGGGATCGTGTCGCTCAGCGCCGATCCAGCCAAAGATAGCAAGACGTTCGACATGCTTGACAAACTGGTCGCCGAGTATGACGTGGCGATCGCGATCCACAACCACGGCCCGGGACATCGGTACAACAAGATCTCTGATGTCGTGGACATGGTGAAGGATCGCCATCCGAAGATCGGCGGCTGCGTCGACACCGGCCACTACCTCCGCAGCGACGAAAGCCCGGTCGAAGCGATTGAAAAACTCGGCAAACGCGTCTTCGGCGTGCATCTCAAGGATGTGAAAACCGTCGAAAAGGATGGCCAGAAATCGAAGCAGTTCAAGATTCTCGGCGAAGGGGATCTCGATGTCCTCGGCTGTCTCAACGCACTCAAGAAACTCGACTACAAATATTGCCTGGCGATCGAATACGAAGAAAACGCCGAAAATCCGATGTCGGATCTCGAAGTTTGCCTGAAGAATGTGCGCGAAGCCGTCAAGAAGATGAGCTGAGCAGTGGAGAGTGGACAGGGGACAGTGGGTAGCAGGAAATGAATGGCATTCCTGCTGTCCACTGCCCACTGATTTCTGTCCGCCTGGCTTACAACTTCTTGTTGCCCTGCATCCAGTACCAGCCGAGAATGCCGATGAGCGTCAGGACCGTTGCGTAATCGAATGGTCCCATGTGGTCCCACCAGGAACCGGCGTATCGGCGGTAGAAATGAATGTTGTAGACAATCGCTTCGTACATCGAATGTCTTTCCCTGAAATAGAGGAGGGCCCGCCTACCCGTGTGCAACTCTAGTTCAGCAAAGATGGGCTGGTGCCATTTTTTTTGAGGAAACGCGAAAAAAACGGACGGATCAGAATCCCGCCGAGAATTTTGCGGATTTCGATGCGCGGGCGTCGTCGAAAAATCACACGCGGACCACAAGATTATCGCGGTGAATGATTTCGTCGTACGGAATGGAGCCGAGCGTGCGCGCGATGTCTTCCGCTCGTTTTCCCACGAGACTTCGCGCGGTGGAAGAATCGTAATTTGTAAGCCCGCGGGCAATTTCGTCACCGGCAAGATCGTACAGGGACACCACTTCCCCTTTGGCAAAGTCCCCTTCCACGGTCCGTACGCCAATCATCAACAGCGATCGACCCTGGGCGATGATCGCCCGGCAGGCTCCCTCGTCGAGAATCAGCCGTCCTTTGGGGGGCAGCGTATAACCAATCCAGCGCTTCCATGCGGGAAGCGCGTCCTGTTCCGCGACGAATAGCGTGCCGACATCTTCGCCGCGGAAAATCTGATCCAGCACATTCGGCTGCTGTCCGTGGGCGATGAACACGTGCGTTCCCACCGCAGTCGCCGTCCGGACGGCATCCAGTTTCGATCGCATGCCCCCGGTTCCGCGCGAGCTTTTACTGGCCCCCACGAGATCCAGCAGTTCGTCGTCGAATTTCTCGACCAGCGGAATGCGGCGACTGTCGGGCAAAGTCGGATCGCCGGTGAGCAAGCCATCGACCACGGAGAGCACGATCAGCACATCCGCGGGAATCAGGTTGGCGACCATCGCCGCGAGCCGGTCGTTATCGCCGAGTTTGATTTCTTCCGTGCTCACGGTGTCGTTTTCGTTGACGACGGGAATCGTGGCGTATTCCGAGAGGGTCAGCAGCGTGTTGCGGACATTCAGATAGCGATCGCGCTTTTTGAAATCGTTCGCGGTGAGGAGTAACTGGGCCGCGTGAAAGCCGAACTTTCGGAAGTTCACATCGTACAGGTGGATGAGGTGCGCCTGTCCCGTGGCGGCAGCGGCCTGAAGATGGGCCAGATCGTGCGGGCGTTCTTTCAGTCCCAGCAAGCCCATGCCGGCACCAATCGCCCCGCTGGAAACGAGGACCACTTTCCGACCGCTCGCCACAATGCCGTGCAGTTGTGCGGCGAGGGAACGGATGCGGTCTTCATCGAGCCGGTCATCGGCGGTGGAAAGGACGTTGGTGCCTACCTTCACCACGACCGACCTGGCATGCGCCAGAATCTCCAATCGCCGATCCCGTTCACCCGTTGTCATCAAAAAACTCCGCTCCGTCGGCAGATCCTGCCGTATTCACTCAATCGATGAAATCCTGGTGTCGCGTGCGGCTATTCTATCGGCATCGCGGTCGCGGGGACATTTGCGGGGCGGAATCGGACACTTCGGAACAGCCTTCGTTCATGTTCGCCGTCTGTCCTCCAGTGCAACTCGCCTGACACGCCCCGAATTCTTCCGTTCCGTGAATTCCACGAATCGAGAGTTGGTCCGCACTCGCGACGTCGATATGATGGAAACTTCACGGAAGACGTCGTGGCCCAGGAAGGGACCGCAACCGGGTCGTTGCTAAGGGACCGGCATGGCCGATCTGTTTCACGAGTGCGGAGTTGCGGCGGTCTACCATCTCTCCGGACAGGGAGCCAACCGGTTTCTGCCGCGCGAGTCACCGACCGATGCGGCCCGTACGATTCCGCGGATGCTGCTGGAAATCCAGAATCGCGGCCAACTCGCGGCGGGGATGAGTGCTTTCGACCCCACGCGGCCGGAGTTGCTGCACACCTACAAAGATGTGGGAACGGTCACCGAGGTCTTCCACCTCAATCATCAGAACGAATACGACGGGCTGATGAAGACGCTGGGCGGCGTCGCGGCGATTGGCCACGTGCGCTATGCCACCTGCGGGATTGACGACGCCAACAATGCTCAACCGTTCGAGCGACCGCACATCGAAAAGTCGAAATGGTTCAGCTTCGCCTTCAATGGCCAACTGGCGAATTTTCAGGAACTCCGC
This sequence comes from Planctomycetaceae bacterium, assembly GCA_021732785.1. Taxonomy (GTDB): domain Bacteria; phylum Planctomycetota; class Planctomycetia; order Planctomycetales; family Planctomycetaceae; genus DSVQ01. The sequence goes on from JAKFUG010000012.1 coordinate 131,571, forward strand.
GACGAAATTCTGACTCAGCGGAATTTCCATCTGTCGCGCGATACCGACACCGAAATCCTGATGCACCTGATTGCCCAGCAGCTTTCGGGGGACCGGCGTCCCACGATGATCCAACTGTTGCGGCATCTCAGCGAGCGTTTCGACGGCGCGTATAACATCGTCTATCTCAACGCGCAGGGGGACATGTTCGTCGCCCGCGATCCGCTCGGCATCCGACCGATGTGTTATGCGATCGATGGTCCGATGTTCGCGGCTGCCAGCGAAAGCGTGGCCCTGGCGAACATGGGGTTCGCGCCGTCCAAAATCCACAGCCTCGCCCCCGGCCATGCGATCACGATTCAAAACGGTGAATTGAAGATCGAGCGGTTTGCCGAGAGCCCGCGCCACGCCCATTGTTTCTTTGAGTGGATTTACTTTGCGAATGTGGCGAGCACGCTGGATGAACGGAGTGTGTATCTCACACGGAAACGGCTGGGCGAAGAACTCGCGGAGCAGGAAACGATGATCATGGACGAGGACACGATTGTCGTCCCCGTTCCCGATACCGCCAAAGCCGCCGCGGATTCCATGGCGTATGCCCTCAAGGTTCCTTGTCTCGAAGGGTTGATCCGCAACCGTTATCTCGGCCGGACGTTCATTGAAGGAAGCGCCAAGCGTGAAGCCAAAGTGCGGATGAAGTACACGCCGTTGCCGGAAGTGCTCCGTGGCAAGCGCGTGCTGCTTGTGGAAGACACGATCGTGCGTTCGACGACGATGCAGGCGCTCATCAGCCAGTTAAAAGATCCGGAACGGGGGGGCGCTCGCGAAGTCCACGTTCGCGTGGCTTGCCCGCCGATCATTGCCCCTTGTTTCTATGGCATTGATATGTCGACGGTGAAGGAACTCTTCGCCCCGCGACATCTCATGGGGGGCGATTTGACGCCGGAAGTCGAGGAGCGGATGGCGAAGACGCTGGGAGCCGATAGTCTGCGGTATCTCTCGCTGCCGGCCATTGCCCGGAGTGTGGGGTTCTCGGAAACGAAGCTCTGCCGCGCTTGCCTGAACGGCGAATACCCGACGAACGCCGGTCGCGAGTTGTATCAACTCGCACTCGCCAAATCGACGCTTCCCACCACCACGACGGAAGTGGCCAGCCGAACGTATGACACTCCCGTCGCGCCGTTGGCTGCCGTCGGTTGCAGTTGATTCTTTATCTCCAGGTGATGCCGGACAATCATGCTGACGGAGCACGAAATCGAGATCCGCGTGCGGTACTGTGAGACCGACGCGATGGGGTTTCTGCATCACGCCAATCATTTCACCTATTTCGAAATGGGCCGGACGGAACTGCTGCGCGCGCAGGGCGGCAACTACCGGGCCGTGGAAGAAACAGGGTTATATCTCGTCGTCGTGAAACTCGCATGCAGTTATCACGCACCGGCTCATTACGACGATCTGCTGCGCCTGGTGACGCGCGTCGAGAAAGTTTCCCCGGCGAAAATCGAACACAGCTACAAGCTGTATCGCGGCGATCAATTACTCACGACGGCGAGCAGCGTACTGGCGTGTGTCGATAAAGCGGGCAAGATCCAGCGAATCCCGGAGGTGATTGCGGAACATCGCCCCGCCGACGCACCGCGCGTCATTCCGTCGTCCAAACGCTGATTCGTCTACGGCTGCCAGGCCTCGCCAAAGAGCCGCTTGCCGATGCCCGCGAGTTCTGGTGTTTCCCGTGACGCGGATTCCAGAATGCGCGGATCCACAAACGGCAACACGACATCGCCGTGAGCAAACCGGCGCGCGACCTGCTCCAACTGCTGTTGGACCGGGCCATCGAGTCCATGCGTGGCGCACAACTGATCGAGCAGGGAACTTTGTCGGACGGAGCGGCGCGATTGTCGGCGACGGCGCGACCAGTCCGCGACAAACACCCCCATCCAGATCGCCACGAGGGCGGCAATCACCAAGCCGACAATCGCCGGGCCGATGGTTTGCCACGAACCACTCCCAGCGGCCGCGCAGACCAAGAAGCTATCGTGAGCCGCGAATAGTGGTGTATTCATCACTCATCCTTCCCCAGGGACCGCTGACACACGAGCCGCCTGTGAAATTGCTTCCCAACGGTGCAACGCCGCCACGGCCTCGGTTTGCACGCGCGGATGCGGATCGTTCTGCATGCGGTCCAGTACGAGAAACGCATCGTTGGTGGGGATCGTGCCCAGCACTTCCACGGCCGTGCGGCGCACCACCGGGTCGAGGTCATCGGTCATGGCGATGAATGCTTCCGGGACGATGGTTTGCAGTCCCAATTGGGCAACCGCACGCGCCACACGAATGCGCTTCTGACGTATCGGCTGCGCGAGCAAGCGCCGCAATTTGGTGCCGACCTCCGCATCCACTTTGAGCAACAAGCGTCCGGCGACGCGGGCTTCCTCCGTCGAGAATTCATCGCTCATTTCGAGCACGCGTTCCGTGTTAAAGCTCGACAACTCCAGCCGGGCAGCGGCTCGCACCGATTCGTTGCTGTTGTCGAGCCGTTCGATGAGCAAGGCAAACGTTTCGGGAATGGCGTGCTGACGGAGTTGATGCACGGCCCAGGCCTGCACTTGCTCATCGCCGTCTTCCAGACTTTGGCGGACGACTTCCTGGACAACATCTTCATCGATTCTCGGCAGATGCTCGTCCGCGGCCTCTTTCCCCGCCGGAGTGCCGTGTCGCAGCAGCCATTCGTGAATGGCCGTTTTCACGTTGTTTGCCAGTTTCGTTGCGGCCACAAACCGCACCAGTGCCGGCTGTAAGACCGGCGGAATGGACGCAATCATATCCGGGGCAATATCGAGCCAGGGCAACGTATGAATTTGCCGCAGATTTTTTTGCTGCTGTCCGGTAACCCGGTCTTCACAGGACCGCAACAGGGCCCCGATCAATTCCGGATCCGATCGCTGCCCGATCGCTTCGATCACTTTCGGATGCGGGTACGCCATCGACAGCGAAGCCGCAATCTGCCGTAAAACACCCGGATGGCGACTCTCGAACAGAATGCGCCCGGCCACATCACGACAGGCGGGCGGGCCATTCCACAGCGCCTTCTTGACCGCCGGGTGCGTCGGCTCAGCAAGGATGAGAATCCCTTCAATGACGCGCTCGGGAACGGCGAGCTGGTCGTATTTCCCAATCGCGGCTTCCAGATGCGTCAACGTCCAGCGCCGCAGAGCCTCCGCCGCCGGGACATCGTCGTCGATCGCGTGAGTCCGCTGGCAGGCGTCATAGAGATTCTCGATGAGACTCCAGAAAGCCCGATTGACGAGGGGCAAGTCTCCCAGCGTCGGCTGTTTCAACAATTCCAGTAAGTGGGGAATCTGCCGGAATTGCTGCGTTTCTTCGATGATTTTGAGCGCCCGTGCTCGTGTGCTGCCATCGCCGTGCAACAACATCTGGCGAAACGCCGCTTCGAGCAGATCGCCCGCCTGCCGGATGGCAACGCGCGCCGCGGTCGGCAGCCGATCGAACCGGGCGAGCAATTCCAAATGATTGTTCAGTGACGGACGACGAACAATTGCCGTGGCCGCCGCAACCTGAACGGCTTCCCGTGGGAGATCCAGCGCACCGATGAGGGCTTCCGACGCGCGGACCATCCCCGAGGCGGCCAGGACGGCCATCGTCGCCTCCAACGGCTGCGGCGCGGAAGAAGTCATCGCGATGGTCTACCGAAGCGGAACCGGGAGCACCGTTTGTCATGGCTCCCATCGCCTCCCCATCGGACAACTGGGGCCGGAGTGTTCAAAAAACTCGGAATGGACGCTGCAAACGGCAGATCCGGCACGACCGTTACGGTGATTCAACCGGGCTGCTGTCAGGGAACAAATCGCGACAGAAACTCGAACGACTTCTGCAATTGCGTCGGCGCTTCGTGGCTGTGCCGCGCAAGTTCCACATGGACGCCGCCGGGATAACCGACTTCACGCAGCGCGGCGAAAACGGGAACGAAGTCGATTGTTCCGTCACCGAACGGCAGATGCTCATGCACGCCGGGCCGCATGTCTTCGATGTGAATGTTCCACAACCGATCGGGCCAGCGACGAATGTGGTCGGCGATGGTTCCGTCCTGCAGGCAATGCACGTGACCGATGTCGAGCGTCAGTCCGAACAGCGGATGATTCACGGCTTCCAGCAGGCGTTGGAACTCGTCGCCCGTTTGGATGAACATTCCCGGTTCGGGCTCGAAGGCCAGTCGCACCGCTTCCCGTTTCGCGTGATCACACACCGCCCGACATTCCTCTACCAGCCGCGACCAAAGAATCTCGTGCGGCGTCTGTTCGTGATCCGTTCCCGACCAGAACGATACGGCGTCGGCATCGAGCGCGGCGGCGAGGTCCACGCAGTGTCGTAGAAACGCGGCACGCTGCGCGCGATCCTCGGCACGGGAACTCAAGAGAGTCGGCCCATGTTTCCAACTCGGGTCGAGAATAAACCGCGCTCCGGTTTCGATGACGCAGCGCAGGTCATAGCCATCCAACATTTCCCGCATCCGCCGGATGTCGCTTTGCAAGGTTGATGACCAAGGTGGCAAACAGTGATGGTCCACCGTGATTGCAACTGAGCCGTAACCATTTTCCGCAATGAGCGCGAGGGCATCCTCCCAGCGATGGTGCGCGAGACCGTTGGTGTTGTAACCGAGTCGCATGATGGGGAGTCCCGGTGCTGATGTCAGCACCCCGGCTGCTTCTGAGCAGCCGGGGTGCTTCCCGCGTCGATGACAGTGGAAGAGACCCAGGGATCGGAATCCCTGGGCGTCTGGTTATTTTGGAGGGGGCGACAAGGATTTGATGAAGGCGATCACGTCGGCAATTTGCTGTGGTGTCAGGTCTTTTTCCATTCCTTCGGGCATCAGCGACACGCCGTTGGAAACGAGTTCCTCAAGCTGGTTCCGCAGTACGACGTCCTCCTTCGCTTCGGCGCGCCGCAGGGTGACGCTGGCGGCGGTCTCGGCGGCGATGAGGCCGGTATAAACTTTGCCGTTTTCGGTGGATGCCGTGTAACTCACGAAGATCGGTTGCGCTTCCCGGTTCGGATCGAGGATCGCGATGAGCAAATCGTCGGGGGACTTGTTCTGGACGGAAACCAGATCGGGGCCGACGGCGTGACCGGTGGTTCCCGCGCGGTGGCACTGCATACAAATCTTCGCGTGAACGGCTTGGCCGCGCACCGCATCGCCCGATATTTCGAGGGCGGGTTGATACTTTGCGACCACGTCCTTGCGGTTACTGGCCGCACCGCCGAGCAGTTTTTTCGCCTGGTCGCGAATCTCCGGCTGCGGGTAGTTCATCAGGAACTGCTGCTTGTCGCGATCGATTTCCCCCGTCTTCACCGTTCCGGCAACCAAGCCAGCAATGAGACCGGCCGCTCCGGTGCGGGACTGCGTCAATCCGTCGATGGCGTCTTTGCGTGCAATCGGACCAAGACCCTTCCATTGGGCGAGAACCTGTTCTTCCGCGGGGCCGTGTCCCAGCCGCAGCAGCGTCTTTACGGAGGCCTGCTGCAACTCGGGGGGCGTCTGCGGGGTGAGGAGTTGGCTCAACGTCGCCGTCGCATCGGCCGGCTTGACCAGCGCCAGCATTTGCACAGCCGCCAGACGGCCTTTTAACTCGCCATCGGTTGCCAGTGCGGCTTGCTGTGCCGCGGTCTTTTGTTGCTCCATTTGTCGACGGACAAGGTTCTCCGCGGGGAGTTTATCGATCACGGTGCTGAGCGATGTCCCCCGGATCCGCAAACCGTCACCGAGGGCCTGAAGCAGTTCGCGTGTTTGCAGGTATTGCGAAGAGATTTGTGCTCTCGTCAGTTCTTCCAGAAAGCGCGTCGCTTCCGCATCGGAGGAACTCCCCGCCATCTTCGCGACTTCACGAACCAGCGGACCGTTGCGTGTGGGATCGCTCGCCATCAACGCACCGCCAAACTCGGCGAGCGATTTCCCGATCGATGTCAGCACGGCCAGCCGCAAATCGGCGTCTTTCTCCCCGGCAATCGCCAGTTCCCGCAAGGCCTTGATCACCGTCGGCCCGCTGAATTCACCCAGCGAAAACGCCAGTTGCCACCGCACCCGCAGCTCGGCGTCACCGGTCATTGTGACCAGCTTCGCGAGCAATTTATCTCGGCGTTCCGGCACGCCTTCGCTGAGCACCAGCGCGTGTTCACGCACATGCGCATCGGCGTGATTCAACCCGAACAGCACATCCTCCGCAGCGAGGGCTTTCAAACCGGACAAGGACCACAGCGCATGGACCGCCGTTACCGGCTTGGTATCCGCGGCCTTGAGCAGCGCATGCAGTGGCGCGACCACGGCGGCATCCTGTCGTTCCCAGAGCAGACGATGCGCCGTATCGCGCTCCCACCCCTGCGCCGACTTCAGATGCTCCACCAGTTCGACAGTGCTCGTCTTCCCCAATTTCGGCGGTTGAATCCGTTTCATGTCGGGCGACACCAACCGATAGACACGACCACGATTGTTGCCGCTTTCGAGGTCGAGATGTTCCTTGATGTCCTCGGGGATCGATGCCGGGTGTTCGATTGTTTCCCAGTACATGTCGAGAATGTAGAGCGTGCCATCCGGGGCGTTCACGAAGTTCGTGGGGCGGAACCAGTTGTCCGTCGAAGCGAGGAATTCGACATTCTGTTCGGTTCGCTCGCCGATGAGGGCGACACCGTTCGGTCGCAGCGTTTTGCGATGGACGAGGTTCCCGCCGACGTCGCCGATGAAGACGTTCCCCTGATATTCCGGGGGATACGCCGTCCCGCGGTAGACCGTGATCCCCGTCGCCGAGGTGAAGAAACCGGTCGCCACGAGTTCGGTCGCCGGGAGCGAATTCTTGTACTTCGGATCGGCGGCTCGTCGCGCGGTGCGGACGATGCGCCACGGCTCGGGAGGGCTCTTGCGATAGACCGGCGCGGCAGCTCCCTCCGCCGCAATCGTGCGAATCACATTGGACGAAGAGACCTGCGGATTGCGGTCCAGATAGCGGGCCGGAATCACAATCTGTTCGAGGTGATTGCTGTTGTTGCAGACGAAGCGGTTACCCCAGTCGTCCATGGAGTGACCGAACTGTTCGCCTCCGGAGACCGGTGTCAGCGCTTTCTGTGTGGGATCGAGTCGCAGATCGCGACGGCCCAGCACGAACAGCGGTTCGTCACCCTTTCGCAAGTTCGCCCCGGTGCGACCACCGGCGAAGTAAATGCCGTGGTCGAGATGCCACTTCATGCCGTTGGTGAGGGCCTGCACGTTGTCGGTGTTGAAGCCGGTGAACCACTCTTCGCGGACATCGGCCACGCCGTCGCCGTTGGTGTCTTTCAGGTAGAACAACGAAGGGGGCGTGAGGACCAACACGCCGCCGTTGTAGCAGCAGACCGATTGCGGCCATCGCAGTTTGTCGGCGAAGACCGTGCTCTTGTCCATCTTGCCGTCGCCATCGGTGTCTTCCAACAGGCGGACCGAACCCCAGTTCTCGGGTTGACGTTCGACATACTTCGCCGGTCGCTGATTCGGCAGGAACGGATAGTCGCGCATCTCGACGACGTACATCTTGCCGTCTTCATCGAACGCGGCGTCAATCGGATCGGCGACGTTCGGTTCGGACGCCACCAGTTCCAGCGTGAACCCATGTTGAATGGTGAACGTCTTCGCCGTGTCCGTGGCTTCCGTATGGGGAATGCGCGGCAACAGCTCTTTCAGATTCGGTTCTTGCGCCCCCGCCGTCATGTTCAGACACAGAACGCTTGCCCACACGATCGCACTCAACCGCATCACGACCCCTTCCGAAAACGTTGTTCGATTCATGCACACTAAGCGGGTTGAGCGCTCATCCCGACCATCACTTCAAGGCGAAGAGAGGAACCACGGAATACACGGAAAAAAGATGACATTCAACTCGTTCCCATGCTCCGCGTGGGAACGCCCGGCCGCGACGCTCTGCGTTGCCTGCGGGGAAACTGCCGAAAATCTGCGCTGGTGGTTCATCCGCTCATCACGCGGAGCTTGATGGTTACTTTGGTGGCCATCACGCTCCGCGAGATGAGCGGCACGTTGAACCAGCGCGAGCCTTTCCTGCTCTCTCCTTCTGTGTTCTCCGTGTCTTCCGCGGTTCTCTCTTCTCACGCCTCAAACACCACCCGATCCGCGGGGAAGACCGGACCCTCGACGCACACTCGTTTGTAGTCCCATGTGCCATCGTCCTGCACGATGGGAGCCACGCAACTGAAACACGCGCCGAAACCGCACGCCATCGGGGTCTCCAATGACAACCATGCCGGGATGTTCGCCTGCGTGACAATCTTCTGCACGGCGTGCATCATCGGTTCCGGGCCGCAGCAATAGACCGCGGTGGGCGGATCATCGGACGCGATCAACTTCTGCAAGAGTTGCGTCACATACCCATGATGCCCGACGGAACCGTCATCGGTCGCGAGATGCACATCCACGCCGGACTGAGCGAACCATTCGTTGACACCGGCGATATTTGCTTGCGATCGCGCTCCGTAACAGAACGACAATCGCCGCGGCCGTTTGCCCCACTCGCGCTGTGGTTGACCGTAGCGGGCTTTCCAGAGAGCTTCACGAATCACGCCGACAAACGGCGTTTGACCGATGCCCCCGGCGACAATCGCGAGATGCCCGCCGTTGACGATCGGGAAACCGTTGCCGAGCGGGCCCCAGATTTCGAGTTCGTCCCCGGCGGTCATGGTGGACAACAGATTCGTGAACTTGCCGACGGTGACGTAACCGAACTCGATGCCACGCGGTTGGCCGTGATCGTCGCGATATACATCCAGCAGCGCGAACGGGCGGCCCAGCAACGGGTCACTGCGATCCGGCGACCGCAGCATGAAGAACTGACCGGGCAGAATTTGTGCCGCGATGTCCGGGCATTCGAGCCGCATCCAATAGGTGCGCTCGGCGAGCTTTCGCTGTTCGCGAATGATGGCCGTGGCTTGTGCCGCGGCCATCACTTGACCGGGAAGTCCCAACGCGGGAATCGTCGCGGTGCAGTTCATCGAAAGGCGTGTCCTTCGGACTGAGGTGCGTGATCTGCAATGTAGCCCTGTCGCTCCGCGACAGGATAAGCCGACTCACATTCCGCGTCATTCCTGGCAACGGCTTTCCTGTCGCGGAGCGACAGGGCTACTTGAGGTTCAATTCGCTTTCGGTCGGCGGGGAGGGCGACCCCGGCTGGCGGTTTTGGTGGCGGGACGCGGTCCTTTGGAACGAGGGGGAGCACCCGGACGATGCCGTCCGCCCGGGGCCGTTCCTTCGGTGCGGGTTCGTGACGCGGAAGCGGTGGCAGGGCGCGAGGGACGTGCCGCCGGTTCACTCGCTGGTGTTGTCGGTGCGGCGGGCGGTGGGACACTCGGCCGACGAATCGTCGAGCGCCGCGGGCCTTTGCCGTTCGAAAAATCGACGAGCCCTTGCAGTTCTTCGCCACGCAGCGGACGGAAGGCACCGAGTTCCAAATCACCGAGTTTCAGTGGGCCGAACGCAATCCGCCGGAGCTGCATCACTTTGTGACCGACACGGGCGAACAACCGTCGGACTTCCCGATTCTGGCCTTCGGTCATCACGACATCGAGAATCGTGCTCTGACCCTTCGGTCGAATGTTGCGCAAATCGCGCACGCGGAATTTGCCTTCGTCGAAGAAGAACCCGCGGCGGAGTTCGTCAAGGATTTCTTTCGTGGGCACGCCCGCAATCGTCGCCTTGTAGACCCGTTCCACCTGGAATTTCGGATGGGCTAACCGATGAGCCAAATCGCCGTCATTCGTGACGAGCAGCAGCCCTTCGGTTCCTTCATCGAGACGGCCAACGGTAAACAGCCGTGCCTCCGACGGCGGCAGTAAATCGATCACGCGCGTCCGGCCCGCAGGATCGGCATTCGTACACAAACATCCCGGCGGCTTGTTGACGAGATAATAAAGTTTGCGATGAATCTTCAGCGGTTCGCCATCGACCGTGATCTTTTGCTGGCTGGTATCGGCCCGGGTGCCGAGTTCGGTAACAGTCTTCCCATTGATCGTGACCCGGCCGGTGGTGATGAGTTCCTCGCACGCGCGGCGGGAACCGAATCCGGCGGCGGCCAGAACTTTCTGTAACCGTTCACCAGAAGCGGAGGGGGCAGCGGAACGGTCAGCAGGCGGGCGGGGCATGGCGGGAGCATTTCTTCATAACCGGGCGGTCGTCGCGACCCCCGAAGTGCAGTGCGATATAGATTACTTGTTCGCCGCCTCAGAAGGAAGCCGCGGAGAAGTTCGTGCAGGACAAGTGCCTTTTCAAAATGGAGAACCAGACGTGGGTGGCCGGGGCTGGAGCGTACTCACGAAGCCCCGGAACAGACAGCGCTGTCTGTTCTGGGGCTTCCCTTCGGTCCAGCCCCGGCCACCCCAACTTGATTAAAGCGTTGGCCCTGGAAGTTTCTGACCTCCGCAATCCGCAACGCATCAGGAATTGACAGCCTCCGGTTGATGGCACATGCTGCCGGTGGTTCCCGACGTCATTTTTGAGGGGTTTGACACACATGTCTACCTGCCGACATTTCGCGAGCATCTTGTTCTCGTTCGCCGTCTTCGTGGCTGTCGTCACTGTCGAAGTTTCTGCGCAGGAAAAGGGAATCGGCGATTTCCCGAAGCTTTCCGCAGCGAGCGATTGGCCGTGGTGGCGCGGTCCCCGTCGTGACGGCAAAGCAACCGATGCCCCTGTGCCGACGAAGCTTTCCGACAAAGACAACTTAGTCTGGAAGGTGAAAGTGCCGGGCCGTGGGCATTCCTCGCCCATCATCGTCGGCGACAAAGTTTTTCTGGCCACCGCGGATGAAGGAAAGAAAACGCATGCCGTGCTGGCCTTTGACCGGACCAAGGGAAAACTGCTGTGGAACGAAATCGTCAGTCGGGGCGGTTTCCCGGCGAAGAATCATCCCAAGAATACCGAAGCGTCACCGTCCGTGGCCTGTGACGGTGAGCGGATCTTCGCGACGTTTTACCATCACGACAAAGTCGAAGCGATTGCCCTCGATTTCGCCGGAAAAGTGGTGTGGCGGGAAGATGTCTGCGCGTTCCGACCTCGCGCTTTTGAATACGGATTTGCCCCCTCGCCGCTGATTTATCAGAACACGGTGATCGTTTCCGCCGAGTACGACGGCGACAGCTACATCACGGCCCTCGACCGCAAAACCGGCCAGCGCGTATGGCGTGCGAACCGAACGCCGATGATTTCGTTCTCATCCCCCGTGGTGGGGTTCGTCGCCGGGAAAGATCAACTGTTGATTTCCGGGGCGCAGAAAGTCGCCTCGTATGACCCGGCCAGCGGTAATCCGTTCTGGTCTGTCGATGGCACCACGTTTGCCACCTGCGGCACGATGATCTGGGAAAACGACATCGCCTTTGCCAGCGGCGGCTATCCGAAAGCGGAAACGATTGCGGTCCAGGCCGACGGCAGCGGCAAGGTCTTGTGGCGAAACAATCAGAAGTGCTACGAACAATCCATGATCGTGGTCGATGGTTATGTGTATGGTCTCACCGATGGCGGGGTGATGTTCTGTTGGCGCGGGACCGACGGCCAGGAAATGTGGAAACACCGCCTCAAGGGTCCCGTCAGCGCGTCCCCGGTTTTCGCCGGCGGGCACATTTACTGGGCCAACGAATTGGGCACGCTGTACGTCTTCCGACCGAACTCCGAGAAGTTCGACCTCGTGGAAGAAAATCAGGTCGGCACCGACTCGTTCGCCAGTCCCGCCATCTGCGGCGGTCAAATCTTCCTGCGCGTCGCCACCGGCAACGGCGTAGGCCGGCAGGAATGGTTGTATTGCTTCGCGAACGGGAAGTGAGTTGTTGCCGTCACGAAAAAGTCCTGACGATCCGGTTGTATTCGGCGTGAGAACCAATCCAGAACCAGAGAGGACCGTCAGTCATATTGACGGCAAGGGCTCGGTAGCCGATTCCGACGCGAACGGACCAGAGGGTTTCAATTTGCTTGAAGTGGAGCGAAGGATGTCGCGGATTGACCTGCAGTCGTTGATAGTTGGCGTCCGCGAGGCGACGAATCGATTCGGGAAGCGCGTTGCAGCAATCCCAGAATGCCGACGTCGTATGATGATTCATAGCGGCTTCGTACGTCCCGCCTGATGGTCAGCCAGCGCCTGGTTGATCAGATGATCGAGTCGACCAGCGCGGGAATCCTGCTCAATCTGAGCATCCCATTCCGCCTCGGCGCGTTCTTCGAGCCACGCGCGAATTTCCGCAACTTGCTCCTTTGGGAGCTTCGCGATAGCGCTGGTAATCTCTTGAATGGTGGACATTACAAACCCTGATTCTGATGGGACAACTCGCTGATCAATCATAATCATCGAAGGCGCAGCGGGCGAGATCAAACTCAATTCGGTCGTCATCAATGTACCGCGTGTAAGTGAAATTAAGACTCACCGAAACCGTCGCACAAATGCCCTGTCGATTCCGCATTTCAAAGCCCACGCCCAGCCGCTGCGGAGGGACCAGCCTTTGTAATCGAGAATCGCGGTCCCGTCGCCGCAGGCGAGCAGCACGAGCGAACCTCGCTGCGGATGGTAGATTTTAAGCGGTTTTCCGGTGAGGACCGCGCGCAGGTTATGCCAGAGGATCGGGCCCTGCCGCACGGAATACACGCCGGCTTTCGGAACGGGAATCGGGAAATCGGCGGTGTCGCCTGCCGCAAAGACCGGAACGTCAGCACTCGTTCGAAGCGTCCGATCCACTAGCACAAATCCCTTTTCCGACCGGGGCAAATGGAAGCCCTGCAAGACCGCAGGTGCTGCCGCCGCAGTGGCCCAAATCGCGAGATCACAGCGCAGTCGGGAACCGTCTTCGAAAACGAGTGCGCTCGGCCCGTCCTCGTCGCAATCCACCACACGCTGCCCGAGATGCAAATCAATCCCGCGATGCTTCAACAGCTTGCGGGCGCGGCGAATCGCGCCGGGAGAAGCACTCCGCCAGACTTCGTTCGCCGCATCCACCAGGTGCATATCGATCGGCAAGTCCTCGTTGTGAATCCGTTCTTCCAGGCACAGGGCCAATTCCACACCCGCGGCACCGGCTCCGACGACGGCGAACTGCAAGCGCTTCGGAAGTTCGGCTTCGCGCCATTGCACCAGCATTTCCTGCTGGCGGATTTGAAACCGTTGCCAGAACGTCGCCATCGGTTTCACGGACAGCAACATTCGATGACTTTGCCACAGCCGTTCCTGCCCGGGGACGGAACCGATATTGATCGATGCCACATCGAACGACAGGGCCGGTTGATGGGCCAGTTCGATCTGCCGTGCCTTGGGATCAAGCCGAATCGCCCGGTCCACAATCAACTGCACGTTCGATCGTTCGCACAGCTTGGGCAGATCGATCAGCATCTCTTCCGGTTCGAACCGCCCGGCGATCACCCCGGCGAGCATGCCGCTGTAGGCCGCCCGGTCAAATGCCGAGACCAGCGTCATCCGCACGCCGTGCAGCGGTCGTTTCCGCCACCACTGCACGATCTGCAAGTGGGCATGCCCGGCCCCGATCAGCACGATTTCCCGTTGCGGTACGGGCGGCGGCAAGGGCTCCGGTTCGGGTTCCGGCTCAAGAAGAATCGCGTCTTCGACAACTTCCATCTCGACGAGATCGTGACTCTCGTAGAGATCCACCACCGCGATTTCACGGGCGGGCGTGGGTTCTTTCGGATCTTCTTCATCGGGAACCGGCACGGTGATGTCCCACCCGATGATGTGAGCGTTGTTCTGGTGTGCCACTGGCTCTGCCAGTGTCTTGGATTTGAACGGCTCGGATTTTCATTGGAAAGACACTGGCGGAGCCGTTGGCACACAGACGAAATCTCGACCGAGCGGAGATCACGCCCCCGGCGGTTTGATCCCGAAGTCTTCAATCGTCAGCAGCGACCGGAACGGCAGCTTGCGTTCGGCGAAGTTCGCCGCGCCGCCTTCCTTGCGGTCAATGATCCCGACGACCATCACGACTTCGCAGCCGTGTTCGACGATGCGGTCGACGGCCGCCAGCGCACTCCCACCGGTGGTAACGACGTCATCAATCACGACCACCTTCATGCCGGCCGTGACGGGGCCTTCGACGGCGCGTTTGGTGCCGTGGTCTTTGACTTCTTTGCGCACCAGAAAGCCGGTCAGGTCGCGCCCGGTTTCCGCTGCCGCGGTGAGGACGCCGCCGACGATGGGGTCCGCGCCGATTGACATGCCGCCGATGGCATCAAACGGTATGTCTTCCAGCAGGTCAAGCAACCCGTAGCTGACGAGTCGCAACCCCTCGGAGTGGAGCGAAATCTGCTTGCCGTCGAGGAAATATGACGACTTCTTGCCTGACGCGAGCGTGAAGTCGCCGAACTTCAACGCCCGCTGGTGAAACAACGCCATCAGCCGCGCGCGATCGTACATCCGTCCAGACTTTCCAGTGAAACAGGGAACTTGATGCGACCAAGGTTATCCCGCACGGAGGAGATTGTGAACCGAACTCACCGAATGTCGTGAACGGATCAGATTCGGGATGGTGGGAATTGTCCGTCCATCGCATCCAGCAACGATTCCCGGAAGTGTTCGTCATCAATGAACTGAAGGGCTGCGGCCTGTACTTCCTCGGCTTCCGCGCGGCGATCATTCAAGACTAGCAGAGCGATTAGACAAAGGATGTGGTTGATGGTGGGCAGACTCACCACAGAGGGAGTGGGACCGGCACGATTGGAACGTCGATTGATGACGCGGCTCTCGATTTCATACGCTTGAGCTGCTGTCGCCATGCGTTTTTTTGGCTCAAGAAATGGATTGCATTCATGGTATCGCCTCGCGGCGATGAGATGCCGTTCTGCCACGATGTACAACAATTGAGCGGACTGGAAATTCATCTCGGCGATTTCCAGAAACAGATCAACCGTGCGCTCGTTTTCTCCCAATTCGCGATTGAACGCCGCCACATCATGGAAGGGAGAAAACTCCTGCGTTTGTCGAACAGCCGCTTCAGACTCGTCTCGGGTTTTGAAAAACGCTTCTTTTGCAGGAGGGTAAGTCTTGGCTAACTCTTTCCAATACATCAAGGCAAACGAAAGCCGCACACCGCCTTGGCCTTTGTAGGGATCGTTCAAAGCGTTGTGGTGATACCACAAATACTTCTCCAGCGCCTCGACATATCGTCCGTGTTTGGTGTCAACCACGGCGCTGTGGAGAATTTCCGACGGATCGGGATCTTCCGGGGGCACCCAAGCGGATTCAGTCATCGTCTTATCTCCCGATGGGAAATTATTAGCTCAGAACATCCCGAATCACATGCCCATGCACATCCGTCAAACGGCGTTCGATGCCGTTGTGGTAGTAACTCAACCGCTCGTGATTCAAGCCGATCAGATGCAGAATCGTCGCGTGCAGGTCGTAGATGGTAGCGACATTTTCTACCGCCTGGTGACCGAATTCGTCGGTGGCACCGTAGCTGAACGGGGCCTTCACCCCGGCGCCGGCGAGCCACACGGTGAAGCCTTTCGGGTTGTGATCGCGGCCGCTGGCCCCCTTCTGGAACGTGGGCATGCGGCCGAACTCCGTCACCCAGGCGATGACCGTATCTTCGAGCAACCCGCGGGATTTGAGATCGGTGAGGAGGGCCGCGCACGGTTGATCGAGAATCGGGCCGTGAACCGAATACTGCTGGACGAGCGACTTGTGGCCGTCCCAGTTGCCGACGCCTTCGCCCATTGCGTAGGCTCCGTTGAAGAGTTGCACGAACCGCACGCCCCGTTCGAGCAGCCGCCGGGCGAGCAGACAGTTGCGGGCGAAACCAGCCTTCGTCGCGCTGGTGTCGTGCATGCCGTACAACTCCTGCACGGCCTTCGATTCCTGCGATAAATCAGCGACTTCCGCAGCCTTCAGTTGCATCCGCGCAGCGAGTTCATAGCTCGCAATCCGCGCACTCAGATCGCTGTCGCCGGCCCGCTCTTGCAGATGTCGCGCATTGAGCCGTTGCAGAAACGAGCGCGTGGCCCGGTCGCTCTCCGCAGTGATGGTGTCCGGTCGCGCGAGGTTGGGAATCGGTTTGTCGGCATTGAACGCGGTTCCCTGAAACACGGCGGGAAGGAACGCACTGTTCCAGTTGTTGGACGCCGCCTGCGGAACGCCGCGGGGATCGGGGACAGCGACGAACGCGGGCAGATCGGCGGATTCACTGCCGAGGGCGTAACTCACCCACGCGCCGATGCTGGGGAAACCGTCCAGCGTGAAGCCGGTGCTCATCTGATTTTCCGCCGGGCCGTGCGTGTTGCTCTTGGCGGTCATTGAATGGATGAAGCACAAATCGTCGACGAGTTCCCCCATCCGCGGCAACAGGTCCGACGTCCATTTGCCACATTCGCCGCGCGGGCGGAACGTCCACTGCGGGGCGACGAGGTTGCCGTTCTCCCCCTGAAACGTGACGAGTTTCTCCGACCCCGGCAGCGGCTGCCCGTCGCGCTTCACGAGTTCCGGCTTGTAGTCGAACGTGTCGACATGACTGACCGCCCCCGAGCAGAAGATCATCAACACCCGCGTCGCCTTCGCCGGGGCATGCGCCTGCCGCGGGGCTAACGGCGCGGCCGGATCAAACTGCGGGCGGATGGGCGAGTGATCGTCCGCGAGGAGGCCGTCACGTTGCAACAGACTCGCCAGCGCAATGCCGCCGAGACCGAAGGTGGAATCGCGGAGGAAATCGCGGCGGGCGATGAGGGTCATTGGTTCGGCATTTCAATGGAGGCAACCCGCGCGGAAAGCACCCCGGCTGCTCAGAAGCAGCCGGGGTGCTGGACCGTGAGTATCGCCTAAAACACGTACAGAAATTCGTTGGCATTGAGCAGCGCCCGGCACAACGCGGGCAGTCCGTGCGATTGAATCAACTCGACGGCATCCGCCGTTTCTTCATCGCGTGGTGAGCGCAAAAACAACAACTCGAACAACCGTCTTACCTGTTTGCGGGAATCATCACCGGTCTCTTGTTGAATCCGTTGGGCCAGCCTTTTCGATTGTTGCAACAGGAACGGGCTGTTGAGCAGATTCAACGCTTGCAGGGCCGTCGTGGAGGTCGTTCGTTTCGGGGCGATCTGGCCGGCGTCGGGGCAATCGAACTGGCCAAACGTGTCATCAAGCTGCATTCGCGGTTTCGCCTGATACACCATCCGCCGCCATTCGGTCGGGCCGAAACTGCGACGCGATTGGTACACCTTCACATAGTTGCCATTCGATTCAAAGAGATCGAATCCCGGCCCGCCCATACGGTCATCGAGATTGCCCGAGACCGACAGAATCGCGTCGCGCAACGGTTCTGCTTCCAGCCGTTGCGGCGGGAAACGCCACAGGAAGCGGGCATCGGCATCCACCGTGAGGGCGTCCAATCGCGCGGCACTGGATTGCCGATAGACCGCGGAGGTGACGATCAACCGCTGAATCGCTTTCAGGCTGCCGTTGTGACGAATCAGTTCCGATGCGAGCCAATCGAGCAATTCCGGATGCGTCGGTTTCGCCCCGTTCAGACCGAAGTCGCTCGGCGTATCGACCGGACCGCGGCCGAAGTGATGTTGCCACAGCCGGTTCACAATGACCCGCGCCGTGAGCGGATGCCGCGGGTCGGTGATCCACTTCGCGAGGGCCTGACGACGCTCGGCATCGGCTGCATCGGCGGAGAGTTGCCAGCGGTCACCGAACGCGGACAGTCCACTGGGGGTGATCGGTTCTCGCGGTTGGGTCGGATCACCACGATGCAGCCGCAGAATCGGTTCGGGGGCCACGAAGCGCCCGGCATACACCATCGGCGACGAGGTCAATTGTGCCAGTTCGTTCTGCAAGACAAAGCGACGCGCGGCATCGTCATCGGAGGCAAGAGTACGCGCGAGTGAATTCGTGCCAAAGGGGACACGATCTGCCGAGGTCGCGACGACATCCCAGCGTTCGCCATCCAACGAGACTTCGAAGCGATACCGTGTGGCGATGCGATCATTGAACCGCATGCCATCACCCCGATCGCGGCTCCACACGAGGCGATCAATCCGTTCGACTTGCGGCAGTGTGACGGTCACTGTACCGCGGCCCGGTTCGTTGGAAATCCAGCTCCACGAGTTGCTGTATTTGCCGTCGTTCAAGTGTTTCAGTTGGTGAATCGGATACCCCGGCAAAGTGCTCGATGCGGCGACCGTCGCACCATGAGACGCGAGTGCCACATTCCGCGGCGTGCTCTCAGTGGTGAAAAGTTCCAATTCATCGATGCAAGGTTGTGACTGGTTGTTGGTCTCGTCGATCACCATCCGCACAAACTTCACCTCGCGCGGCAGAAAGCGTTCGATGTTGGTGCCGCTTGTCACCGCCGAGCGCCGCGGAGTTGCTGTTCCGTGACTGCCGGTGTCAGCGATGGGCTCGCGTTGTGCCGCGCGGGCATCGATTTCGGCCAGTTCGGTGCGGATTTCGTGCAATCGCCGTGAGCGCTCCTTCTCATCAAGACGTCGCAATGGTCGCTCGCCGTGTTGCACGCCGGCAAAGACGGCTTTGATCGCGTGGTAATCGACCTGCGAGATCGGATCGAATTTGTGATTGTGGCAACGGGCACAACCCACGGTCAGGCCAAGAAACGCACTGCCGGTGGTGGCGACGATGTCGTGCAGTTCATCGGCCCGCTGCTGCATCGTCAACACCGGGTCGGGGCTTTTCACCTGATCCCACGAACCGCCGACGAGAAAGCCGGTGGCTTCATCGACGCCGACCGTATCCCCCGCGAGTTGTTCCGTCACGAACTGCGAATACGGGATGTCTTCGTTGAAGGCCCGAATCACGTAGTCACGATACGGCCAGGCATTGGGTCGCGACTGGTTCATCTCGAAGCCGTTGCTCTCGGCGAAGCGAACCACATCAAGCCAGTGCCGCGCCCAGCGTTCGCCGTAATGCGGATCGTCGAGCCACTTGTCGACGAGGCGTTCCCACGCATCGGGTGCGGTATCGGCAACGAAGTCCGCAGCTTCTTTGGGTGTCGGTGGCAGTCCACGCAGGCCGTAGGACAACCGTCGCAGCAACGTGAGCCGATCGGCTTCGGGGGAGGGCGTGAGTTGTTGGTCCTGCAAAGCGGCAAGCGTAAATTGATCAATGGCTGTACGGCACCATTCGTTCTCGTGGACCGCTGGTGGTGGGGTGTTCTTCAACGGTTGAAACGACCAGTGCGAGGCGGTCGGATCGTTGCCGGTGGTCGCCGCGGGCCATTTCGCCCCTTGATCGATCCACGCCCGCAGGAGGCCGATTTCTTTCGCGGTGAGCGCGGGTCCTTCCGGGGGCATTTTGAAGCCGTCTTCCAGACCGGCCACGACATGGATCAACGGGCTGGTTTCGCTCTTGCCGGGGATGATCGCCGGGCCGAGACTTTCGCCCCCTTTCAGCACCGCGCTGGCCCGATCCAACCGCAGTCCGCCTCGCTGTTTATCGCCGTTGTGGCAACCGAGACAGCGCTGCTGCAAGAGCGGTTGAATGTCGCGTTCAAAATCAACGGGATTGGTCGCTGCTGGCGGAAGCTCCGCGGCAGACAATCTCGACAGCATCAGCGCGAGCATCATAAAGGCAGCAACGGTTGCAGATCGCGGTCTTGTGTGCCACGGCCGTGTCGGCCGTGCGATGGAGCAACACGCTCTGCCAATCTGCACGGCCGACACGGCCGTGGCACACGGAGTCGAATCCGCGGACCGGCGGCTGGTATGCCGTCGGGAGAATGGGGTAAGATTCGTCGTGACCATCGTTCGTAGTTCCTGCTTAGTCACTTCAATCTACCCGTTGATGAGAGTGGATGCACGAGTGATTCGCAGGTTGACGGCCTTGGGATCCTGCAAAGCGGCAAGCGTCGATTGGTAGCGGGAAAGCAAGCACCCCGGCTGCTTCTGAGCAGCCGGGGTGCTTTCTACGACGGCGATCGGTGATCCTGCAAAGCGGCAAGCGATGGCGTTGTTCAAGGACGAAGTTCGATGACCGCGCTCGACACCTACGAACAAGCGATCGAGTACCTCTACGGCCGCATCAACTTCGAGCGCATTCATAGCGAAGCGTACACCACCGGCGACTTCAAGCTGGACCGCATGCGCCTGTTGCTGGAGCGGATCGGCAACCCGCAGGAACGCATTCCGGCGGTGCATGTCGCGGGGACGAAGGGCAAAGGCTCCACCTGTACGATGATCGCGTCGATCCTCACGCAGGCGGGATATCGCACGGGGTTGTATACGTCGCCGCATCTCATCCGGTATGAAGAACGCTTTGTGGTGGATGGCGTGCAACCCGAACCGTCCGCCGTTGTCGATCTCGTGAACCGCATCCGTCCGCATGTCGCCGCGATGGATCGGTTGCCCGCGCGAATGCACCCCACCTACTTCGAGATCACCACCGCCTTGGCGTGGATGTATTTTGAAGACTGCGGCGTCGAACTTGCGGTCCTCGAAACCGGTTTGGGCGGGCGGCTCGATTGCACGAATCTCTGCCGCCCGCTGGTCACCATCATCACCAACATCAGCCGCGATCACACGCAGTTGCTCGGCAGCACGGTGCGCGAGATCGCCGGAGAAAAAGCGGGCATTCTCAAAGACGGCGTACCAGTCATTTCCGGCGTCAGCCATCCCGATGCGATTGATGTCATCCGCACGGTTTCGCGCGAACGGACCGCACCACTGTGGCTTTTAGGAACCGACATCACACAGCATTGCGTGCAGGCCGCAGCGACGGAGAGCCGCTGGCAGATCGATGTCCCCGGGCAATCGTTCCCGTCGATTCCCGTCTCTCTGCGCGGAGAACATCAAGGGGCAAATGCGTCGCTGGCGATTGCGGCGATCGTCCGTCTGCGTGAAGCCGGCTGGGAGATTCCCGCGGAGGCGATTGATGCGGGCATGTTGCGCGTCCGCTGGCCGGCGCGCGTTGAAGAAGTCGGTCAGAAACCCAGCGTGATTCTCGACGCCGCGCATAATTGGGAATCGGCGAAAGCGCTGGTGAAATCGTTGGTGGACTTCCCGCCGGTGCGTCGTCGATTGCTCGTGTTCGCCACGACGCGCGATAAGGATTACCGCGGGCTCGTGCGGATTCTGTTACCGCACTTTGACACGATCGTCATAACGAAGTACCTGGAGAACCCGCGCGGCGTGCCGATTGAGGAACTCGAATCGTACATCGCCACCATCGCCGACCGTCCGGTCCATCTCGCCGCCGATCCGTATGCCGCTTGGAAGCTGGCGTGCAAACTCGCAACGCCTGCCGATCAGATTGTTGTCACTGGATCGTTCTTTCTCATCGCGGAATTGCGGGAATTGATTCTCGATGATCTGCGCGAGGGGAGTGTCCCGGAAAACCCATTGATGGCGAACCCGCGCGTGGAAATCTCGCCGTAAAATCCTGTGTGCCACGGCCGTGCGATGGAGCAATACGCTCTGCCAGTTGCCACGGCCGACACGGCCGTGGCACACGTTCTGATGGCGACCGCTTCGGGGCCGTGGTACGCTTGGTGTTTTGAAACGCAGCGAGAATCAGCGGCACTCTTCAGAGAACGGGCGACGATGCGGTATCTGGTCACCGGCGGTTGCGGGTTCATTGGCTCGCATCTTTGCACGCGCCTGCTGGACGCCGGGCATGAAGTCGTGGTCATCGATGATCTGTCCACCGGCCGGTTCGACAATATCGAGGCGATTCACCAGCACGCGGGCTTCCGGTTAATCGTCGGCAGTGTCCTCGAACACGATCTGATGGACGGCCTCATCCGCGATTGCGATGCGGTGTTCCATCTCGCGTCCGCGGTCGGCGTGAAGCTGATCATGGAGCAGCCGGTGCAGACCATTAGCACGATTTTCCAAGGGACCGACGTCGTCCTGAAGCTCGCCGCCCGGTATCGCAAGCGGGTGTTGCTCACGTCGACCTCCGAAGTCTACGGCAAATCGGAAAATGTGCCGTTTCACGAAGACGGTGATCGATTGGAAGGCCCGACCTCGAAACACCGCTGGGCCTATGCCTGCGCCAAAGCCCTCGATGAATTCCTGGCCCTCGCCCATTGGAAGCAGTCACGGCTGCCGGTGGTGGTGGTGCGACTCTTTAACACGGTGGGACCGCGTCAGTCTGCCCAGTACGGCATGGTGATCCCGAACTTTGTTCGCCGGGCCTTGGCGAATGAACCCATCTCCGTGTACGGCGATGGCCAGCAAAGCCGCTGTTTCTGCCATGTTGCCGATGTGGTTGAAGCGCTGGTCGCGCTGATCGAATGCCCGGCCGCACACGGCAAGGTCGTGAATGTCGGCTCGACGGAAGAGATCACCATCCGCGGTTTGGCCGAAAGAGTTCGCGCGCTGATAAAAAGCGAATCCGAAATCCGCACAGTGCCTTATGCCACGGCTTATGGCGAAGGCTTCGAGGACATGCAACGCCGCATCCCGGCGCTGGATCGGATCGGCGAACTCATCGGCTGGAAGCCGCAGCGGTCACTGGAAGACATCCTCGCAGATTGCATCGCCGATGTGCGGACTTCGTTGTAGCCCTGTCGCTCCGCGACAGGACAGCCGTTCGAAGTGAAAGCGGACTTCAACGCGCAGCGCGTGCTGTGTCATCGGCTTTCCTGTCGCGGAGCGACAGGGCTACTTTTACGACAGCGGGTCGTCCGGCAGGCCCGCGAGCCATTGGTTTTGCAGCGGGACGAGAACCTGCAGAATCGCCTGTAGCACTTCCGCGGGGGAACGCACGGCGTCGATTCGCGTCACCAGTTCCGGTGGATACGCATTGATCACCGGTTCGGAATCGGCCTGATAAACTTTGTACCGCGTCCGGATCGTGTCCTCGTTGGCGTCATCGGCCCGGTTTTCACGAATCGCCCGGCGTTTGATCCGGTCGATCATCGCGTTTTCGTCGGCACAGATCAGGTGGATCACGTGCTGAACGTTGATGATGTCGTCGATCATCGTCACCTGATGCGGATTCCGCGGGATCCCATCGAGAATCAGAAACTCATCGGGCGGCTTGTACTGCGAGATCGCAATGTGCCCCTGCAGGGCTTTTTTCCAGATGCGAATGGTCAGTTCGTCGGGAACAAGTTGCCCCTTGGAACTGTATTCGTAAATCTCGCGGCCTTCCGGCGAGCCCATGTTGAGCGAGCGGAACACGTCGCCGCACGCCAGATGATAGAAGCCGGGAATGCGGCCAAGGATCGCGCCCTGGGTGCCCTTGCCGACTCCCGGTGCGCCGAAGAGCAGGACTGCGGGATAACGTCCGTCGAACATGGTGGCCAATCCGCGGGAGAACAACGAAACAGGACGTGATCGGGGTGTTCCGATCACGTCCTGTTGATTAACAGCATCGTAAGGATTTCGGCCGGGTTCGACAAGCCGCGATTATCGCGACATGAACGCCACGACCTGACCGATATCGATCGGCAGGCTGACATCGCGTGCCGTTGGCAGCGCCACCACGCGGGCTTCCATTCCCTTGGAATCGAATTGAATCCAGTCACACGGCTGGCGGGAGCCGGATTCGATAATATCACGGTACATTTTGGCAAGATTCGGCCGCGGACGGAGGGTAATCACGTCGCCCGGCTTAATGACGATCGACGGCTTGTCGACGGTCTTGCCGTTCAGTTGGAAGTGGCGATGGACCACCCCCTGACGCGATTGCATCCGGGTAATGGTGAAGCCCGCCCGACGGATGACGTTGTCGAGGCGACGTTCGCACATCACCATCAGCAACTCGCCGGTGTTCCCTTTGTGGGCTTTGGCGTTGTCGAAGTACCGCCGGAGTTGCGCTTCGCGCAAACCATAGTAGTACTTGATCTTCTGCTTATCGGCGAGGGCCATACCGTACACCGACAGCTTCCGCCGCCGTTCGGCCATCCCCGGGGGAGAATCGCGCCGTTCGAGTGCCCGGACCGCTCCGGCATTTTCAAAGACCATCGCCCCGAGGCGACGATTCACGCGTCCTTTCGGACCGGTATAACGACCCATGCCCTGCCGACTCCTGCGCGAAGGCTCCTCGCGCCGCAGACAATTTTCTGAAACCAAAACCGAGCCCGGAATCATGGCAACTCGCGGGCTGCGCGTCAACCGTTCCGTGGATTTCGGGAACAACTTCCTCCCAATCTCCGCGGCAGCCATGCGAAATTCGATCACCACGGGCTGGGATTTCCCCCCTCTGAGGGGTAAAACGGCGTGACAATTCTCCTCCCCACACGCCTTCAGGAATGCACTTGTGGGAACGCAACCTGCATTGGCAAAAGCTGTTACCCCCAAAGTCGCCCTGTCGCTCCGCGACAGGAAAGCCGATGCAGAGCCAGCGTGGAGGACAGGGGGTGTCGACAATCAACGGCAGCGGGATCTGACTCGGCGATCCTGTCGCGGAGCGACAGGGCTGCTTTTGGCAATCTTCGCCGTCTGTTGCATCTCGGCATCATCGTTCGCTGCGGACCGGCCGAATGTCGTGGTGATCGTCGCGGACGATCTGGGAATGCAACTCGGCTGTTATGGCGACAAGGTCGCGAAGACGCCCCATATTGATCGACTCGCGACGGAAGGGACGCGTTTCACTCGGGCATACTGCACCACATCGAGCTGCAGTGCCAGCCGGTCGGTGATTCTCTCCGGGCTTTATAACCATGCGACCGGTCACTACGGCCATGCTCACGGCACCGGGCATTTCAGCACGTACGAGTCGGTCCGCACGCTTCCCAATCTGTTGAATGAAGCCGGGTATCGGACGTGCCTCATCGGGAAATATCACGTCGCTCCCGAACCGGTGTACCACTTCGAGACCGAACGGCAACAGGGGACGATGGGGGCCCGTCACACGGTGAAAATGGCGCAGAATGCGCGGGAATGGATCGCGGAGAAGGATGACCGGCCGTTCTTTCTTTATTTCTGTCCGACCGATCCACACCGGGCGGGAACGGAGGACACGTTCGCGAATCATGTGTCGAATCCCAGCCACTATGCGGGAATCACGCCCGTGCCGTTTGAACCGGAGCAGATGACGGTTCCGCCCTGGCTGCCCGATCAACCCGAAGTACGTCTGGAATGGGCCGAGTTTTATCGGGCGATTGCGCGATTGGATGCGGGCGTCGGTGAATTGATGAAGGCGCTCGCCGACACGGGCCACGACAAGAACACGCTGGTGATGTTTCTGAGCGACAATGGCCCGCCGTTTCCCGGAGCGAAGACGACCACGTATGAACCGGGCATCAATCTGCCGTTGCTGGTGCGCGATCCGCGTCAGGAAAAGCGTGGTGTGGTCTCTGAAGCATTCGTCAACTGGGCCGATTTGACGCCGACGATTCTCGATTACTGCGGTGTGAAAGTTCATCCCGCGACGCCGGTTCGTCCCGCGGAAAACACGGGGAAACCGGTCACCGCGGGGAAGGTTCAGCCGTATCGTTTTCACGGACGATCATTCGCGGGCATTCTCGGCGAAGAGCGACCCGAAGGTTGGGATCATTTGTACGCCAGCCACACGTTTCACGAGGTGCAGATGTACTACCCGATGCGCGTCGTCCGCGTCGGCAAGTTCAAGTACATTTTCAACATCGCGCACGGACTGGAATATCCGTTCGCTTCTGATCTGTATGCCAGCCCGACCTGGCAAGGCGTGCTGTCGCGGAAGAACCTTGATGAGATGTATGGCCAACGGACCGTCCGGGCATATCTTCACCGCGCGAAGCACGAACTGTTTAACCTCGAAGCGGACCCGCACGAGACGAAAAATCTTGCCGAGGATGCGGACTACACCGTCACGCTCCAGGAACTGCAAACGCTCCTTCAGGATTGGCAGAAGCGCACGCAGGACCCGTGGGTGACGAAATGGGAGTACGAGTGAAAAGAACCGCGCCGCTCCCCCGCTTGCGGTTTCGCGCTTCGCATGGATGGACCGAACTTGGCGGGACATTTCGCCGCGGCCCGTGTTGTCGCACCGCATGCCCCGGTTTCGCACACCGAAGCGTGGTTGATCACGCGATCAAACTGAACCGGGGATGTCGCCGCGATTGATTGCTGGCGAACAGCCACCGAATTTCAGTGGTGCCCTGAGGATGAATTACCCATCGTGGTTCCGTTTGAAGAGTCGGGGGAGGGGCCCCGACCGGGTTCATTCGGTGACTTGGGATAGCGCAAAGGTTGGCCTTCAGCCCCGAAGGGGGCGCGATTCGATAGCCCAGGGCGAAGCGTCTTCGCGCAGCCCTGGGTCAACGGATCAAAAGACGTCACCAAGCCCCACCGGGGCGCGACGGTGTTGCCTGAAAGAGTCACGCCCCGGTGGGGCTGCGGGTGACATTCGATAGCCCAGCCCTCCGGAAGACCTTCGGGCTGGGCTATCGAATGTCACCCCGTTGGGGCTCCGGAGTCCGGGGTTGTTCATGGACGTTCCCCACCAAACACCGGATGCACCCCGCCCCGACCTGGGGATGGGAGAATGAACTGAAATCAAAGGTCAGGGCCCCTGCCCGCCTTTCCATTCCTATGGACCGACGACCGAATCACGCGCAATCGGAAAAGGCAGGGATTCCGCGAGGTTCAGCGCCGATAAGAAGTAAGGACCGTAACGATTGTGCCGACGATTTCGGGAACCCTTCGTGCAATTCGCACCGCTGAATTTCTGCAGTCGCTGTCGATGCCACGGGCTTTTTCTCGTGGTCATCACAATCGCGGGCTGCGCGTTGCCGGACTATCACGTTCCCCACGGATTCAGCAGCACTTACTATCGTCAACTCCAGAAATCGCAACAGTTTATGCCGGTTGCGCCCACACCGGCCGAACAACTGGCTCCGACTCCGGTTGCCGACCCCCGCGGGCCGTGGCCGACCGTTTCTGATCGGAGCCAACCGAATTCGCCCGCTGCGAAATGATTTCTGCGTAGTCCGTTGAGCGGTATCATTGCGGTTTACCGGCGGCAATTTGCTCGACCGGCAAAAACTGCTCTTCTCCCTTTTTTACAATTTTGGTAGTTCTGCTGCGCTAAATGGCACGACTGGGCCAAATTGGACGACTTCGCACGGGATGGCGAACGTCTTTGATCATTTCGGGGAAGGGATTCCCAATGAGCGGACTGTGGAAGCTCGCCGCCATGTCGGTGGTGATTGGTGCGGGATTGGTTGTTGTGTGGCAGGCCCAACAGGGGCTGACATCGACGACTCCGGCCGCAGGTGTGATGAATCGCAGCGACACCGAGGTCGCGGCGGCGGCCGATCCCGATGTCAGTCTGGGGTTCGCCGATCCGGCTGCGCTCGGACTTCCGGCGGAGCCGATTGCCGACGCAACCGTACCGAAGAGCACCGTGGCCGTGGCGGCCTCCGTGCCTCCCGAGCAGACCTCGGAAGTCTCGCCAGCCGCGGACGTTTCCAGGCCGAGCGAAGCCGCGCGCTATCGACGCGGGCTCAACTTTCGCGCGAATCCCACCATCGCCGAAAAGACGGACGCAGCGGCGATGCCTCCACGACGTCTGCCGACGGAGGGCTCGCCGATCGCCAGGAAAGACGCGTTTGATTTCGGACCGACGCTGGTGACGCTCCCCAGTGGAACCGACGGTCCGGAGATTATTCCCGTTGCAGCGAAAGAGCCTGCCGAAGAACCCGACCCGTTCTTTGGTGCCGCGCCACCGGCCGAGAAGGCGAGCGATTCCACCGCGCCGCGTTTGCCGGAAATCAAGCGTGATACATTCTCGGCGGAACCGAGTCCCGCACCGACGCCCAGCCTCGGTGCTCCCGTACTAGAACCGCTGCCGGTCGAAGATGTTCCCCCGATGCGCGCCGGCGAGGCACGCCGTCAGCCACCGGAGGCCGATCCGTTCCAGCAAGACGATCCTTTTGCCGCCGAACCGCCGCCCAAAACCAACCCAGCGGCAACGCCACCCGAACCGCCGCCCTCTCCCGTTGAAGACCCGTTCGATCCCTTTGCACCGGCGAAAGTGCCGACGCCTTCCGCTCCTGCGCGTGTTCCCGTGGAAGCCTTGCCGACACTCGACGCGCCCCCGGAACGGATGGAGTCCGAACCGCGGATACCGAATCGTCGTTCACCGGCAGCGACCGATCGCGTTCCCGGCGCAGACCTCATGCTCGGCGACGGTACTGCCTCCCCGGAAGTCCCCCGCGGTGTGCAGGAACCGCGACTGACCATCGAAAAAATCGCGCCGCCCAAAGCCGTCCTGGGGCAGGTCCTCATTTACTCCATCGTGGTCCGCAACATCGGCAGCAGTCCGGCCACGCAAGTCACCATCGAAGACCGTGTGCCCCGCGGCACCCGACTCATCGGGACGGCCCCGCGGGCGGAAATGCAGGAAAAGAAGCTCACCTGGAAGCTCGGTACGCTGCAACCCAATGACGAGCGGAAGATTTCCATCAAGGTGATTCCGGAAGAAGAAGGGACACTCGGCAGCGTCGCGAAAGTCACGTTCGTCACCGAAGTCACGGCGGACATCGTCGTCAGTTCGCCGCAATTGCGGTTGCGCGTCAACGGTCCTTCGGAACTGCGGATGCAGGAAGCCACGGAGTTTGTCTTCACGCTCTCCAATCCCGGAGACAGCGATGCGAAAAATGTGACGCTGCGCAGCATCATCCCCGAAGGACTTTCGCACCCCGCGGGTAGCGATCTCGAATACAAGATCGAACGCTTGGCACCGGGCGAGTCGCGCGAAGTTCGCCTCGAACTCACCGGCACCAAAGTCGGCCGCACCACCTTGCAGTCCATCGCGATGGCCGAAGGGAATGTCTCGACCGAAACCAAAACGAATGTCGAAATCGTCGGCGAACAAATCGTGCTGACGCGCAGCAGTCCGCCGCGGGTCTACGTTGGTCGGCAAGCTGTGTTTGCGAACAAGATCGGCAATGAGGGACAGCGGATTGTGCAGCGCGTCCGGGTGACGGAAACCGTGCCCGCCGGGTTTGATTTCGTGGAAGCCAGCGACGGCGGCATCTTCGATTCTTCCACCCGCACGATTACATGGAACGTCGGCCCGCTCGCCATCGGGGGCGAACATCGCGTCTCGGCGACACTGAATCCCAAAGCCCCCGGCAAATTTGAAGGGGTGATTTCCGCCACCGGTCCCACCGGCAGCGTCGCCACCGTGAAACCCAAAGTGTCGATCGAAGGTTTCCCATCGCTCGCACTGGAACCGCTCGGTTTGCAGCGTCTGGTGGCCGTCGGCGAAAAGATCACCAGTAAAGTGCAGATCAAGAACAACGGCTCAGCGGTCGCGGACAACGTGCGGCTGACGGTCAATCTCCCGCCGGAACTGAAGCTCGTGAATGTCAAAGCCCCGGCGGCGTATCAGGTCATTGGTCAGCGGTTGGAATTTGAAGCGGTGCCTTCACTGGCACCCAAAACCGGCGCGACTTTTGAGTTGGTATTGGAAGCCGTTGCTGCGGGAGATAGCCGCCTGGAAATGCAGTTCGCCGCGGACCATCTGCGCTTGCCGGTGAAACACGAAGAAGCGGTCAACGTCTTCAGCGAAAAGTAATCCAGCCCGGTTCGGCTTTGAGCGCGGCAATCTCGCCGCGCAGATCGGGCATGGCTCCGGCGCGACCGGCGACTAAGGCACCGATGCGATTCGCATAGTGCAGCGTGGTTTTAAGCGGCCACCGCTGAAGCCGAAACGCAATCAGCGCGGCGGTGAACGCATCCCCCGCACCGACGGTGTCGATGACGCTCACGGATAGTCCCGGCACTTCCGCCGTCTCCGTTCTTGTCACGCCGATGGCCCCATGGCCACCGCGCGTGATGCACACCAGTTCGAGTTGCGGGAAGCGCTCGAGCAGCCGCTGCGCAACCTCAACCGGTGTCGCCGTCGGGATCGACAACATCTCCGCGAGCAGGCGGGCTTCATCGTCGTTGAGCTTCGCGACCTGCGCGAAGGCGATCGAATCCCAGATCCATTCCGCCTGATAAAACGGCGGGCGCAGGTTGATGTCGTAAACCACCAGACACGGTTTCGGCAGCCCGCCACGCAGCGTGCTGTAAATCGCTCGTCGGGATTTTTCGTTCCGCTGTGCGAGTGTGCCGAAGACGATTGCGTCGGCATGGGGGATCGTTGCCCCTTTCAGAAAATCCCACGCGGAGTTTTCGAGGAAAACGTAATCCGTGTGTCCATCCGGGCGTGGCGTCGCGGTCACCGTTCCCGTGGAATGAACGGGATCACGCTGCACGAAATCGGTGCGCAGGCCCTTCTCCGTGAGATACGCAATCAACTCATCGCCGAGCGGATCGGTCCCCACGCGCGTGACCACCGCCGCGGGGATGCCAAGTTGCTGGACATGGAACGCCACATTCGCCGGCGCACCGCCCGGTAACCGCCCCGTGGGAAAGCAATCCCACAGCAGCTCGCCCAAGCCGACGACCAGCGGCGCGTGAAACGGATTCGGTTTGTCAGCGGGCATGGGTCACCAACGTAGTCGAGAGTCTAGAGACGAGAGTTAAGAGCCAAAGAGGACATAAGTCTCAAATCCGGCTCTTGACTCTCGTCTCTCCGCTCTCGACTTCTTTCACGCTTTATCCGGATCGAACCCGCGGACGAGTTCGTCTTCCCATTCTTCCAGCAGCGGCCAATCGACGGCGCACGTACCGAAATCCGCCATGTGCTGATACTCGGTCAGGCGGTCGATCGTCTTTTGCAGCACCTGCTTGTTCTTGCGGAAGACCGGGCCGTGACTGGGGAGCAACCACTCGACATCGGCGTCGCGGATGCGCTCCAGCGATTTCACGAAGTCCGGCAAATCGGAACCGTGATGGGCGTCGATGTTCCCCACACAACCGTCGCGGTAAATATTGTCACCCGAAAAGAGCAGTTTGCCGAGTTTGAATGCCAACTGGCTGGGTGTATGCCCCGGCGTATTCCACACCTCGAGCGTCAACCCGCCGAGCGTGAGCTTGTCCCCTTCGTTGATCGTTTCCTGAATCGTGATCACCGGCAGATCGATCGAAATGCCTTGCGCCGAAATCTCGGCATACGTCATGATCCGATCCGCGGCCGCGAGCACGGTCTGGCATTCGGGATGGCCGATCAGCTTCGCCGACGGCAGCAGTTCCTGCGCGCGCTTCATCCCCTGAATGTGATCCACATCGGCATGCGTGCAAACGAGGTACTTGCACTGCGACAGTTGAAAGTCCATCTGCCGGATCAGATCGACGATTTCCTCGGCGGTGTCTTCGTAACCGATGTCGATGAGCAGCCATTCCCCACGGTCATGGACGAGATAAACCGAACAGCCCATCCGCTGACGGGCCTGATAATTCATTTCGATGACGTGAGGGAACAACTCGCGACGAGGCAACATGCAGCAATACCAGCCTTCTAACCGGGGGGAGACGCATCTCAGAAAATGGCGTGCGTGCATCTTAGTCGAGACGGGATCGTCTGCGTAGCGAGCGAGTTTGGCATTCTCTGGTAATCATCGAGTTCCTCTTGAAAGCCGGACGGCGATGGGCCACACTTCTCAGACCGCCTGTCTGAATTTTGATTTGATCCGCGGCGTTCTCCATTCCGTTTGCATCGGTCGATGTGAAGGAACTTTCACGATGTTCGGCCTGATGTTTGTCCTCGTCATCATTGTCTTCGCGATCGTCGCCGTGGGGATGGTGGCTCACATGGTCGCCTTTGGATCGGTCTTCTGGCTGATTGCGAAGAAGGTGGCGGATGCCGCGGAGAATCAGCGACCGAAACCGTGTGCCTTTTGCGGGGGTACGCTCCTCCCGGAAGCCAAAGCGTGCGACACCTGCGGGGCACCGCGTGATCCGAAGCACGTCGCCGTTCGTTCCACGCACCAGGATTCTCCGTCGTGATCCGCGACGGTATCGTGTTCCCCTTCGACATATCCCTTCTCGTGAGAACTCTCCATGATCCGTTTTTCTTTGCCGCTGTTGTGCGTGCTGTCCGCCGGCATCGCGTCCTCCGCCGAGGTGACCCTGCAAAACAAGGTGACGCCGAATAGCAAACGCGTCTATCACCTCGATCAAAAATCCGAACAGGTGTTGACGCTCGGCCCCCAGGACATTGAAACCAAGACCAGCACGTTCATCGTGCAGCATCAAACCGCGGGTCCGAAACTGGCGGACGGCTCGGTGGAAATCGTCGAGAAAGTCGAAGTCCTGCAGAACGAGATCAAGCTGCCGGGCGGATTGACGTTTCAATTCGACTCGGCGAATCCCGACAAGAAAGCGGATGATGCCCGGCTGGAACCCATCGCCACCTTGTTGCGGCTGACGCTCAAGAACCCGCAGACCGTGGTGTTCGATGCGTCGGGCAAAGTGTCTGCGGTTCGTTTCTCCGAAGATCTCGCGAGCCAGGTCGGCGAAGATTATCGCTCGATGTTTGACACCGATCGCCGGAAGAAAACCGCCAATCAGGCCTTGGCCTATCTGCCCGAGAAAGCCGTCAAGGTGGGCGATCAATGGGAATATACGGTCGATACGGACCTCGGCAGCGGACAGACGCTCACGGTCACGAGCCAGGTCGAATACAAAGGGACCGTCGAAGCGGGTGGCAAGACTCTGCATCGTCTGGTGACGACTCCCAAGTCGACCACTTATTTTATGGATCCGAATTCGAAGTCGCCGCTGAAAATCCTCGAAAGTGACCTGAAGCCCACCGAGGGGGGTGGGGAAGTTCTGTTCGATGCCGAAGCGGGCGAATTGCAGAAACTCGAATCGAAAATCCGGATTCAGGGCAAGTTGAAGGCGGAAGCGATGGGGCTGCAATTCCCTGGAAAACTGGACCTCACACTGGCGGGCAAAATGGTGCGGCAACCGTAATGGAAGCGGCGACGGTCATTCGTGATTGTCGGAATGCCACGCGCAGTCTCGCACAGGAGCAGGGGGGGCCATCCCGGCGTGTTATCCCGCCTCGCGATCAATCCTCGATCTGACAAAATCGATGGGAACGGTGCGGCGGAATCGTCGCTTTCTCGCCAGCGTGTGCGAAGACAAACCGCGGAAAACGAAATCAGCCGGGAGAAAACTCCCGGCTGATTTGCGTATTTCGTGCGACCAGCGGTCGCAGAAAGCGGCTTACTTGCCCGCTTTTGCCTTCTTCGAAGGCTTGGCGGCCGGCTTCGCAGCGGGCTTGGCCTTGGCCGACTTCGGGGCAGCAGTCTTTGCCGGGGCGGCTTTCGCCGGGGCAGCCTTCGTCGTCTTCGTGGTCTTGGCAGCGGCCATATCCGTGGCTCCTATCTGAAGTCGGGTGCCCGTTTCCCTGGAAAGTTGTCTCTCTTTGGCACCCGCAAGAGAGAAGCAACGCAATTTCGCGACAGTCCGTTTGCCTGGCTCGGTCTGGATTCCCGACTTACCACGCATTCGTTCCATCAACTTTTATGGGTCTTCGACGAATGAGTCAAGCGGAAAATCTGATTCTGTCTCATTTTGTTGCAATCAGTACGGTCGCAACTTTCCTTGATCCGCATCTGTCGCGGCGACGTAACTGCGCGCGACAGACTGATTCAGACCTCAATTTGATCGCTTGCAGTTCAGGCCGTTTGGAACGATCGCTCCGTTCACGACTGTTACAGCGATTTCATCGGCAGGATAAGCCGTAGGGGTTTGGCGAAAATTGATGAATAGTCCAAACAGGGGGAAAACAACGGTCGCGACGGTTGGCGGAGGAAGGGGGTTAAGGGTCTCCACCCCGCTTGCGCTTCGCAGACCCCAAGACTCGCGGATTGTCCTCTGCATTCCTCTGAGTGAATAGGAAAACGAACGGCACTGGGTGTCCTGCAAAGCGCCAGCGAGTGGTTTCCTTTCGTTTTCGCGTCCTTGACGAACCCAATCCCACCGCCCGACAATAACTCAATTCGTCTATTCTCACTGGGGGAATGGTCCGTTCCACGTGTTGTTAGTGGTGCCAGCATGCCTGCCGTCCGTCTGTCTCCTGCGCTCAAGACTCTGAAGCCGTCCGCGACTTTGGCCGCTGCCGCCAAAGCCAAAGCCCTGAAAGCGCAAGGCGTGACGGTTTACGACTTCACGCTCGGAGAACCGGATTTCACCACGCCGGAGCACATCCAGCAGGCCGCGATGGCGGCCATGAAAGCCGGTCACACGCACTACACCGCCGCGGGGGGAATCGTCGAACTCAAGCAGGCCGTCTGCCGTTATTACGAGCGCGAATACGGCCTGAAATTCGATTCGCCGCAAGTGTTGATCTCGAACGGGGCAAAACACTCGATTCACAACGTGATCACCACGCTGTGCGGTCCGGGAGATGAGGTCATTATCCCGACGCCGTATTGGGTGAGTTACAGCGAACTCGTCGCGCTGACGGGCGCGACCCCGGTGCTGGTGCCCACGACGGAAGCCAGTGGATTCGTGATGTCGGCAGAGCAATTTGCCGCGGCGGTCACCCCGTACACGCGGTTGCTGATGCTCAACAGCCCCTGCAATCCCACGGGGACCGCTTACTCCGCGGCACAACTGGAAGCGATCGCCAGGGTCGCCGTTGAGAAGAAGGTGCCCGTGCTGGCCGATGAGATTTATGAGAAACTGATTTACACCGGCTCGCAATTCCGCTGTTTCGCCAGCTTCGGCAAAGACGTCGCGGACCTGACGATTCTCGTCAGCGGTGTCAGCAAGGCCTACGCGATGACCGGCTGGCGCATCGGCTGGACGGTGGGCCCCGCCGAGATCATCAAGGCGATGGACAACCTGCAAAGTCAGGAAACGTCCAACCCATGCAGCATCAGCCAGTACGCCGCGATTGCCGCCCTGGATGGCCCGCAGGAAAGCGTTGAGGCGATGCGGGTCGAATTTGAAAAACGCCGCAACTATGTCATGGGTCGTCTGGAAGCCATGCGGTCGAAGTACGGCATCACGTTCGCCCAACCTGGGGGTGCCTTTTATGCGTTTTTCAACGTGAGTGCGTCATTCGGCAAGAACCTCGGCGGCGGCAAGGTTGTCCACAACGCGACCGAGTTCTGCACGGCGCTGTTGGAACAAGCCCACGTCGCCCTCGTCACCGGCGATGCGTTCGGTGCGCCGGGCTATGTGCGGTTGTCGTTCGCCACCAGCCTGGACATCCTCGAAACCGGCCTGAATCGGATTGAAGCGTTTCTGGCAGGGGTGTAAGAAGTCAAAAGCAGGAACCACGGAACACACGAAATACACGGAAAAATAATCTCACGAGCTCTTCGCCTTTTTCCTCTTCCGTGTGGTCCGTGTATTCCGTGGTTCCGCTCTTTGTGTTGCCTGGAAATACGATGCACGTTTCTCCTTTTCGAGTTTCGTGCTTCCTTTGGATTTCGGATTTGAGATTTCGAATTTCCGCTTCATCGAAATGATGCTTTGTCCGGTACAATAAAATCTCGCTTTCATTTGTCCATTGCCATCACGAGAATCGACCATGTCCGACCGTCGCAATCTGTTCAACAAAGTCTGGGATTTGCACACCGTTCGTTCGTTGGCCGGGGGGCAAACGCAGCTCTTCATCGGCCTGCACCTCATCCATGAAGTGACCAGTCCGCAGGCGTTCGCGATTCTGCGGGAACGCGGGCTGACGGTGCCGTATCCGGAGCGGACCGTCGCCACTGTCGATCACATCGTGCCCACGGATAACCAGGCTCGGCCGTTTGTCGATTTGCTCGCCGAACAGATGATGTCGGCGATTGAAAAAAACTGCCGCGACTTCGGCGTCCGGTTGTTCAACATCGACGATAACCGCCAGGGAGTGGTCCACATCGTTGGCCCCGAGCAAGGTCTCACCCAACCGGGAATGACCATTGCGTGCGGGGACAGCCACACCAGCACGCACGGCGCTTTCGGGGCAATCGCGTTCGGCATCGGCACCAGCCAGGTCGCCGATGTCCTCGCGACGCAAACGCTCGCGATGAGCCGGCCGAAAGTGCGCCGCATCGAAGTCACCGGCAAGCTCCGCCCCGGTGTCTTTGCGAAAGACGTGATTCTGCACATCATCCGCAAGCTCGGTGTGCAGGGGGGCGTCGGTTACGCCTACGAATACGCTGGCGAAGTCATCGACCGCATGTCGATCGAAGAGCGGATGACCGTCTGCAACATGAGTATCGAAGGGGGCGCTCGCTGCGGATATATCAACCCGGATCAGACCACGGTCGATTACATCAAGGGCCGTCCATTCGCTCCGAAAGCGGAAGAATTCGACAAAGCCGCCGCATGGTGGTTGAGCCTCGCTTCCGCGGCGGACGCTGAGTTCGATGATCATGTTACCTTCGATGGAAGTGCTATCGAACCGACCGTGACATGGGGCATCAACCCGGCGCAAGCCATCGGTGTCAACGAGTTGCTCCCCGCGGTGGCGTCCTTCCCGAAGGATGACCAGAAGGGCATCGTCGAAGCCTTCGAGTACATGAGCCTCAAGGAAAACACACCGATCAAGGGCCAGAAGATCGACGTGGCGTTCATCGGCTCGTGTACCAACGGCCGCATCAGCGACCTGCGCGAAGCCGCCGCGATCGTGCAAGGCAAGCACGTTGCTAAGGGCGTGAAAGCGTTGGTGGTTCCTGGTTCACAACTCGTCCGCAAGCAAGCGATGGCGGAAGGTCTCGACAAGATTTTCTCCGCCGCCGGGTTTGAGTGGCGCGAAGCCGGATGCTCGATGTGCCTGGCGATGAACCCGGACAAACTCAAAGGCCGCGAAGTCTGCGCCTCGTCGAGCAACCGCAACTTCAAAGGCCGTCAGGGAAGTCCCACCGGCCGCACACTCCTGATGAGCCCCGCCATGGTCGCCGCCGCCGCGATCACCGGCGCGGTGACCGATGTCCGCGAGATGCTGTAATCCTTGCAGGAGAGCCAATTATGCCGGGGACATTGGAAATGGGCCGAGTGGTTGTGGCGGCGATCGTTGAAAATCTGGGCGATCTCATCAAAGTTCATGAGGGACTTTTGGCTCCCGATGACGTGCGTCGCGTCGAGATTGACGAGGCTCTCGTCGATACCGGTGCCACGACATTGTGCCTTCCTGCCGGCATTATCGAGCAGTTGGGGCTCATTCAATTTGGCGAGCGCACTTCCATGTCCAGCCAGGGGCCCAAACGGACGCGGGTGTTTGGGACCGTGAACCTGACCGTGCAAGGCCGTGATTGTAAAGTCGATGTGATGGAACTTCCCGATGGCGTCCCCACGCTGATTGGTCAAGTCCCGCTGGAGATTCTCGATTTCGTCGTCGACCCGCCCGGCCGTCGTCTCATTGGCAATCCCGCCCACAATGGCGAACAGATGGTGGAGATGTATTGAGATGACGACCATCACTATCGCCCCGATGACTGCTGCCGAATTCGCCGCCCTGGACATTGATGTGCCGGTGGAACTCGTGCGCGGGGAGATTGTTGAAATGCCGAGACCGACCGTTGCCCATGGGATTGTGTGCAAGAACGCGGTTGTCATTCTCGATCGTTGGGCGGAAGCTCATCAACCCGCGGTTGTGGCCTGCAATGATGCCGGCGTAATCACTGAGCGCGACCCCGATACTGTGCGCGGACCGGATGCCTTCCTGTTTCAACAACCACCCAGTGGTTCGTTGATTGATGAGAATGGTTACCTTCGCGGGGGACCGCTACTCGTCGTCGAAGTCCTGTCGCCATCCGACCGCTGGCAGGACGTCATTGCGAAGATGGATGAATACTTTTCCGCTGGGACGCAGGAAGTCTGGATCGTCGACCCCGACTTGCGGCAGGTGCAACAGCACCGTACCGTCCCGCCGCCGGTGATCTATCACGGCATGGAGACAATGACCTCCGCACTGCTCCCCGGTTTCTCTGCCCCCGCAGATGCTTTTTTTCGCGGCCTTTCTGCTCCAGCACAATGACATTCCCGCGGTCAGTCACCACGGGTTAGATACCTATTTTTAGAAATGTGAATTCATGGTCCAAGCCGTCAAAACTATCCGTGGCCCCGGCGTGCCGTTGTTGCTCGATGACATCGATACCGATCGCATCATCCCCGCGCGGTTTCTGCGCTGCGTGACGTTCGACGGCCTCGGCGAGCATGCCTTCGAGGATGATCGCCAGCAGGACAAGACGCATCCGTTTGACAACCCGAAGTATCGCGCCGGCAAGGTGCTTGTCGCCGGGCGGAACTTCGGCTGCGGATCGTCGCGCGAACATGCCCCGCAGGCACTGATGCGGTGGGGTATCCAGGCCGTTGTGGCAGAGTCGTTCGCGGAG
Source organism: Planctomycetaceae bacterium (assembly GCA_021732785.1). Classification (GTDB taxonomy): domain Bacteria; phylum Planctomycetota; class Planctomycetia; order Planctomycetales; family Planctomycetaceae; genus DSVQ01. Next base: position 169,701 of record JAKFUG010000012.1, read on the forward strand.
ATTTTCTTCGGCAATTGCACCACGCTCGGCATTCCGTGTGTGAGTGCCTCGCGCGTCGATCTCGAACGCCTGTCGCAAGCGATCATTGCCAATCCGCAAGCAGAAGTCGTGGTCGACCTCGAAGCGAAACAGGTGACGCTGGGAAACATCACGGCCCCGATCACCGTTCTGGAAAGCGCCCGCTCGTCGCTCGTCACCGGCAACTGGGACTTTCTGGGGCAACTCCTCGACGGTGCGACCGCCGTCCAACAAGCCGCGGGCAAGCTGCCCTACATGGCAGGATTCAAGGCGTAGAGGCGATAAAAGTAGGGTGTGTCGCGACGCACCAATGGATGATATCGGGTATCGCTCAATCCGGTGCGTCGTGACGCACCCTGCAAAACTTGTGACAAGAGGAGACAACGATGTACGCCGCACCGCCCATCGCGAATCTCCTGGTATTGCGATCGCCCGATATCCACCGTGCGGCCGCGTTCTATACCGAACTCGGGCTCTTGTTCACGCTCCATAGGCACGGCACTGGTCCGGAGCATTACACATCGATGGTCAACGGATTCGTCTTCGAAGTCTATCCGCTCCGTCCAGATGACCTGCCGACGACAAATGTGCGGATTGGATTCAATGTCGATGATGTTGATGGTGTCGTTGAGTTAGTGACGGCCGCCGGCGCACAGATGGTCGCCACACCGCATGACTCCGAATGGGGTCGCCGGGCGGTTGTCAAAGATCTGGACGGCCATACGGTTGAACTGGTAACGCCGCCAAATCGTGATGTCAGGTGAAACTCGCTCCGCCGTCTTCACCAACGATGCACCGATTGAAATTGGTCTGTTCGTGCCAACCGGATGAATTGATGATGCCGCAGGAGCAATCACCGGAAGCGGACGAGCCATCGCCGGGTTGGGTGCCGGGGTATCCGTGGTGGGTGCGGGGGCTGGCAGTGCTGCACGTGCTGTCGCATGTCCTCGGGCCGGTGGGGTTTGTGGTGTTGATGGCAGCGGCCTGTATTCTGAGTGTGCGGCGGCGGACTGTGGACGACACGGTCCTCGCACTGGGCGCTTTGGCGTTGGCTTGCCCCCCCGTCTGTATGATCTATCGCGGTTGGCTGGAGCGCTGGGGACGACGGCACTGGCCCAATCCCCCCGCATCCAGCCCACCGGCTGCGGACAGTGCCTCCGAGATCCCTCACACGACGAGCCCTTAGTGAAATATGCCTATCGTGGATGACTTGCGATCTCCCATCAATGGAGCCATTCTCGGTTGTGCAGTGGGCGATGCGCTGGGGCTGCCGTACGAGGGGTTATCCAAACGCCGTGGTGTCCGGCTGCTGGGCGAACCGGTTCGACATCGTTTCGTGTTCGGGCACGGCATGGTGTCGGACGATACCGAGCATACCGTCATGGTGGCCCAGGCGTTGTGTGCCTCGCCTGATGATTCCGCACGGTTCGCGCAAGAACTCGGCCGCCGGTTGCGGTGGTGTCTGCTCGGTGTTCCCGCAGGGATTGGGTTCGCAACGCTGCGGGCCATTCTCAAACTGTGGTGCGGATTCGGTCCCACCCGCAGTGGCGTCTTCTCTGCGGGCAATGGACCGGCCATGCGCAGCCCCATCCTGGGAGCGGCGATCAATGTCTTGCCAACGCTGCGGCGATTCGTTCAGGCATCCACGTACCTCACTCATACCGATCCCAAAGCGTGCCGGGGGGCACTCGCGACGGCTGTCGCAGCATGGTGCAGTAAACGTGGAATTGATGATGGGACTGCCTTCTTGCGTCATTACCACGAGACCACGAACGACGATCGCAACGCAGAATTTGACTCGCTGCTTGACGGAGTGGTGGCGAGTGTGTGCGATGGTGAAGCGACAGCGGATTATGCCGTGCGTTTGGGCTGTGAGCGTGGTGTCTCGGGTTATGTGTATCGAACCGTGCCCGTTTCGTTGCATGCGTGGCTGAGTCATCCGGCGGATTATCGGTCGGCGGTGACCGCGGTGATTCACTGTGGCGGTGACACGGACACCACCGCGGCGATTGTCGGGGCCATCGTCGGCAGTGGAGTTGGTCCCACAGCGATACCTGCCGAATGGATCAGCGGACTTTGGGAATGGCCACAAACAGTTCGCTGGATGGAGCGTCTCGCCGGGATCACCGCACAAGCGATGAAAACCAGCCTCCCGCAGGCTTCACCGCGCGTGTTTCCCGGTGTGGGTTGGATTCGAAACAGTCTGTTCTTCGGGATCGTGCTGGCCCACATTGCCCGACGAATGGCCCCGCCGTACTGAGTGGGGTTGTCGTTATCTGCGGAGCCGGCAGCGGATTGGTGTCGATGAACCGTGAATCTGCCACATTCTTTGGCAATTCCGTCTTGTTCAGCATTGTGTCTGCTGTTCGCGGACGATGACAATGCGCAGCTCATCTCTTCGGCGCGGTTCTTGGCGCCGTCCAGGGAAAGGACGTTGGCTTGTCGCTTCGCGCTCGTTCGGCTCGGAACTTTTGTCTTCCAACATCACGGAAACCAACACGCAATCGCCCCAACATGGCGTGGATTGCGCTCGTGCTCTTCCTTGGGGGCATGCTCGCTGGTCTCCCGGTGCGCGCCGATGATCCGCCCGTTGCTGAGAAGAACACGTGCCGATTCTTGAAGGGCATCGATGTCGATGGCCGGCTGCATCACTTCGCGGCGACTCCCGACTGCAAAGCCGTCGTGGTGGTGTTTCTCGCCACAAGTTGTCCCATCAGCAACGGGTCGCTGCCCACATTGCAGAAATTAGCAGCCCGATACAAAACCCGCGGGATCGAGTTCTATGGCGTCGTTTCGGCACCGAATCTCAGTCGCGAAAAAGCCGCGAAACATCGGGATGAATATCGGATTTCTTTTCCCGTGCTGTTTGACGCTTCCGCAAATCTCCGCAGCCGCTTGAAACCGACGCACACTCCGCAAGCGATGGTGCTTTCCCCCGTGGGACAGGTGCTGTATTCCGGACGCATTGACGATCTCTACCCCAGCATCGGCCGCAAGCGGGATGTCCCTTCCGAACATGAATTGGAAGATGCGCTGGCCGACATCGTCGCGGGCCGCACGGTGGCCGTTCCCGTCACCACGCCGGTGGGATGCGTGCTGGAAAACCCGCCGACGGCGAAAGTGGGTGATGTGACGTTTAACCGCGATGTCGCCCCGATTCTCTTCACCAGTTGCGTGGAATGTCACCGTCCGGGCGAAGCGGGGCACTTCTCCCTGATGACGTATGTCGATGCGTGCGAGCATGCGAATCAGATTGCGTTTGTCACCGATCAGCGGACGATGCCCCCCTGGCATCCCACCGAGGGTTTCGGGCACTTTCGGAATGATCGACGGTTAAAGGACGACGAGATTGCGCTCCTTCAAAAATGGGTGGCGGACGGTCTTCCCGAAGGAGAGGCTGGCGATCGGCCGACGCCGCCCAAGTTCATCGACGGCTGGCAACTCGGCAAGCCGGATTTGATTCTCAAGATGAGTGAACCGTTCGCCATTTCTGCGGACGGCCCGGACATCCATCAGCATTTTGTGCTGCCGACGGGCTTGAAGCGGAATCGATTGATCTCGGCCATCGAGTTCCGCGCGGGCAATCCGCGCGTGGCTCATCATGCTTCGTTTTATGTCGATACCAGCGGCGTCGCGCGCATGCTGGACCAGCGGGATCCCCAGCCCGGCTACGGCAGTTTTGCCGGGCCGGGGTTCGACAATTACGGTGCGTTTCGAAGCTGGCTGCCGGGTCAGACACCGCAGCGATTGCCCTTGGGGACGGGGAGTGCCTTGCCGTCCCACAGCGACATCGTGCTTGAAATCCATTACCAGCGCACCGGCAAGTCCGAGACCGATCAATCCAGCATCGGTATTTTTTATGCGGAGGCTTCCGCCAAACAGCAGGTGCTGGAACTGCAGGTAATGAATAAGGCCCTGGACATTCCCGCCGGCGACTCGCGGCATCATCATCGGGCCACATTCACGCTCCCGGCGGCGGCAACGCTTCTCGATGCCGCGCCGCACATGCACCTGCTCGGTCGCGAAATGAAAGCCACCGCGACGCTGCCCGGTGGCGAAGTGAAGCCGCTGGTCTGGGTGCCGGACTGGAACTTCAACTGGCAGGGCCAATACATCTATGTCGACCCGCTGCGGTTGCCGAAAGGGACGGTCATCACGGTCGATGCCTGGTTCGACAATTCGGCGGGCAATCCGCTCAACCCGCATTCACCGCCGCAGCGCATCACCTGGGGCGAACAAACTCGCGACGAAATGAGCCTGTGCCATTTTCGTTACCTCTGCGATTCCGACAGCGACATGCTCGCCGTCCACAACAGCTATCGCGCCCATCAGGCCGAACAACAGCGGCGCTATCAGCAGGTTCAGACGGGAACGGCTGTCGTGAAACCGTAAAGTCGTACCACAGCGGAACGATCTTTTCGCGTTGCCGTGGCTTTGCGTTTCTCGATTCCATGCTGTGAAATCGATGGAGCTTTATCTCACTCCATTCTTCAAGCTGCGTTTCGAGTGACCGTTTCCGCAACAAAACCGCTGCGCATTTTCCGGCTCGACTTCCCCACGGAATTGTTTTCGTGCGGGATTCGTCAGGACGGTCGGCGGATGTTCTTGCCGTTCCTGTGCGTCGTGTCGTTGTTGCTCACGGCGCTGGTGTTGTGGGGCGCTTCAGAAACGCTGCGGCCATTTCAGCGCACCGGGACCGGGTTGAAGCTGCTCCCGTTCGTTGTCGGAACCGTCTTCTTTGGCATGTTTGTCTTCCTCGGGTTGAACATCCCCTTCGCGCTGCGCGTGGCGACTGCGGACGACGATCTCCCGCTGGTGATGCTCACGGGATTGAGTCCGCTGGCGTTATGGCGAGCGCGAGTTGGCAGCGCTGCATTGCCCGCCTTCGCGATTCCGCTGGTCCATGTTCCGCTGCTGATGTTCCTCTACACGATGGGCGGGATTCAGCTCCGCGATTTCGGCTCCGTCGCGATCTTCTGGTTAGCAGGCTGGATTTTGTGTACCGGTTGGTCGGCGCTGGCGGGGTGCATCTGGTCGGGGGCCGCGCGTGATCGTTTGCAGGGATTGGCCCTCACCTTTTCGATTGCATTTCTGCACGGCGTCGCGCTCGGCATCGTGGTGCGTGCGATGGCGTCGATGAGTTCGCCGTGGATGTGGTGGACGCTGCAATCTTTCCAGCCCCCGTGGCGTTGGACTGCGGCGGAATTCGCCCGGCTGGCAGCGCATGCCCTGGTCGGGGGGCTCGCCGCATGGTCCAGTGTGATCGTGCTGCGTGGTCGTTGGCGGACCGCAATGGAAAGCGGTTCAAAAGAGTCCGAAAGTCCTGCACCGGTACCTGTCACATCGATCGTTAAGGACCGTTTGAAAGAAGAACTCGCGCCGCAAACCGCTTACGCATGGTCGCCGATCCGACCCCGCTGCGGTCTGAATCCGTGGTTCTGGAAAGACTTCCACGTCAGCGGCGGAAGCTGGCGGTACTGGTGGGGGCGGATGGCCACGGCGATCGCCTTGACGATGCTGACGGGCTACTTTCTGAGCCGTTCGACTTCATCCCGGTTTGTCGAACCCGTCATCGTTTTGACAATGATCGGCTGGTTCATCTGGATGATGTTTGAAATCGGTCAGGTGCTCACCGTTGAGTTTCAGGATCGCATGTGGTCGGTCATCCGCATTACGCCCAATTCGGTCAGCACGATCCTGTGGGGCAAATTGGGGGCATTCGCGCTCAAGTTGTGTCCGTCGTTCCTGCCGTTGGGATTTGTGTGCCTCGTCGGCTTGACCACCTACGCGCATCTGGTGGTGATCATCGGCTTGCCGGTGTTGATGTTGATCTCCGTTCCCATTGCGGTGCTGATTCTCTACGGCTCGGCGATTCCACAAACCATGCTCGGAGCCGGCTGGCCGATGATGAAGACGCTCGTCCCCGTCGGCGTCATGATCTTCATGATGGGTTGCATCATCTCCTACGCGGAGGAAATCCCCAGCGAAAGCCGCGAGATCATCTTGTGGAGTCTGGCCGTGATCGTGAGCCTCAGCATCACGGCGTGGCTGTACTATTGCACGCTGTCCGAACTGAACAACCCCGCCCGGGAACGGCTGTCATCCGACGGCGGGTAAGCCGCATCGTGCTACTTACGATTAGAATCTTTGCATGGCGCGAAGAATTGAGAAGTTCCAAATTCCAGACACCAAGTTCCAGACAAGGACCAAATTCTAAATTCCAAACCGGGAACAGCGTCTCTTCGTTTGGAATTTCGGTCTTCCTTGGAATTTGTTTGGAACGTGGATTTTGGAGCTGGGAATTTCATAAATCGGGTTGCAGGTTGCCCGCGCTGGGCTCTCAACGGAAAAGTTCGAAATGTCACGCCGGAGACATGTCCGCTTCGAATTTCACCGTGGCTGGAGTACGGAAGCCCGCGTGATGATCGACGAACAATCGATTCCGATTCAGATCGTCCGTCCGGTCTTCACGCCTCAGAACATCAATCTGCCACTGACGTATGCCGAGTGGAACTGGACGTGGATGGACGGCACGCGATACCAGTTCCGCTGTCGCGTTCCCAGTTTGCCGACAATTCCAGCGACCCGCGGGGAATTGCGGAAAAGTGACGAGACGGTCGCGGAAGGTTGGTTCCGCGGCCCATTATTCATCAAGTTCGCGCAGCAATGGTCGTGGCGAATGGGGGCAAGCAAGATCGACACCACTCACCGCATCGGCTGTCGCCCGCGGAGTTCGCTCCGAGACGACAACGGTCGATGTCTGGCGATGTGGTATCCCTGCGGTTCCCGAATTAGTGGCGTGATTCGCGGACAAGGCGATGATCCGCAGTTACCGCTTCGATGGGGAATGATTCTTTCCACGCTTGTCAAACCGAGCGTGCCGGTATGGAACGCGATGGGTTCAAAGCCGTGAATTGAAAGCTGCGCAGAGAATTCCCTTCACGGTGGGGAACAAAGGGCCGACCTTGGATGATGCCACCGTGAAGGGACAGAGAATGACCGACGAATGAGCAGCGCGAGTTAGGCGGGATAGAAATTCGCGTTCAGGTTGTAGAACTCGGCTTCGAGATATTCGAGCGCGAGCGCGAAGTTCAGAATGGCGATGTCGTTGGAAGCACTCGGCGTCGTGGAGTACGTGACCGGCGGCCCGCCATTCAGGTTCGCAATGAAGCCTCCCGCTGCGGCGACGACTTGTTCCGCTGTCAGCGGCGTGTCGAAGTCATCGTTGTTCGGCGTGACGGGAGTGTCCTGGAAGAAGTTCACCGCACCGGCGTGTCGGGCTTCCACCGTGGCGATGGACCCCGCGGCGGCGAGATACGCCTTGCTTTGAATGATCGGAGCGGCACCCAGGTAGGCCCCCACACCGGTGTTTTCCAGAGCTTGAGCGGTGCTCAGGAACGAATAGTACGTCAGCTTCTTCAGATTCTTGAACGTCGGCTTCGGCCGCGCCGCGCCGCCGAGGGCCGACACGAGAAACTCCACATGCGCGTTCTCGTGCTTCTGAATGGAGCGAAAGACCGCCATTGCCGGGGGGAAGTAGGCCACGATGCCAGCATCGGCCTGCTGTTGCTGCGACAGCAACGCCAGCGGCGCGGCTGCCAGACCGCCACCGAGGAGCGCCCGGCGCGACATTGCTTGTTGGGACGTAGGAAGCATGGTGAATACCTTTGCTGTTGGACGAGAAGAAATCAATCGGTTGTCCGATCGGTACGAGGCCAAATTACTCGACTGGGAAATCGGCTTCTGTATGCCACTTCACATAGCGGAGAAATCTTTGCAGATAGAATCTCCGTTGTGGCGATCATTTCTCGATCGCTCGTCGGGTTCAGCGTTCTGCTACAATCACACGTGACAAGGCTTCGGACATGACAGCGCCGCGCATAAGCCGAGCGGAAGCACTTCGCCCACCGGGTGCGTGGTTTCGTCTCGCGAGCGCACATGAGGGGGCGTCACGATTCGCAGCGCACAGTCTGGTGGCCGAGAAGGAACGTGCGACGGTGGAACAGCACTGGTATCTCAAGCAGTGCCGTTTGCTCGAACGGTTGCCGCCTGCCGATCTGAAGCAGTTGGAAGCACGCTGCATCAGTCGCAAATTTGCGCAGGGCGACGTGATTTATCTCCCCGCAGATCGTGGCGACGCCGTGCTGGCGTTGATCTCCGGCCGCGTCAAATTGTGTCACGTCACGCGCGATGGTCGGGAATCGATTCTCGCTTTGATCGAACCGGGAGAAATCTTCGGCGAGCTCTGCCTGATCGACAGCGGCGAGCGCGAAGAACTGGCGAAGGCCGCGTCGCCGTGCGTCATCGTGCTGATTCCCCGCGATGAATTGCAACAACTGATGCAGCGCTTCGCCGATCTCGCGCAGGGGATTACCAAGCTCGTCGGCTTGCGACGCATTCGCATCGAACGGCGGTTGCGGTCGTTGTTGTTCCGGCCCGTGCGCGAGCGGCTGCTGCAACTCCTGGTCGAACTCGCGGCCGATCACGGGATCCGCACGCCGCGCGGCATTGATATTCGCCTGAAACTATCGCATCAGGACTTGGCCAGCATCATTGGCAGCACACGCGAAAGTGTGTCCGCGGCGCTGGGCGAGTTTCAAAACCAGGGACTTGTCGTCCTGGGAAGACAATGTGTCACCATCTGTTCCATCGAGCGGCTCACGGCTCAAGCGGAACTCCATAGTTAACGCGTTCCTATCCCCCTCAGTCGTTTCCAAAGTCGGGACCACCGCCATGACAGATTTACGCCCTTCGGATGCCGCCTGGGAAGCGTGTCCACCGGGACTGCTCTCGGGGTACCCGCAGAAGATCCACCGCCGTCGCATGTTCACGATTGCGGCGACAACGGCGGGGTCCTTCGCCGGTGTCGCTGCCACCGGCTGGCTCGGCTGGACAGCGTACATGCACCGGCTGGAAACGGAATACCAGTTCCACGGACTCACCTGTGCCGATGTCCGCGAACTATTGCCGGCTTACCGGTCGCACCAGTTGGATGCCAGGCGGAGCGAGTTGTTGGAGAAACACGTCCAGCGTTGTCCCCAATGCCAACGCTTCCGCGCGGAACTGCACCCCGCGGTGAGTTGAATCGGGAAAGCCCCTTCTCCGCGCACTCACAGGAACCGTGAGAATCTTTGGTCGTGGGTCATTAAAGAGACGGGGCGGGGCCCCGACCTATCGATGGGAAATCAAATTGAAATCATCGGTCGGGGCCCCCTGCCCCGAAGTCTTGAATTTCAAACGGCCCCACGACCAAATCTTTTGAAATCGACGTCTCCCCGAACCTGAGCCGCCTGTTCGCTGTCTGGACCGATTGTCGATTCACCGTCGACATGGTCTTCCCGTGGAAACGCGAGCGTTCGATCAGGGTTGTGCCCTTTTCGTCGACGGACGATAGTGGTGAGAAGGGATTGACGTCGGGTTTTCGCCAAAGAGATTCACCGTTGCTTAAGACTTCCACGCATCGCCCCGGCGGTTACGCCGAACTGCTGGCGATTGCGTTGCCCATGATGATGAGTTCCGGGACGCAATCGATCATGCACGTGATCGACCGCGTCTTTGTGTCCGGGTTATCCCCCGAAGCCCTCGCGGCCGCACTGCCGGCGGGGATTCTGTATTGGTCCTGCCTGAGTTTTCCATTCGGTGTGGGATCGTACGTCAACACTTTCGTGGCCCAGTACGACGGGGCCGGCAAGCCCGAACGGGTGGCGGCCGCGGTTTGGCAGGGACTTTACTTTTCGGTCGTTGCCGGGTTGTTACTGACGCTGTTATCCCCGTGGTCGGAAGCCATCTTCGATTTCATCGGCCATGCACCGGAAGTGGCGAAGCAGGAAGCGATCTATTTCCGTTGGCTCTGCTGGGGCGGCGTCCCCGCGATCATGCAGACGGTTCTTTCCGCGTTCTTCACGGGACGTGGCGAAACACGGACGGTGCTCGCGGTGAACATTGTCTGCGTGGCGATCAACGCGGTGCTGGACTACGCCTTCATCTTCGGCTGGGGACCCATTCCCCGCATGGAAATGGCGGGGGCCGCACTGACCGACGTCCTGGGGAGTGTCCTCGCCGTCGGTATCTTTCTGGGCCTGTTATTCCGTCCGTCGTTGGTGAAGCACTATCCCATTACTACGGCATGGCGGTTTGATCGCGGCCTGTTTCGTGATCTGATGTGGTTCGGCGGTGCCAGCGGTTTGCAGTTCTTCATTGATGTCGCCGGGTTCATGGCGTTCATGATGATCGTCGGCTGGAGCGATCCGAAAGACCTCGCGGCGACGAACATCGCGTTCAATCTCAACACGCTGGCCTTCATTCCCGTGGTGGGATTGGGCATCGCCGTGTCGACGTTGGTGGGGCAGCGCATTGGCGAAAAACGCCCCGATCTCGCCGCCGCATCGACATGGAAAGGGGCGATCGTCGGTTGCGGGTACATGCTCACTGCCGCGGCGATTTATGTCGGGCTGCCGCAGGTGCTGATCCTGCCGTACTCCATTTTTGCTAAGCCGGAGGAATTCGCCCTGACGCAGCAGACCGTGATCGTGCTGCTGCGGTTCGTCGCCGTCTATTCATTCTTCGACGCGATGGCGATCATCTTCAGTTCGGCGATTCGCGGGGCGGGAGACACGCGGTTTGCCATGGTGTTCGGCTTCGTCACGGTGTGGTTGATGCTGGTGCTGCCAACGTATCTGACGCGGGTCGCCTGGGGACCGCAGCTTTATTGGAGCTGGACGTACTGCGCGATCTACGTCATCGTCCTCGGCTTCGGTTACTGCGGCCGGTTCATGCAGGGCCATTGGCGAACCATGAGCGTGATGCACCGCGAAGAAGCCGTCGCCCCTGAGGCGCTGGTGACGGAATCGCCCACGGTCGCGGAAGTGAGTGCGTGAAAGAGACCCAGCTATCGGAATGGCTGGGCTTCTGCCGGAATGTTACTTCCCGCGGATGGCCCACAGGTGCTGGAACGTGCGGATGTAGATCGTGCCGTTAGCGATCGCCAGCGACGACGACATGTCTTCCTTGAGTTCGTTCTCGGCGACGATCTCGAACTTCGGGCCGGCTTTCACGACGGTCACTTTCCCGTCTCGCGCGGCGAGATAGATGTTCCCGTCGGCATACACCGGCGAGGCTCGATGCCGCTGGCGGTTGGTGCGCTCCATGTACAGTTTCTCGCCGGTGTCGCGGCGGATGGCCTGCAGGTCCCCGTTCTCCATGCAGAGATACACAAGGTCGTCGACAATCAACGGCGATGGCACGTCCGGCGTCCGGTCCAGCGTCCACAGATGGGCGTCCTTGTTCGCTGTGATGTCGCCTTGTCCATCGGGACGAAGGGCCATAATTGGACCGCGTTTCGCCGAAGGCACGACGATGATCCCTTTCGCACTGACGGGAGAGGAGACAAACCGCAGCGTGGGATCGTAGTTCGTCTTGCGGTTCAGTTCGCCGCAGCGCCAGAGTTCCGCCCCGTCACTGAGCCGATGCGCGACGATGTAATCCGCCCCGTGCGTCAGCAGAAATTTCTTGTCGCCGTCGTTATACATCATCGGAGAGGCATAGGAATGTTCGTTCTCGGCATACCCATCGCTGGGTCGTTCAACCCGCCAGATCTGCTTGCCGGTCGCTTTCTCCAGCGCGACGACACAGGCTTCTCGCGTGGCGGCTTGGCCCTCACCGTGAATCAGTTGCAGATAGAGCACGTCCCCATCGATGACCGGCGTGGAGGTCAAGCCGAACTGAATGACGAGCTTGCCGTAACGGTCCTCGACGTTGAATTTCCAGACTTCTTGGCCCGCAACGGTGTAACAGCCGAGCGTGCCTTCGCCCATGAGTGTCCAGACGTGTTTGCCATCGGTCAAAGGCGACGGCGACGCGGAATTTCCTTCGTCACCCCGGGCGTTCTTGTTCCCGGTGGCGACAACCTGCCGCCATTGCTCTTTGCTGTCGACCCCGTACGCCAGCAGCAGCAATTGGCCGTCGGCGTCCACCGTAGTCAGAAAGATGCGGTCCCCCCACACGACGGGTGTCGATCCCGCCGGGCCGGGCATCGGGACTTTCCAGGCGACATTCTCGGTTTCGCTCCATCGCACGGGGACATGCGTTTCCTGCGAAATCCCGTCATTCTTCGGCCCGCGCCAATTCGGCCAGTTCTCCGCCTGGATCGTGCTTCCGGAAGCGAACACGAAACCACAGACCATCGCGAATCCGAGACGAGTCATGAACGCACCACCCTACAACAGACAAATCCACAACCACCATTCCAACGAAATCAGTGTGGCACCACTCCGAACGAGCGTCAACCGCGCACTCCGAGACGAGTCCGAGTGAAAGACGATCCACAGATTTCACAGATTGGGAGAGGAGAGAAAGAAAAGGCAGGGGAGAGGGAACCACGGAATACACGGAGGACACGGAAAAATGGCAAGATCAAGAGTCAGGAGTGAATTCTCTCACGTTTACACGATAACGCTCCCCCGTTCCATGAATCCAACTTCTCTGCTCCCCTTCCGTGTCCTCCGTGTATTCCGTGGTTCCCTCTCTTTATTCTCTCTTTCCGAATCGGTGCCCCTCTGTGAAATCTGTGGACCCTCCTTCTTGTCTTCTGTTCCCTCGTCGGCGAACGGTGAAGTCTCTAATCTGTACGCTTCCCATTCGTTGGCCGTTCTTGGAAACCCGCGCATGATTTCGTTGGATCTCGCAGGACGTGTCGCACTCGTTACCGGCGGCGGGCAGGGGCTCGGACAGGCCACCGCGCGGCGATTGCACGAAGCGGGGGCGTCCGTCGCTGTGAATTATTTTCCTGATGCCGCGGGAGCGAACCGACAGCGGGCAGAGGAAACCGTCGCGCCGTTTGGTGAACGGGGTCTCGCCGTCGGGGGCGATGTCTGTTCGCGCGAACACATGGAAGCCTGCATCGCCGCCGTGAAGCAGCGTTTTGGTCGCCTCGATATCGTCGTCAACAATGCGGCGATCATTCGCGATAAGACCCTCAAGAACATGGATGACGCCGACTGGCAGGCGGTGATCGACACCAATCTCACCGGCGTGTTCAACGTCTGCAAGGCCGCGCAACCGGTTCTTGCGGAAGGAGGCCGAATCGTCAACATGGCATCGATCTCCGGCGTCGTCGGGTTCTTTGGCCAGGCGAATTATGCGGCCGCGAAAGCTGGGGTGATCGCGCTCACCAAGGTCCTCAGCAAAGAACTCGCGCGGAGAAAAATCACCGTGAATGCGGTGGCACCGGGTGTGGTCATGACCGAAATGGCGGCGACGATTCCCGACGAAGTCCAGCAGGAGATGTTGAAGCAGATTCCGGTGGGAACGTTCGGTGAGCCCAACGACATCGCCAACGCGATTCTCTTTCTGTGCAGCGATCTCGCGCGGTACATCACGGGGCAGACACTGCACGTCAACGGAGGCTGGTGGGCGTGAGCCATGCATGCCAACCCCGTGTGATGTCGGCGGCCGACGCCGTGGCCCTCATTCCCGATGGCGCGACGGTCTTCTGCGGTGGTTTCGTCGGCGCGGCCCATCCGGAAGCCCTCACGACGGCATTGGAAACGCGCTTTCTTTCGACCGGGCAACCGCGTGATCTCACGCTGGTGTATGCGGCCGGGCAAGGCGACATGGCGACGCGCGGGTTGAACCATCTCGGCCATGCGGGCTTGTTGAAGCGCGTCATCGGCGGGCACTGGGGCCTCGTTCCCAAGATTGGACAACTCGCGCTGTCGAATCAGATTGAAGCGTACAACTTTCCGCAGGGGGTGATCTGTCACCTGCTGCGCGAAAGTGCCGCCGGCCGACCGGGCGTCTTCACCAAAATCGGCATGGAAACGTTCATCGACCCCATCCACGACGGCGGCCGACTGAATGCACGGACCACGACGCCGCTGGTCAGCCGCATTGAACTCGATGGCGAGACGTGGTTGTGGTACCGATCGTTTCCGATTCATGTCGGTCTGATCCGTGCGACCGCCGCCGATTCGTTCGGCAATCTGATGATGGAGGAAGAAGCGATCATCGGCGAGGTATTGCCGATCGCACAGGCCGCCCGGAATGCCGGGGGGATTGTGCTCGCGCAGGTGAAGCGATTGTTGGAGACCCCGTTACCACCGCATCGGGTCCGCGTGCCGGGTGTGTTGGTGGATGCCATTGTGATTGCCGATGACGATCATCATTGGCAGACGTTTGGGGAACGGCATAACCGACAGTATTTCGAACCCGCAACCCCGGCGTGTGCCACTGGCTCTGCCAGTGCTCTTCTGATGGAAGATCCGGAAGAGAAGACACTGGCAGAGCCAGTGGCACACCGGGGAGGGGCGTTGCCTTTACTGACTCCGATGCCGTGGGATGAACGGCGGATCATTGCGGCGCGTGCGTGTGATGAATTGCAGCGGGGCGAAATCGTCAACCTCGGGATCGGCATGCCGGAAGGGATTGCGCGAATCGCTGCGGAACGGGGGTTGTTGCAGGACGTGGTGCTCACCGTCGAGAGCGGTCCCATCGGTGGCATGCCCGCGGGCGGGTTGAGCTTCGGAGCGTCGGTTCATCCCCGCGCGATCATCGATCAACCCGCACAGTTCGATTTCTATGACGGCGGCGGCCTCGATTTTGCCGCGCTCGGAGCTGCCCAAATCGATGCTGCCGGGAATGTGAACGTCTCGAAGTTCGGCACGCGCCTCGCCGGAGTGGGCGGGTTCGTGAACATCTCGCAGTGTGCCGGGCGGGTCGTTTTCTGCGGCACTTTCACGTCCGGCGGGCTGGAAGTCGCCATCGAAAACGGACAATTGCGGATCGTGCGCGAAGGTTCGATTCGCAAATGCCTCGCGAATGTGGAGCAAGTTTCGTTCAGTGGCGCTTACGCCCGGCGACAGCAACACGACGTCCTGTTCGTTACCGAACGCGCGGTCTTCCGATTGATTTCCGAAGGGTGGGAGTTGATCGAGATCGCACCGGGGATGGACCTCGAACGGGACATTCTGGGACAGATGAATTTCCGCCCCATCCTGCGCAATGTCCGACCGATGCCGCGGCCGTTGTTTGAAGTGGAAGGTTTGAAGCCATGACCGATATCGTGATCC
Source organism: Planctomycetaceae bacterium (assembly GCA_021732785.1). Classification (GTDB taxonomy): domain Bacteria; phylum Planctomycetota; class Planctomycetia; order Planctomycetales; family Planctomycetaceae; genus DSVQ01. The sequence goes on from JAKFUG010000012.1 coordinate 184,784, forward strand.
TCGCGGCGAAGCGGACCCCCATCGGGCGATTCTTTGGTGGATTGGTCGATGCTTCCGCAGTCGAGTTGGGATGTGCGGCGGGGGAAGCCGCACTCGTCGGGATCAACCGCGAAGAGATCGATCAGGTCATTGTGGGGAACGTCCTCTCTGCCGGGCAAGGAATGAACGTCGCGCGGCAAATCGGCGTTCTTCTGAAGCTGCCGCTAGCCACTCCGGCCTTCAGCGTCAATATGATGTGTGCGTCAGGTTTGCAAGCGGTGCTCCTCGCCGCGCAAGCCATCCAGTCCGGTACATCCCAGTGTATCTTATGCGGGGGGATCGAATCGATGTCGCTTGCCCCCTATCTCATGTACCGCGCACGGACTGGTTACAGTCTCGGCGACACTTGTTTGGACGATTCGATTCTGCACGACGGGCTTCATGACGCCTTCGATCACCGCCACATGGCCTTCACCGCGGAGGCCTTGGCAACGGAATACAACATCTCGCGTGCCGACCAGGATGCCTTCGCCTTGCAGAGTCAACAACGTTACGGGGCGGCGTCAGCGGCGCATGTGTTCGATGCCGAAGTCGTTCCCGTCGCAAAACTCAGCGTTGATGAACACCCGCGGCCGGATACGACAATCGAACGGCTGGCGGGGTTGAAACCGGCGTTTGATCCGGCGGGCACGGTCACTGCGGGGAATGCTTCCGGTATCAACGATGGGGCGGCGATGTTAGTGCTGGCCGATGCGCAGTTCGCGAAAGAACGCGGCTATCAACCGCTCGCGCGCTTTGTCGCCGGAGTTACCGTCGGCTGTGATCCGGCGCTCATGGGACTCGGCCCGGTCCATGCGTTGCGAAAACTGCAAGCTCGAACGCAATGCCGCATTGGGGATCATGACTGGATCGAAATCAACGAAGCCTTCGCCGCGCAGGTGTTGGCCTGCACGCGGGAACTGGGATTCGATGCCGATCGCATCAATCCGCACGGCGGGGCGATTGCGATGGGGCATCCGATCGGCATGTCCGGGGCGCGGTTGGCGGTGCATCTGGCGCATCAACTTGCGACGGGAAAAACGCACCGCGGTTATGCGGCGCTGTGTGTCGGCGGCGGAATGGGAATCGCGGCGCGGTTCGACGCCGTGGTTTAAGCGAAGAGACCCAGCCATCGGAATGACTGGGCTTCTGATGACACATCAGCAATTGCGGGATCGCTCAGTTCACCCCGGCGAGATGCGGTTTCACGCTGCTGGAAATCACTGCCAGAACGTGATCGTTCCGTTCGTTCTCGGTCACCTGCCGCAGCACATCGATCACCGCGGTAGGCACGCCCAGCACATCGTCCGATTCCAGTTCGGCGAAGACGTCGAACGGGCGGCCATTTTGACCCGGTAGAGGACGATGCAGCAACTTCAGATAGGCCCGCACTGTCCGAATGACTTCGGCACTGAGGGGCCGCGACTGGTCCATTTGCCGACCGCTGAAGTCATCGGCCTGGACCACACTTTGCGCAATCGGAAACGCGCCGGTCAGCACACGGCCGAGGGAATTCACGAGTTCGCTTCCGGGCAAGGTTCGCAATCCCGGACCGTCTTCAATTTCATCGACGGCCTTACGAATGACGCGCGACGTAATCTCCAGCGATTCCATATCGAGCATCAAAGCCGCGACCCGGATGTTGTCGACTTCCTGATCCGACAGCCGAAGTTTTCGACCCACTTTTTCGGACAATTCCGCCACGCGGCGCGCACGGAATTCCAGCCGCGGATTCACGGCTTGCAGGTAAGCACTGAGAACTTCCACGACACCCAGATAGGCTTCGCGGGCTTCGGCCCCTTTGACGTGGCGATCATCGCTGAGGGTCCCGACGAACACCGCCGTCAGGCCCAGTACCGCCCCCCAGATGCAGAGTGTGAGTAACACCACCACGGGTTCGGTCGACATCGCGAACGACCGGACGTCGGACATCACCACCACCGAGGCGGCGATTACGGAAAGAAAGGCGAGCGCACCGGCCCGATAACGCCCGAGAAAGAACCCGGCGCAAACGACGGGCAAATAGAACAGGTTCAAGACGACGGCCTTGCTGGCGACCGTCATGCCCAGCACGCAGACCAGGCCCAGCGTGATCACCACCAGCATCCATTCCACGCGCCGACGATCGCGCCCTTGTTCGTCCGATTCCGTTGTTAACATAGCTGAACTCTCTCTTGTTCCTGGAAGCGTCAATCTGATGTCCTGAGGTCGGGTTCATCCGCCCTCAGCCCGTTTTGACCAGCGACTTGGCATCGGAGACGGTTTCGTCCAACGTCGTCGAGAACAGGGCACGGTCTTCCTCGGGAGTGTCGATCTGATGCGACAATTCGCGCTGCCGGCCCGGCGGCCAGCTTCCCTTCGTGAGGGACTCCTTCTCGGCGTAAGTCGCACGGATGCGATCGAACTCCGATTGAATCTGCAGGAAGACATCGACGATCCCGGGATCGAAGTGTTTACCGGCTTCCACGCGAATGATTTCCACACATTGTTCGTGGAGAATCGGTTGCTTGTAGCAGCGTTCGACGGAAAGCGCGTCGTAGACGTCGGCGAGCGCAACGATGCGAGCCGAGAGCGGAATGGCGTTGCCGGACAGACCTTGCGGATAGCCGGTGCCATCCCATTTTTCGTGGTGCAGCAGGGCGATTTCCCGTGCGGTTTCCATGAAATTGGCTTGTCCGAGGCGGCTTTCGATTTGGGAGATACATTCCGCGCCGATGCGAGCGTGTTCCTGCATGCGGCGGCGCTCGATCGGACTGAGTGAGCCCGGCTTCAGCAAAATCGAATCTTCGACGCCGACCTTGCCGATATCGTGCAGAGCCGAGCAAACACCGATGTCGCGAATGAACTGGGCGGAAATCAACGAGCGGAACCGCGGATCGCGGCGCATCGCTTGAGCCAGCCGCGTGCAATATGCGGAGATCCGTTCCAGGTGAAAGCCGGTGTCGGTATCGCGCGACTCCGCGAGTTTGGCCAGACCGAAGATGACGGCATCCCGCGTGCGGACCAGTTCGCCATTCAATTGGGATTGCTGGTGCTTGAAGTCGTGTTCCAGATCGGACTGCTTTTTGCCGTCGCTGAGGACGTACAGAATCAGCGAAAACAATTGCAGCGAAGCGATCCAGACGAAGAGAATCGCCGTCGTCAGATACGCCGAATGAGCGCCCGCCGTTGCCGTCCCTGTCGACAACATCCGACAGGCCATCCACAGTCCAATCGCGAGCGCCAAAGCCTGGCAGCCGACAAGCCATCCCAGGGATCGCTTTCGTGGCAATTGAGACAGCAATCGGTGCATTCGTCAGCCCCACAAGAATTGCCGATCGGGGGCCCAACCGACCAGGGGAACTCCGGACAACCCTCAGAACCCTAGCTCACGTTTTTGACATCGCACGCCGGGGCCAGGGAATGTCGATTGGAGTCCGGGACGATTCGTCGCGCCTTGTGCAGTTCGGCGCGAACCTGCCTGCGATGCCCGCCGTTCCGTTCCTGCCGAGGAGAACCCGGGAATTCGCGAAAAACTGGGCAAAAATGCGGAAGACAAGCCTTCTCGACGGAATTTTCGGTTCGGGAGAACGGGCATCCTGTCCGAGGCGAGTCTTGACAAACTGCCACCGCAGAGCAGAATGAGCCCGACTGCGGTCGCTGATTCATTCCCCTGACGGGTCACGAGCCATGAATATCTTCATCAGCCGGCCGACGAGTCTGCCGAAAGCGTTTGAGGCCGCTTACACCGAGTTCCATGCGTTTCTCAAAGAGGAAGGCATTGTCCCCCGGCGGCTGGGTTCGACCGACACTCCCTACGGATCGCCCTTGCAAGGCGTGATTGATCTGATGGGGGAATGCCAGGGTGCCATCATTCTTGGCTACCCGCAGATCGAGATGTTTCAGCACGTCCGCCGGAGCACGATTATCAAGGTCGATCCGGCCATGATGTTTCCAACCCCCTGGAACCAGATTGAAGGGGCACTTGCCTACGGAGCCAAGGTTCCGGTGCTGGTGGTGGCCCATCCCGAAGTCCACGGTGGCATCTTCGATCATGGCGTGACGGGAAATTACGTCCTCTCGTTGGACCTTTCGACCCTACGCTGGCATGAAGCCCTTGCTTTCCAGCAGGTGTATTCCCAATGGAAAAAGCTGCTGCAGATACCCAGGTGAATTCATAGCAAGCGGTTATACCCGTTGAGGGCGGCAACGCGGTACGCTTCGGCCATCGTCGGGTAATTGAACGTCGTATTTACGAAGTACAACAGCGAATTGTGCGGCAGCGGCATCGCCATGACGGCTTGACCGATGTGGATAATTTCCGACGCATTCGCGCCGAAGCAGTGAATGCCGAGAATCTCCAACGTTTCGCGATGAAATAAGATCTTCAGCATGCCGACGGTACGGCCGGTGATCTGGGCCCGTGCCAGACTGCGAAAGTTCGTGTGACCGACTTCGTAGGGAATTTTGGCCTCGGTGAGTTCGCGCTCGTTTTTGCCGAGGGAGCTGATTTCGGGACTGGTGTAAATGCCCGTGGGAATCTCCAGCGTCGGTCGTGGGACGGCCGTGCCGAGAATGTGGCTCGATGCGTACCGTCCCTGGGAGTAAGCCGCACTCGCGAGCGCCGGCGGCCCAATGACATCGCCGACGGCATAAATGTGCGGTTGTGTGGTCTGAAAGTGTTCGTTCACCAGAATGTTGCCGCGGGAATCGGGCACAATTCCGGTGGCTTCGAGATTCATGTTGTCCGAATTACCGGTTCGTCCCGCGGCCCACAGCAGAATATCCGTCTTGATTTGCTTGCCGGACTTGAGATGCAGCACGACGCCGTCGTCGCGCGGTTCGACGCGATCGCAATCCTCGCGATGCCGGATCACCACCCCGCGCTCCCGCAGGTGGTAACTAAGGGCATCGACGATTTCTTCATCGAGAAAATCGAGCAGCCGATCACGGTTGTTGATCAGGTTCACCTTCATTTCGAGGTTGCGGAACATCGATGCGTATTCGCAGCCGATGACCCCCGCCCCGTAAATGGTGATCGATTTCAGATCGAGATTGCATTGCAGAATCGTGTCGCTGTCGAAGACGCGCGGGTGCGTGAAATCGACATGGACCGGACGATACGGCCGGGCACCGGTCGCGATGACGATGTGCTTGCCGCGAAGCTGGTGTTTGCCGCCGTCCTCCTGGCAGACTTCGACGGTATGCGCGTCAACAAAACGGGCGGAACCCGTATGAATCGGGACGTCGTTGCGGTCGTAGAACGTGGTGCGCACGCGGACTTGCTGGTCGATGACCGACTTCGCCTTCTTTCGAAGATCGGGCAGCATGAAATCGACCGTGATCCCTTTTTCCCGGAAGAGCGGATTCGAGTTCACTTCGGTGAGCTGAAAAATCGCATACCGCAGGGCTTTGCTGGGGATCGTCCCGCGGTGCGTGCAACTCCCGCCGATTTGAGTATCGCGTTCAATGACGGCGACGGTCCGGCCATGTTTGACGGCCTGCATCGCCGCTCCTTCGCCGCCCGGCCCGGTTCCGATGACCAACACATCGTATTCGCCGTCCATCCATCCACTCCGCAATGATCGCCGATCTCGTCTGCACAGTGTTGTAATCCCCGGACGGGCGGCTGACCACCCAATGGTGCGGAGCCCGACAATCCTGCGCAGAATTCCAGCAGAGACGCCGCTCAATCGGGCAGCGTTTTACTGTTGCTCGTCTAAAACAATGTGTTGACGATTCAAATGCGCTTACGCCACAGGCTAACTCTCAGGGTTTGCTGTATCCTTAGACAGAAAATCGCAGAAATGGTACGGCATCGGCTAGGATATTCGCCGGTCATTCCCTCCCTGTTAGCAAGAACGCATCCATGAACGCCCCCGCGATTCTCCGTCAAGATGTGGAAACACTCAATTCGCTCCTCGAAGTCGTTCTCATCGAACAGGCAGGGACGGCATTTGCCCAACTGCTGAAACAAATTCGGCAACTCGCCCAGGAACGCCGCGTCGGCCTGCCCCACTCTGGAGAAAGACTGGCTCAGAAAATTCGCGATCTCGACGAGGCCGAAATTGCCATCGCGGTCCGGGCGCTCAGCGTCTCGTTCGATCTCGCCAATCTGGCTGAGGATTTGCAGCGGGTGCGGGTCCTGCGAGAACGGGAACGTTCCGCCGGGGAGCGCGGCCGGGCGGAATCGATTGGCGACGCGATTCGCATCCTGCACGCCTCCGGGATGACCGCCGAGGCGATGCAGGACGCGATCTCCAAGCTCCGCATCGAACTTGTCTTCACAGCCCATCCGACGGAAGCCAAACGCCGCACCACGCGCCGCATCTTGCGGGATTTACGGCAAGCGTTGCAGAACGACCAGCGTCCCGACCTGCTGCCCAGCGAACACGAGGAATTCGTCGACCGCCTCATGAGCGATCTCACGTTACTCTGGCAGGTGGATTCCATCCGCCCCCAGCGCCCGACCGTCATGAACGAAGTCGAACGCGGGTTGTTCTTCTTCGACGGGCTGTGGGAAGTTTTGCCCGCACTCCGCCGCGACATGCGGAACGCGCTGGCCATTGCGTATCCCGAAACGAACTTTCACATCCCGCCGTTCATCGTCTTCGGCTCGTGGATCGGCGGCGACCGCGACGGCAATCCGTTCGTCACCCACGAAGTCACCGGTCAGGCCCTCGAACTTCTCCGTCGCGCGGCGGTGGAACGTCACCTCGGCGTCTGTCGGAAGCTGGCCCAGTTGCTCGTCATGTCCGAGCGGCAGATCGACGTCGATCCCGTATTCCACAAGGCCCTGGATTCCGCGCTGCAGAAATCGTCTGGTATGCGGGGCGCGGTGGCGAGCATTGCGGAGGTCGAAGTCTATCGCCGCTGGTTGAAACTCATCGAAGTGAAACTGGAAGCGTCGCTCGCCGCTGCTGCCGGAACCGCCACCGAAGGCGTTGGTTATCGAACGGGGATGGAACTCGCCGCCGATGTCGAAAAACTGGCCGACAGCCTGCGGATGCACAAAGGCGAACGGATTGTCGCGACGCACGTGGAAGCCTGGATCGATCAGATTGCCACGTTCGGATTGCAGTTTGCCGCGCTCGATGTCCGGCAGGATTCCCGCGTGCATGTCGATGTGCTCGCCGAAGTTTTCAAACGGACCGGTCAATGCGCCGACTATGCCGCCGCCGACGAAGCCACCCGGCAGGCGCTGCTATCGACCCCGCCCACAGCCGGCAGCGAGTTGATGCAACCGGGACTGTCCGATCAAGCCAAGGAAACATTGTCCCTCTTCAAATTGCTGGTGCGGATTGTCCGTTCCCACGGCACCGGACGGTTGGGCGGCCACGTGATCAGCATGACTCATAAGCCGAGCGATGTCCTCGCCGTCTGGTGGATGTGGCAATGGGCCTGGAAAGCCACGCCGAGCGACGGCTCCCGCCCTGTGGCTTACCTGCCGATCGTGCCGCTGTTTGAAACCATCGATGACTTGCGAAACGGTCCCCAGATTCTCCACGACATGCTCAGCATTCCCGCGTACCAGGCGTATCTGGCGACCAGCGGAATGGCTCAGCCCGAACAGATCGTCATGGTCGGTTATTCGGACAGCACGAAGGACGGCGGGTACCTCGCAGCGCAGTGGGGCCTGTTCCGCGTGCAGGATCAATTAGCGGAAGTCGCGGCCGAACACAATGTGCGACTGATCGTCTTCCACGGTCGCGGCGGCGCTTTGGGCCGTGGCGGTGGTCCGGCGGCCCGGGCGATCATGTCGCTGCCGCCGATGTCCGTCGGTGGTTCGCTCCGCATGACCGAACAGGGGGAAGTCCTCGCCGAACGGTACGACGATCCGCGCATTGCCGCCCGGCATCTCGAACAGGTGACCTGGGCCACGCTGCTGGTGTCGAACCGTCCGGAAGAATCCGCCCCGGTGGAATGGCGGGAATTGATGGACCATCTCGCCGAGCAGTCCTATTTGTACTACCGCAAATTGGTCCAGCACCCCGGCTTTCTGAATTACTTCGATCAGGCGACACCGATCTCGGAAATCGAACGCCTGCCGATTGGTTCGCGTCCTTCCCGACGCCGTGAGCGGAAATCGTTGTCGGATCTGCGGGCCATTCCGTGGACGTTCGCGTGGACGCAAAGCCGGCAGTTCATCCCCGCATGGTACGGCTTGGGGACGGCGTTATGGGATCACGTGCAAGCCCACGGCAATGACTGGGGCCCGCTGCAAGCCATGTACGACCGCTGGCCATTGTTCGAGGCGGTCATCGACAACGCCATTCTCGCTTTGGCCAAAGCCGACCTCGGCATCGCCCAACGGTATGCCGATCTCGCCGCCGAGCGGGAAGACGGACAACAGGTCTGGCAATTGATTCAGGAAGAATTCCATCGCAGCCAGGCCGTGGTGCTGATGGTGACGCGGCAACCGGCCCTGCTCGCGGGCACACCGTGGTTGCAGCAATCGATCCTCGAACGGAACCCATCGGTCGACCCGCTCAACCTGATCCAGATCGAACTCATCCGCCGCATGCGGACCGCGATGGAAGAAGGCAAAGAAGACGTCGCGGACCGACTGGGCCAACTCGTGCGGTTAACCATTCAGGGCGTGGCGTCGGGGTTGCGTACCACGGGTTAGTCCCCCCGGTGATTCGCTTGGGTGGCCCAGACGCCGTCGCAGGCGTCCGGGTCGCGCAGCGACAAGAGGCTTCAAAACCTCGCACTGACTCTGATACCTCTTGTGACTGCGTCACCCAGACGTCTGAACGACGTCTGGGGCACCCGTCGTTCTTTTCTGAATCACGCGGTGGGTTCAGCGCGGGGTGCGAAACCGCACAGCGGGGATTGTGGTCGGGTCGAAGCGATCACGGTTTCCCGGCGTTGAGGGCGGCGGTCACAATCTCTCTTGCTTCACACACAATACGGTCCAGGTGTGCGGCGTCGCGGGCGCTTTCCGCGTAGATTTTGTAGATGTTCTCGGTTCCCGATGGCCGGGCGGCGAACCAGCCGTGAGCCGTGACCACTTTCAGCCCGCCGATCGCCGCGTGGTTGCCGGGGGCGGCGGTGAGTTTCGCGGTGATCGGGTCCCCAGCGAGGGTCTCCGCTTTGACGGCGGCGGGGGACAGTTTTTTCAGCACGTCCTTCTCGGCGGGGGACGCGGGCTGATCGATCCGCGTGTAGTGCGGGGCACCGTACTTCGCCGCGAGTTCTTGATAATGCACGCCGGGATCTTTCCCCGTCACGGCGGTGATCTCCGCGGCGAGCAGACAGAGAATCAAGCCGTCCTTGTCAGTGGACCAGACCGTGCCGTCGTGCCGCAGGAAACTGGCCCCGGCGCTTTCTTCACCACCGAAACCGAGCGTGCCGTTGTAGAGACCGTCGACGAACCATTTGAAACCGACGGGAACTTCATACACCTTGCGACCGAGGTCCGCGCCGACACGGTCAATCAGCGCACTGCTGACGAGTGTCTTGCCGATGGCGAGCGAAGCGGGCCATTTCGGCCGGTGCATGTAAAGATATCGGATCGCCACGGCGAGGTAATGGTTCGGGTTGAGCAACCCCAGCGACGGCGTGACAATGCCGTGCCGGTCGGCGTCGGGGTCCGTTCCAAAGGCGAGCGAGTATTGATCCTTGAGTTTCACCAGCCCGGCCATCGCGCACGGACTGGAGCAATCCATGCGAATCTTGCCGTCGTGATCCACGGTCATGAAACCGAACTGCGGGTCGACCTTGTTATTCACGACGGTGATATCGAGGCCGTAGCGCTCGGCGATGGGTTGCCAGTAGAGTCGGCTGGCACCACCGAGGGGATCAACGCCGAGGTGCAGCTTTGCCCCCTTCAGCGCGGGCATGTCGATGATCTGGTCCAACTCGTTCACGTAACCGGGAACGAAGTCTTTCTGCTGCGTCGTGGAATTCGTCAGCGCGCGTTCATACGGCATCCGCTTCACGGCCGCGTTGCCACTCTTCAGCAGTTCATTCGCCCGCTTTTGAATCACGCCGGTGGCATCGGTATCCGCGGGGCCACCATTCGGCGGGTTGTATTTGAAGCCGCCGTCTTCGGGGGGATTGTGCGACGGTGTAATGATGATGCCGTCCGCGAGTTCCGTTTTGCGGCCGCGGTTGTGGTTGAGGATCGCATGCGAAATTACCGGCGTGGGCGTGACTTCATCGCCGCTTTGAATCAACGTCGCCACGCCATTCGCCGCGAGGACTTCGATCGCCGTGCGTTGTGCGGCGGACGACAGCGCATGCGTATCCTTGCCGAGATAGACCGGCCCCGTGTAGCCCTGCGCGATCCGATACTCGCAGATCGCCTGTGTGATCGCCGCGATGTGGGCTTCGGTGAACGTGGCGTCCCGCGAAGTGCCCCGGTGCCCGCTGGTCCCGAAGCTGACGGCCTGCGCGGGGTTCATCGGATCGGGCTTGCCGTCGTAATACGCCTGCTCCAGCTTGGCGACATCGATCAACATGGAAGCCGGCGCGGGTTGACCGGCGAGCGGATTGAGGGACATGGAGAACCTCTAGTCTAGAGTCGAGAGTCGAGAGTCGAGAGTGGAGAGCCAGACAAAAGGTGCAACCGAATCGCGAGTCCCGTCTGGCTCTTGACTCTCGACTCTTCGCTCTCGACTATTTTTATTCCGCCCGCAACGGTCGCAGCATGAGCGAATGCGTCGCCGCGGCGGGGGACTTCCGTTCGAACAGGACGCGGTAGACTTCCGACGTGATCGGCATCTCGATCCCTTCCTGTTCGGACACCTCGAAGACGCTTTTTGCTGTCGCGACCCCTTCGGCGACCGCGGCCATCGTGGCGAGAATCTGGTCGAGCGTTTCGCCCTTGCCGAGCCGCTCGCCGACGCTGCGGTTCCGGCCGTAGGGACTCACGCAAGTGGTGATCAAGTCGCCCATGCCGGCGAGACCGGTGAACGTGCTGGCTTCCGCGCCGAAGCGGGTGCCGAAGCGGGTCATTTCCACCAGGCCGCGCGTCATCAGGGCCGACTTGGCGTTGTCGCCAAAGCCGAGGCCGTCTGAAATCCCCGCGGCAATGGCAATCACGTTTTTCAACGCGGCGGCCATTTCCACACCGATGAGATCCAGGTTCGTGTAAACCCGGAACCGCTCGGTGTTGAACATTTTCTGGACTTGCCGCGCGAGGCCCAAATCACCGCTGGCCGCGACCACGGTGGCGGGCAATCGTCGCGCGATTTCTTCCGCGTGGCTGGGACCGCTGAGCGCGACCACGGCCCGGCTGCCGAGCGCTTCCGTGATGATCTCGCTGGGACGCTGGAAGGTTTCGTTTTCCAGACCCTTGATGACGCTGACCACCGGGCGGTTGAGTGTCAGGTACCCGCGGATTTCGTTGAGTGTGGACCGCAGGAACTGGGTGGGAATCGCCGCGACGAGAAACGAAGCGCCATCCAGCGCTTGAGCCAGGTCGGCGGTCACCTGCACTTTGTCCGGCAGCCGCACTCCGGGAAGCAGGCGTTTGTTTTCGCGGGTGGATTGAATCTGCTCGGCGAAAGTGGGGTTGCGGGCCCAGATGGCGACTTCCTGATCGTCGTGCTCCGCCAGCAAAATCGAGCAAGCCGTTGCCATCGCGCCGCTGCCGAGAATCGTAATCTTCGTACTCATGAGAGTGGAAATTCTCCCGGAACGGGATCGGGAGAGAATCGTCGCGACTCCCTCCGCCCGGTTCTTGAACTAGGCTTCGTGTGGTTCATACCGCCAAGGAGTATCGTAATGGAAACCGTTCTCGAACAGAACACTCGGGCTTTCGTCGACCGTCGCGGCAGCGTGGAAGGCGGGCATGGCGGCCCGGAACGTCGCCAGTTCCGTGCGACCCCCAACGTCGAACGTCCGGAAATTGCCGAGCTGGGCAACGCGATCGATCAATACAAGCTGGAACACCGCCGCCGGTTCATCACGTTCGAGGAATTGCACTCGGTGCTCACGCGGCTGGGGTACCACAAATAGGGTGGAACGAGTCCGCAAGTTTCACCGCTTTGCAGTTGAAGCTCCAAATTCCAAGCTCCAAATTCCAAACAAGGGACAAATTCCAAGTTTCAAACGCAAAGGATGACATTGATGTCTTCCCTGCAATCGTTTGGAATTTGGAACTTGATGCTTGTTTGGAAGTTGGCATTTGGAATTTGGAGCTTCTCGCATTGACTGTCGCCACCGCATGGAATGTCGCTGTGCGGTTTCGCGCCCCGCGTTGATTCAACGAGTGCTATAATCACTCGTTCCCATGCTCTGCGTGGGAACGCCGGGTTTCGACGCTCTGCGTCGTCTTCGATGATTTAGTCTCTACGACGTGCGACGCGGAGCGTCTCGGCCGCGTGTTCCCACGCGGAGCATGGGAACAAGTTGTGAACATTGGGATTTCCTTTGAATTTTGTCATTCGTCTCCGTCGAGACGATACATCAAGTCTGTTCGGGCGACGTACTTCACACCCGCAGTGACCACACTGCCTTCGTGAATGATGGGGTGTTGAAAGAGCAAGCCCATTCCGGTTTTGGGTTTAATTGAGATCTCCGGTTCTGTCACGAACGTGGTGTTTCCTCCCTCAAATGCTTCATTGAGGTAGACGAGAAACGTGTAGAAACTCTGCTCGCACTCGCTGCGATGAAAAGCACCATCCTTGTGCGGCGCGAATCGCATCCCAGGTTCATATCGATAGCAACGAAATCGTTCGTTGATGCCCACAAGTGACCGGCCGTGGATTTTCTTGGGCGCTTTATCTCGTATTCGATTGAGCAGCTTCTGTCCCAATTCTTCATCGTCGAAGATCACGCGATCATTGTTGCGCACATCAGTCTTCACTGCAACACCGGAGTAAGTATTGATCGTCGCCACTTCCGGCCCCAGCAATTCGATGCGAGTCACGAGTTCACTGCACTCGGAAGAGCTCAGCAAATTTGGCAATTTGATGATGTACGGCTGCTCGCGATCAACTTCAAACATTGTGTTTCCAAGTGAGATTGGATGTTGATGGACCGGCATTGAACGCCGTTGGTTTTTCGACGTCTTTGCTCGTAATTCTACCGGATATGGTCGTATTCTCAGAGTCTCAAAGAGAGCCAAGTCGACACGTTTTTCAGGCAATTTTCTGCCCTATTTCTTCACTTGCCGACTGCTCTCCAACACCGGTGCAGTGTCGTCTACAATATCCTGTGATGGCTCGCTCAACGGGGGAGAAACAAGCATGGCCGAACCAACCATCTGGGACGAATTCCGCGGGCAGGAAGTGGTGCTGGATGTCGTCAGCCAGTACGTGATCATCGGGACACTCGAACGGGTCGATACCCACTTCGCCACGCTGACCGACGCCGATTGTCATGATCTCCGTGACAGTAAAACCACGCGCGACCTCTACGTGCTGCAAGCGCGACGGCACGGCGTCCGCCCCAATCGGCAAAGTCTGTCCGTCCGCCAGAACGAAATCGTCAGTCTGTCGCGGTTGGTGGATGTGATCGAGTAATCTCTTGAGATTCCTCATCCGTGTGCCACTGGCTCCGCCAGTGTCCTGGATTGCATCCATCAAAAACACTGGCAGAGCCAGTGGCACACACGGGGATTTCGTATTGACCCCACAGCGATGGTCTCCCGGCGACTCGCCGGGGGCTAAGACGGTTTGCCATGCCTCGCGAACGACAATCTCCGCGGAGTGTGAACCACAACCGAGCATGGTTATGGGGTCGGCACGCGGTTCTGGAAACTCTGCGGGCGGGGCGCTGGATTCCGTTGGAAGTTGCGCTGTCGCCGCGCTGTCCGGGCGATGTCGCTCAGGAAGTCTATCGATACACGCAAGAGCAAGCGGTTGCGTTGATCAAGGAAACGGACGCGGACCTCACCAAACGTTGCCGGTCGGAAGACCACCAAGGTCTTGCCGCCCGGTTGCCGGAGTTTCCGTATGCGGACTTCGAGGAAATCTGCGAAACCGCGAGCGTGTGGTTGGTGCTCGATCGCATTCACGATTCGCACAATTTCGGGGCGATGGTCCGCTCGGCGGTCGGCCTCGGCGTGGACGCGGTACTCGTCGGCGAGACGGAACAATCGGCGGTCAATCGCCAGGTGGTGCAAAGTTCCGCGGGGGCGGTGAATCTGCTGCCGATCGTGCGGGTTTCCAGCCTCGTGGAGACGATCCATGCTTTGCACGGCCGCGGCGTGAAAATCGTTGCGGCAACGGAAAAAGCCGAGCACACGATTTTCACCGCCGATTTGCGACCACCGGTGGCGATCATCATCGGCAACGAAGGCCGCGGGGTCGACACAGCCTTGTTGGAGCGTTGCACGTTGCCAGTGCGGATTCCGATGGCCAATCAACTCGGCTCGCTCAACGCCGCCGTGGCCGCGGGGATTGTGTGTTATGAAGTGCTGCGGCAGAAATCCGAGATGTAGGGTGGAACGAGTTCGCGAGTTGAACTCGTTCCCACGCTCCGCGTGGGAACGCCGGGTCGAGACGCTCTGCGTCGTCTTGGTCTAATGTTCAATCAGCGATTGCGACGCGGAGCGTCGCGGCCGTGTGTTCCCACGCAGAGCGTGGGAACAAGTTCGTCACACCCGCGTTTCGCTCAGCGAGTGCGCAGCTTATGATCTCGTCTTTCCTTCTGATTTCGACATTCGAATTTCGGATTTTCCCTCCATGTCCCTGACGCTGAAAAACCCGCACAGTGTTCTCGCCGCTTTGGCTTGCCGGCCGCATGATGTACTCGAAGTGCGGTTGCCCCCGCATCGGCCTTCGGATGCGTGGTCGCAGGTCGGCGACATGGCCCGGACCGCGGGAATTCCGGTCCGCACCGAACTGGGCGAGTCCACCGGCGGACGCTTCAACAAGCTCGAAAAACACGAACGGACCAGTGCCGCCTCGGCGACCATTCGCGAGCATGTGGAATCGCCCGTCGAGATGCAGTGGGCGAATTTGGAACAACCGTTTGGCGTCTGGCTGGCTCTCGATTGTCTGCAAGACCCGCACAATGTCGGGGCCATTTTCCGCTCCGCCGCCTTTTTCGGCATCCGGGGGGTGATCCTGACGAAAGACCGCTCGGCACCACTCACCGGCACCGCCTATGATGTCGCCTCCGGCGGAATGGAGCACGTTCCGTTCGCGCAGGTCACGAACCTGGCTGCGGCATTGAAGTCGGCAAAGGAAGCCGGACTGTGGATCCTCGGCAGTTCCGAACACGCCCCGCGCGATGTGCAGGAGATTCCCCGCGATCGCCACTGGTTACTCGTCATCGGCAATGAAGAACAGGGATTGCGGCGGCTGACACTCGACCTGTGCGATGATGTCTGCCGCATCGCGCCGCAAGGGGCGGTGGGATCGCTCAACGCCTCGGTTGCAGCGGGGGTCATGATGTCGATGCTGACACGCCCCGTCACAACTCCGTAACAAGCCGGAAGCGCGAGCGCCCGGTTCTTCTCCGGAAAAGAACCGGGCGCTGGAGCTTCCGGCTTGTAAAGTCACTCCACGGGCGGTTGCCAGTCACCCCAGTGCGAGAGGTATTCTGCATACGCGGGGATGGCCACGGACTGTTGTTCCAGCCACGTCTTTGTCTCGGTGACAAGCTGGTGTTCGGCTTCGACGGTCAGCTTGCCGAGGATCACCCGCGATCGCAGAAAGACAAAGTACGTGTCGAGGACATCGCATCGGCAGTAATCGTTGACCTTCTGCTTTTCCCCGGCGTCCCAATAATCCTGCACCTGCGAGCCATCCATTCCCGACTTGCCCGGCTTGCCGATGAGGTTTGCCAGCAAGTTCAACCCGCCGGTCAACTTGCCCGCGCCGAAGTTCGAGAGCAGATCGTATAGATCGAGATGGGCTTCGGAATTGTAGCGGTTGCGGGCCTGTTCAAAGCTGCGGGCTTCGACATTGAACCACGCGGGGACGGCATAACCGTAGCGAAACGCCGCCAATTCCAGCACCGGCAGGTCGTAACCGCGGCCGTTGAAGCTGACGAGCGTTGGCCGTCCGTAATGATTCCACCCGGTCCAGAAGAGCCGCGTGATGACGTGCGGCCGGTACAGCGGGGCATCGAGCGTGACCAGATCGAGCAGTCGGTAACTCGCATCCACCTTCGCCACCGCCACGGACGCCGGCAGGACAAACGTCGTCGGCAACACATCACGGCCGACGTCGTCCATCAACTCCTTGCGATACCGCGCCGTCGCCGCTGATGCAGTGAGGCCATCGTCGGGATACCGCACTTTGGCGATGAGATCCCCATCGGCGATCGATTCGATATCGAAGATGAGATAAGCCACTCCACCGCGGCGTTCGTCGGTCATGGGGGATTCCGGAGAGAGTCGAGAGCGGAGGGTCGAGAGTCAAGAGCCAGAAAATTGATGAATGCGATTGAACTCGTTCCCATGCTCCGCGTGGGAACGCACGGCCGCGACGCTCTGCGTCACATTCGATTCACGAAGGAACCAGTTGGGAAGTTTTTCCTTCCGCTAAGCGGCAAGCGAGGAATGTTTGTTTTCCCTCCATTTTGCACTGTATTTCAGTGCGAATGATCGTGGTCGTGATCATGCCCCTCTTCGGAATGCACCGCCGGGGCGTGGGTGTGTTCGGGTTCGAGGAAACCAATCGCCCAGGCGGCGACCAACCCCGCGACCAAGGCGAGGGACAACCGGACACGGTCGTGCGAATGGAACTGCACTTCGGGCAGCAGATCACTCAGTGCAATGCAGACAAAAACACCCGCGGAAAAGGCGAGCGCCGTGCCGACAAAGAGGTTCTGCTGAGCCGACATCGACCGCAGGCCGAGATGAAACAGCACGATCCCGGCAGGCACCAGCATCGCATACGTCAAGTTGACGAAATGCCGGGCCGCTTTCGACCATCCCGCGGCGGACATCAACGAGGTGATCGACAACGAATCCAGCGGCTTGTGCAAGGCGATGCCGAGGAAGGTGCCGATGCCGGGAAGCAACAACCCGGCCATGTGCCGCGTATCGGCTTCGACGTGAGCGGCGAGGGCCAGCCCGTCGGTGATGGTGTGCAGCGACAACCCAAATGTCACGCCCATCCAACTGGTGGCCTGCGGACGGGGGTGGTGCTCGTCCGCGGAATGATCGTGATCGTGCCGGTGATCATGGTCGTGGTCGTGTCCATGATCGTGTGAATGGTCATGAGCGTGATCGGCACCCGGGGCTTCTTCATCGAAGCTGTCATGATTGTGGAAGTGGAACATCCGCAGCATGAAGAACATCGACACGAGGCCGACGAGCATCCACATCATCGCCCAGTCGAGCGCGTGGGCCATGCCTGATTGATTCAGAATCACCACGGCATGCGGCAATTGATGGAGCATCCCGACGCCGAGCATCAGGCCGCCGATGAGGCTCATCATGATCTGCAACCGGGTGTGCGTCAGCCGTATCAAACCGGGGAGCAACCCGCCCATCACCGAAGCGGCAACGACCAGCACGCAATACACCGTGAGCTGCACCCATGCCGTGTTCGCCTCTGGAACCGTGGCGTGGTCATCTGCCGCCGCTCCGCACAGGGTGACTAGTCCCGCCGCCGTTAACAGCCCGATGCACCAGACGGCCGGCCGTTGCATATCGCGCATCGCACGTGCTCCTCCACCCCGGTCCGACCGAACGCGGGCGGACACCGGGAAGGAACACAGTCTACCCAAGCGAAGCGCGAAGAGCGACCGTGACGTACTTGAATCGCGGATGCAATCAAATTGCGAGAAGAGACGCGCGGGGTCGGACATCCCATCGAGTTCGATAACCTCTTGTCCGTTCGCAGGTTATGGACTTGAGAAACGCCTCGACAGCGCGATATAGTCCGGCTTCTCGGGTTGGACGCGCTCCTTCAGCCCGCCGTTACCGGCACCGGTCTGTCCCTGACTTCGATTTGAGAACCGCTTTATGAATTATCCGCCGACCGCGTTCTGGCGTCGTTCTGTCGTGGCGATTTGTGCGGGACTCTGGCTGACGATTTCGTGCGGCGGATGTAATGGAACCAAAGCCGATCCCACCGAGATTGTCATCGGACACTACGGTTCCATGACGGGTTCGGAGGCGACGTTCGGGGCCTCGACCGATAACGGCATCAAGCTCGCGGTCGAGGAAATCAACGCGGCCGGGGGCATCAACGGCAAGAAAGTCCGCCTGATCACCTATGACGATAAAGGCGATGCCCGCGAAGCCGGGACGGCGGTGACGCGGTTGGTCACGAAGGATCGCGTCGCGGCCGTGCTGGGGGAAGTCGCCTCCGGATTATCGCTCGCCGGGGCTCCGGTCTGTCAGGAAAATGGCGTCCCGATGATCACGCCTTCCTCGACAAACCCGAAGGTCACCAAAGTCGGTGACATGATCTTCCGCGTCTGCTTCATCGATCCGTTTCAGGGTTCGGTCTGTGCCAAATTCGCTCGGGAATCGGAGAAGTTGAAAGCGTCCAAAGCCGCGATTCTGACCGATCAGGCCTCGCCGTATTCGGTCGGCCTGCAGGAAGAATTCGAAAAGGCCTTCATCGCGCTCGGCGGGTCGGTTGTTTCAAAGCAAACGTATCAGGCCGGTGATCAGGATTTTTCGGCCCAGTTGACCGCGATCCGCAGCAGCGAACCGGACGTGATCTTTGTCCCCGGGTATTACACCGATGTGGGCAACATCGCGCTCCAAGCGAAGAAGCTCGGGCTCAACACGCCACTGCTCGGGGGCGACGGTTGGGATTCCTCCAAGCTGGGGGAAATCGGCGGCAAGGCTTTGGACGGCTGTTTCTACTCGAATCACTACTCGCAACAGGATCCGAGCGAACGGGTACAGGACTTCATCAAGAAGTATTCCGCCAAGCATAAAGAGACACCGGATGGTTTGGCCGCGCTGGGATATGACGCCGCCCGCATTCTGTTTGAAGCGATGGGCCGTGCGAAATCGCTCGGGGGTGCCGATCTTGCCGCGGAATTGGCGAAGACGAAAGACTTCGACGGCGTCACCGGCCGCATTTCCATCGACGCGGACCGCAACGCGGTGAAACCGGCGGTGATCCTCGAAATGAAAAACAGCCAGCCGGAATTCGTGACGACGATTCAACCGGGAACGTAAGGCAAAAATCCGAATGTCGAAATCCGAAATTCGAAGGAAGCCGGAAATTCGAAATCTGAAACAGTATTCGTGTGAAATCTGATTCTGATCGCGCTCCGTTTCTCCATTTAAAAATTCCGATTTCCTTCGGATTTCGTGCTTCGAATTTCGGATTTCTTCCTCGTGGCTGACTTCACGCAAACACTCATGACCGCCGTGGCGATTGGGAGCCTGTACGCACTGATCGCGCTCGGTTACACAATGGTCTATGGGATTTTGAAGTTCATCAACTTCGCCCACAGCGACATTGTGGTCCTGGGAGCGTGGATCAGTTACACCACCTCGCGCTGGCTGCTTCCGTATTTCGGCGTGGATTTTTCAGTCTCAGCAGCCGATCGGCCGTTGCCGCCGTTGTGGATTGCTCCGGTGATTCTGATCATTTCGATGCTCACCTGTGGCATCATCGGATTCGTCATTGAGCGTCTCGCCTATCGCCCACTCCGGCGCGCGCCGCGTCTCAACGTGCTGATTACGGCAATCGGCGTTTCGCTGCTGCTTCAGAATCTCGGTCAATTGCATTTTCTGTTTGGAACCAGTCCGCAAACGATGCCGATCTTGTTGCCGAATTGGGAACTGGCATCCTTCACATTCGGATCGGGCGAATCTGCGAGCCGGGTCGTGATCAGTTTTGTCGACACGATGATTTTTGCAACCTCCGCAACATTGATGCTGGTGCTGGAATACCTGGTCTTCCGCACGAAACTCGGCACGGCGATGCGGGCGGTTTCATTCAATACCGATACCGCGGCACTCATGGGCATCCCTGTCGATCGCGTGATTTCGTTCACGTTCGTGCTCGGGTCGATGCTGGCGGCGGCCGCGGGATTTCTCCAGGTGATGAAATATCCCTTGAATCAGCCGGCTCACACCGTCTGGGTGCTGTTGGGTTTGAAAGCGTTCGTCGCCGCGGTGATTGGCGGCATCGGCAATGTGCGCGGAGCCGTGCTGGGGGGATTTGTGATCGCCTTTGTCGAACAGTTCGGCGCGTTCTATATCAGTTCGCAATACCGCGATGTGTACGTTTTCGCCTTGCTGATCGGCATCCTGTTGGTCAAGCCGACGGGGTTGCTGGGTTCGCCGTTGCGGGAGAAGGTGTGAGCACAACGCCCCCCGCAATGTTGCCTGCGACGACACCGTTTCATCCCGTCGGACCGGTCGTCACGGCGATGCCGTTCGTGATTGGCATCGGAGCCGCCTTCGCGCTGCAAGCGGTGCTGCCGGGAATGGTGGGACCGTACTATTCCCGTGTGATTGGCGACATCGGCATTGCGATGATCCTCGCCGTGTCGCTGAACATCGTCAACGGTATGACGGGACAGTTCTCGATCGGTCACGCGGGGTTCATGACCATCGGCGGTTACGCGGCGGGGATGATCACCTATTACGGATCGTTTTTCCTGTGGAACGGCGCTAGCGTCCACGGCGGCTTTCTCGGCTCGGGAGAATGGCTCTTTGCCGTGTCCTGTATCGTCGGCGGTCTTGTTGCGGCCTTGATGGGGTATGTCGTCGGGCTTCCCTCATTGCGATTGCGTGGCGACTATCTCGCCATCGTGACGCTCGGCTTCGGCGAGATTCTTCGCGTGGTTCTGCAACAAACCAATAAAGTGCTCGATGACGCCGAGGCCATTCGAACCGCGGGGTGGTCGCAATGGTTTCCACCACCGGTCGGTGCGGCGATCGGTTTTGCCGGCATCCCGAAATACACCAATCTCTTCTGGATTTACACGTTCGTCACCATCACCGTGGTCGTGGCCTATCGGCTCAAACAGTCGAGTCTCGGCCGCGCGATGATCTCCATCCGCGAAGACGAAATCGCCGCCCAGGCCATGGGCGTGAACATTGCCCGCCAGAAGGTGCTGGCGTTCGTGATGGCGGCATTCTTCGCCGGAGTGGCGGGCGGATTGTTCGCCCACGAAAAAGGCGTGATCATCAGCCCGAAGGACGCTGGTTTTCAGCGCTCGTTCGATTACGTCATCATGACCGTGCTTGGCGGCCGCGGGTCGATCACCGGTGTGATGCTCGCGGCCACAATCCTGACGGCCTTGCCCGAACTCCTCCGCGACTTCGACCAATACCGCCTGATTGTCTTCGCGCTGCTCCTCATCGTCATGATGCTCGTCCGTCCGCAAGGCCTGTTCGGCATCCACGAAATCTGGCACTTCGGGAGGAAGCGGCGATGAAGGGGAGTCGTGAGCGGAGAGTCGAGAGTCGAGAGCCAGAACGCCGCGGGGCGGAAATTCCAAGTTCCAAATTAACTCGTTCCCATGCTCCGCGTGGGAACGCACGGTCCCGACGCTCCGCGTCGAAGTCTTGCATGGTACATGCTCCTCGCGACGCAGAGCGTCGCAGCCCTGCGTTCCCACGCAGAGCGTGGGAACGAGTCGAAATTCCAAATTCCAAACGAAGAGGATGCAACTCGATGCGTTCCCTTTCTTCGTTTGGAATTTGGAATTTGGCCCTTGTTTGGAACTTGGAATTTGAAACTTGGAACTTCCTCCTCAACAGGAGGTCCGCATGAGTGCCATCGCTCTCCTCCACGTGCAGGACATCGGCATCTCCTTCGGCGGGTTGAAGGCGGTCCAGCAGTTTTCGTTGCGGCTGCCTTCCGGTGCGTTGTATGGGCTCATCGGTCCGAACGGGGCGGGCAAGACGACGGTGTTCAACCTGCTCACCGGCGTCTATCAACCCGACAGCGGTTCCATGCGGCTCGCGGCGACTGATCTCATGGGCCGCAAACCGCACGAAATCACAGCGTCGGGAGTGGCCCGTACGTTTCAGAACATTCGACTGTTTCCCAATCTCACCGTTCTCGACAACGTGCGTCTCGCCGGACAACTGCGAAATCGCGTGGGTTTGTTTGGGACTCTGGCACGCACGGCGGGCTATCAACGACAGGAAGACGCGCTGACCCGCAAGGCGCTCGATCTGCTCGCCATCTTCGAGATGCAGGACCGGGCGCATGAACTCGCCGACAGCTTGAGCTACGGTCAT
Organism: Planctomycetaceae bacterium; assembly: GCA_021732785.1. Lineage (GTDB taxonomy): Bacteria > Planctomycetota > Planctomycetia > Planctomycetales > Planctomycetaceae > DSVQ01. Next base: position 206,865 of record JAKFUG010000012.1, read on the forward strand.
CAGCGGCGGTTGGAAATCCTGCGGGCGTTGGCCACCGACCCCAAAGTGCTGCTGCTCGATGAACCGGCGGCGGGCCTCAATCCGCAGGAAAAACTCGCGCTGGCGAAATCGATCCGGGCCATCCGTGATCGCTTCCAGGTCGCGATCCTGCTCATCGAACACGACATGGGCCTCGTCATGGACATCTGCGAACGGATCGTCGTTCTCGACCACGGCGTGACGATCTGCGAAGGCCCGCCGAAACAGGTGCAGAATGATCCCAAAGTCATTGCGGCGTATTTGGGGGGAGGATAGTTGTCCGTTGTTAGTTGTCAGTGGTGAAATGCAAATGCCACTGACCACGAACAACTGACAACTATCCACGGACAACTGACAACTAACAACTAACTACGGACCACTGACCAATGCCCCTCCTTTCCATCACCGATCTCTCCGTCAGCTACGGGTCCATTCAGGCCCTGCGGGGGATTTCGTTGCATGTGGACGAGGGCGAGATTGTCACGCTCATCGGGGGGAACGGGGCGGGAAAGTCGACAACGCTGCGAACAATCAGCGGGCTACTGTCGCCGCGGTCCGGAACGATTGAATTTGATGGGCACATGATTCAAGGACAACCGCCCCACGGCATCGCCCAGAGCCGGTTGATTCACGTTCCCGAAGGCCGCGGGATTTTTGCGAATCTGACCGTCGAAGAAAACCTGCAACTCGGGGCGTATTTTCGGCACGACAAAGCCGCGATCCGAGCCGACCGCGAACGAGCGCTCACGCTGTTCCCCCGCGTTCACGAACGGTTGCAACAACAGGCCGGTACGCTCTCCGGCGGCGAGCAACAGATGCTCGCCATCGCCCGCGCGCTGCTGGCGCGACCGAAATTGCTCATGCTCGATGAACCGTCCCTCGGTCTCGCGCCGCAGATTGTGCAGACGATTTTCCAGGTGATCCGCGAGATCAATCAGGAAGGAACCACCATCCTGCTCGTCGAACAGAATGCCAGCATGGCGCTGCAGGTGGCCCACCGTGCGTATGTGCTGGAAGTGGGCAGCATCCAGATGGAAGGCGACGCGAAGCAACTCGCCGCCAGCGATGACGTCCGCAAAGCGTACCTCGGGGCACACTGAAGCCACGCGTCACGCAGAGCGGTGTTTGCGCGGAATCAAAGCCAACGACAGCGCTGCCAGGGCGAGCACCGCCGCACCCAGTCCGAGCGCGGCGGAAGTCGCCGTCCAACCGCAGCGCTGCGCCCATCCCGAAAATTGCTGCCACAGGGGCGATGAAGTCGTCGCTGCGGGCGTTTCGGTGGCTGTGACCGTCACCAGCCCTTCGCGCTTCCAGACCGTGGGTGACTGGAGATCAACGTCCATCTCGTCAACGTCTTCCGGTGGAGGCGGGGCCACACCGACGGCTTCATCCGCGACGAACGGCAGAGTCTCTGACATTTCGGAAGCGGCATTCGACCGGAAAGCCGTGGTGGCGACCGCATCCGCGGCATCGGTCGCCGGAATGTCATGCACCGTTCCCCCGGCCCGAGTCACGTGAGCCGATGCCGAATCGGTGGATTCCCAGCCATCCGTCTGCAGCGATGTGCTGCGAGAGATGCGGTGTTTGCGAACGACAGCGCCCGAACTGCTCCAGTCGGTTGCCACATGCAACCGTGCGGGAGCCACGTCTTTCGCGACTTTGGGTTCCGGGGCGATCTGCGGCGTTTCCCATTGCGGACTGGCGGGCAAGACCGTCATTTCGACGAACGACGGTTCGTCCTGAGGCGGCAATGCCGGCGTTAACGGGGCCTCAATGCGGAGTGCCGGGATCGCACGTTTCACCGCGCTGGTTTCAAACGCCGCTTCTGATGGCGACAACCGCGGCTCATGGTCGTTCGATGCGATCTCGACCGGTTCGGGGATTGCGGCGGGAGCATTCGCGATGAAGGCATCCGATCGCATCCAGTCGGGATCGGCGCTCTTGGTTTCGGTCGCGGCCGATTCTTCAATCGGGATCGTGAACTTCGAACGGGCACGCTTCTCTTCCGTGCGATCGCCGCCGACGATGTTCAGCGACGATTCGAGGCCGAGTTCTGTCGCAATGGGCGCTGCAGAATCGAAGGACCGCTTGAGCGCGACCGTGGGCTTCGGCGCGGGGTCAGCGATTTCAATCACGACCGATTCGGGGGCTTCCTCGGGGAAATACACCTCTTCTGCGAGCGGATCCGCTTTCGGCGCGGCAATGACTTTCGCCACCACGGGCGCGGGAACGTCATCGTGGGCTGGACTCTGCGGTTGCCACGTTTCCACTCCGGGTTTGCGTGGCGGTTCCGGCATCACCACCGCCTTCGCGATGACCACCGGCGGCGGCGGCACAACTTCGACCGGTTCTTCGACGGCCGGTTTCTCCATCGGGGGCGATACCACGCGAGTTTCCAGCGCACGGGAGACCACGGCGGGGGAGGGCGACGGGCGAAGAGCGAGCATTTCGCGATAAAGCTGATCGGCGGCGGCCGGGGAGCAATCGGGCGATCCTCCCAGCGTCGACGATGCTGCTTCCGCGATCTTTCTGGCTCGCTGCGATGTCTTGATCGCCGCGTCGATCTCTCCCGCCGCGGCTTCGCGCCGCGCCTGTTCCATCAATTTTTTGACGGTCAGAGCAAACCCCGTCGGCGGCGCGTCAACCGGAGCGGCGGGTTGGGGTTTGCGACCGAACCGCAACGGCCCGGATTGAGCGAAGAGAGCCTGCGGTTCCAATGCCCAGCCACCGCAGGCGATCGAGAGGGCGGCGGCAGAGGCGCACTGCCGTGTCCAGCGGTTCCATGTCGAGCGACGGTTCGGGCGATTGGACGGCATACATCGTTCCTCAATGGAGGAACGACGCAACGCCAAAAGCGCGCGAACAGCCCCCCACGCTTCGATGTCGGCTGGGGTGATCGAATCGCTTCAACCGGTCCTGTCGGATCTGCCGATTCTAACGGCCGAAAATCGCACACAACCCGCAAAGTTTACGCAGTTTCCGGATCGTTCTGGATCCCTTCACGGTGTGGCTGCGGGAATGCCCACCTGTTTGATTACGTGATCCAGAATCACGGGCAGAAAAATAATCGTGGAAATGTGATCGCCCGGCAGACGAAGATGGTGCTCGTCATCCAGACCGGCGGCTTTCCGGAAAGCCAGCGCATTCGCCATCGGGACGACGGCATCCTGCTCCGCGGAATAGAGCCAGGTTTTCTGCGGATTGACCCGGCTGGCGAGCCGTGTGGGTTCGATGGTCCACATCAAATCGCGGAGTTTGTCCCCGGCATAACCGGCGTCCGCCAGCCGTTTGCTGAGTTCCGCGGCTTCGCGTTTCCCGCTCTGCATCAACCCGTACAAATCGCCGCCCGCCAGCATCACGAAAACGTGATCAAAACCGTGGTCGAGACCCGCGGTCGTCGCGGCGACGAATCCACCGAGACTCGTCCCCTGTAGCGAGATGCGTTGCGGATCGATTCCCGGCAAGAACGCGATGGCATCGCGCGCCCGCCGGACGTCGGCAATCGCCTGCCGCATCGCCAGCAGGAATTTTTCGCCGGTCGGCTTGGAACCGTCACGTCGTCGTAACCCATAGTTCGGCAGGTGAATGAGGAACGAGTGCATCCCTTTTTCCGCAAACCGCCGGGCAAAGAGTTTTCCAACGGGCATGGCGGACCCCGATTCATGCACCACAATCATCGCCGGAAGGGGTTTCGCCGGGTCGGCCAGGGGCGGGCGATGCCAGATCAGGGCGACCCGATCGTTGATTGCGTCCCCGGTGTCAATCGCCGACGGAAAGCGAATCACGGCATGATGATCGGCATCGGAAACGACCTCGACGGTGACTTCAAACTCGACCGGTTTCCAACACAGCCCCTCCAAACACGCGCGGGCATCTTCGGTTTCGGCGGCTGGCCCCGCGAGCGTATCCCGAGCCGTGAATCGCTGCTCTTCGGCGAATAATCCCGAGGTGAGCAATACGGGCAGCGAGAACGCGAGGAAAATTTTGAGCCGACGAAATGGGTCTTTGATCATCATGCGATCTCCCGAATTCGGACGCTTTGAACCAAGACGTGGTGCCTGTTGTAACACGAAGCGCTCCGCAATCCGAGGATGTGGGTTCGAACTCCGGAGTCCCGAAGGGGCGTGATTCGACAGCCCAGCTCGACGGTCTTCCGGAGGGCTGGGTTGGTGATTCAAAATGCCATTAAGCCCCAACGGGGCGACACTCTTTCGACCCAAATTCGTTGCGCCCCGTTGGGGCTCGGCGATTGCATTTGATCCGCTGACTCAGGGCTGTGCGAAGACGCTCCGCCCTGGGCTATCGAATCACGCCCCCCTTCGGGGCTCAAGCCGGCTCCTCTGTAACATCGATTCGCAGATACACCCCAATCGCCGCAACTATTTTGTGGAGCGAGATTTGAGGGCCAACGTGCGGGTCACCGGGATACGGGTCGTCCCGCTGCATTCCAATGCCCGTTGCGACTAAAATGCTAAATTCCGTTTTCATACCGCGAAATCGTTTTGCAATTCAATTGCGATATGCGTAGGATCCGCATCACACGCCAGATGCACAACGATCTCATTAACAGTTTTCCACATTCGTTGTCCGAAGGCGAACGTCCCCACGAAGAGGATTCCGCAATGCCCCGCCCCTCACCGTCCCGCGGTTTTACGCTGATCGAATTGCTGGTCGTGATCGCCATTATTGCGATCCTCATCGCCCTGTTGTTGCCCGCGGTGCAGCAGGCCCGCGAAGCCGCCCGGCGGACGCAGTGCCGCAATAATCTGAAGCAGATCGGATTGGCATTGCACAACTATCACGACATTTCCAACGCGCTGCCGCCTGGCTGGATCGGCGTCACGAACGGAGCCAACGACATCTATGGCGTCAACGGCTGGGGTTGGGCGTCGCGAATTCTGCCGCAGATTGATCAAGCCCCGCTTTATAACCAGATCAATTTCGGTGTGAAAATGGAATCCGCTGCCAACGCCACGCAGCGCGTCACACCCATTACGGCGTATCGCTGCCCGTCAGACACCGCCCCCGCTGCCGTCTGGACGATTCAGGACGATATGGGAACGAATCTCGTCGATCTCGCGGTGGGCAATTACGTCGGTGTCTTTGGCACCAGCGACATTGATGATTGCGCCACCATGCCCAACAGCCTGTGTCGCGGTGAAGGGGCGTTCTATCAGAACAGCAAAGTCCTCTTCCGCGATTTCACCGATGGGCTCAGCAGTTCCATCATCGTCGGTGAGCACAAAAGCCGCCGCGATAACGGGTTCAACTGGACATCCACCTGGGCGGGCGTAGTGACGAACGGCGATGATGCCATCGTGCGGATTCTCGGGACCTGCGACCACACGCCGAATCATCCTTCCAACCACATTGATGATTTCAGCAGTCACCACGTCGGCGGAGCCCACTTCGTGATGGGCGACGGAGCCGTGCGATTCATCGGCACGAACATCGACCTGGGAGTCTACCAGCACCTCGCCACCCGCAGCGCCGGCGATATCGTCGGCGAGTTCTAAAGGCGTCACTCGGATTGATGCAATACAGTGCAAAGTGAGCAGTGCAAAGTGAAGGATGAGATCGCTCATACTCACTTTGCACTTTTCATTTTTCACTCTCCACTTTGCACTCTCTTCACCGCGCCCAATCTGATCTTGTCGCGTTCTGCGGCATCCGCTACCGTCCCGCCCGAACCCCTTTTTCAATTCCATGTCGGTTTCTCCCCCACATCCGGGCCGGACGCAGTCATGCGCGTTTTCAGAACGCTGGTGCTGTCGGTAGCCGTTGCGGGCATCTTTACCGGATGCTCGACAACCGGGATGAGTTGGCGCGCTGCGATGGGGATGCCCGCGAAGGCCGACCCCGCCAAAATGGAAACCGCCGAAACGAAAGCGGCGCGCGACACCAAGTCGAAAGAGACCGTCGCTTCCACTGACAAGGCCAAAGAGAAGGACAAGCCCGCCGACACAGTCGCCGCTGCGGAAACAAAGCCGAACCCGTTCAAACCGTCGCGTGAAAAGCCCGCTGAAAGCACGGCCGCAAAAACGACGGAGACCAGCACTGCGAAACCGGTCGTGACAGCCAAGACTGCGACCGAAACCGGTGGCGTGAGCTGGTCGCCGGAGATCGTGCAACTCATCGGCGATGAACTCCGCGACGCCACTCCCGAAGAGCGCGCAGAATGGCACGAGAACCTGAAGCGTGTTGATCCGGCAGTCATTCCCGACATTCTGCGGGCCCGGCGGCTATCGCGACAGGTCACGGAAACGGCATCGAAAGCGATGGAGGAAACCGATCGCCGCTTCGTCGAGATCCCGGTGCGTCGCACGGAGGATCGCGAGTTGAATCCGCGACGTGAGAACCGGGCGCTCCCCAATCTCGAATCCGAAATTGCCAATCGCCAACGTGCGGCTGACCGCGTGCAACCGGTGGGCTTCACGAATCCCTCGGGCGAGAACCGCGTCACCCACGCCACCTATCAGGCCGCCGCCGATCAGCCGCAGCGCGTCGATTATGCGTCGAATCAAGTGCCCCCACGAACGGTCGCCGACACGCGTCCCGGCCCCGTCGTCTTGCAGGGTTATGTCGTCGATGATGGCGTGGCTCCGGGAACGGATGCGAGCCGAGCTTCCGCTGCGCAAATCGGCGGATCGTCACCCCCACGGAATTACGCTTCCGCTCAAACCGATCCGGGAAGCATTGCCTGGCCGCAGCCGTCCAGCAAACCCGTGGCGACCGGTCCCGGCGGACGGAGTTCATCCACATCCTCGTTACCATTCGGCACCGGCTTCGTGCAGAACGTGGTGGGCCTGGTCCCGAACCGGGGCAACAGCACCGCCGCGGCGACGAATCCCCCGGCCATGCTCGCGCCGCCGATCACCCCTTCATTACCGTGGCGGGCGGAATTGGAACGGACCATCGCCGCGCTCGAGCAGGAAGTCGCCACGCTGAAACCGTCCTCCACTCCCGAAGCACAGAACGATTATCTCCGCAAGCATGTCGCGCTGCGACAACTCTATTTGCTCACCGATCGACAGGAACGGGCGCTGACCGCCATCCCCGGCATCGAACCCGCGGACCAGGAATTCTGGCAGCAGGTCTTCTGGGGCATGTCCAACTACATGGATGTGCAACACATCCCGCGTTCGCAAGATCGGGCTTCGCAAACGATCTCGCAGATGAGCACGGCGATTCGTCGTCTGCAGGAACAGGCCGATTTGCAGATTCGCAACGTGGCGTTCTGCCGCCAGATTCAATACTTCGGCAACTACGAACGTTTCCCGCGGGACGAATTCCGCCCCGGCCAGGAAGTGCTGCTGTACGCCGAGGTGGAGAACTTCAAGAGCGAGCCGACCGCGGACGGGCAGTACCGCACGCTGTTGCGGTCAACCATCGAGATTCTCAGCCCCAACGGTGAACTGCGGAAGCAGATCGATTTCGCGGCGACGGAAGACCTCTGTCGCAACTACCGCCGCGACTACTTCCACAACTACCAGTTCATCATCCCCGAGCGGATCCCGTTGGGTCCGCACACGCTGAAGCTCACCGTCTTCGACGAACTCAGCGGCCGCATGGTGAGTTACACGACGAACTTCAACGTGCAGTGATCACGACAAGTGGGGCGTGTCATGGTGTTGTGCGCGGGTCTCCCGACCCCGCATTCTTCGCGTTTGTCGAACGAAGATAGTGGGCATAGCCCGTCCTACAAGACTCGGCCCTTTCGCGAGGCAAAAGCGCAGTGATCCCTTGGCAAGGATTGCGTTCGGCCTTCATTTGCTGCAAATTATTCTCGTCGCGATTTGTTGAGATCAGGGTCATTCGGCGTACAGAGCGATCTTTCGCCTTGGGGAGTGCATCATGCGAACGGTTCTCAGTCTCACTGTGGTGTTCGGCATCGTTGCCGGTTCGTCGGCGCAGGAGCCGCCGAAGCCAGCCCCACCAGAGCAACCCGCAGCGCCGGCCTACGCAGTCCCCAAACTGCCACTGCCGCCAAACCCTGGCAGTATGAATGTGGTGTCGTCGCAAGCGGTATCGGACAAGGGTAAGGTCTCCTTGTTTGTCATGAAAAATGAACCCGTGACGACCACGGAGGCGTTCACCTACATCGTGCAAGTGCCAAATACGGTTGTGGAGGACGACGGCAACGGCGGGAAGATAACAAAGACTGTGGTGAAGCCGGAGACGAAAACGGGCACCCGAGCCGTCACCAAATACGTCTCCGTCATGAAGCAGTATCCCGTTACAGGCAACGAAAAGCTCACTCTGACGGACGCCGCCGGAAAGAAGCTCAGCGATGACGAAGTGTTGAAAGCGTTGGAGAAGCCGGCGTTCATCTTCGAGTTCACGGACAAGCCGAACGCGGACTTTTTGAAAACGCTTCAGCCGGAAACCGTGGTTTTGGCATGGAAGCCTCTTCCGGTGGACCCCACGACCGCACCTTCCCCGCCGCCGAAACGGTAGGTTTTTCCTGAGGGTCGGCGCGAGTCGCTCCGAACTTAGCTCCAGATCAAAAGACACTCCGAATCAGACGCCGAGCCGTATTGTGTGCCACTGGCTCTGCCAGTGTTTTTGTCCGTGGTGGACCGGGTTCAAGCACACCAGAAAGACACTGGCAAGGCCAGTGGCACACCGACGGGTGGCTGAGGCGAAGTCTTCGCCGCCCCGGAATGGCCGGCGTTGAAGATTTTTTCGGCCCTTGTCGAAATCGCGGTTCGCCATTCGACTAGAAGTCACAGAGTCCGAATCTGTCACTGACTACCACCACCGAATAGGAGACCCGCCATGACCAAGATGATTTTCGTCAACCTGCCTGTTGCGGACCTCGCCAAATCGATGGCGTTCTACACCGCCCTCGGGTTCAAGAACAATCCGGCGTTTACCGATGCGACGGCGGCGTGCATGATCTGGAGCGACGCGATTTATGTCATGCTCCTCAGCCACGGCAAATGGAAGACCTTCACCGACCGGCCGATTTGTCCCAGCACTTCCAGTGAAGTCTCGCTGGCCCTCGCTTTGGAGAATCGGGAGGCCGTGGATGCGATGCTCGCCACCGCCGCGAAGAATGGGGGGACCGCCGACATCAACCCGGTGCAGGATCACGGTTTCATGTACGGCCGCGATCTGCTCGATCTCGATGGTCACGTCTGGGGACCGTTCTGGATGGACCCGGCGGCAATTCCGTCCGATAAATGATCGAATCTTGCTGTGTGCGGGATCGCGAGCTCCGTGCACAGCAAAGTCGCCATCACGCCCCGCCGTGATGAGCGGCACGTTTCGGATCGCTGCGGTTTGAATGAATTCAGCTTCCGAACGGCCAACTTGATCGCTCAAAGTTCATCCGCACATCACGCGGAGAGGCTGTGAGTTTTTCAAAAGTAGCCCTGTCGCTCCGCGACAGGAAAGCCGCGCGGTGGACGCGGTTTGCGACGTCCGGCCGTCTTGATCGGGCATCGCGTATTGTTTTCTCGGCTTTCGTGTCGCGGAGCGACAGGGCTACGATAAAATCACAACCTCGGAGCGTGATGGCTACTTTAGGCCCGCAGGGCCGCTTTCAGATTCGCTTCACACGCGGCGATGACGGCTTTCTGAGCGGCGTCGACTTCATCGCTGGTGAGCGTGCGGTCGGCGGCGCGGAAGGTCATTGAGACGACGTAGCTCTTTTTATCGTCGCCGAGTTGTTTGCCGCGGTATTGACCGCCGAACGAGACCGTTTCCAGCAACGGCCCGGCGGCTTGCCGGACGGTCGACTCCACCGCGGACCATTCGACGGGTTCGTCGAGAACGAAGTTCAGATCGCGGACCATTCCCGGATGTTCCGGCAGTTTCTCAGCACGCGGGACGAGATCGGCGATCGCTTCCAACAGCGCGAGATCGAGTTCCGCCACGCAGACGGCGTCCCGCAAATCGGCGGCGTCACTCGCGCTGCGGTCGAGTTCGCCCAGCCAACCCCACAGCTTGTCGTTCAGCCACACTTCGGCACCGCGGCCCGGTGTGAATTGGGCGATCGATGACGGTCGCACGGTGAGTTGTGCGTGCGGGTTGACCCGTTGAGCGAGCAACTGCACGACACCCTTCAGATCGAGATAGCCCCGGCCGGTCACCAACCCAATCCGCCACGGTTCCGACTGTTGTTCGGGCATCGACGGGTCGGCGTGCAGAAAGACCTTGGCGACTTCAAACAACTGGGCGGAGAAATTGCCCTGCCGTTCGTTCGCGCGGCGGGAGGCCAACAGGCTCGGTACCAGCGATTGCCGCAACTGGTTCTCGGCGCGACGCGACGAATGCTCGACCATCAGCGCCGGTTGCTCACCCTGCGGCTGGAACCACTTGCGTTCGCCGTCTGAGGTGAACGACGATGTGATCGCCTCGAAATACCCCGCGGCGGTGAGCGTTTCGCCGATCCGTTCGACCACACGCTCCCGTAGTGATTTCGCGCTCGTGCATAACGGCACGGCAATGTCCGCAGGGAGTTTGTCGTAGCCGTAGAGCCGGGCGACTTCTTCGATCAGATCGATTTCGCGGGTCAGATCGCGGCGGTAACTCGGTGCAAGGAACCGGGCCGATTCACTGGTCAGCGAACCGATCAGCGTCAGTCCCAATTGCTGCAGGATCCGCACGGCGGCATCGACGGGGATGTCGATGCCGAGCACTTTGCGGAACCGTGCGAACCGTAGGGAAATCTCCGCGCCGGTCTTCGGCGGCGTCTGCCCGGCGGTGACAAGTCCGCTCAGGAGTTCACCCCCCGCGAGTTCCAGAATCAATTCGCAGCAGCGACGACTCGCCCACTCCGGGCCGTTCGGATCGAGCGCCCGTTCAAACCGATACGACGACGGGCTATGCAGATCCAGTTTGCGTGCCGTGCTGCGAACCGACAGGGGTGCGAACGACGCGGCCTCAATCAACACGGTTTTCGTCGTCGATGAAATTTCGGTGTCGAACCCGCCCATCACCCCGGCAAGGGCGACCGGACGTTTGGCATCCGCGATCACACATTGATCGGTGGTGAGGGCGTACTCCTTCTGGTTGATCGCTTTCAGTTTCTCGCCCGCGGCAGCGCGACGGACGTTGATCTGTTTGCCATGGAGCTTGTCGTAATCGAACGCATGCAGCGGCTGCGCACATTCGAGCATCACGTAGTTGGTGATGTCGACGACGTTGTTGATGGAGGCAATGCCGACGGTGGCCAATCGCGTCTGCATCCACGCCGGGCTGGGGCCGATCTTCACGCCGCGGATGACGCGCGCGGTGTAGTGCGGACACAAATCGGGGCACTCAATTTTCACCGACACCGCTTGGCTGGTCGGTTCCGCGCTCTCTTTAACGGTCGCGGGCGGAACTTGCTGCGGACAGTCATACAGGGCCGCGACTTCCCGCGCGATACCGAGGTGGCCGAGACAATCGGGGCGGTTGCTCGTGACTTCGAGATCGATGACGACATCATCGCCGACGGGATGGAACTCTTCGAGGTTCAACCCGGACATCGTCAACCGATCGGAAACTTCGTCGACGGTGGCGTCCACGGGCACATATTGTCGCAACCAATCCCAACTCACCAGCATCGCCGTCATTCCTGCAAGGGTCACTCATGCGAACCGACCAGTTTACGCGATCATTTGCAGCGCGAACAGCGACGCCCCGGTGATGCCCAGTGGGTGGCGGTTCAGTTGGAATGGGAAAAAGTCGGGGCAGGGGCCCCGACCTATGATTTGGGGACGTTCGATCTTCATCGGTCGGGGCCCCCGCCCCGACTCTTCAATCTGACCCACAACCAAGGGTGCGAATTCCTCTCGACCCGACTCGGAAAACGTGCGATGCTGCGGGTGAGCCGATTTCCATGTTGACCGTTTCCGGTTGCTTCCCATGTTCCGCTACCGGCTGCCATTGGCGTGTTTGTTGTCCTTCCCGGTCATCGCCGGTTGTGGATGGACCGGCCGCCCGCCAGTGTTGTCGCCGCCGACAGTCACCGCGACGTCGGAGACTCCGGAGGCAGAATCGGAACCCGAAAAACCGGCAGCGAAACTCCGTTTAACCAAACTGCTGTCGAGTGCTTCTCCGGAAGTGAAACCGCGGCAATCGCTGGACGAGATGTTTCTGTTTCAGCCGATCAAGATTCCGCCGGAGCGCTCGCAATCCGCACCCTTGCCGTTTGAAGATGTCGAACTGACCGCGCGCGATGGTACCCGGTTGCGGGCCTGGTGGGTGGGGCATCCGCAACCACAGGCCGTGGTGCTGTATCTGCATGGAAACGGCGGCAACCTGTGGTACCTTCTGGATGGATTGCGCTGGCTCAATGAGACCGCCGAGTGCTCCGTCATGGCGGTCGATTATCGTGGTTACGGTGACAGTACAGGCACCCCCACCGTCGTGGGAGTCCTGCAGGATGTCCGCGCCGCACGCACCGAAGCGGCACGCCGCGGTGGTGTCGAGGAGACCGGCATCGTGTTGATGGGCCGTTCGCTGGGGGGAGCGTTGGCCATTCAATCCGCGCAGGAGACGCCGCCGCGGGGATTGATTCTGGAGAGCACGTTCACCACGTTGGAAGAGGTGGGCCGCGTGCATCTGGGTTCACTCGCCAAACTGGTGCCCAACGACCGCCTCGATTCACTGGCCGCCCTGTCGAGCTATTCCGGCCCGTTGTTGCACTCGCATGGATCCGCCGACCGCGTGATTCCTTATGAACACGGAGTGCGATTGCACGCCGTCGCCACCGGCCCGAAGCAGTTCATCCGCATCGAAGGGGGTGATCACAACGACCCTCCCACACGCGATTACCTCGCGGCGTTGCGAGAGTTTCTGCATACGCTGCCCTGAAACAGTGTTCAGACGCGAGGGTGTCGCGACCGCCGCGCGAAGTTCACCACGCTGCGGCAATCAGCGGCTCAATCGTGGCTTCGCCTGACGGAAATGGACCTGAACGAGCGTTTGAAAACGACGTCTGCGTGCCCGCTCGTTGTGCGGCATCGCCAGAGAAGTGCGCTTAGCCAGCGGCCGACTGGCGTTGTCCGGATTCATGAAAAGTGCATGAATCGAGTGCGGCTTTTTATGTGCCTGGGATTTGGCACACCATCTGCTTGCGTGAAGAAAGTGATGACTTCCGGTCGTTGACGTATTCCTCGTCACCCGGAGCGGCCTTGGTTGTGGGCTTCATTTCTGATGTTCTCGAAGGAGTGTTCTATGTCTCTCGTCATTCGCCGTCGCACGGCGTTTACGCTGATTGAATTGCTGGTGGTGATTGCCATCATCGCGATTCTGATTGCCCTGCTGCTGCCCGCCGTGCAGCAAGCGCGTGAAGCGGCTCGCCGGACGCAGTGTCGTAACAACTTCAAGCAGGTCGGTCTCGCGCTGCACAATTATCACGACAATTTCCGGATGTTCCCGCCGGCGATCATCGGTTCCGGACGGTGTAACCCGGCCTCGTACCCCGCGGAGTGCCCGGCGACACGGCCCGTGCTCAATACCACGGGGTTTGTGCTGTTGCTGCCGTACATCGATCAGGCGCCATTGTATAACCTGTACAACTTCAATGTGTCTTCGAGTATGTCGAGCCCCTATGCTCGACCACAAGCCGGAGGAGTGGCAACCAGCACCACGAATCAAGCGATCTATCAGCTCAAGCTCGCTGCGTATGGTTGCCCGTCCGATCCTGGGGCAATGGCGCTTTATAACAATGGTGCGAACACGGCGACGAACTTCTACGAAGCGAACAACGTCGCCCGCAGCAGCATGCTCTTTGCGTCGGGGAGTTTCACCGATTACGACCAATCGTACGGAGCCAACATTGCGAGCACCAACCTCGGTATGTTTGGAAATGACGGGGCAGCCACCGTTGCACAGGTCACCGATGGATTGAGCAATACCATCGCCGTCGGCGAATCGCGCCAACTGGGCAAAACTTCGACGGCATATGGTCCGTATTGGGGGGCTGGTGTGCATACGTGTTGCCACGGTTACACACCCAACGCGTGCTACACGCTCAACGCGGCTTACAACTATCCCCCCTGTACCGCAGCCGCTCCCGTGGCCGGGACGGCCAAGCTGCAATACGCCTGGGGATTCGGCAGTACGCATGTGGGCGGCGGTCACTTTCTGCTTGGCGACGGCTCCGTCCGCTTTATTGGCGAAAACGTCGACTACGCACTCGTCTTCAATCCGCTGAACCGCATCAAAGACAATACGATCGTTGGCGAGTTCTAACTGTCGGTCTGCCATTCAGGTCGCCCCGTCATCTCACGATGGCGGGGTCACTTTTCCCTCCAGCAACAAGGCGATAAGTATGTTCGGACGGTTGGTTATGGTCGTCCTCGTGACGACGGCGACCGGATGTGGTTCGAGTCAACCCGCCGGTCCGGCGTTAGTTCCCGCAGAAGGTGTTGTCACCTTCAAGGACAAGCCGTTAGTCGGTGCGACCGTTTTCTTCCACCCGGAAAACCGGGAAGGAGCGAGTTGCGGGGGCAATACCGATGAAACCGGGAAATTTAAATTGTGGACCAACGGCAAAGGGGGCGCTTCTCCCGGCCGGTACCGCGTGACGGTGAGGTGCTACACCAAGAAGGATGGCAGCCCTTTGATCGTCACCGAAGCCGATCGCGCGAACGGAATCGACGAAGATCAACTGATTGCCGCCGGCCAGGCGAAGCTCGGCGTTCCTTTGAAATACCTGAACCGCGACACCACGACGCTCAATGCGGAGGTCTCGTCCACAGCGGGGACATCGATTGTTGTTGCAGTGAACTGAGCAATCGTGGAATCTAACACCCAGGGAGATTTCTCCGGGTGATTTCATTTTCCGTCGTTTAAAACTCAGTAATGGGGTGGGCGTTCGTTTTCCGGCGACCGCATTTCGGGATCTTCCCCGAGCACGTCCAAACGCTGCTCGAGCCGCTGCAAACGCACGGTTAACAGCCGCAATTCCCGTTGCAATTCGAGCGCGACGCCGTGCAGTTGCTCGAAATCGTACTGCATGTGCGCCAGTGCCGATTCAACCGCAATCAACCGGTCGGCGTGATTCCCGGGGGACAGTTCGGTCATTCGATTCTCTCTGGACGTCACGAAGCAGGGGGCGTTTTCGCCTGTTTGTGAGCGGCACGGCGCTAGCCGCCGGTTCTTCGATCCGACGCTACGGAACCGGCGGCTAGCGCCGTGCCGCTCAGGGAGCGGCTGCATCATAACCGATTGCCTGTGCAGATCGCGCGCGGTGAACATTCCCGGTCCCAACGATCCCGCGCAATACACCACCCTTTCGCAGCAGTCGCATTGCACACAGCATGCGGACCGCCCGATGCCTCGTTGTGCGTCTTCTCTTTTGCACGACGGCTTCCGCTGGCCCTCGGCTTGACAGCGATTCGACAACAGAGAACGCTGTGTTGTGAAGTCGGTGTCATGGGGGCATGAGGCGAGCGGAATGTCTCTGGCGTATTACAAACGCTTTCGGATGGTGTTCGATCTCCAGCGGGCGATCATCGCGCCGCCGGTGTTGCCTGAGGGTTATGCGTGGACACCGTGGGAGCGCGGTCAGGAAGATCGTCACGCCTTGGTCAAGTTTCACAGCTTTCGCGATGAAATCGATGCCGAAGTCTTTGAGTGCCTGGGGGATTATCACGGCTGTTATCAGTTGATGAAGGACATCGCCCTGCAACCGGGGTTCCTTCCCGAAGCGACATGGTTGATCACCGTTCCCGGCCCGGCGGGCTCGATGGGTTACGAAGACTGCGGCACCATTCAGGGCGTCACCGTCAGCGAGACCACCGGCTGTATCCAGAACGTCGGCATTGCACCGGCCCATCGCGGCCAAGGATTGGGGCGGGCGCTGGTGGAACGGTGTCTGATCGGCTTTCAGTCGGCGGGAATGAAACGCGTGACTTTGGAAGTGACCGCCACGAACACGGCCGCCGTCGAGTTGTACCGTCATGTCGGTTTTCAGGTGACGCGGACGCTGTTCCGTCAGATCGATCTGGAATACAGCGCGGTCTTGTGATTTCGACGGCGTGCGGAAATGATGATCGGTGTGCTGTCCATTATCCCCGCCGCCGATGATCCGTTGTGAAGGTGCTCTCTCATGCCGCTCCGCATGCTCGCCGTCATTCTCATGGGCGTAGCGACGAACAGTTGGTCCGCCGAACCGGTTAAGAAAGTACTCTTCATCGGCTTGGACGGCACGCGCTGGGATGCGATTGAAGCCGCGAAGACCCCGAACATCGATGCCCTGATCGCCAAAGGAGCGCTCTCCGTCGGTACCGAGATCATTGCGCCGCGCGAAACGAAGGGGGATACCGTCAGCGGTCCCGGATGGTCCAATCTGTTGTGTGGGGTCTGGCCCGACAAGCATGGCACCATCGACAATTCTTTCAAAGGCATGAACTATGCCGCTTACCCGCATTTCTTTGCCCGCATCAAGGAAGCGAAACCCCAGTTGCTGACGGCATCTTATTCCGATTGGGGGCCGATCCAGTCGAAGATCCTCAGTCACGCCGATGAGGTGGTGGCCGAGGATGCCCACGGTGCTGCGGCCTATGTGGATGCCGATGCCCGGTTGGCAAAAGCCTGTGCGACCCATCTCCGTGAAAAGAACCCGGACGCGGTGATGTTGTACCTCGGCCAGGATGACGAGACCGGTCATGCCAAGGGATTTCATCCGAAAGTCCCCGAGTACATCGCCGCCATTGAGCGCGTCGACGGACTCATTGGCGAGGTCGTGGCGGCGATCCAGGCGCGACCGACCATCGCTGCTGAAGACTGGTTGATTCTCGTGGCGACCGATCACGGCGGGGCCGGAACCAATCACGGCGGCGGTCGCCAAAACCCGGATATCCGTCGAACTTTCCTGATCGTCAGCGGGCCATCCACCGTGCAGGGTAAAGTGGAAGAGCAGACCTATCAGGTGGATGTTGTGGCGACTGCACTGACGCATCTGGGGATCGCGCTGAAACCGGAATGGAAACTCGACGGCCGCGCGGTAGGATTGAAACCGGCGGCGAAATGACGACCCGATTTCCCGGTCGCCGTTTTCCAGGTCCCTTGCGAGTGCGATTCCATGCCGGTGCAGAATTCTCACAGGATGTTGGGGCGGTTGTTTCCGCGGGTGCGGGGGGATGCCGCAAAGCGCAAGCGTCTGTTGGTCGTCGCGCTGTGGATGTGGGTTTACGGGATGATCGCCCTCACCAGTGCCGGTGAGTTCAACGAGGTTCTTTCCATCGGCGATGCGGCTCCAGTGTGGAAAGACCTGCCTGGGACCGACGGCAAGACGCATTCACTGGCCGATCTGGCGAAAGCCGATGTTGTTGTGGTCGTGTTTACCTGCACGTCTTGCCCCACCGCGGTGGATTACGAAGACCGCCTTCAGACGCTTACGAAGAAATACGCCAGCGAAAACGTGGCCGTCGTCGCGATTTCGGTGAACCGGGTCGACGCCGACAAACTGCCGGCGCTCACCAAACGAGTCGAGGAAAAGAAGTTCGCGTTCCCTTATCTGTATGACGAATCGCAGAAGATCGCGAAGGATTACGGTGCGATTTTCACGCCCGAGTTTTTCGTCCTGAATAAAGAGCGAAAAGTCGTTTACATGGGGGCGATGGACGACAGCACCGACGCCGCCGGCGTGAAGATTCGCTACGTCGAAGAGGCGATCGTCGCCGCGAAAAAAGGCGAAAAGCCAACCGTTGCGGAAACCATCGCCCGCGGTTGCCGCGTCCGCTATGCCCGCGAACGGCGGTAATGCCTGATTGCGTTTGGATTTTCCTTCGTGTGCCACTGGCTCTGCCAGTGCAATTCACGGGTTGCGTTCATTCGGGTAAAGACACTGGCAGAGCCAGTGGCACACGGCGTTGAGCAGCGATCGCATCCCGCCTGCTTCCGGGCAGCCGGGGTGCGGCGTCTCTCATCAGAATCCTGAAACCCGTCTGAAACCAGCGGGGTATGTCGTGGCGGCGGGCGTTCGCCTGCGCTCTGATGGCACCTTGGGAGATCCCCCTATGAACTTCGTCCGGTCGGCTCGTGTGGCGGTTTGGGTCGGATTCGCGTCGCTGGCGTGGTCCGCGGCGGGGTTCGCCGAAGAGGGTTCCCTCAGCGATCGGTTGCCCCCCGGTGCGATTGCCGTCGCGGAATGGGCGAATGCGGAAGCGCTCATCGAGCGGGTGCAATCGTCGCCGATGTTCAAGGCCGCGTACGATTCCGAACCCTATCGCAAATGGGCGGAATCGGGCGATGGCCGTAAATTCCGCGGCGGGCGGGCCGTTCTCGAAGGGCAACTCGGCCTGAATCTCTGGGAAGCCAGCAAACGGGTCTTCGGCGACCGCGGCGTTCTCGCCGTTTATCCGCCCAGCGAACCGGGCGGCAAACCCGAAGGCGTATTGCTGCTGCGTCTCGCCGACGACACCATCGGCGGCCATCTCAAATCTCGGTTGGAATCACTCGTCCCGCTTGCCAACGACAAAATCAAATCGGAAACCATCGACGGAGCGTGGCTGTTGACTGCACCGGATGGCAATCGCACTTGGTTGAAGGACCGCTGGGTGGTCGGCGGGACGTCGCGCATTGTCGATGATGTGCGGCGGCGGCTGGTAGAACCGGTGAGCGATTCCCTGGCGAAAACGCTCGGTGCAAAACTTCCCGGTGCCCCGACGAAATCGGACACCGCCCTGAATCTCGCCGTCGACACCGGCCGCATCCGCGAGTTGCTCGGGCAGTCCCGGATGATTCCCGCCAAGCTCGACAACCCGCTCGCCTCGCTGCTGTTCGGCGGACTGTCCGAGTACGCCGCGATCGGGAACGATGTCCTTGCTTCCTTGCAGATTCGCCCCGAAGGTTACGAATTGAAGGTGCGACTCGACGGCGATTCCGGGAAGATCGATGCCGCGCATAAGACGTTGCTGACATCACAGCCCCTCGTACAGACGGAGCTGTTGCCGACGGTGCCCCGCCGCCTGGCCACCGTGACGCTGGTCCGCGACTGGCCGGCATGGTATCGGCAACGGGACGCACTCCTCGAAGCGAAAGTCCTACCCGAATTCGACAAGTTTGAAACCGGCTTGGCGACGTTTCTGCCGGGGAAGGATTTCAGTCAGGACATTCTTTCGCTGATGTCCGGTCCGTTAACGCTGGTCTTCGCCGGGCAGACCTATCCGCATCTGCCGCAGCCGCCGGGATTGCAATTGCCCGCGGGAGCCTTGGTGGTGTCGCTGACCGATGCCCAGCGTGGGGCGGACGTCTTCAATTTGTTCATTCAGACGCTGACCTCGCTGACGAATCTCGAAGCCGCCAAGCAAATGCGGCAGCCGTGGCTGACCAGTGCCGAAACCTACAAAGGAGTGACGATCACCTACGCCCGGTATCTCGAAATCCCCAAGGGGCAGGCATTGCCGGCAATCTTCAACGCGCAACCAGCGTCCGCCGTGGTGGGGACGCAGTACATCGCCGCGTCGTCGGTGGAACTGTGCAAGGATTTGATCGACGCTTTGCAATCGACGCAGAAGACCGCGACGACTACAGCCGCGACGGTGCAGCGGAACTTTGAATTGATTCTTGCGCCCGAGACCGCCGCTCAACTGGTGAACGCCAATCATGCTTTGGTGGAAGCCCGCAGCGTGCAGGAAGGCAAATCGGCCGAGCAATCCAAGGCCGAGCGCGAATTGCTGGAGAACGTTCTGCGAGCGCAGCAGCCGTTACGGTTGTCGACCGATGTGACCCCCACCGGGTTGACGCTCACGCTGCAAGGGGGTTGGCAATGATCGCGTTCGATGCCCCCGCGGCGGCGCATCTGCTGCGGCGTTTGCAGTTCGGCGTCACACCGGCGGAAATCCAGCGGGCCGTGGGTGACGGATTGGAGGCCACGCTCGACCGGTTGTTCACGCCGCAGCCGGAATCGCAGGAGTTCACCGAATCGCAAGCCGCCTTGCGGGACGCCGCGGTTGCCACGGCGAGCATTCAGGATTTGAAGGCGTGGTGGCTGCACCGCATGGCGGGGACGGCGAACCCGGTGACCGAGAAGATCACGCTCTTCTGGCACAACCACTTTGCCACGTCGTACAACAAAGTTCTCTCGGTCCCGATGATGACCGAGCAGAACGACCTGTTTCGTACTCTCGGCGGCGGTTCGTTCCGCCAATTGCTGACCACCGTGGCCCGCGATCCCGCGATGCTGGTGTGGCTCGACGGCAACGCCAACCGCAAACGGCATCCGAACGAAAATTTCGCCCGCGAGGTGATGGAACTCTTCGCGCTCGGTCTCGGCAACTACACCGAGCACGATATCCAGGAAGCCGCCCGCGCGTTTTCCGGCTGGCATCTGCGGGAAGGCCGCTTCTGGTTCAACGACTCGCAACACGACACCAGCAACAAGACCGTCTTCGGCAAAACCGGGAACTTCGCGGGCCAGGCGATCATCGATCTGTGTCTCGATCACCCGGCGTGCCCGAAGTTTCTCGCGTTCAAATTGCTGCGGACCTTTGTGATGCCCGAACCGACAACGGAAGCGATCGCGCGCGTTGCCGCCCAATTTGTGAAGCATGATCTTGCGTTCGCTCCGGTGTTGAAAGAAGTCTGCCGGACGCCGGAGTTCTACAGTGCCGAGGTCCGCGGGACGATCATCAAGTCGCCGATCGAACTGATCCTCGGCACATTGCGGTCGTTGTGCGAACGGATTCACTGGCCCGCCGTGCGCGATCTTGCCGCTCAACTCGGACAGGACGTGTTCGCCCCGCCGTCGGTGAAGGGCTGGGACGGTGGTCGCCAATGGATTCACGCGACCGCGTGGATTCAACGCTGGAATTTCCTGAGTGACGTCACCGGCAGCGACCGCTACGGCAGCCTCCGCAGCGATGTGCGGGAAGCGATTCTTCAACATCCGCATGACTGGCTGACGGCGTTGTTCTCGGCTCCGTTATCGGACATCGCCAAAGAGGCGTTGATCAAAGCGGGTGCAGCAGATCGCTTGCCGTTGGCGCTATCGTTGCCGGAATATCAGTTGATGTAGAGCTAAGAGTTGATGGCCAAGGGCTAAGGGACAGAGAAGAAAACGCATCCCCGCTGCGAAGAAGCAGCCGGGATGCGATGTCTCTCTCTCCATTTTGCACTTTGCATTTTTCACGGGTCACTTTGCACTGCCTTTCCCGAATGGGAGCGTGAGCCATGTCCACAAACCGTCGTGATTTTCTGAAACTCCTCGGCACGGCTGGCGTTGTGTCGCTCGCGGGGCCGGCACCGTCGATGTGGTCCAGCGCGCTCGGTGCAGAAGCCAAAAAGGGCGAACGCGTCCTCGTGCTGATCCAGATGGCGGGGGGCAATGACGGCCTGAACACGGTCGTTCCTTACGCTGACGACGCGTACCTCAAGGCCCGGCCGGCGCTCGCCATCGGCAAGGGAGCCGCGCTGAAGCTGAACGACACGTTGGGGCTGCATCCGGCGATGTCCGGCTTCCGCGATCTGTGGGAGGCGAACCGTCTCGCGATCGTGCAGGGGGTCGGTTATCCCAAGCCCGACCGGTCGCATTTTCGCTCAATGGATATCTGGCAGGCGGCCCACTTCAGCGAACGCATCCCCACCGGTTGGGTGGGACGCATGCTCGACCAGACGGTCGCGCAATCCGGCGGGGCGTGGGAAGCCGCGTGCATCGGGCTCGACAAGCTGCCGTTGACGTGCCTCGGCGAGCGCGTCGTCCCCCCGACGATTCAACGACTCGAGGAATTCCGGCTGACAGCTTCCGGTCGAGACGCGGCCCCCGTCAGCACCGCGGCATGGAAACAGGTCGCCGCTTCGACGGGCGGCGGCAGCGAGATCGATTTCCTCCGCCGCTCGGCCACCTCGGCGGTCTCCAACGCGGAGCGCCTGGCGAGCCTCTCGAAAACCTACCGGTCGGCGACGCCGTATCCCTCCACACGACTGGCCGAGCGACTGAAACTCGTCGCGCAGATGATCTCCGCCGATCTGCCCGCACGGGTCTATTTCGTTAATCTCGACGGCTTCGACACACACTCCCAACAACTGCCCGGCCATGCGGCGTTGCTGGGGGAACTGTCCGGTGCGGTCTCGGCGTTCTTCGCGGACCTCGATGAAAAAGGCCGCGGCAACGAGGTGATGTTAACGACCTTCTCGGAGTTCGGCCGCCGTCTCGCCGAGAATGGCAGCCTCGGCACCGACCACGGCGCGGCATCGGTCTTGTTCTCTGTCACGCCCGCCGGCAAGGGCGGACTCTACGGGAAAGCACCGAGCCTGACCGATCTCGACGATGGCGACCCGAAGTTCACCACCGACTTCCGCCGGGTCTACGCGACGCTGCTCGAACGCTGGTTAGAGCGGCCGTCACAACCGGTGCTCGGCGAAGCGTTCGCGCCGCTGGATTTTGCGTGAACGAATACATCCAAAGTAGCCATCACGCTCCGCGTGATGTGCGGATGAACCCACAGTGTGGACCGAGCGATGCGTTCCGCACATCACGCGGAGCGTGATGGCTACTTTGAAACGCGATCGATCGCCACTCATCAATTCGCCAGCAGATCCTCCGGCTTTACGCCCTTCTTGTGACCGCCGAATTTGAACGGCAGCGGTTCGTACTTGCCCACGATTTCGACGTTTGACTTCGTGGGGATCTTGTCTTCCATGCCAAGCGCCCAGTAACAGGCGTTGATGATCATTCGCCGCGTCCCTTCGGTGACCAGATCGGTGGAGGCCCCCATCGTGGTCGTGAAAACCCGGCCGGTTTGACCGTTCGCCCCCTTGTAGGTTTTGGTCCAGGCGATCGGCATCATCGGGTCATTCTTCGCCCCGGCGATCGGCTTGTCGTCTTTTTTCATGCCTTCCAGCACGGCCCCCAGCACCAGCGGCTGGCTGTCGCCCGGCAATGGGAGGCGGACACCGTAGACATCGGACGGCCCCCAGATGTCGCCCGGTTCGATGCCCTTCAGAATGGGGTGGCTTTCCTGACCGGCGACCACAATGCCGCGCTGGCTTTGCGAGCCGTGGTTGCCGTGATGGCTGATCCACGTTTCGCCGAGAATCTGGCGACCGAAGCCCTGTTCGTAGCCTTCGACTTTGCTCTGCCAGTGATATTTGGCGAATTTCTCGCTCTTCGGATTGTTGAAGGCGTGGGTCGCTGTTCGCAGGCCGATGATCGGCTTGCCGCTGTCCACGTAATCGGCGATGTGCTGCATCTGCTCATCGGGCAGTTCCCGAAAGCGGGTCGCGATCACCATCAGGTCGGCGGTTTTGAGGGCTTCCAGACCGGGGATGTTGTCCCGCTTTTCGGGGTCGATTTCGCCAGTGGTCGGATTGATCGCAAACAACACGGTGCATTGGAAACCGTGATGCGTGGCCAGAATCTTGCCCAATTGTGTCAGCGCTTCTTCCGAGCGGTACTCTTCGTCGCCACTGATGAGGACGACCTGTTTGCCTTTCCCCGGCCCTTCGGTCCCTTCGAGAACAATCCACGGACCGGCCGCGGTCGTCACCGCACATGCCGCCCATGTGCAAAGGAATGCGGCAGAAATCCAGAAGCGTGGCATGGAAAGTTGTCCTGATCGGGGTGTGTGTCATTGCGAAGGGTCCATCAGGAGAATGCTAAACCAGCGTCCTCGTCAGGTGAAGGGTGAGCGTCGGAAGAGGCCTCCCTTATGTTTTGTCGGCAGTTGCATCTTCGTTCAGGAACGAGTGCATTTGTGGCTCGTCTGTGCGCTCAGTCATCAGCGAACATCCACATCATTTATAGTCAGATAAAGTCCGAAGAGGACCAATGGCTTGATGGAAAACCCTTCATTTCGTGGAAAAGTGTATCTTCAGGTGGGATTTCTTTCAAAGACATTTCAATAACTGTCAATCTAAGAGGGCAGATTGCTTCACTGCGCAAGAGGGCGATCAGGCAGGCAATCGTTCCGACAATCCGATTCGGGGGCACCGAGGCCCGACGAAATCGCTGTGGGCGATCACTTCGTACGCCGCGGTCGCGGCTGAGGCGGACTGGAACAGGCATTTTCGGGCTGCAATTTCGTGTGCGGAAAATCTTCTTGTTGCAAAACGAATCCTTCCGTTTCGTCTTGAATCAGTGGAATCCGGTCACGGCGAAGTTTCACTCGAACAGACTGCGCACCTCATGTTGATGCCTGAATGCGACCCGATCCCCTGCCCGCAGTGTCGGACTCCGATTCGGATGACGCTGCCAGGGATGCTGCGCGCGCAGGATCTGGGTGTCGCCGTCGAATGCCCGGAATGTGGCGGAGCGTGGTTGTTTACGATGCGGCCCGTTCCGCTGTTTGGACCGCTGAATTCCCCCAAGCGCCAACGCGGTCGGTCCCGTGCATTACCCGATGATCAAGTGGACGATGCCGATCGCAGCGAGCGCGATTGAATGGAAAAATGCCGGCGAGGATGCGGATTTATTTTCGCCCTTACTCGATCGCTCTGCCCATCGTCTTCAGTAAGGCTGCCGATCGTTTGAGCGCTCTCGATTCGGGAAAGCGCTGTTCGGCTTCGAGGGCGAGGTATCGCGCCGCGGCAGAGTCGCCGGCGGCTTGCATCGCTTCGGCCGCACGAACCTGCCCCCAGGCCGCGAGCCCCCGATGCTCGGCATGACGGAGTGGTAGCCACATCCATTCGGCCGCGGCTTTTAGGGCATCCTGCTGCTGCAGGGCGGCTTGTCCCATCAGCACGTGGGCCCCGGCTCGCAGCGACGGCGGGAGATCGGCTGCGAGCGCTTCCCACCGCCTCAGTTCGCTGGCGGTCACCGCGTGCGTGGTTAATCGCACACGCCAGAGTTGCATTTGTGCCAGGCGTTGCCGTGTGGGATCGGCATCCGAGGCCAAGGCCTGCAGGGCGGCTTCCGCGTCGGGGTTGCGACGGCCATTCCGTTCCAGATTCCAACTGGCGGCGATCAATGTCGCCAACGGTGTACCGATGGCCTGAAACGCACGCGTTTCCGCTTCCGTGGGCGGCGGAACGGCCTCGGTATCCCAAACGAGGGGGATGAGCCCCCAGTCCATCGAATGCGGATCGGACTCGATGATCGACACGAACCGAATGGCTGCCCGACGGAGGTCGTCTTCAAACAACGCACATCGCACGAGCCCGGCGAGCAACTCCCGACGGACCCACGGACGCTCTTCGTTCTCCAGGGCGAGTTGGAATTGTTCTTCGGCCTCGCGGATTTTCCCCGCGGCGAGCAACTCCCGACCGCGCGTGTGGGCTTCCAGATAATGGGTTTCCACACGAACAACGTCGGCGATGGGAATGATCCGCTCGGCGGCAGTGGGGCCCGTTCGCAGTGTCAGCGTTTCGCCGGTGTAATCGATGACCATGCCGCGCGTCGGCAATTGAACGCTCGATGTGGCAGAGCGGAGATAGACGATGTCTTCCGCACGGCCATTCCCGGCGAGCAGCCCTGCGCTCGCTGCGAACAGCACGAGGCGACATCGCCAAAGACTACGGCTTGGTCTGCAAGGCGAGTTGCTGCACATTGTGATACCGATAGGTGCCGCCATTTTGCCGCGCCAGCTTCGTGAGGAAGTTTTCGAGGCCCAGGTTGTTGCCCTTGCCGAACTCGATGGTGTGAATCCGCGTGTGGCCCTGATTCAGGCGGGCAATCTCCGCCAATTCGCCTGCCGTGAGTTGCGGCTCGGCGGCATCGGTCAGAAAGAACATCACCTCGGGAACCAGTTTGAGCCCCATTTTGATCGCGGGGATGTGATCGGTTCCGGAGTCCGGTTCCGTTTGCGTGATGTATTGCCGGGCCAGTGATTTGTTCCGTTCGGTGGCATTCAATAGACCGTTTTTCTGAGGCCCGAACGGTTGAAACAGCCGCGGTTCGCGATTGTAAAAAATGATCTGAAACTGCTGTTGTTCGTTGAGCGTCTGCAATGCGGCCATGAGTGCGGCTTTCGCGGAGGCCATCGCGTTGGAATCCATCATGCTCGCCGAGCAATCGATCACGAAAACGACGCGGCTGCCGTGGTCTTTGACTCCGAAGAAGGCCGTTCCCGGTGCGCCGGCACCGCCGCTTCCTTCGGCACCGAGACCATCACCACCGCGGCCACCGGGAGCGTTATTGGTTCCATTGCGACCGACGATACCCCCTTCCACCGCGCCGCGCGCATTCGGCAAACCACTGGAGGGCAGTGGGATGCCTGATCCCACACCAAACGAAGGACGAGGAACTGTCGTCAACGTTTCGGCATCGGCCTGCGGTGTCTGCAACGGTGCCGAAGCCGGAAGTGTGAGATTCAGCGACGATCCGTTTGGTCCACCGATGGGGTTTTCATCGACGACGGTATCGACGACATTGGTCCCGCCGGCTCCGGGCCCGCCCTGGCCGGCCCCCGGTCGCGAAACGCCGAACGTCACAAACGGCATATCCGAAAAGCCGGCCGGACCGCGTTGCGGCGTACGAATCGCCCACAGCAAGGCACCGACAATCGCCAGATGCAGGGTGAGCGAAATCAGCCAACTCGATGAAAACCAGCCGCGCTGCGGGGCCTCTATTCGCACCGTCTCTGCAAACGCGGGCAGCGTCACAGTTCTGCGCGGTGATGTTGTCCGCCCGGCCATGCGATGGGTCCTGGTTTTCGCAACACTCTACTGTAGGTGATCTTGCCGTTCCGGGTCAATTGGCAGTTTTCGACGTTATACTGCGGACCGGAACGGAAGCCTCATTACGAACCCGTTTGGAGGAACAGCATGTCACGCATCCTGTTGGGACTTTGCCTTGTCGCCGGTCACGTCTCGTCGCTGAGGGCCGCGGAGGCCCCCGCCAAGCCGACGGCGGAGCAAAAAGAAGGGATTGTCACGCTTTCGTGCGCCAGCGAAGGGGTGATGATCCGGTACACGATTGATGGGTCCGATGCCGGGCCGAAATCGGGGCCGTATCTCGCACCGATTGCGCTTCCTTCCGGGGGTGTCATCAAAGCGCGGGCTTTCACCGCCGATCGCAAAACCGGCAGCGAACTCCTCGAACTCAAAGTCAATCCCCAGTCCGATGCGCCGAAATTGCCCAGCACCTTGGTCCCCTGCACGCAGGATCGCGATTTTCCCACTTACGACTGGGCCGTCCGGCACGCGGCGGTCACGAAGCTGATTCAGGAACGGCAGCCGGAATTGGTCTTCATCGGCGATTCCATCACGCAGATGTTCGGCGGTGAGCCCCATGATCGTGGTCAGCCGGGCACCGCGATTTGGGATAAGCACTATGGGCACCGCAAGGTCGGCAATCTCGGTTATGGTTACGATTACCTCGAAAACACGCTGTGGCGATTGCAGCATGGCGAACTCGACGGCGCGAAAGCCAAAGTGGTCGTCGTACACATCGGCACGAACAATGCGCACAAAAATTCCGCGGTCGACATCGTCGCCGGGATTCTGGCAATTCTGCACGAAATCAACCGCAGTCAACCCGAGGCAAAAATCATCCTGATGGGAATCTTCCCGCGCGGTCCGAAACCCGATGCGACTCGCGAAAAGCTGGCGGCGATCAACAAGCAGTTGGCGGGACTCGACGGAAAAGAGAATGTCCACTTCGTCGACATCACCCCCCAGTTCCTGACATCGGAGGGACTCATCACTCGGGAAATCATGGGAGATTACCTGCATCCGTCCGCCGCGGGCTACAAAATCTGGGCGGAAGCCATCGAACCGATCATCGCCGAGACTCTTGGTGACGCGCCGGTGAAGTAACGATTTCAACTTGTCCGTGTGCCACTGGCTCTGCCAGTGTTCTTTTATTGATCGTTGACATCGTTTCTCAAAGACACTGGCAGAGCCAGTGGCACACGGGGCAAATCATGACGTCGTGGCTCGTGTCATTCGCCGCGGTGTTGTTGGCTGCGGACACACCGGAATTGCCGGATGTGCGGAGTACCCCCGCGGATCTGGTGACCCCGCTGATGCTCCGTGCGGAACCGGCGGCCGGGCGACGCGTGCGCGGCGTGCTGCCGGGATATGAAGTCACCGCGGTTTATCACACGCTGTATTTGCCCACGGATTGGCAACCCGGCGGCAAGTATCCCGTCATCGTGGAGTACCCCGGCAACGGGAACTATCGCAACGCCTTCGGCGATGTCTCCGACGGGATGCCCGAAGGGTGCCAACTTGGTTACGGCCTCACCGGTGGCCGCGGGGCGATCTGGATTTGCCTGCCGTTCGTGCAGGGAACCGGCGACGAACGGGTCAACGCGGTGACTTGGTGGGGCGACATTGCTGAAACCAAGCGTTACTGTCACGCCGCCGTGGATTTGGTCTGCACGCAGTTCGGCGGCGATCGTCAGCGAGTCGTCCTGGCCGGCTTTTCGCGCGGGGCAATCGCCGGCAATTTCATCGGCCTGCACGATGACGAAATCGCCAAACTCTGGGCGGGATTCTTCCTCTTCAGTCACTACGATGGCGTGCGCAACTGGCCCTACGCAAAATCCGACCGCGAGGCGGCGCTGGTACGACTGAAACGCCTGGGGACGCGTCCGCAATTCATCGCGCACGAAGGCAACGTCGACGCGATCCGCGATTATCTCACGTCCACCGGCATCTCAGGAAGGTGGACGTTTCAAGCGGTGCCGTATCGCAACCATTCCCCCGAGTGGCTGCACCGCGACAACCCGGCCCGTAACGCAGCGCGGAAGTGGTGGACGGAAAGCATCGACCAATAATCGCCGTTGCTACGGCACCGTCACGCCATTGATCAGGAAGTTGCCCGTAATCGATCCCGAGGGAATGGAGAACGGCGTCACGGCCCCGTTCACAATGTTATTGGACGCGCTGTACAGCGACAGGATGCCATTGACCGAGGTGAAGATCACACCGCGATCAACCGCCTGGCTTGTGGACAGCATTTGAATGGAGTTGGCGTCAAGCTGGACCCGCGATCCGGAGCCTGTGCCATCGAACAGAATCCCGGTTGCCGCACCGCCGTTGTCGGTAATGGTGTTGCCCGCCAGCCAGACATCGGCCGCTCCCGCGAGCGCGAACTCCATCCCCAGTCCAGCGGTTCCGTTGAACGTGACGGTGTTGCTTTGGTACTGCAGGTTCGCCGTAGACCCCGCCGTGGATTTGATCCCCACGCCGCCGGAACTGCTGAAGGTGAAGGTATTCGAGGTGGCCGTGGCGGTCAGTTTGTCGGTGGACGACGCATCCACGAGTTGCACGCCGGTCATGTTGGCACCGGTCAGCGTGAAGGTGTTCCCGGAGATTGCGGTGGTGGTGGGACCGTTCCATTGTCCGAGCACGGCGGATGTGCCGCCGCGATTGGCCGTGATGATGTTGTTCTGAATGCCGATGCTCAGCGACGACCCATTCGCGGGGGCCGCATTCCCGTAGAAGATGGCCGTGCCGTTGTTGTCGACGATGGTGTTGCTGTAGACCTGCGACTGGTAGGTTCCGAGCGTGTCGGCTTGAATGCGAATAGTTCCTTCACCGATCGCTCCGTTATTGCTGAGCAAGGAACCGTTGATTCCCAGCAGCGAATCGTTCATCGAATCGACCGCGTAGTGCGTGCTCTGTTGAATTCGCAGCGAATCCAGGACGAGCAGATCCGTTCCGGTGGACGAGACGCCGGTTCCATTCGTGAACAGATCCATGTTGCGCACATTAACCGAACCGGCGTTCTGCAGGATGATGCCGTTCACCGTGTTTTGAATCACCCCGCCCGAACTGAGCTGAACAGTACCCGCACCAGCGACCAGGAAACTGCCGGTGGATTCGGCAATCCGAATGCCGAACGGACCACCGTTCGCGCTCACGCTGGTGAGCACAATCGTGGTGTCGGAACTTTCGATGTTCACGGCGGGTGCTCCCACCGCGACAACCGTTCCCGAACCGATCACGAGCGAATCGGCACCGATGGCCGCGAGTCCCTGTCCGCTGTTGACGCTCAGGTCGAGGGCGGTCAAGGTCGTGATTCCGGTGGTATGCGCGATTTCGACCGCATTCGCTGTGGATGTTGAGGTCACGTTCAAATCCGCGGCGGTCAGAGCCACATTCGAATCATGTTGACGGAAGCCGCGGGCCAGTGGCGTGGTGATGGTGGTCGTGCCGGTCAAATTGATCGTGCCGGTCCCATCGCCCCCGCTGATATCCACCGCGTCGCCGCCGCTGTGCGTGATGGTCAGATCTTTGATGTCGAGTGTTCCGCGGATGTTCTCGGCGACCAACCCGCGGGCTAAGCCGTTGGTGATTGCCAGATCATTCAGTGCGACCGTGCCGCCGGTGGTGTTTCGGACCGTGACGGCGTCCCCATTGATGTTATTGAACGTACCATTCATCGTGATATTCGCGGTGCCGCCGTCGATCATCAGCCCGCGGCCGGGGGT
This sequence comes from Planctomycetaceae bacterium, assembly GCA_021732785.1. Classification (GTDB taxonomy): domain Bacteria; phylum Planctomycetota; class Planctomycetia; order Planctomycetales; family Planctomycetaceae; genus DSVQ01. The sequence continues at coordinate 237,146 of JAKFUG010000012.1, forward strand.
GGAATTGAATGTCAGGTCCGTCAGCGCGATCTCGCCCGTGCTGTTTTTCAGACTCACACCATCCCCCGAGAGGTCGGAGAAGGTCACGTTGCTGACGGTGGCACCACTCACGCCGGTCCCGACGATTCCGTTGCCGAGGATGTGATCGATGGAGAAGCCGGAGAACGTGGAATTGTTGGCGAGGATCACCGCATCGCCGTTGACGCCGGTAATCCGTGGGGAAGCGGTTCCGGCCAGGCTGGAGGTGGGCAGTTCCATCGCGCCGTGGATGCTGTCCATCAGCGTTTGATGAGCCCCTTCCCCGATGACGTAGTTCCCATTGGCGAGGGAAATCTGTTCGTGCAGGACGGTGCCCGAGTGGACATACACCACGTCGCCGCCCGCCGCGAGGGCTTGGGCCACGCTCCCATACGGGTTGTCGACGGAACCGTCACCGGCCGCGCTGCCGTTCGCGGACACATGCTCGATGACGTACGCCTGCCCCGTGCGCGGGTTGATGGCCCGCGCGTTCTGGTCGACCGTATTCGTTCGTTGCACGACGACGTTGTAATTGCGTTCGACATAGCGGAACGGTGAGGGGGTGTTGCGTCGCCACTTGAAATTCGGATGATTACGGCCGAACGGATATTCGAGCGAGATCCCGACCATCACGTTGCTGCCGAAGGTCTTGTCGTTCGTATACAGCACCTGCGTTGTGACGGCGTTGTTCAGCGCGAGTTCCACGCGGGCTTTGACCCCGTTGATGTTTTTTCCGCTGTCGCCGAAGTTGTAACCGCCGACGAAACCTCGCAGGCGGTCATCCGGTCCGTAAAAGCCGACCGGAATCGCATAGCCCAGTTCGTAATCCGCGCCGCGGAGCGCCTGCCCGCTTTGTACGTTCGACCCGAACAGCAGTTGATTGCCGACGAAATGGGCGCCGAAGGCCTGCGAGTTGAAGGTCTGTGACGTGGTTCCGACCGGCAAATAGACGTTCGACCGCGCCTCGAAGCGATGGACCAGGGCTTCGAAACTCAGGCCCACCTGCTGGAAGACCTGGCTGGTGGTGTCGTCGGCGTCATACCACGCGCTGGCACCGTACCATCCGTGAGTGATGTCCGACAGGTAACGATATCCCACCCCGGCATTCCCGCCGAACTTGGCACTGTTCGAGGCAAACCCGCGGACATCGGCGAAGAAAAAATGATCTTCAAACAGCACATACGGCATCACTTCGAGCGGCGTAATCGAATCCGTCCGGCCGAACGTGGGCAACGCCAGATGGCTGACACGGCCGAGCATTCCCGGTCCATCTTCCACCTTGGCACGCCGTGACTTGGACTTGCTGCGCGTCGCCGGACGCGGTGTGGGTGCCACTTCCTCGATTTCGTCGGCAGAAGAATCCTCGTCATCGGCCCGGCATACCGTGCTGCCGCAATTCAGCGCGGTCAACGCGAAACAGAAAACAACGAGACTCCAACGGCCTGCTTTCGCCGCAGGAAAATTCGCATGACGATCCGCGATTGGCCGTCGTAACGGAGCAAACAAGCTCGTCGAAAACATAGTCGAATTCCTTCGAGCACTTCCCCAGGAAGAGCGAAGCGCACGAACCCTTGCAGGCACGTCGGAACCGACGACCTGTGCGGGATGAGAAGGGATGGGGATCGGGATGCGATGGTGATAGGTGAAAGCACCATCATCGTCAATCGCGATTGCCCCCGCACATCGCTTGCAAGACCGCAAGCCATTCGCATTCAGGACGTTATGAAGACCTGAATTCCATATGAAGATATGGTGTGGCGGGATTTCCTTGCCGCCGGATCGCGGAGGTTCGGGAAGAGACCCAACCATCAGAATGACTGGGCTTCCTTAGGCCTTCGGGATGAAATGGGCGGCGTAGCTGCGGATCTGTGTGCCGTTCAGGACGTGGAACACGCGCAGTTGTTGAATCAATTCCTGGCTGAACCGGCTGATCGGAATGTGAACGATCTTCTTGCCGTAGCGCTTCGCGAGTTGCCGCCAGCCTAAACCCGGGGGTTGGGCACTCATCAGCGCGACGTGCTTTTCGCGGGCATGGAAACACGCCGCGGCGAGCAACCGTTCCTCCAGCGTATCGGCGAAATCGAACCGCGGGTCCCGCCAGACATCCGGCACCGGTCGTGGCGGGAAGAGGAACATCGATCCGCCATACGTCGCCTGACCGATGCCCGGGCCAACGAAGTTCTGCTGGAAATCGGTGGCAAACAGCGCGAGGGTCGATTCATCGTGATGCTCGGCATGCCAGGTGACCCGCCACGGATAATCGCGCGGGTCGGCCGGACTGTCGAACAGCATGATCACGCAATCGAGACTCCCTTTCGCCGGCGGCATCACCTTCACGTAGAGATCGCCGGTGTGCCAGTTGCGGAGTGTCTCGCGGATATCGAGGCCGTCTTTCAAACTCGTCGAAAACTTTTCACTGCGGGCCAGATCGTTGCCGAGCAGCGCAAGCGCCGTGTCTTTGACGTGCGTGCGGAACTTCTCAATCGCCACGTCTTCCGGCGGCCAACTGCACTGCCGGAACGGGTTCCACCGCATCTGCCATTTCATCTGGTCGAGCTTCGCCGGCGGCGGCTTCAGTTGAATCGTCCGCCATGTGACCAGTGGCCCCGGCAACCGGCTCTTCAAATGGACGACATCCCCATCCGGCAACCGGCATTTATGCACGCTGCACTTCACCATCGGAAACGGCACAAATTCCGTCGTGGAGTAATCGCGCGCGGTTTCCGCGAGCGATTGCGCGAACTGATCGCCCACCGTCTGCTGTGCGGCGACCATCAGCGTGTAGAAATCCGGCGTCATCCGCCGTTCGATGAGAGACAGATTCCGTACATATTGAAAGTACGACTGCATCAACTTTGGCGAAATCTTGCGGGCCCGTTTGCCCAGCACCGATTGATAATGCGCACGCGCCGCGAGCAGCAGCAACTTCACGCCGTCCACCGAAAGATTGTCGTCCTGTTCGAGTTCCGCCCGCGCGAGTTCGTACTGCGCGGTGATGAACGGCAACTCGCCGAGCATGAAGATGGACGTGTGCGGATCGACGGCGAATGTCTGCGGTTCCTCCACGTTTTCATCGCGGGCCCGCAACCGATGTTGTTCCGTGTACGCCTCGCGAATCCACGGCCATTCCATTAACGAACAGACGAACAAAATCTTTTCGTAACGCTGTTCGAGTTGCCGCAGTTGATGCGCCATGTGGACGGCACGGTCCTGCGGTTGATCGCCGGGTAAGCGGGGAATCGAGGGCAACACTGCCGCCGCGAATTTCTCCGCGGCGACTTGCTTCAAGGCGTACGGATCGGGCAGCACCGCCGAGTAGCTGTCGAAGTGCGCGGTTTCCAGATCGATAAACGCTCGCGGCATCCGTTCCTGGATCGCAAGCCGTAATGCGGCGATCACCGGCTGGCAGGGATCAATCGGGACATAACTCGCCGCGCGGTTCTCGCTGTCGTCATCATCGTCTTCGTCACTGGTTTCGCCGGACCAGTCCTGTGGCGGCAGCCACCGCGGTTCCTCCTGCATGACCAGTGACAGCCCCGGCAGGAAGCCGACCGCGTTCTCCACCGCCGTTTGAAACGACGGCGGCAACGGGACCGCGAGACAATCGAACGGTTCTTCCAGCATCCGCCGCCGGACCTCGACCGCAAAATCGCCGCTGCCATGAATCACCGGCAGGCACGTGATGCGTTCGCTGAACCTGAGCACATTCGCGATGTTTTCGTCCGTCACCGTTTCACCTCGTGCCACCAGTATGGCACGTACGATAGTCGGCCGCAAAGCGCCGCGATCATGATGTGATGCGTCACGGCTTCATCCGCGGAGCAGTGCCGAGCGCTTCCCGAAGCAATCAAAGCCGTGGCACAACCCTGACACTTTCCACGGTCGAGTTTCAATCATCTCGCCGAGTGGTACGCTGAGGAAGTCGTTTCTTTCGGCAATCATCCCCTCGGCGTTTCACATGTCTGTCCCACACCCAGCGGCTCCGTTCCCCACCGATGAAGAACCATCCCGCTGTCGGATGTGCGAAACCGCGCTACCCCCCGCGGCGGTGAAATGTCCGCGCTGCGGCATGCTGATTCGTACCGCGCCATCGGACACAACGGAGGTCCACGCGCGCGACGTGGTGCTGGCGGTCATCATGGCTGTGATTGCGATTGTCGGAACGGTGCCGATGACATATCCCATGTTGAAAGCCATCGCGACGTCCCAGGCGACTTCCACGATCGGCGTCGAGATCGTGCTGGTCGGCATTTGGAACGGGATCATTTTGGGTATCCCCGTCGTGCAATTGGCTCGCCGTTGGTACCTCCGCGTTCGCAAAGGCGACTTCGATCACGGTTGGGTCTGGCGCGACTACTGGCGTCTACAGGTGATGGCGCTGTCTCCCATCTGGTTCTGCGTCGCGTACATCGTAGTAACAAGAGATTATTACTGGTTCGTCGCGCTGATGAACCGCTAATCGAACGTCCGTCGCAAGCGCCCCTCCCCGCTTCGTGAAATCCCCACGCACGGAATCAATCACTCAACGGGTCTGCGTCGCTCTCCAGGGCTTCATCGAGACTCACCGCGCCGAGGGCCGCCTGCTTTTGTTGATAGCGTGCCAACCGATTCGCAATGCGGGCTTCATCGACGGGAGCATCGACTTCCACGAGTGACAATCCACACGCCGGAGCGGTATCACCGGCGAGGCGGCGATCGCCGGTTTCGAGGATGCGGCGGAGGTCGTCGGTCGTCCAATGTCCGCGGCCGACGTGGACTAGCGTGCCGACGATCGTGCGGACCATGTTGTAAAGAAATCCGTCCGCGACGATATCGAAGCCGAGAAACTCGGGCTTCATGGAATCGTCGGGCACGATCTTCGACGGTTGTTTTTGCTCGCGATGCAGCGGGACAATGGTCTGTACCGTCGATTCCGCAGCCACATCGACCGCCGTGTGACTCCACGGTTGCCACGCGGATGTCCGCCAGAATCGCGCTTCCTGAATGGTGCGGACGCTGGATTCCGTGTTCGGCCATTTGGATTCGAAACAACGGAAGTCGTGCGTGCCGACCAGCACATTCGCCGCCGCTTGCATCGCCGCGTCATCGAGCGCCCAGCGGACGAACCACGTCAAGTTTCGCAGTGCGGGCCAGGGCGACCGGGCGTTGTGAATGATGTAGCGATACCGCTTGCGGATGGAATCAAACCGGGCGCTGTAACCGTACGGATGTTCCGCCGCACCGCGGATCACAATGTCGTCCGGCAGGATGCCGCGCAATCCGAGTTGAAACCCCAGCGGTGGAATCTCGGTGGCCGTGTGAAAGCTGACGAGTTGTCCGAGTGCATGCACGCCGGCATCCGTTCGTCCGGCCGCTGTGACACGGATGGTCTCCCCGGTGAACTTCGCCAGGGCGGCTTCCAAGGTTTCCTGTAACGAAACCCCGTTCGCCTGCCATTGCCAGCCGCAATAATTCGTTCCGTCGTAGGCCACCGTCAAACAAATCGTGCGCATCGACCGAAACTCATCCCTTCACCCAATGCCGTCCCGCAGACACCAAAATACAACAACGCCCGCGGGTCTTCACCCGCGGGCGTTATCTTTCCCCTGCCGGCATCGATACGAGATTGGCTGAAAGTTAAGAGCTAAGGGCTAAGGGACAGAAAAACGACGTCGATCCCGTTTCTGTCCCTCAGCTCTTAGCCCTCAGCCCTCAGCCGTGTTCTTTAAAACACGTCGAGAATGAAGTGATGGCCTTTGTAGTACGGCTTGGCGGTCGGGTAGAAGTTGTACCAGTCTTTGTTGTAGACGGGGATCTGCCGTTCGACTGGATACCGATAGTACAAATTGTTGTACTCTTGCGGCGGCGTGTAATTGTGCGGATAGTACACGTACGGATAGTTGTAGAACCGATTCCAGTCGGAGGGCTGGCCTTCACCAGCGGCCTGAGCCGAGGAGCCGGCGCACATCACAATGCCTGCCACCAGCAGGGCCCACAGCGTTCCCTTCATCCCCGATCTCCTCGACGCACCGTCTTTCGGCGCGTAACCTGCGAAATATCCAAGAGTTGCGCCGCTAGATGCGACGGCCTGACTCTCGGCAGACAGCTTTACATGCTTCGTTGATCGGCTTCATGACAGGCGCTGCATCACAAAAAACCGTCAGAATCGCTATCGTCGGCACAATCGGTCTTGTCGGCTGGAAGTCGTGGCGCGAGAAGTTCCGGTGTTTGTAGTCAGAGCGCTGTCGGAGTTCATGGATGATCTATCGATTGCTGATTCTCGCAGGTTGGATTTGTTTTTCAATTGCCTCATGTGCGATTGGTGCGGAACCAGAACTTCCCGTCATCACCGCGGCACAGGTACGGCCGCATGTCGAGACACTGGCCGGGCCGGAGTATCGCGGGCGGCGGGGGCCGGATGCGTTTCGCGCGGCGCAATATCTCGTGGCCCGATTTCGTGAAATGAAACTGAAGCCGCTATTCCCGGAAGATCGGTTCGACCAACGCATTCCCGGCGACGCTGACAAGGAAGAGGGAGCCCACATCGTTGGCGTGAATGTCGGCGGCTGGATCGAGGGGAGTGACCCTGTGCTGAAGGACGAATACATCGTGATCGGCGTCCATCACGATCACCTCGGCGTCCGCGAAGGTGAAATCTACGCCGGGGCCGACGACAACGCCACCGGGGTGGCCATGATGCTCGAAGTCGCACGGGCGATTGCGTCGCTGCCGACGGCACCAAAGCGGAGTGTGGTCTTCATCGGCTTTGATCTCGAAGAACACCTGTTGTGGGGATCACGCTGGTTCGTGGCTCATCCGCCGTGGCCGTTGACGAAGGTCAAATTGTTCATGACGGCGGACATGATCGGCCGCGCGCTCGGCGATTTGCCGCTCCCGGTCGTGTTCGTGATGGGGAGCGAACATTCCCCGACGATACGTGAGACGCTCGATCGATCTGTACGGCCGAAGGAAGTCGAAATCGCACGGCTCGGCAGCGATCTCGTCGGCACGCGGAGTGATTACGGTCCGTTCCGTGATCGGCAGATTCCGTTCCTGTTTTTCTCGACGGGGCAGCATCCCGATTATCATTCGCCGAACGATATCCCGGCGAAAGTGAACTACGAAAAGGTCGCGCAGGTCACGAATCTTGCGGCCCGGATTACGCAATCGGTGGCCGACGCCGCGGAGGCCCCGATGTGGACTAGCGATGTCGCGTTGACACTCGACGAGCCGCGGGCACTGGAACGGATCACCACGCTGTTGCTCGAAACGGATGCCGCCAAACCGTTGACCGATGTGCAACGCTACATGGTGAGCACCGTCCGCAATCGCACCCGCCGGATTCTCGAAAAAGGGGCCATGACCGCCGACGATCGGACATGGCTTACGCGGATGTCGCAGTTGATGTTGCTATCGGTGTTCTAAAAGTAGCCCTGCCGCTCCGCGACAGGATCGCCGGTTTATCGCCAGGGCGGCTTGTCCATTGGCTTTCCTGTCGCGGAGCGACAGGGCTACTTTGGGGCTTTGCGAAAATCGTCAACCAGATGGACAACATCATGAAACTTCGCGGGTGGTGGATCAGCACGGTCATTTGTCTGGGGGTCTGTCCCATGTCCGTCTCAGCACAGGATGCGAATGCCCGCTTTGCGGCATTATCGAAGCGCTTCCTCGACGAGTACCCCGCACTGTCGCCGGTGAATGCCACCGGCCTGGGCGATCATCGTTATGACAGTTTGGTCGATGATGTGAGTGACGCCGGTCGCGCGAAGGAACGGGAGTTCTATCACGCATGGCTCGTCGACCTGGCGAAAATTGATCGCACTCAACTGAATCGCGACAATCAGACCGATCACGTTCTGTTGACGCGCAAGCTGCAGAATGATCTGTGGTTTCTCGATGAGTTGAAAGAGTGGGAGTGGAACCCGATTGCGTACACGCAACTGGCTGGCGGGGCGATTTACGGCCTGATGGCCCGCGAGTTCGCCCCGATTGAACAACGTTTGCAGCGCGTGACCGACCGGCTTGAAAAATTTCCGCGGATGTATGAACAGATCCGGGCGACTTTGAAACCCGCGCGCGTGCCGACGGTGCATGCCGAGACGGCCATCAAACAGAACCGCGGGGTGCTCAGCACGCTCGACAACATGGTCCGGCCCGAACGGATGAAGTTGTCCGAAGCCGAGCGGCAACGGCTCGACAAGGCGATGGAAGTTGCCACCGCGGCGGTCGAACAACAACAGCAGTGGCTCGAAAAAGAACTGTTACCGAATGCGAAAGGCGATCATCGGCTCGGCGCGAAACTGTACGATGAAAAACTGCGCCGCGTGCTGGATTCGCCGTTATCGCGGCAGGAACTTAAGCAGCGGGCCGAGTTTGAACTGCAGCGCGTGCGTACGGAAATGTACGCCCTCGCGGTGAAAGCACTAACGAAGAAGACACCGGGCTTCACGGCTCCCGCAGAGCCGACACCCGAGCAGAAGCAATCCACGATTGCGGCCGCATTGGAGTTGGCGTACGCCGAAGTCCCGCCCCGCGATGGCGTGGTCCCCGCGGCGGAAAAATCATTGACGATCACCACGGCGTTCGTGAAGGAACGCGATCTGATGACGCTTCCGCCCGATCCGTTGAAGATCATCGTCATGCCGGAATTTCAGCGCGGCGTATCCGTCGCCTACTGCGATTCGCCGGGAGCGCTCGAAGTTGGTCAACAGACGTTTTATGCCGTCGCGCCGTTGCCGGCGGATTGGACCGACCAGCAATGTGCATCATTCCTGCGGGAATACAATCTGCGGTCGATTCATAACCTCACGGTGCATGAAGCGATGCCGGGGCACTTCGTGCAACTGGCGATTTCCAACCGGCATTCGTCACGACTGCGCTCGCTGCTGTCATCCGGCACGTTTGTTGAGGGTTGGGCGTGCTACACCGAACAGATGCTGTCCGAGGAAGGATTCATGAAAGATGACCCACTGATGCGGCTGGTCACGTTGAAGTGGTGCTTGCGGACGATCGCGAACACCTTGCTCGACCAGTCGGTGCACGTGGATGGCATCCGCCGCGAAGACGCCATGCGGTTGATGACGCAAGAGGCGTTTCAGGAAGAGCGCGAAGCCGCCGGGAAATGGATTCGGGCACAAGTCACGTCGGCGCAACTTTCGACGTACTTCGTCGGTTACCAGGACCATCGCGATTTGCGGAACGCTGTGGAGAAAACGTGGGGACCGAAGTTCACGCTGAAAAAATATCACGACGCCGTGGTCTCGCATGGTTCGCCCCCGGCGCGGTATGTGCGGGCATTAGTGCTGGAGGAATCCGTGCCCGCCGATGATGCGCGGTGATTTGCATTCCTTGTCCCTGAGCGGCACGGCGCTCGCCGCCGGTGTGTGCGGAGTTCCACGCCTCGGCTGGATAATGCGATCCTCAGACAATTCACCGGCGGCGAGCGCCGTGCCGCTCACGGAAAGCGATACCCTTTCGGCACGACGACGACGCCTTTTTCGGAGACGGTGAAACCGAGCGCTCGATCCGCATCGGCGTCGAAACCAATCTGCGTTCCGGGGGGAATCTGCACGCCTTTGTCGATGATACAGCGCTGGAGTTGCGCGCCGGGGCCGACACGCACGCCTTCAAAGAGAATCGCGTTCTCCACATGCGCGCCGTCTTCCACCACACTGCGGGCAGACAGGATCGAGTGCTTGACGCTTCCGCCGGAGATGATCGTTCCGGCACCGAGAATCGAGTTGGACAATTCGCCCTGAGCGCCGGACGTTCCGGGCACCATCCGCGCGGGCGGGTTCTGGCCATGATACGTCCGAATGGCCCAGTCGTCCTGGTAAAGATCCAATGGCGGCACCGGCAGCAACAAATCCATGTTGGCTTCGTAGTACGCGTCGATCGTGCCGACGTCTTTCCAGTAACGGTCTTGTGTCACCCGGCCCGCTTTGCCGCCAAAGCGATAAGCGGCGACGCGACCTTCACCAATCAGCTTCGGTAGAATATTCTTGCCAAAATCGTGACTGGAATGCGGGTCTTCGTGATCGGCTTCGAGTTCACGGCACAGCACATCGAGTGAAAAGACGTAGATCCCCATCGACGCCAGTGCCTGATCCGGACGGTCCGGCATCGGTTTGGGGTGCTGCGGCTTTTCCTGGAACTCGACCACGCGGTTACGCTCATCGACGGCCATCACGCCAAACTCGCTGGCTTCGTCGAGGGGGACTTCCATGCAGGCGACGGTGGCGGCGGCTTTGGATTTCGCGTGCGTCTTCAGCATCGCCAGGTAGTCCATCCGGTAAATGTGATCGCCGGAGAGAATCAGCACGAACTTCGCCCCGCTTCGTTCGAGCAGGTAGACGTTCTGATAGATCGCGTCTGCCGTTCCGGAATACCACGAATCCCCGGTCCGCATTTGTGGCGGCACCACGGTGATGTATTCGCGAATTTCCGGATTGAAGATCGACCAGCCATCGCGGAGATGTTTCTGCAACGAATGCGACTTGTACTGCGTCAGCACCAGAATCCGCCGAGCCCCGGAGTGGAGGCAATTGCTCAAAGTGAAGTCAATGATGCGATATTTTCCGGCGAACGGAACGGCTGGTTTGGCCCGGTCGGCGGTTAATGGATGGAGCCGGGAGCCAACGCCGCCGGCGAGAAGGACCGTAAGTGTGTGAGAGAACATACAGTTGTGAGCGCTTTGCAGGCAGTGTGTGTAGAAAGTGGGCGAATCCGCACGCCCGCATGAGCGGTTGACCTCTGCAAGTTCGATTCCATCCCATCTCATCGCCGTAGATTTTCGAGGCCATGCCACAAATCGAGGCATGGATGTCATTGGAAAGTGAAGTCCCCGAGATTCGCTGACACGCCGGTGATGACTCGCGGGTATGTTCTCCGGACAAAGCCGAAATCAATTCGCCGGATTTAAGCAGGATCGACGCAAACCGATTGCTAATCAGCCTGTTCCGTCACCGCCCTTTCGAGGATGTCATTCCGGAATCGCGCCACAAGTCTGGTCCGAAAGTCGGGAAATCTGTTACACTCGGATTCTGGCGACCCGTCGGCGTGCGGCGTGGAAGACTCTGCTGGTTTGCCCCTTCAGGAAAGAAGTGGATTGATGTCCGTTCCTCCGCCTGCTGAACGTCGCCGCCCGTGGGAGGAAAAAAACGTCCTCGTCGCCGGGGTGCTGGCCTATCTGATTCCCGGTTTCGGGCACTTCTATCAAGGCCGGATCTTCAAGGGGCTGATTTACTTCGTGTGCATCCTCGGTGCCTATTTCGGGGGTATGCGGCTGGGCGAAGGGGCCGTGGTCTATCAGGCACCGATTCGCGGCAACTGGAAAAAAGTCTCGTTGCAGTACGTCGCACAGGTGGGGGTCGGTTTGCCTTCTCTGGTGGCGTTGTATCAATCGAAGCGGTCCGACTCCCCGCTGAATAAAGATCAGTTTGATTTAACGGAGCCTCTTTCCGCGCCGTTTACCGGCCAGTTGATGGCCTCCAGCCCGACGCGGGACGAAGTGGCCGGGGTGCTCGTCGGTCGCGTGGAATTGAGCACCTCGCGGGAGGGATCATTGCCCGAAACACGAGGCGTCTTCCGTGGTACGAAGGATGGGCAACCGGTTGAGTTAGAACTCTCCGGGGGGCTCAAGCTCGATCGGCCGGTCAGCGGCGGCTATCAGCGCGGGCTGGAATGCCACGTCGTGCATTCGCCGGATCAGCATCCCAACGAGACGTTCCATATCCGCGGTTCGATTCCGCGCTCGTTTTTCGACGCCTTCAATTCGCCGCCCGATCCGGTCCTCATTCAGGACTTGCACGGGAGGCTCGGGAAGTATTACGACCTCGCGATTGCGTTTACGCTCATCGCGGGATTTCTGAACGTGCTCGCAATCTGGGACGCCATCGAAGGCCCGGCATACGGTTTTGGTGACGAGCAACCGCCCGCCCCGAATCCTGCTCCGGAGCGCACCGATGCTCCAGTCGCGGTTGCGGCCAAGTAATTCACTCACGGTTCACGAGGATTGCCAAGATGATGGGGACCGTGCTTGCCCTCGCCGATTTGACGGTGACGTGGTATCTGATGCCACTCGCGGCGATCATCAGCCTGGTCTACAGTGCCAGCCGTTATGAATTGCCGGAGCGGATTCTCAAGCGGGCCGCGCGGTTGTTCGCCACGATTATCGGCGCGATGGCCGCGGTGTTCGCCGTGCTGTGGTTCTTTTCCGTCGGGTTGTAGCCCTGTCGCTCCGCGACAGGAAAGCCGATAAACATGCGGCGTCGTACTTTCACTCGGCTCATACCGATCCTAACAATGAACAGCGCGTTGAGTGGAATCCGCTCATCACGCGGAGCGTGATGGCTACTATGGTGGCCATCACGCTCCGCGTGATGAGCGGCACGTTTCAAAACGCGCGGATGATTCCTGGAATACGTATTACCTGTCGTGGAGCGACAGGGCTACTTTGCGTTGTTCCACCAGTCGTTCAAGTCCGCGGGCCACGGTGAGGTGAACTCCATTCGCTGTTGCGTCGCCGGGTGAATGAATGCCAGAAACGCGGCGTGCAGTGCCAATCGCGGGGGCGGATTTCGTTCGGCGGCCGGTGGTCCGTATTCGCGATCACCACACACCGGGAAGCCGAGTTCCGACAGATGAATGCGGATCTGGTGCGTCCGCCCGGTTTCGAGCCGGCACTCGACTTTGGTGAAACCGCCGCGAGTTTCCAGCGGCCGCACATGCGTCACCGCGGGGACACCGTGACGCCCATCGGGACTCGACCCCCGATGGCCATCCCCCCGGTCGCGCACGAGGTGTGAACGAACCGTCGTTGTCGGGGGACATCCGGCAACAATCGCGTGGTAGACCCGCTCGGCCCGATGTTCCGCAAATTGATCGATGAGAATCGCCGCGGCCGGAGTGGTGCGGGCGAACACGATGACGCCGGTGGTGTCGCGATCGAGCCGTTGCACCCGTAGCAATGGCGGCAGGGGGGCCACCGGCTGACTTTTCTTCTTCAGCGCCACAACGGGGACGGTGCGCAAGCGGGCGGCAATCAATTCGTCGAGCGTGGGGGCCAACCGCTTTTTTTCGACCGGCCAGTGCTGTTCTTCCGGCCGACGCGTGCTCACGATGCCCGCCGGTTTTTCCGCCACGACGAGATGGTCGTCCAGATAATGGATCACCAACTCCATCGGCTTCAACGGCGATGCGGCCGGATCGGCGAGGAAGCGGACTTCATCACCGCGCTGCAAGCGCCGGCCTTCATGAATGCAGAGGACACCATTCACGAGGACCCGCCGGGCCGACAATTGGCGGCGGCATTCATTCCACGACGCTCCCGGCAACAATGTCCGGAGCACCGCCAGCACGGTCTGGCCTTCCCGTTCCGCTTCGATCAACACGACTTGATTGGCATTCATGGCGTGAAGTGTATCGCTGTCGGCGATGAGGCGGAAAGGCAACATTCACGGCGGTTTTCATCAAAAGCGGGAAACTTCCGGATGGCGATTTGACGGCGGGCGGGTGTGACCTATGTTTCCTGTGTCGCCGCCAACGGGGTGACGCGACGAACGGAACCGACTGCCTCGACCGTGGCTTGCTACGGAAGAGTGTAGAACGCGGCAAGGAGGAGCTGGGAGCTTCGAGGGGACCTTGCCGCGTTCTCATATTTTACCCGGCGGAATGGCTTGGGAGACAAGCCGCCGCCCGATGCGGACGCAAACGACCTCGATGGCAAACGCCATCGAGGTCGTTGTCTTTTCCAGACACTTGGATTCTGTGGCACACGATTCGTCGGACAGGCTGGGATCACAGCCCCCGATCTTCGGCCGTTTCTGCCGATCATGGCATTTCACCAACGGGCCGCGCGGAAGTTTGCCGATAGTAACGATTGCAAAGTCTGTGCGGACTGTGTCGCATCGATTTCGGGTCATGCCGGAGTGGTGAAATCCATGATGCTTACTTCGCTCGCGGAAGCCGTTCGCAGAAAATCCGCGGTGATGATCTGTCTGCTGGCTGTGGGTGTCATCGGCTGGTTGACGCCGACGATGGCCTCCGCGCGAAGATTACGGAAAGCGGAGCGGGATCACGTCGCACTCGTTTCACCACAGGAAATCGTCCTGCCTGTTTCGACCGAGTCGACGGAAGTCTGTGTGCAGGGGACTGCGATTGCGGGGCAGCAGCGGGTGGCGGTGATCGACGGTCGGGTCGTGGCGGTGGGGCAGCGGATTTCGACTGCGGGCCGGAAGTTCTCCGTCGTGGAGATCGAATCGGAAAGCGTCCGCCTGCGGGAAGTTGCCGGTGACGAAGAACCATTGTCGTTCCGCTGAGGGATGTTGTTTCGCCAGACGGGGAGTGTGACATGACGGGGGGGCTTGCCAATCTGCGAACCGCGGCGATCGCGCTCGGCCTGGCGCTGGTGGTCATCGGTGCCTTTTCGTTGATTCAAGCCACCACCTCGCATTCGACAGGGAATCAGCGCGACCCAGCTCTGCGGTTCGCCTCGGCGTATCGAGCCGGTTCCACTGACGCTGCGCCGGTCTCTCTCGGGCCCCTGGAAATCGTCGACCCGCCGCCCAAAACACGAACGGCACGGAAACTGTCGACATCACCAGCGCAGTTGCTGGCACAGATCGATTCCGATGATGTTCCGCCCCCGCCGGCCAAGCCCACTGACGGTGACGATCCCGTGCCGGATTCCAAAGGCGAGATTCCACCGCAACGGTCTCCAGCGGCGGAGTTGATGGATCTCGAACCGATTCCCGCCACGCCTTCTCGGACCGGGAGTATTGCCCAGGCCGCTCCGGAATGCTGCGAGCGCCAGGAACAGCAATTGGCCCGCATCGCGCTTGGCCTGGAATTGCTCGCCCGGCAAACGACTCAGGGGATCATTGAACGGACCGCTTCCGATGCGGTGCCGAGGCGAACCGAAACCTTTGTGGCTCCCGCTTCTCGTGAAGCCACGGCGCTGATCAAGATCGAGCGCACGGCGGACGACCGGGATCGCTTCTCCCTGGAAGTCCACGCGGCGGCCATCGGCGATGTCTTCGGCGTGTTATGCGACATGGCAGGATTGAAGCTGGAACTGGCCCCGGAAGTCACCGAGCGGGTCACGTTGACGCTCCGCGAGGTCACGCTCGGCGAAGCGATCAATGCGGTGCTGCGGCAGGCGAATCTCGGTGTCGAACGGGACGAACACGTAATGCGGGTGATGCCCCGGATGATGGCCGAAGACCGTGCTCTGCGACAACAACCGCTCGTCACCAAAATCTACCGACCGCAGATGGTGGGTATGGCCGCTGTGCTGCCGCTCATTCGTCCGCTGATGACGCCGCGGATCGGTCGTCTCGCGGTGATGCCCGATCCCGCGGGGCGGTTGTGCCCCGATGCCGGCCATCCGTTCCCGGGCTTACCATCGGAAATCCTCGTTATTGTCGATCGGGCGGAAGTCCATACCGAAATTGCGAAGCTGCTCCACGAGTTGGACGCGCTGACGCCTTCACCGTGAGCTGTAATCCGCGACGCAACACAAATGATCGGTTTGTGCGGGATCAGTCGCGGGAAAATCGGACCGGGTATGCACGCCACGGGTTTCTTGGCGGGCCATTGCCGACGCGATCATCAATCGGGCAACGAGGAGCATGTTCTGTAGCTCCCAACCCTTGGTGAGGTTGAATTCGCGCGGACCGACGTAACGGTCCCAGAACTCGACCTGTTGCGAAGCCGCTTCCAAGCCTTCTGCGTTGCGTTCGATGCCGACGTTTCGCCACATCTCGCTGTTGAGCGAATTGAGCAAATCGTCAAGATTCAGTCCGTCATCCGGTCGCGACGGCGGCAACGGGTCGTCATCCAGCGGCAGCGCGGTGAAGCGGTCCTCTTCATCCAGCGCGGCATCGGAGGCATTTCGCCCGGCCCGCAAACCGAAGACCAGACCTTCCAGCAGGCTGTTACTGGCGAGGCGATTCGCACCGTGTAAGCCGCTGGAAGTCACTTCGCCCGCCGCCCACAGACGGGGCAATGTCGTTCGTGATTCGGTGTCGAGTGTCACACCACCGATCATGTAATGCGCACCCGGGCGGACCGGTATCAGATCCTTCGTCAGATCGAGACCGAAGCTCGCACAGACCTTGCCGATATGTGGGAACCGCTCGACGATGAGAGTCTTGTCGAGGTGCGTGACATCGAGATAGACGCAGTGATGCCGCGTCTTTTCCATCTGCCGGGTGATGGCCCGGCTGACTTCGTCGCGCGGCGCGAGTTCGAGTTGCGGGCTGTAATCGCTCATGAACCGATAGCCGTGGCAATCACGAAGGATGCCGCCTTCACCGCGGACCGCTTCGGAGATGAGATGCCGTGAACTGCCGGCGATGTACAACACCGTCGGGTGAAACTGCATGAACTCCATGTCGCGCAGTTCTGCTCCGGCACGAAATGCCATCGCCTGACCATCCGCGGTAGCGATCTCGGGGTTCGTCGTTTCGCGGAACAAACGTCCCGCGCCGCCGGTGGCGAGAATCGTCTGCTTCGCCCAGACGAACGTCTTGCCGTGCTGCGGATTCCACATCAATGCGCCGCGACATTCGCCCCCGTGGGTGAGCAGGTCGATCGTGAATGTATCATCCCACACGGAGATCGACGGCTCGCTTTTCAGCCGGGCGATCAAGGCCCGCATGATTTCTTTGCCGGTCGCGTCACCCAGAGCATGCACCACGCGGCGGTGACTATGCCCGCCCTCTTGAGTAAGGGCCATCTCGCCGTCGGATTGATCGAACGCCGCCCCATAGGACATCAGTTCGCGAATCCGCTGCGGGGCTTCCTTCACCACCATGTCGACGACATCGGCATGGCACATCCCCTTCCCGGCGGCCATCGTATCGGCGAAGTGATTGGTGATGTCGTCCAGCGGATCGAACACGCCCGCGATGCCGCCTTGGGCGTACGCGCTGTTGGAATGATCAATCCGGCCTTTCGTCGCCACGACGACGTTCAGCTTCGGATCAATCGACAACGCCGCCCGAATCCCCGCAATCCCCGCCCCGATGATGAGCACGTCCGTAAACAGATGCGGGATTCGCTTCGGAGCGAAACGGACGAGATAACGGCGTTTCGGGGTGATGTGCAGCATCGTCGTCTTCAGCGAGCGGGGGGACGTCAGTCCCCTCGGTGATCGATTCTCGTGATTGCAAATTGATTATTGAAAAATGCAAAGTGCAAATTGAAGGAAATACGCCCGCTCATTTTGCAATTTGCACTTTGCAATTCTCACTTTGCAATCCTTTCATCGCGAATCGAATCACCGGGGGGACTCACGTCCCCCCGCTCGCTATTACAGATTATCCAATAAATTCCAGCGTCACCGGATGCGGGATGATCTTTTCATCGTACGCCCGTTTGAGGAGCGTCGACACCGCTTCACGGCCGCGGGGGCCGAAATCGATCGTCCAGTCGTTGACGTACATGCCGACGAATTTGTCCGCCTGGCTGCGGTCGAGATCGCGGCCGTATTGCAGCGCGTGCTGCAAGGCTTCCGCGCGGTGATCGAGCGCGTATTGGATGCTTTGCTTGAGCAGTACGGTAACATCGTGCATCGCTTTTTCGCCGAGATCGCGACGGATGGCGTTGCCGCCGAGAGGCAACGGCAGGCCGGTGTCCTTCAGCCACCATTGGCCGAGATCGGTGATCAGGTGCAGGCCCTGATTCTGGTACGTTAACTGCCCTTCGTGGATGATCAACCCGGCGTCGACTTCTCCGGCTTGCGTGACGTTCAGAATTTCATCGAACGGATAGACGACCGGTTCAAACTCCGGCAGCGCCATCCGCAGCGCGAGGTACGCGGTGGTCATGGTGCCGGGGATGGCGATCCGTTTCTTGCGGAAATCGCCGAGCGAACCGGGGTGTTTCGCGACGACCATCGGGCCGTAGTTGTCCCCCATGCTGCACCCGCAGGCACACAGGGCGTACTTGTCGGTGAGGTACGCATAGCCATGCAGACTGACCGCGGTCAGTTCCAATTCCCCCTTGAGCGCCCGGCGGTTGAGGGTTTCGATATCCTGCAATTCGTGCGTGAACTGATAGTCGCCCGTGGGAATCTTGTCGTTCGCCAGAGCGTGGAACATGAACGCATCGTCGGGATCGGGACTGTGTCCCACTCGGATCAACATGGAATTTTCTCAGCGGTTTTCAAAATACTGCTCGACGGGAACATCCCACGGAAGGCATTCCGTGGGCGTCTCCCTGCGGTTGCCGCATCATAGTCGAGTCCTCTACCATTGCCTATCCGCCGGACGGGCGCGGATGTTAACTGACCACGCGCGTCAGCACCCCGGCTGCTCAGAAGCAGCCGGGGTGCTTTGTCCGCCAACTCTCAATTTGTGACTCATGCTGCTCCTCTCCGCGACCGATGTCGTCCGCCAGTTTGATCGGGCCCCGATTCTCGATGGAATCACGTTCGATCTGAACAAGGGAGAACGCATTGGGTTGGTGGGACCGAATGGGGCCGGGAAAACCACACTGCTGCGGATTCTCGCGGATCGCGACCACGCCGATGCCGGAACTGTCTCGCTGGGAAGTGGCTGCCGGGCGGGGTTGCTCGAACAGCAGCCCGAATTCGTCCCCGGCAAGACGCTGATTGAAGAAGCCCGCGAAGGGCTGGAAGACATTTTCCGGCTGCAAACCGAAGCGGCGGAACTGGCAGAGGCGCTCGCGAAACCATGTGATGCAGCCGAACAAGCCCGGCTGACGAAACGTCTCGACGTGGTTCAGCACGAACTGAGCCACCTCGATGGCTTCGCGGTCGACCACCGCATCGACGAAGTTCTTTTTGGTTTGGGCTTCCAAACCAGTCAATACAATCAAACGCTTTCCTCTCTCAGCGGCGGTCAGCAGAACCGTGTGCTCCTCGCACAGTTGTTGTTGCAAGCCCCGGAAGTCCTGCTGCTGGACGAACCGACGAACCATCTCGATATCGAAGCGTCGGAATGGCTCGAAAAGTACCTCGTGGATGGCAACCAATCGCTGATTGTCGTCAGCCACGACCGTTATTTTCTCGACCGGGTCTGCACGCGGATTCTCGAACTGCACCGCGGCGGCATCGCCGATTATCCCGGCAATTTCTCCCATTACTGGGAGCAACGCGAGGAACGTCAGCAGGCGGCTGAAAAGATCTACGAAAGACAGCAGGAATACATCGCCCGCGCGGAAGAGTTCATCAAAAAGAACAACTACGGCGTCGGGGCCACCCGGGCTAAAGATCGCGAGGGCAAACTCGCACGGCTGGAGAAAGTCGAACGGATCAGCGATATCCGCGGTCCGCAGATGGGCTTTCCCGAACCGACCCGCACCGGTGATTGGGTGGTGGACGCCGTCGGGTTATCAAAGCGTTTCGGTGACAATTCCCCGCTGTTCGATAAACTCGATCTGCGCATCAGCCGCGGCGAACGCTGGGGTTTTCTGGGCCCCAACGGTTCCGGCAAGACGACGTTACTGCGAACATTGCTCGGCGAATTGAAGCCCGACCGCGGCACCGTGCGATTGGGTGCGAACGTCAAAATCGCCTATTTCGACCAGCAATTGAGCAGCGTGGACGCCGATGCCACCGCGATGGAAGCGATCCGCCCACCGCAGATCGCCCGCTACAACGACGGTCAACTGCGGGATATTCTCGCGCGGTTCGGGGTCATCGGCGAACTGGCACTGCAGCGTGTGGGCGCCATGAGCGGCGGCGAAAAAAGCAAAGTCGCGCTCGCCCGACTCTATTCACTCGAACCGAATGTGCTGGTCCTCGACGAACCGACCAACCATCTCGATTTGTGGTCCCGCGATGCTCTCGAACGGTCGCTAAAGGAATTCGCCGGGACGGTGCTTTTCGTCAGTCACGATCGTTATTTTCTCGACCGCGTGGCCACGAATCTGCTCGTCTACGAGAAAACGCGGTGGTTTGAATTCGGCGGGAACTACACCGATTACATGGCCTTCTCCCGCTTGCGCTTTGCCGAAGAAAAAACCAGCGCTCTATCAACCAAACCTGCGGAAACCAGCCGTTCCCCAGCCAAAGACACCAAGCGCAAGCGCCAATTCCCGTTCCGCAAAGTCAGCGACATCGAAGCGGACATCGCCGCGAAAGAAGCGACTCTTGAACAATGCCAGGCCGACATGGCGGATGTCGAAATCCATCGCGACGCGGCACGGATGCAATCCACCATGAACCGCTTTGAAGCGACGCGAACCGCCCTCGAAAGCCTGTACGCCCATTGGGAAGAAGCGATGGAACTGAACTGAAGTCGCATCCCGGCTGCTTCCTCGCAGCCGGGATGCTCGAAGTGTCAACACGCCCCGACAAAAGCACCCCGGCTGCGAGGAAGCAGACGGGGTGCAATCCCCTGTCCCTCACACCAAAACGAAAGCTCCCGAATGGACGATCTCCTCCCGCTTCTCTCCCGCTGGATTCACGTCGGCACCGCGATTGTGCTGATTGGCGGGATGGCGTTTCAGCGATTTGTGCTGCTCCCCTCCGCCGCGGAATTGCCGGACGCCGAACATGACAAACTCCGCGCCGCGGTCATGGGCCGGTGGAAAAAGTTCGTTCACATCGGCATCGGCCTGTTTCTGCTGACAGGGTTCTTCAACTACCTCGGCGCCCCGACACCCGCCGCCGAGCCGGTTCGCTGGAAGCTCTACCATCCGCTCATTGGGACGAAGATTCTGCTGGCGCTAGCCCTCTTCACGATGAGTTCCGGGATGGTCGGTCGCTCGAAGGCCTTCGCCGGGCTGCGGGCGAACCCGAAGCGGACGCTGACGATCATGTTAACGCTGGCGGCGATCATCGTCGGGATTTCCGGATTTCTTAAAGTCGGCGGTGCCAAAGCGATGCGCGCGAAAATCGGCGTCTCGACTCCGGTGTCATGAAAGACTTTTCCGATCCGGCGGTATCCCTCAATGTTCGGTGTGAAACTTAAGCTGTCGTTCGGCGTCCAAGTGTTGACGCGGAATCGCACAGGCGTTTCAAAAGAGGACAGTTGGTTCCCAAGCGGCTGGATGATCCGTAAGGTTGCGGGCCGATTTTGGGGGATTTGAAGAATGGCGCGTCTTGTAACTTGTTTTGAATAAATGGCTTAATGAAGATTCATCGCCAATGATGAGGCGAAACAGCGGGTTTTCGATTTTTCCCCCGATTGCATTTGAATTAACGTAAGTCCATCCGGGAAGACACTAATTCTGCGTCTCTTTCGGAATTGCAAACCAGCTCTTGATCCGTTGGAGAGCGGAATTCGTTCTACACTATGAGAATTCGGCGAACCTTCTGGCCGCCGGGACTTGTCTGAGAGGTTGGAGGCGGTTACTCGGCGGACGGCATTCCGTTTGCAATGAAGTGCATCGCGACGATTAACGACAGCATCAGGCCTGTTTAGTCTGCCAGCATGGCAGTTTGAATGGGAGTTCAAAATGACAACGTATCAAAATCCAGCACTGCGGCAGTTGCGCGATCAACAGATGCGCTATGCTCCGCGTGATGTCCGTCTGAAGCAGATGGAGCGGGCGGAGCAGTTTCTCAGCGAACTCGATCCGCGAAAAAACTATCGCTATCCCGAATTGTGCGAACAGATTACGTCGTACCGGTCGGAGATGTATCCGGACCTGATCGTCACCGCGTCCGAGGCGGCGCACGATCTGCGGTGCTTCGTCGAGGATCTTTCAGACAGCGTGGACCTGTCGGTGGACGCCGCCGGGGAGGACGTCTGGACCGTCGACGATGTCAGCCAACGCTACAACGTCTCGAAGAAGACGGTGGCGCGTTGGCGCGATCGGGGGCTGGTGAGTCGGCGATTCCGGTTCGGTAGCAAGCGTCGGTTGGCGTTTCTGCGTTCGAGCGTCGAGCGGTTTGTCTCGCGACACGCCAATGAAGTGGCTCGCGGATCGAACTTCAGCCAGCTCAGTGATGAAGAGCGGTCGCGGATGATTGCCCGTGCCCGTCGGTTAGCTCGCGCGGGTGCGAATCCGACGGAGGTCGGTCGGCGTCTAGCCCGCAAGTTTGACCGATCGCCGGAAACGATCCGGTACACCTTGAAGAACTTTGACCGCGAACACCCGGAGGTCGCCGTGTTCCCCGATTCGAGCGAACCACTGACACCCGAGCAGCGTCGGGAAATCGTCCGCGAATGCCGCAATGGAATCGCCATTGAGGTGTTGGCGGAACGATATCGCCGCACGAAGACGAGTATTTACCGCATCATTATGGAGGTCCGTGCCGAACAACTCCTCGATCAGCCCATTGACTTTATGGACTGCGCTGACTTTCACCAGCCGGATGCGGAAGGGGTAATTTTGCCCGCTCCGCCGCAATCGGAACGGAAGTCGACGTCGGTGAAACCCCCTCCGGGTTTGCCTCCGTACCTGGCCAGCCTGTACGCCATTCCGCTCCTCTCCAAAGACGAGGAAGTGCATTACTTCCGCAAGATGAATTACATGCGGTTCAAAGCCTCGGAATTGCGGAAAGCGCTGGATCGCTCGCATCCGCGGGCCAAGGATATGGACCAGATTGAGAGCTGCCTCGAACAAGCCACGGAAATCAAGAATTTCCTGATTCGCAGTAATCTGCGGCTGGTGGTCTCGATTGCGAAGCGTCACATGAAGCCGAACACGAGCTTCTTCGAAATGGTGAGCGATGGGAACATGTCGCTGATTCGAGCGATCGAAAAGTACGATTTCAGCCGGGGATTCAAGTTCTCCACGTACGCCAGTTGGGCGATCATGAAGAACTATGCGCGCTCGATCCCGGCGGAATCGGTGCAACTGGATCGGTTTCGGACCGGCAACGAAGAGGTGTTTCAGTCGTCATCCGATCCGCGGAGCGATGCGTTCAAAGATGAGCGTGTGAATCAGAAGCAACGCGAGTTGATTCTGTCGATTCTCGATCATCTCGATCCGCGGGAGCGGGAGATCATTGTGCATCGTTACGGTTTGAGCGAAGGCGGGGCACCGCTGACGCTGGAGCAGGTGGGAACTCGGTTCGGGGTGACCAAAGAACGGATCCGTCAGCTCGAATCGCGGGCTCTGCGGAAAATGCGTAAGTTGGCGCAGGAAGAGCATCTGGAGATTCCGGGGTTGGAATAATCCCCTCAGAAGCCCACCCATTCTGATGGGTGGGTTTCTTTTTGCGCCGAGTGAACCCTTCCACAGTCGGTTGTGTCGAGCGGAATGCGATTCGCGCTTGCACGAAGGCTATTGCTCGCTATATTGTTACGTCCCGGCTTGGCGGGAAGCGCTGGCTAGCGTAGCTCAATTGGTAGAGCTCCGGTTTTGTAAACCGGGGGTTATGGGTTCGAGTCCCTTCGCTAGCTCCTGGTGTGCGACCCGTTGAAAGTCCAGGGCGGCAAACGAGTTCCGGCTCAGTGTCGCTCGCCGAAAAGAACACGGTGGAATTCCCGAGCGGCCAAAGGGGTCAGACTGTAAATCTGATGGCTCTGCCTTCGCAGGTTCGAATCCTGCTTCCACCACTTGGACTTTCAACAGTATCGAGTCCCTGAGACGCATGAATAGAAACGTTGCAGGCGGTTGAGTTTGCAGCAAATCGAAGAGGAGAAATGGGTTTCGCGAGATCGGTTTTTCCGCAAGCGCACTTGCGGGTGTAGCTCAATGGTAGAGCTCCAGCCTTCCAAGCTGGTGGTGAGGGTTCGATTCCCTTCACCCGCTTCTTTTTCGGGTTCCACGAAGTCCTCGTGGACAAGGAAACTGTTGTTTCCCTCCCGGTAGAGTTGACAAGTCGCTTGCAATCGGCCATCTTCTGCGGGCTGTCGAGTCACTCGGCGCCCGTTGTGTCGCTGCTGTAGCTCAGCCGGTAGAGTGCGTCCTTGGTAAGGACGAGGTCAAGGGTTCGAATCCCTTCAGCAGCTCTCGGGGCGAGCGGCCGTAACCGCGGGCGGTGGCCGCAGCCTGGAACCCATCATCCGGGTGAATTTTACCAGACAGTGTCAGTCGAAATCAGTAAGGCTCGGTTCCGGCGTCCGGATCTCGAGGGCTCCAGAAAGGCGTAAGGGCAGCAGCAATGGCGAAGGAAGTCTTTCAGCGCACGAAGCCGCACGTCAACGTTGGAACCATCGGTCACATCGACCATGGCAAGACGACGACCACGGCGGCCATTCTCGCGGTGCAAACCGCAAAGGGTTTGGCGAAGTTCAAGAGCTATGCGGATATCGCCAAGGGCGGTACCGTTCGCGATGAAACCAAGACGGTGACCATCGCCGTGTCGCACGTCGAGTACGAGTCCGAAAAGCGTCACTACGCTCACATCGACTGCCCCGGTCACGCCGACTATATCAAGAACATGATCACCGGTGCTGCCCAGATGGACGGCGCCATCCTCGTGGTGTCGGCCGCCGACGGCCCGATGCCGCAAACCCGCGAACACATTCTGCTCGCCAAGCAGGTGAACGTCCCCGCGCTGGTTGTCTTCCTCAACAAGTGCGACCTCGTCGACGACGAAGAGCTCCTCGAACTCGTTGAGATGGAAATTCGCGACTTGCTCAACAAGTACGAATTCCCCGGCGATGACATCCCCATCATTCGCGGTAATGCGAAGGGGGCGCTCGACAATCCAGCCGATCCGAAGTTCAACAAGTGCATCGGCGACCTGATGGAGGCGCTCGACGCCAACATCCCCGAGCCGACCCGCGAGCGCGATAAGCCGTTCCTGATGGCGATCGAAGACGTGTTCTCGATCGCCGGTCGTGGCACTGTGGTGACCGGCCGTATCGAAGCCGGCCTGATCAAGATCAACGAAAAAGTCCAGATCATCGGTCTCGCACCGATTCAGGACACCGTTGTGACCGGCATCGAAATGTTCAACAAGCTGCTGGACGAAGGTCAGGCTGGCGACAACGTCGGCCTGCTCCTCCGTGGCATCGCGAAGGAAAACGTCGAACGCGGTCAGGTGCTGGCCCGTGCGAACACGATCACCCCGCACACGAAGTTCGAGTGCAAGGTGTACGTGCTGAGCAAGGAAGAAGGGGGCCGTCACACGCCGTTCTTCAGTGGCTACAAGCCGCAGTTCTACTTCCGCACGACCGACGTGACCGGCTCGGGCAAGTTGCTCGACGGTGCCGAAATGTGTATGCCCGGCGATAACGTTCGCCTGGAAGTCACGCTCGGCAAGCCGGTCGCCATGCAGGAAAACGTTCGCTTCGCCATCCGTGAAGGCGGCAAGACCGTCGGCTCGGGCGTCGTGACGAAGATTCTCGAGTAGTTGCCGATAACGGGCAGAACAGGCCCGATCGGTCTGGTTAGATTGTTTCTCCCCGCCCCCCGTTAGTTCGAGGGGCGGGGTTGTTTCCACTCAGCGACGGGATTCATCGCGATGGCTCGCGAATATGTCTGGCTCGAATGCACTGAAAGCGGCGTGCGGGGCTACCGTACGAATAAAGAAACCCGCGGTACCGAGCGGCTGGAGCTGAAGAAGTACAACAAGAAGCTCCGCCGTCATACGGTCCATAAGGAATCGCGGAAGAAGTGACAAAGGGGGTGGTGGGCAGTGGATGGTGGACAGCCAGAAGGAATTCTCTGGCTATCCACTGCCCACTGTTCCCTGTCCCCTTTCTTACGAGCGTAGCTCAATTGGCAGAGCAGCGGATTCCAAATCCGCAGGTTGAAGGTTCGAGTCCTTCCGCTCGTGTTGCTGTGAAGTCAGTAGAGCTGAATGACTCGGCGTAGTAGAGAATTGAGCCCGTGGGCTCCGTGGCAGGGATCGGTCATGGCGAAGGTGGAAAAGAGCAGTGGCTTCTGGCAGTCGATGATGGCCATCGACTTCTACAAGCGCAATCAGGGCCGGCTCGTGCGGTCGTTGACTGCCGCCGCGATTCTTTGCGCAATTCTGGTTGGCGCCTGGGCCTGCATGGTCACCTTTCTGGGTGACACCGAGCCTGCTGTGCAATATGGAATTCCGGTCGCCATCGGGCTGCTCGGGGCGTGGTTTTCGTTTCGAATTGTCAACTTCCCCGTGTTTGCCGATTTCCTGGCCGACGTGGAGGCCGAGATGGTGAAAGTGTCGTGGCCCGGCGCGGACGAAGTCCGCCGGGCGACGGTCGTGGTCCTGGTGACGATGTTCCTCTTCAGTTTTGTGTTGTTTGCGTATGACGTGATCTGGCAGTATCTTCTGCGTCTGATCGGCGTCCTCAAATTCTGAAGTCGGCCGCTGGCGTTGTGGGCCTTCTCGCTTGCAATTGAACGGCAATCTCGCCATCATGTCGGATTCCCCGCCGACACCTCGCTTGCGGGGCGTCGCTCGGAGCGCCCGTGAAAGGGCACAATCAGTATGGATCAGGCACCTCCTGTCGCAGTCACCGAAGAGCCGTCGAACGGCGGTCGTCAGTGGTATGTGCTCAAAGTGCAAAGCAACCGCGAACGAACCATTCGCGACTCGCTGGTCCGGCGGATTCGGCAGGAAGGGCTCGAGGAGTTTTTCGGCGAGATCGTGATCCCGACCGAAAAAGTCGTCGAGACGAAGAGCGGCAAGAAGCGGGTGACAGAGCAGAAGCTCTATCCGGGCTACCTGATGGTCCAGATGGAGCTGAATGATGATACATGGTACTTGGTGCGCAGCACCAGCGGAGTCGGCGACTTCACCGGTTCGGCCGGTAAGCCGATTCCCATGCAGGAAGCTGAGATCCAGAAGATGCTGGGTCGCGAGCAGGGCAAGAAAGAGGAAGCTCCGCTCAAGGTGAAGATGGAGTTCCAGTCCGGCGACCATGTGAAGATTAAAGAGGGTGCGTTTGAAAGCTTCGAGGGAACGATCGAAGCCATCGACGATGCCAGCGGCAAGATTACCGTATTGATTCAGATTTTTGGACGGCCGACCCCGGTCGATCTCGAGTACTGGCAAGTCGAGCGAATGTAGTTCGTGCGAATGTCGGTAGGTCTCGGGCGGCGTTAGCAAACCAGGCGGCGTAGCGATTCAGTTAAGTGGCGGTTGCAGGTCATGGCGAAAAAAGCAGCGAAGATCAAGGCTCAGGTGAAAGTGCAGATTGCTGGCGGTAAAGCCACGCCTGCGCCTCCCGTTGGTACGGCTCTTGGTCCGCACGGGATCAATCTCGGCCAGTTCGTTTCTCAGTTTAATGAGAAGACGCGCGATCTTAATGGGATGATCGTTCCGGCGGTCGTGACGATCTACGAAGATCGCAGCTTCACGTTTATTCTGAAGAGCCCACCGGCTTCGGTCCTGCTCAAGCAGGCGGCGAAGCTGGCCAAGGGGGCGCAGAACGCCAAGACCGAAAAGGTTGGCCGCGTGACCAAGGCTCAGGTTCTGGAGATCGCCAAGACCAAGTTCGAGGACATGAATTGTCCGGACCTGGATGCGGCGTGTCGCGTGATTGCGGGGACGGCTCGCAGCATGGGCGTCGAAGTCCTGGATTAGTTTCTTTTCTCGTTGTGAGCCGTTTTCGGGCTCCGCGGGTTTTCGGTTGGGGATACGGGATCATGGCCAAGCATTCGAAGCGAGTTCGGCATCTTCTGGAGCAGACCAGTTCCGTCGGCACGGTTTCCGTGGACGGCGCGGTCAAACTCCTTAAGTCGCTGGAGGCATCGCTGCCGGCGACCATCAAGAAATGCAAGTTCGACCAGACCGTGACGCTGGCGATTCGCCTCGGTGTTGATCCGAAGCAGGCCGATCAGCGCGTTCGCGGTTCGGTCGTGCTGCCGCATGGGATCGGTAAGGATAAGCGGGTTCTGGTCTTCTGTCAGGGTGATAATGTCGCCGTGGCGACGGCCGCCGGTGCCGATTTTGTTGGCGGCAAAGAGCTTGCCGACAAGATCAAGGCTGGTTGGACCGATTTCGATGTCGCGATTGCGACGCCGGACATGATGGGTGTGGTCGGCCCTCTCGGTCGCGTGCTCGGTCCCCGTGGTTTGATGCCGTCGCCGCGTGCGGGCACGGTCACGCAGGACGTCGCGAATGCGGTGAAAGAATACAAGGCCGGTAAGGTTGAGTTTCGTTGCGACGATGGTGCCAATGTCCATTGCGTCGTCGGCCGCTTGTCGTTCGATGAAACGAAGCTTTCGGAAAACATCGAGGCCCTGTTGAAGTATCTGCGCGGCTTGAAGCCGAATACGTCCAAGGGTCAATATATTCGCAACGTCTGTCTGACGGCGACGATGTCGCCGGGGATTTCCGTTGCGGTCTAGTGCGTGTGGACTGGTTCGAGTGGTCCGCACTTTCTGAAGAATCGTCGCGATTCACGACTGGGTGAGTGATGAGCAAAGTTGTTAAGCAAATGATGATCGCCGACCTGCAGGCCGCCTTGGGCGACTGCCGGGAAGTGCTGATTGTCGATGTCTCCAAGCTGAGTGCGGTGGCTACCAATAAGTGGCGTCTCGATCTGCACAAGAAGCGGATTCGCGTGATGGGCGTCAAGAACGCTGTCGCGGGGAAGGCGCTGTCGGACATCGGCCTGAGCGGCGTCCGCGATGTGCTTTCGGGTCCCTCGGCGATTGTCTGGGGCGGCGAAGACATTGTCGCTCTCGCCAAAGAGATTACGCACTCGGTTGACACCATCAAGGAGTTGGCTCTGAAAGGTGGGGCCATCGGGGGGACGTCGCTGGACACGGCCCAGGTCGTCAGCCTGAGCAAGAGTCCGGGTCGCAAGGAATTGTTGTCGCAGGTGGCGGGCTGTCTGCTCGGACCTGGATCGCAAATTGCCGGTGCTGTTCGTGGACCGGGCGGGAAGCTGGCTGGGGCGATCAAGTCGCTCGCCGACAAGGCCGACGCAGCGACGGCAGGTTGATTCAGTCGGCGACCCGTAGGTTGCCGCGGGAAGGCTCGTCGCTGATGAGTCTGTTGGTGATGGGAAATGTGTTGGACGGGTCGCGAGGCGCGAACTGTCGGGTGGTTTCGAAGCTCTAGAGATTGATTTCGGTTACGAAAGGATCGGGACAAATGGCGGATTTCGACGCCTCGATTACAGAACTGGGCGATAAGATCGCGAACCTCACGCTGCTCCAGGCCAAGTCGCTCGTCGACTACCTGAAGGAAACCCACGGTATCGAACCGGCCGCAGGGGCTGCGGTAATGATGGGTGGCGGCGGTGGTGCGGCTGCTCCGGCAGCGGTGGTGGAAGAGAAGACGGAATTCGACGTCGTTCTCACCGGCTTCGGCGAGAACAAGATCGCCGTCATCAAGGTGGTTCGCGGCGTGACCGGTCTCGGCCTCAAGGAAGCCAAGGACCTGGTGGAAGGGGTGCCCAAGCCTCTCAAGACCGGTTTGTTGAAGGAAGACGCGGCGAAACTGAAAGCGGAAGTCGAAGCCGCCGGTGGTCAAGCCGAGGTCAAGTAGTCAAGCTCAATTCGGTCTTCATGGGGCCGAATTTTTGGTGACTCGTTTGACGGCGTGGTTCGAGCGGTTTAGTCTACTTGAAGATTCCAACAACGCATGGCCCGGAGGGAGCCCGTCCCTTCGGGCTTGCGTTCGTTGTCCTTCACGCTGTGGAGATTTGCGGTGAAGCTTCGGCACCGCCTTTCGGGAATGCGGCAGGATGTCGCGCCCAACGCTCGTTCTGTCAGACACTCTCGCGATGTGGGTCGGTCCTGTGCCAGGGATGGGCAGGGGTTCGGCTTGGCAGCCCGCTCGAACGGGGCGAATTTCGTGCCCGATCGGGGACGGTTCACTCGTGTGAATGGGGTTGCGTATCGATGGGATCGAACTTGACAGAGCTTGCTCCGTGACCGGCTCACCTGCTCCGGTCCGGTTTCGTCTTCGCTGCGTGACGTTCGGAGTCCCGCAGCCGCCCGACATCACAGAATTTCGAGGGACCGCCTCGCATGCCTATTCCCGCCATTCGTACGATTCCTGCTGATGAAGAGCGAAATTTTGGTTCACTGTCTTCTGAATTCCCCATTTCCGATCTGACCGTCATCCAGACCGAAGCGTACTATCGCTTCCTGCAACTGGAGCGGGATGCCCGCGAGCGGAAGGACGAAGGTCTCGAAGCGATCCTTCGGGAAATCTTCCCGATCGAAAGCTACGACCAGCGCTACCGGTTGGAGTACGTTAAGTACGAGCTCGGCAAGCCGCGTTACACCCCGCTGGAATGTCGCCAACTGCGATTGACGTACGGTCGGCCGTTCCGCGTCTGGCTGCGCCTGATCAAGGAGCAGCCGAGCGAAGAGGAAGTCTACCTCGGCGACATGCCCATCATGCTCGGCGGTGGTGAATTCATCATCAACGGGGCCGAGCGCGTCGTCGTCAGCCAGTTGCACCGTTCTCCCGGTGTCGATTTCGTCGAAGCGGCGGAACCGGGCGAGCGCAAGAGCTTTTCCTGCCGTGTGATTCCCGAACGCGGGAGCTGGATCGAAGTCAACATCACGAAGCGCGAAACGCTCGGGGTGCGGATCGATCAGAGCGGTAAGTTCTCGGCCATGACGTTCCTCCGCGCGATGGCACCGGAGTACGGTTCCACGGCCGGTCTGATTCGTCTGTTCTACAAAACGGCCGCCGCGAAGGCCAATAAAGATGACGCCGCCGAAGCTCTCATCGGCAAGACGTCAGTGGAAGACGTGATCTACCCCGTCGGTCACGAGAAGTGCGGCGAAATTATCGTCGAAGCCGGCCACGGGATCACCAAGGCCGCTGCGGACGAAATCCGCGAGTCGACGCTGAAGACGATCGAGATCATCGAGAAGGTGGATGACCGTCTGTGTCTCGACAGCATCCTCGAAGATCCCACGGCGAGCTACGAAGACGCCCTGTTGCGGATCTATCAACGGCTGCGCCCCGGCAACCCGCCGCAGTTGGAAAAAGCCCTTGATCTGTTCAAGGAAAAATTCTTCGACGTCAACCGCTACCGTCTCGGCCGCGTCGGTCGCTTCCGCATCAACCGGAAGTTCGACCAGGACGTGCCCGATTCGGAAATGACGCTCCGGCCGGAAGACATCGTCAACTCGATCCGCTACCTGATGAAGTTGCGGACCGGTGAAGCGACCGCAAACATCGACGACATCGACAACCTCGGTAACCGTCGTCTGCGAACCATCGACGAGCTCGCAGCGGAAGAAATCCGCAAGGGCTTCCTGAAACTCCGCCGGACCGTGCAAGAGCGGATGAGCTTGAAGGATGTCGAAGAAATGTCCCCGCGGACGCTCATCAATCCGAAGAGCGTCTCGGCGGCAATTGAGTACTTCTTTGGTCGTGGGGAGTTGTCGCAGGTCGTCGACCAGACGAATCCGCTGGCGACGCTCACCCACGAGCGTCGGCTCAGTGCTCTCGGACCTGGGGGCTTGAACCGCAAGCGCGCGGGCTTCGAAGTCCGCGACGTGCATATCTCGCACTACGGCCGCATCTGTCCGATTGAAACGCCTGAAGGCACGAACATCGGTTTGATTTCGAGTCTCAGCATTTTCTCGAAGGTCGACGATTACGGCTTCCTCACGACGCCGTACCGCACGGTGGTGAACCGTGTCGTGACCCCGGAAATCGCCTGGCTGCGGGCCGACGAAGAATCGCGGGTTTACATCTCGCCCGCCGACACGCCGGTGACGAATGGCAAGGTCGCCGAAGACCGCGTGATGGCGCGTTACTCCAACGACGTGGTGTGGGTCGCCGGGACCGAAGTCCAATACCTCGACGTGGCTCCCTGCCAGATGGTCGGGGTGTCGGCGGGTTTGATTCCGTTTCTCGAGCACGACGATGCCAACCGGGCCCTCATGGGTTCGAACATGCAGCGTCAGGGCGTGCCTCTGTTGATCACGGAAGCGCCGCTGGTCGGCACCGGCCTCGAACGCGCCGTCGCGGAAAGCTCGGGAATGGTGTTCCGGGCCGAGAAGTCCGGCAAGATCACCTCCGTGGATGCCAACCACATTGAGATCGATGGCAAGCGGACCGAGCTCCGCAAGTATATGGGCCTCAACGAGCGGACCTGCCTCAACCAGAAGCCGCTCGTGAAGGTCGGCCAGAAGGTCAAGAAAGGCGAAATCCTCGTCAACACCGCGGCGACGTCGAACGGCGAACTCGCCCTCGGCCGCAACGTGCTGGTGGCGTTCATGTCGTTTGAAGGTTTTAACTTCGAAGACGCGATCATTCTTTCCGAACGCCTTGTGAAAGAAGATGTCTACACGTCGATCCATATCGACGAATTCGATGTCGAAGTCCGCGAAACGAAGCTCGGCCGCGAAGAGTTCACCCGCGATATCCCGAACGTCAGCGAGAAGGCCCTCCGCCATCTCGATGAAGACGGGATCGTCCAGATCGGCACTCGTGTCGAGCCGGGCGACATCCTCGTCGGCAAGGTCTCGCCGAAAGCGAAGACGGAACTGACGCCGGAAGAAAAATTGCTGCATGCGATCTTCGGTCGGGCCGGCGAAGACGTGAAAAACGAATCGCTGGAAGTTCCGTCCGGTGTCGAAGGGATCGTCATTCACACCGAGAAATTCTCGCGGCGGATGAGCCTTTCGGAAACCGATCGCAAGAAGTTTGAAGCCGAGCTCAAGAAGGTCGAAGACAGCGGGGCGGAAGCCATCGCCAAGGCGTTCAAAGAGTTTCTGAAAGAATACGAAGCCGCAGCCGGTGCCAAGGTCAAGGATGATGACGGTCGGGATCTAAAGAATACCGACGAGAAGTTCCTCGCCGCTTTTGCCGAGAAGTTCCTGAGTTACTTCGAAGGGCTCGACCTGAAGAGCCCGCAGAAGAAAGCCGACTGCAAGAAGGTCATCAAGGAACATTGGCCGGCCGTGGAAGACGCCATCGATGCCCGTGACCGTTTGGTCAACACGATGAAGCGCGGGGACGAACTTCCCAGCGGCGTGTTGCAGATGGTCAAGGTTTATGTCGCCCAGAAGCGACAAATCTCGGTCGGCGACAAGATGGCCGGTCGCCACGGGAACAAGGGGGTGATCTCGAAGGTTCTGCCGGAAGAGGACATGCCGTTCCTCGCCGATGGAACCCCGGTTGACATCATTCTCAATCCGCTGGGCGTGCCGAGCCGTATGAACGTCGGTCAGATTCTGGAGACCCACCTCGGCTGGGCGTGCTCGAAACTCGGTATCCGTGCCAAGTGCCCGGTGTTCGATGGTCCGGCTGAAGAGTTGATTCGCGATCTGCTCGTCCAGGCCGGTCTTCCCGAAGACGGCAAGGCGCAACTGTACGATGGTCGCACCGGCGATGCCTTCGAGCAGAAGACGACCGTCGGGTACATTTACATGCTCAAGCTGCACCACCTCGTCGAAGACAAGGTGCATGCCCGGGCGACCGGACCGTACTCGCTCATTACGCAGCAACCCCTGGGGGGCAAGGCCCGCTTTGGTGGTCAGCGGTTCGGGGAAATGGAAGTGTGGGCGCTGGAAGCGTACGGTGCCGCATACATTCTCCAGGAACTGCTCACCGTGAAGAGCGACGACGTGGAAGGCCGCACGAAGATTTACGAGTCCATGGTCAAGGGTGAGAACACACTCGAAGCCGGCACCCCGGCCAGCTTCGAAGTGCTCTGCAACGAAATCCGCGGCCTGTGTCTCAACATCCAGTTGGAGAAAGCAGCGACATAATTCGGGCCGGCGACCGCGGAGTCGGTCGCCGTGCTGTTTTTGTTCCGTTGTGTTTCTCTGTCTCGATCCCATTAATCAGGAGCGTCCGCCGTGAGTACTGCTGGCGAAACCGCTTACGATCGCGTCAACGAATATTCGGCCATCAAGATCGGTCTGGCCAGTCCCGCGGAAATCCGGAGCTGGTCGTTCGGCGAAGTCAAAAAGCCGGAAACGATCAACTACCGCACCTACCGCCCCGAGCGCGACGGTCTGTTCTGCGAACGGATCTTCGGGCCCGAGAAGGACTGGGAATGCGCCTGCGGCAAGTACCGCGGGATGAAGTACAAAGGGATGATCTGCGATCGCTGCGGCGTCAAGGTCACCCACAGCCGTGTCCGTCGGAAACGCATGGGGCACATCGAGCTCGCTGCGCCCGTCGTTCACATCTGGTTCTTCAAGACGATGCCCAGCCGTCTGGGTGCGCTCTTGAACATCAAGACCACGCAACTGGAAAAGGTGGTCTACTTCCAGGACTACGTCGTCATCGATCCCGGTGACACACCGTTGCGGAAGGGCCAACTCCTCACCGAAGAAGAGTGCCGCCAGGCCAAAGCCAAGTACGGCGAAGGCACGTTCGACGCCGACATGGGCGCGGAAGCCGTCAAGAAGCTGCTCACTGGTCTGAACCTGATTGAGCTCTCGGTCCAGCTTCGTGCTGAACTGAAGAAGACGACCAGCCAGCAGAAGAAGAAAGAACTGATCAAGCGGTTGAAGATTTCGGAAGCGCTCCGCGACAGCGATAACCAGCCCGAGTGGATGGTTCTCGATTGCGTGCCAGTCATTCCGCCGGATCTCCGTCCGCTGGTGTTGCTCGACTCCGGCAACTTCGCGACGAGCGATCTGAACGATCTGTATCGCCGGATCATCAACCGGAACAACCGGCTGAAGAAACTGGTCGATCTCAACGCGCCGGAAGTCATCGTCCGCAACGAAAAGCGGATGTTGCAGCAGTCGGTCGATGCTCTGTTCGACAACAACCGCTGCAAGCGTCCGGTGCTCGGTTCGTCCAACCGGCCGCTGAAGTCGCTGACCGACATGATCAAGGGGAAGCAAGGCCGCTTCCGTGAAAACCTGCTCGGCAAGCGCGTCGATTATTCCGCCCGGTCGGTCATCGTCGTCGGTCCGAATCTGCAACTGCATCAATGCGGGTTGCCGAAGAAGATCGCGCTCGAACTCTTCCAGCCGTTCATCATCCGCCGTTTGAAGGAACTCGGCCACGCCGACACCATCAAGTCCGCGAAGCGCATGCTGGAACGGCGTGACGAAGAAGTGTGGGACATCCTCGAAGAAGTCATCACCAATCACCCGGTGATGCTGAACCGGGCCCCTACGCTGCACCGCATGGGGATCCAGGCGTTTGAGCCGACCCTCGTGGAAGGGAACGCGATCCGCATCCATCCGCTGGTGTGCAAGGGCTTCAACGCCGACTTCGACGGCGACCAGATGGCCGTCCATTTGCCGCTGTCGATCGAAGCGCAGGTGGAAGCCACCACGCTGATGATGTCGACGAACAACGTCTTCAGCCCGGCGAACGGGGCCCCCATTATCAGTCCGTCGCAGGACATCGTGATGGGTTGCTACTACGCCACGGTGAAGAAAGACGATCGTCCCGGTCACGGGATGAAGTTCGCTTCGTTGCAGGAGGTGCATACCGCGCTGCTACACAAAAAGGTCACGCTCCACACCACCGTTCGCGTCCGCCTGCCGAAAGACAAGCGCGTGAAGGGGGAAGGGGCCGATTCCTTCAAGCTCGGCGGCCTCGTCGAGACCAGCGTCGGCCGCGTGATGTTCAACGACATGCTTCCCACGAAGATGTCGTTCTACAACATCACGATGAAGAGCAAGGACTTGGCGAACGTCATTTCCGACTGCTACCTCGAACTCGGCCGTCGGCAAACCATCGGTCTGCTCGACAAGATGAAAGAGTTCGGCTTCATCCAGTCCACCCGCAGCGGACTCTCCTTCGCCACCAGCGACCTGAAGACACCGGCCAACAAGGAGAAGGTGATCACCGACTCCGAGAAGAAGGTGCTGCAGGTGCAGAAGCTCTACGAAAAGGGCCTCATCACTCAGAAGGAACGGTACGAAAAGGTGCTCGACACCTGGACGCACGCCAGCGAAGAAATCCGCGGCGCGATGATGGAATCGTTCAAGACTGACGTTCGCGATGGCGGTCACTATGTCAACCCGATTTACCTGATGGCCGACTCGGGTGCCCGCGGTGGCCAGGAGCAGATTCGTCAGCTCGCCGGGATGCGCGGTTTGATGGCCAAGCCGAGCGGCGAAATCATCGAAACGCCGATCAAGGCGAACTTCCGCGAAGGTCTGACGGTGCTCGAGTATTTCAGCTCGACGCACGGTGCGCGTAAGGGTTTGGCCGATACCGCCCTCAAGACCGCGGACTCCGGGTACCTCACCCGTAAGCTTGCCGACATCTGCCAGAACCTCGTCATCACCACGCACGATTGCGGCACCACCAAGGGGATCACCCGCGGTGTGGTCTATCGCGGTGAAAAGGTCGAAGTCGGTCTCGCCGAAGCCATCCGTGGCCGCGTCAGCCGCACGAATGTGGTGAACCTCATCACGGCGGAACCGATCGTTCGTGAAAACGAACTGATCACGGTCGACATTGCCCGCAAGATCGAAGCGCTGGGTCTCGAAAAGATTCAGGTCCGCAGCCCGATGACCTGCGAAGCCGACCTCGGCTTGTGCCGGTTGTGCTATGGGATGGACTTGTCGACCGGGGCGATGGTCGAAGAAGGCCTGGCGGCGGGGATCATCGCGGCCCAGTCGATCGGTGAACCTGGTACGCAGCTCACCATGCGAACCTTCCATATCGGCGGCGTCGCCATTAAGGAAGTGCAGGAGAACGAACTCAAGACGCGCCGTGCGGGTCGCGTAAAACTGGTCCGTGTTCGCAGCGTGGTGAACGCCGACGGCAAGAGCGTCGTGCTCGGCCGGAATGGCGAAGTCACCATCGTCGACGTGAAGGACCGGGAAATCGAAAAGTACACGATCCCGAACGGGGCCGTGCTGCAGGTCAACGAAGACGATACGATCGAAGCCGGTCAGACGATCTGCACGTGGGATCCGCACGCGGTGCCGATCCTGTGCGATGTCGGCGGCAAGGTTCGCTTTGAAGATTTGATCGACGGTCAATCGGTGCGGACCGATGTCGATGCCACCGGCAACGCACGGCGGACGGTCATCGAGCACAAGGGCGATCTCAATCCGCAGGTCATCCTCGAAGACCAGTCGGGCAAGATCCTCGGGTTCTACTACCTGCCGGAACGGGCCGGTATCGATGTCACCGAAGGTCAACAGGTTTCGGCCGGTACGGTGCTGGCCAAGGTGCCCCGCGAATCGCAAGGGACGCAGGACATCACCGGCGGTTTGCCCCGCGTCACCGAACTGTTCGAAGCCCGCAAGCCGAAAGACCCGGCGATCATCGCCGTCATCGACGGGGAAGTCGAACTCGTCGCCGAGAAGAAACGCGGCAAGCGGATCATCATCGTTCGCGGCCCCGATGGCACCGAGAAGGAACACGTCATTCCGCATGGCAAGCAATTGCTGGTGCATAATGGCGACCCGGTTCGGGCTGGGGATGCGCTGGTGCGTGGCCCGCTGGTCCCGCAGGACATCCTCGCGGTGAGCGGCGAAGAAGCCGTGCAGCAATATCTGCTGCACGAAATTCAAACCGTGTACCGGGCCCAGCGCGTGGGGATCGACGACAAGCACATTGAACTCGTCGTCTCGCAGATGTTGCGGAAGGTGAAGGTCGAAGACGTCGGCGACACCACATTGTTGCCGGGCGTCCTCATCGACCGCTTCGAATTCCGCAAGGTCAACCGGGCGTTGCAAGGCTGCGTGCGGGTCAGCGATCCGGGCGAATCCGAATTCCATGAAGGGGACGTGGTTCCCACCGAAACGGTGAACCAGGTGAATCTGGAACTCGAAGCCGCCGGGGCAAAAGTCGTCAAGACCTCGAAGCCGAAACCGGCGACCGCGACCACGCAGTTGCTGGGGATCACCAAGGCGAGCGTGCAGAGCGAAAGCTTTATCTCGGCCGCAAGCTTCCAGGAAACCACGAAGGTGCTCACCGAAGCGGCGATTGCCGGCAAGGTGGACGGCCTCGTCGGTCTCAAGGAAAACGTGATTCTCGGCCACCTGATTCCCGCGGGGACGGGCTTCAAACTGCACCAGCAGTCGGAAGTCCGCATCAAGCCGGAAGCCTTGGCGGAAATCTACGCCGAGCGCGACCGCATCCTCGCTCAACGGGCGAATTTGCTCAACGAGCCGGATTTGACGGGCAGCGGCGCTGCTGCCGATGGAAAGAAGTAATGCCGGGAAACGCCCTTGCCAGATCCTTGTGATTCCTGGCAGGGAGTTACCCTTGAAGTTGTCGCAGTCCTCCCGTAAACTGCCGGGTTCTCGTTCCCGGCTGGGGCTCGACGACGAACCTGACCGATGCGGCGGTTTTGCGACCACCGTTTTTTTGCCACAGTGAACATCTGCTTGAAATGGGCTCGATTCGAGTCTGACTTTCGGGCCATTCGATCTGGGTTTTGACGTATGCCGACGATCAACCAACTGATTCGCAAGCCTCGCGTGGTTCAGCCCTCGCGGACGAAGTCGCCCGTGCTGGAAGGCTGCCCGCAAAAGCGCGGCGTGTGCCTGTTGGTGAAGACCGTCACCCCGAAGAAGCCGAACTCGGCCCTCCGAAAAGTGGCCCGCGTGCGGTTGTCGAACGGCAAGGAAGTCACCGCGTACATCCCCGGTGAAGGCCACAACCTGCAGGAACACTCGATCGTGCTCATCCGCGGCGGCCGCGTTCGCGACTTGCCCGGTGTGCGCTACAAAATCATCCGTGGCGTGCTCGACTGCCTCGGCGTCGCCAAGCGGAAGCAGGCCCGCAGCCGTTACGGTGCCAAGCGGCCGAAATAACCCGCGGCCAATCGCGGTTTTGAACAGACAATCTCTCAATCACACATTGTCGGCAGGAATGCCGAGTTTCGCAGGATCGATGGTATGGCCGAACGTATGACGGCGAGTAAAGAACAGTTGAAGCCGGATCCGCGCTACAATTCGCGCCTGGTCTCGAAGTTCGTGAACTGTTTGATGCACGATGGCAAGAAGGCCACGGCGCAGATGGTGTTTTACCGCGCCATGGAAATGATCCAGGAGAAGATTCCCGAGCGGAACGCTTTGGAAATCTTCGATGCAGCCGTCGAGAACTGCAAGCCGTCGGTGGAAGTGAAGTCCCGCCGCGTCGGTGGTGCCAACTATCAGGTGCCGGTGCCGGTGCGTGAAAAGCGGCAACTCACGCTGTCCATCCGCTGGCTCCTCGCTGCGTGTCGTGGCAAGAAGGGCCGCCCGATGGATCGCAAGCTCGCCGATGAATTCATGGCCGCGTTCCGTCGTGAAGGGACCGCCATCACGACCCGTGAAAACGTCCACCGTATGGCCGACGCCAACAAGGCGTTCGCCCACTTCGCGTGGTAAGAGATAGTCGCAGCGGGATCGCCCGGCGGCTTACGTGAATCATTGCAGCGGCGTGAGTCCTTGGGCTCACGCCGTTTTTGTTTTGAGGATGTCAGTGGTCCGTGGTCATTGCTGAAAATGAGTGGAACTGTAGATGCTACGACAATTGCCAACATATCTCTTGAGGCCCAACGGGCCGGACATTCCAATAGCCAGGGCCAGCGGCCCTGCAAGGCGGTCGTCAAAATGAGTCCGAGGCCTGAAGGGCCGACCATTCGTTGTTCTCGCAAATGGTCGGCCCTTCAGGCCTCTCGGAATACACGTAATCTCCCCAGGGCCGTTGGCCCTGGCTATTAGAACGGACGGCCCGTTGGGCCTGAGAATTAGGATGGCATTCGCGAGCAAAGTTCATGCTGACTCTCGGTAGTCAGTAAACCGACACTGTTGATGCCACTAACAACTGACCACGGACAACTGACAATGGCTCGCTCCATCAACCACATCCGCAACATTGGCATCGTCGCGCACATTGATGCGGGCAAGACGACAACCACCGAGCGGATCCTCTTCTACACCGGCGAAACGCATCGCATGGGCGATGTCGACTCCGGCACCACGGTCACCGACTTCGACCCCGAAGAAGCCAAGCGCGGCATCACCATCTACTCGGCGGCGGTCAGTTGCCAGTGGAAAGAGTACGCGATCAACATCATCGACACGCCCGGCCACGTCGATTTCACCGCGGAAGTCGAACGGAGCCTGCGCGTGCTCGACGGCGCGGTGGTGATCTTCAGCGCCGTAGAAGGTGTGGAAGCCCAGAGCGAAACCGTATGGCGGCAAGCCGACCGGTATCACGTCCCGCGGATGTGCTTCATCAACAAGATGGACCGCATCGGTGCCAGTTTTGAGCGGACCTTCGGCCAGATCGAGAATCGTTTGCGGGCCCACCCGATCGCGCTGCAATTGCCCATCGGTGCCGGTCCCGCCGATCGCCCCGGCGGCTTTCAGGGAATCATCGATCTCGTCGAAAAGAAAGCCTTGTACTTCAATAGGGAGCGCCAGGGGCAGGACATCGACGTGCGGGAGATTCCCGATGAGGAGTTGGACCGCGTGGAAGAATGGCGCGGCAAGCTCATCGAAGCGGTCGCCATGCTCGACGAAAAGGCGTTCGCCTGCTACGACGAAACTGGCGATATCCCGCCCGAAGACATCCGCCGGGCACTGCGGCAAGCCACGATTCAATCGCAAATTCAGCCGCTGTTTTGCGGAGCCTCGCTGAGTTATGTCGGCGTGCAGCCGGTGCTCGATGGCGTCATCAGCTTTCTCCCCTCGCCAGTCGAAGTCCCCGCGGTTACCGGCAAGAATCCGAACCCGAAGAAAGAAGCCGTCGAGACCCGCCAGCCGTCGTCGGACGAACCCGTCTGTGGCCTCGTCTTTAAAGTGCAAGCCAGTCAGCATGCCGAACTGTGCTTCGTCCGGATTTACTCCGGCGTACTGAAGAGCCGGTCGCGCTTGCTCAATCCGCGCACCGGCGAGAAGGAACTCATCAGCCAGTTGTGGAAGATTCAGGCGAGCAGCAAGGCGCAACTCGAACAAGCCGAGGCGGGAGATATCGTCGGCGTGGTCGGGCCGAAGGACTCCGTCACCGGCGACACACTGTGCGATCAGCACCATCCGATTCTGCTGGAAGCGATTCGTTTCCCCGAGACCGTGATCTCGATGGCCGTGGAACCCGATTCCAGTGCCGAGCGGAAAAAGCTCGAGGAAACGCTGCGAATCATGGCCAAGCAGGACCCCACGTTCCTGGCGAAGATCAGCGAAGAGACCGGGCAGACCATCATCAGCGGTATGGGCGAGTTGCACCTCGAAATCATCCGCAACCGCATGGAGCGCGATTTCGGGTTGAAGGTCCGCGTTCACAAGCCGCGGGTCACTTATCGGGAAACCATTCAGAGCTCGGTCGATCAGGAAAGCGTCTTTGAACGTCAGGCCGGAACCGCCTCGCTGTATGCCGGGCTAAAAATTCGCCTGGAGCCGTTCGAAAGTGAGCTTCCCTATGTCGTGACGAGCAAGCTGAAGCCCGGCACCATTTCGTCGGACTGGGAAAAAACGATCCTGCAGACGCTGGCCGACCAGGCCCGGGGCAGCGGTATGGTCGGCCATCCCCTCACGCACCTGCGGGTGACGCTGCTCGATGTTCGTTCGCGGGAAGGCGAAACCAATGATGTGGCGCTTGCCGCGGCGTCGGCAAAAGTTT
Source organism: Planctomycetaceae bacterium (assembly GCA_021732785.1). Lineage (GTDB taxonomy): Bacteria > Planctomycetota > Planctomycetia > Planctomycetales > Planctomycetaceae > DSVQ01. The sequence continues at coordinate 278,421 of JAKFUG010000012.1, forward strand.
TCAACGATGCGCTCAACGCCGCCGGAACGGTGTTGCTCGAACCGATCATGAAGCTCGAAGTCGTGACTCCGGACAATTTCCTGGGGAATGTGACCGCCGATTTGAACTCCCGGCGGGCAATTATCGTGAACAACGAACGGCGAAATGATCTGGTCGTGCTCGAGGCACATGCCCCGCTGGCGGAAATGTTTGGCTATTCCACCCAGATTCGCAGTTTGTCGCAGGGGAGGGCATCCTATTCGATGGAACCATTGCGGTATGATGTGGCTCCTCCCTCGGTGTTGAAGGCGATGCTGGGGTAGTTTGGGTCGATTTCAATGGGCGTCGCGACAATCGGCGATCGGCATCGGGTCCAAAAAGGATCGCAGGAAAGAGTGACTCGCAAAGAATTCTGCGATTCGAATGGCGAATGATTGACAAACAAGGCCTTCGACAATTACCATCTTCGATTCCCCGCGGCTTGGTCCGTTCGGGGACAGCGGGCGAGATCGACGTAACGTTTTGGCTGAAGGACAGTTCGAGTGGCAGGGAATCGTCAGGAACGAATTCGCATCCGGATGGAGGCCTACGACCATTCCGTCCTGGATACCTCCGCGACGGAAATCGTCGATACGGCGAAGCGGACGGGTGCGATTGTTCACGGGCCGATCCCGTTGCCGACGCGGATCGAACGCTATACGGTGCTTCGCAGCCCGCATATCGATAAGTCCTCGCGGGAACAGTTCGAAATTCGCACGCACAAGCGGGTGATTGATATTATTCAGCCGACCGGCAAGACGATCGATGCGCTCAATAAGTTGAGCCTGCCGGCAGGGGTGGATGTGAAGATTCGGGCCTCGGCTGGCTGATCGGCTGATACGAGGTTCCATGGATCGTCGGCGGTCAACGCTGGCGTATCGGGCAGGCCCTGCACCGGATGTGCTGTGGGTCCGTCTGGCCGCAATTCTATTGCGGGACAGGTGTGTTTTGGGTTTTGGGTCGCGTTGTCGGTTGGGTGTTGATATGGCCAAGGGCATTCTCGGTCGCAAAGTGGGGATGACTCAGGTGTACGACGCCAGTGGCGCGTGCGTCTCGGTGACCGTTATTGAAGCGGGGCCGTGCGTCGTGTTGCAGGTGCGGACTCCCGAGAAGGATGGCTATTCTGCCGTGCAGCTCGGTTTTGCAGACAAGCCGCGCCGCCTGGCGTCCCGTGCTGAGCGCGGTCACGTGACGGCGCTCGGCAGTCGTCGTCAGAAGGCTTTGCAGGCTTCTGGTGCGGCGGCGGTGGTGAAGGCGGAGTGCGAACCGAAAAAGTTCGTTCGCGAGTTCCGTACGGAAGGCGAGCAGGCCGATTATCAGGTTGGCCAGGTGTTGACGGTGGCGTCGTTGGCGGGCTGGAAAAAGAAGGCGGATGACAAGCCGCTGTTCGTCGACGTGATCGGGACCGTCAAGGGTCGCGGCTTCACCGGCGTCATGAAGAAATACAACTTCCACGGTTTGTGTGCCTCGCACGGCGTGAAGAAGGCTCACCGCTCGCTCGGTTCGACCGGTCAGCGTCAAGACCCTGGCCGCGTGTTTCTCGGCCAGAAGATGCCGGGGCGCTGGGGTAACGAGCGTTCGACCGTCCGCGGGCTGAAAGTCGTCCGCTACGACGAGCAAAATAATATCCTGTTGGTTTACGGTTCGGTCCCGGGGCATAACGGGGCCTTTGTTATGGTTCGCGAAACGACCTGCGTGTAACTGTTCGGCTGGTGAGAGTGTCGGGGCGGCGTGTTGCCAGATGTGATTCAGGTCGAGCAGGTTCAGGTGTCGAAATGATTTCTCTGCCAATTCATGATCAGACGGGAAAGCCGACGGGGCGGACTTACGAGTTCGATCCTGCCGAGTTGGCTCCCGGTATCAATAAGCAATTGCTGCACGACGCAGTGGTGATGTACGAGGCGAATCTTCGTCAGGGTACGTTCAAGACCAAGACTCGTTCCGAAGTTGCGGGCAGCAAGAAAAAGCTGTTCAAGCAAAAGGGGACGGGTAATGCTCGTATGGGGACGAAGCGATCGGGTCTCCGCCGGGGTGGTGGTCATATTTTCGCCAAGCTCCCGACCGAGTTCCGTCAATCGATGCCGAAAAAGGCGATGCGGTTGGCGACCCGGATGGCGCTCCTCAGCAAGTTCATGGATGGTGAAGCCGTCGTTGTGGATGGCCTCGCCGTTGCCCAGCCGAAGACCAAGGTGGTTGTCGGCCTGATGAAGAATCTCGGGATCGCCGGTCAATCGTGCCTGTTCACGGTTGAGCGACACGACCCGGTGGTGTGGAAGTCAGCGCGCAACATTCCTTCGGTCGCCGTTTCCCCGGCGGGCGAATTGAATGCTTACAAGCTGCTGAAAGTGAAACGGTTGGTGGTGACCGAGGCGGCTCTCAAGCAGTTGCGTGAGCAATCGGCGTCCAATTAGTTTTTGTCGGTGCGGCTTCTTAGTTTTGTCGGTGCGACTTCGGTCGGTGAAGGGTTTGCAGTCATGGCCATCGTCATGAAATCCGGTGTGAAGTTGGAGCCGCATCAGGTCATTTTCCGGCCGGTGGTCACGGAAAAGGGAACGCACCTTTCCGAGCGCTACAACAACTACACGTTTCAAGTGAATCCGCTGGCCACGAAGCACGACATTCGCGATGCGGTGCAGTTGCTGTTCAAGGTGCGCGTGCTGCGAGTCCGGACGCAAAACCGTCTCGGCAAGCCGCGCCGCCACAAAATGATTGAAAGCTATACGCAGGCCTGGAAGAAGGCGATTGTTGAGTTGCACGAAGAAGATCGCATTGCGTTCTTCTAAGGGACGGTGTTGATTCCAGTCGTCGCCTCTTCTGTCCGGTCTGCTTTGAAAGTTCGTGAATCATGGGTGTTCGATACTACAAGCCGACGAGCCCCGCCCGCCGCGGCGCGATGGTCAGCGACTTCGCAGAAATCACGGATAAGAAGAAGAAGCCCGAGAAGGCTTTGCTGGTTCACCTCAAGAAGCACGGTGGGCGCAACTTCCAGGGCAAGATCACCACGCGGCATCGCGGCGGTGGCCACAAGCGCATGTATCGCCTGATTGATTTCAAGCGGAACGACAAGGACGGGATTCTCGGGACCGTAACGCATATCGAATACGATCCGAACCGCACTTGCCGCATTGCCCTGGTCCAGTACGCGGACGGCGAAAAGCGATACATTCTCGCTCCGGAAGGCATTGCGGCTGGGTCGCAGATTCAGAATGGGTCGGATTGCGAGCCGCGCATCGGCAACTGTATGCCGCTCGACAGCATTCCGCCCGGAACCGCGATTCACAACATCGAAATGCAGCCCGGCAAGGGGGGCCAGATGGTCCGCAGTGCTGGGACCTCCGCGGTAATGAACGCTGTCCACGGCGATTGGGCCCAGGTGACGCTGCCGTCCGGTGAGGCTCGCCGCGTGCCGGCCAAGTGTCGTGCGACGATTGGTGTGCTCGGAAATTCGGATCACTCCAGCATCGTGATCGGCAAAGCCGGTCGCACGCGCTGGAAAGGCCGTCGCCCGTACGTCCGTGGTTCGGCGATGAACCCGGTCTCGCATCCGATGGGTGGTGGTGAGGGTCGTCGTGCCGGTGGTCGTCATCCCGTCAGTCCGACAGGTAAGCTCGCCAAAGGTGGCCGGACCCGCAATCCGCGGAAGCCGTCGCGGAATGCGATCATTCGCCGCCGCAAGTCGGTTCGTTATGGCCAATTGAAGGTCTGACAACGCTTGCGCTTTGCGGTTCCCTCAGTCTGCATATTGAAGTCCTTGTTTTTCGGTTCGAATTGTTCGAGGCAAGTCATGGGTCGTTCAACGAAAAAAGGTCCGTACGTCGACGCCAAGCTGCTCAAGAAAGTTGAGCGGCTGGATGGTGCGCGACGGAAAGAGCCCATCAAGACCTGGGCTCGACGTTCGACGATTTCCCCGGATTTCGTCGGTCACACGTTCCAGGTACACAACGGCCGCAAACACATTGATGTGTATGTGACCGAAGAAATGGTGGGACACAAGCTCGGCGAGTTTGCCCTGACGCGGACCTTCCGCGGACATACGGCCCGCGGCAAGTAGTCGCACGGTGAGCGCAAGATCGGTAGCATGGCTGTGGCCGTGCGGTGGATAGATAATCATGGCATATCGTTCCGTTTTTAAGTTCGCCCGGATCGCTCCGACCAAGGTGCGGCACGTGGTCGATTTGATTCGTGGCATGTCGGCTTCCGATGGTCTCGACGCGCTCCGTTTCCTCCCTCACCGCGGTGCGCGGATGGTGGAAAAGGTGTTGCGAAGTGCGATCGCCAATGCCGAAGACCGCGGGGCTCGCAACGTGGATTCACTCCGCGTGGTGGAAGCCAAGGTCGATGGCGGTCCGATGTTCAAGCGCATTCAGCCGCATGCCCGCGGGATCGGCTTCATGATCAAGAAGCGGTTCTCGCACATCACCGTCGCCGTGGGAGACCCGGTGGCGGATGCGGTGGGCGAACAAGAGTAGTCTCGCAGCATTCAGATCGCAGATTCGGCTGGCGGTTAATCCAGCAAAAGGTTCAGTGAACATGGGTCAGAAAGTTCGCCCGACAGGTTTTCGCGTGGGGATCGTGGAAGACTGGCGCAGCCGGTGGTACGCCACCAAGCGCGAGTTCGGCGATCTGCTCGTCGAAGACTTCAAGATCCGCAGCTTCGTGAAGACCAAGTACGAATTCGCCGGGATTGCCCGGACCGAAATCGAGCGGACCCGCGATCAGGTGATCGTGCATCTGCATACTGCGCGACCGGGGATCATCATTGGTCGCAAGGGTCAGGAAATTGATCGCCTGAAAGCCGAACTGGAAGACCTCACCGGCCGCCGGATGGATTTGAAGATCGTTGAAATCAATCAACCTCAACGCAGTGCGCTGCTCGTGGCGGAAGATATCGCCCAGCAGATCGTGAAGCGGGGGAGTTTCCGCCGAATCATCAAGCGGTCGCTCGACCAGGTGATGGAAGCGGGTGTGGATGGGGTGAAAGTCGAACTGTCGGGTCGCTTGGGCGGGGCGGAAATGTCCCGCACGGAAAAGGCGATGCGGGGCTCGATTCCGCTGTCCACGTTGCGGAAGAACATTAACTATGGATACGCGATCGCCCGGACAACCATGGGTGTGATCGGCGTGAAAGTCTGGGTCAACCTGGGCGAATATAAAGACGAGGAGTCTGGCGATGGCGCTCATGCCCAAGCGGGTCAAGCACCGCAAAGAACAAAGAGGCCGCGTAAAAGGTAACGCGACGCGGGGTAACACCGTCGCTTTCGGGGAATGGGGCCTGCAGACAATGGATGCAGGGCATGTTCGCGGAACGACGATTGAAGCCTGTCGCGTAGCGGCTACCCAATACGTGCGTGGTGAAGGCAAGCTCTACATTCGTATCTTCCCGAACAAGCCCATGACCGCTCGCCCGCTGGAAACCCGTATGGGTACCGGCAAGGGCGAACCGGATCACTGGGTTGCTGTGGTTCGTCCCGGCAAAGTCTTGTTCGAGTTGGGCGGTGTGAGTGAAGAAGCCGCGCGGGAATGTTTTGCCCGTGTGGCGTACAAGCTGCCCGTCAAGGTGCGTCTCGTCGGTCGTCGACCGAGTGTGTAAGCATCTCGATGGAAGAGGCGCGTTCGTCGCGCGGTGAGTCAACGGGAATCGGAAAGTAGCGAATCTGGCTGCGTGCGAGATTCGGGATGGATAGTCATGACAAAGCCTGCTGAATTGCGCGAGAAGAGCACCGACCAGTTGGAATTCAGTCTCCGCGAGACGCAGGAGCAGTTATTTCGCTTGCGGTTTCAAGCGGCGACCGAGAAACTGGACGCACCGAGCAACCTGCGGAAATTCCGCCGGGAAATCGCACGGCTGAAGACCATTTTGCGGCAGCGGGATACGGGTACTCCTCAGTAGTTTGTTCGAGCCCCTGGCGGCGGGCGTGGGAAAGTAAAAGTTATGCGGAAGCGGTTAGTCGGGACTGTCACGGGCGACAAGATGAGCAAGTCGCGGCGCGTCGAAGTGCAGCGCGTTTATCGTCACCCCAAGTACGGCAAGACCATGCGCGAGCGAATGGTTTGCCACGCGCACGATGAAGAAAACGCCTCGCATGTCGGGGACGTTGTCGAAATCGTGGAAAGCCGCCCCCTTTCCAAGCTGAAGCGCTGGGCGCTGGTGAAGATCGTGCAGAAGGCACTGGTGACCGGCACTACGCCGGAAGTCTCGGCCTGATCCAGCACATCGGGCAGTTCTCGAATTTGATTCGCGGCAAATGAAACGACTGGCGGTGATGGCACCGCACCGAAAGCACTGATCATGATTCAAATGCAAACGATGGTCGACGTCACCGATAACACCGGGGCCAAGACCGCGCGCTGTATCAAGGTTCTGGGGAGCTCGCGGAAGCGCTACGCCACTCTGGGAGACGTGATTGTCGTCGCCGTGCAGAAGTCGTTGCCTAACGGCACGGTCAAGCACGGTCAGGTGGTCAAGGGTGTGATTGTTCGCGTTCGCAAGCCATCCCGTCGCGAAGATGGCAGCTACGTTCGTTTCGACAGTAACGCGATCGTCCTCGTCGACAACGACGGCAATCCCAAGGGGACCCGCATCTTTGGTGCGGTCGCCCGGGAGCTCCGCGAAAAGAAGTACATGAAGATCATCAGCCTCGCGGCCGAAGTGGTCTAATACGCGTCGGTTTTGAGTGCAGAATAAAGCATCGAGAGAATTCACGCGGGCCGAGTAAACGGACGCCGAGGGTAAGGCAATGCGGATTCGACAGGGTGATATGGTGGTGGTGATCACGGGCGATGACGCCGGTGAGACGCCACGGAAGGTGATCGAAGTCCTCGAAGGCGGCGCGAAGCTGCTCGTCGAAGGGGTCAACCGCGTTTACCGCCACGTCAAGCGTGGTCATCCGAAAAGCCAGCAGGGCGGCCGATTGTCCATGGAAAAGCCGATCAGCGGCTCCAACGCCTTGTTCTTCTGCAGTGCCTGCAACAAGGGGGTGCGGATTGGTTACCGCTACACTCCGGAAGGTCGCAAGGAGCGGTACTGCAAGAAGTGTCAAGTCTCGGCCGGTGTGATTTCGCCGCCGCGGCCCCGCTACGCTACCAAATCGGTGTAGTTTCGGTATACTGCTCGGTTCGATGCGACCGCACGTCGTCGCTCAAGAGGCGTGCATTCAAGGTTGAAGGTATCATGGTCCGTCTCCAAGAACGATACAAAGCAGAGATTGTCCCGGCGCTCGCCAAGGAACTCGGTCGCACCAATCCGCACGCACTCCCGCAACTGAAGAAGATTGTGGTGAGCATGGGGCTGGGCAAGGCGATCGGCGAACGCAAGCGGCTCGAAGAAGCGGTCGGGCACCTCGGACAGATCACAGGCCAGCGCCCGCAGATCACCAAAGCCCGCGTCGCTGTGTCCGGCTTCCGACTCCGCGAGGGGATGGAAATTGGCTGCGTGGTCACTCTCCGCGGCAAGCGAATGTACGAATTTCTCGACCGCTTGATCAATCTCGCGCTGCCCCGCGTTCGCGACTTTCGCGGCCTGAACCCGAAGGGGTTCGATGGCCGCGGCAACTACAACATGGGCCTCAGCGATCAAATGTCATTTCCGGAAATCAATCCGGATAAAGTGAATTTTACCCAGGGCATGAACATCACGATGGTCACCACCGCGGCGACCGATGATGAAGGCCGTCTGCTCCTTCGGGAAATGGGTCTCCCGTTCCAGAAGGCGGAGCAGAAGTAGTCGTTCGATTCCTGGGCAAAGCGGATTTCTTGAAGGTGTTCTGGCGATGATGACCGATCCTGTGGCCGACATGCTGACCCGTCTGCGCAACGCGCTGCAGAACGAGAGTCCGTTCGTCGACATGCCCACATCGAAATTGAAGGTGGGTGTTGCGGAAGTCCTTCAGCGCGAAGGTTACATCTGGGACTTTGCCGTCATCGAGGGGAAGCCCTTCAGTACCCTTCGCGTGAACCTGAAATACGGTCCGAACGGCGAGCGTGTGATTCAGAACATCAAACGCATCAGCTCGCCTGGCTGCCGCGTTTATTCGGCGGCTAAAGACTTCCCGGTCGTTTTGCAAGGTCTCGGCATTTGCGTGATCTCGACCAATAAGGGGGTTCTCAGTAGCCGTGAAGCCAAGCAGCAACAGGTTGGCGGCGAGATCCTCTGCACGGTTTGGTAGTGAGTCTCTGGTGATCCCGGCCGTGCGTGCCGGCATCGCAGCAACGAATTCATCGACGGATTATTGGTTCGACGGTAGGTGAAGTAACATGTCCCGGATTGGGAAAAAACCCGTAGTCGTCCCGGCTGGCGTGACCGTTCAGGTTGCCGATGGCAAGGTGTCGGTGAAGGGCAAGCACGGCGAATTGTCGATGGCGTGGCATCCGAAGATGTCGGTCACGTTCGATGCGGCAGCGAAAGAACTGCACGTCGAGCGTCCCGATGATGTTCGTGAAAGCCGCGCTCTCCATGGGCTGACCCGCGCTCTGATCAATAACATGGTGCAGGGCGTGGCCACTCCGTGGGAGAAGAAGCTGGAGATCGTCGGCGTCGGCTACCAGGCTTCGCTCAGCGGGAAGACGCTGACCCTGCAGGTCGGCTTTGCCAACGCGATCAAGTTGCCGGTTCCCGCGGGGGTGACTGTCGAAGTTCCCGACAACACGCACATCAACCTGAAGGGGGCCGATCGCCAGGCGGTTGGTCAGTTCGCTGCCGAAATTCGCCACGTGCGGCCGCCGGAGCCGTACAAAGGCAAGGGCATCAAGTATTCGACCGAACGCGTCCGTCGCAAGGCTGGCAAGGCGTTCGGCAGTTAATCGTCTCGCGAAGAACAGAGTCGTCGCGGTTCCGCCAAACGTGCAGGAGCCGCGGGCAAGAATTTATGCGGTGGGATGGGCGGTCTGAATCATGAAACTGCAGAAGCAAATCGGCCTTCAGCAACAGCGACGTGCATACCGCGTTCGCAATCGCGTGCGGGCCAGCGGTCGGTTGCGACTGACTGTGTTCAAGAGCGGCAAGCACATTTACGCGCAAATCATCGACGATGAAGCGGGCAAAACGCTTGTGTCGGCGTCGACCGGCGAAGCGGCCTTCCGATCGTCCGATAAGTCGGGCAGCACGGTGGAAGCCGCAACGCAGATTGGCAAATTGCTGGCCGAGCGCGCCGTCGGTCAGGGGATCGCCGAAGTGGCTTTCGATCGCGGTTCGTACCGTTATCACGGCCGGATCGAAGCTCTTGCGGATGCCGCACGGGAAGCCGGGCTCGATTTCTAGTTCGGGTACACACAGAACGGTTTCAGCACAAGTTTTGGAATTCATCAACCCGCGCGAACGAGAAGCCGGTTGAGTCGCAGAAGCACTAAGGGGTTCAGGCGTGGCGGAACGAGGCGGAAATTCCGATTCACCAGAAAAGGTGGTCCAGATTCGGCGCTGTGCCTGCGTGGTGAAGGGCGGTCGTCGCTTCAGCTTCACGGCGCTGGTGGTCGTGGGTGATGGCCAGGGTCGCGTTGGTTATGGATACGGCAAAGGGGGCGAAGTTCCCCAGGCTGTGGAAAAGGCCGTGAAAGCCGCCAACCGCAACATGATCAAGGTCACGTCCGCCGGAACGTCGATCCCTCATCAGGTCATTGGTCAGTTCGGCACGTCGCGGGTCATGTTCATGCCGGCCAATCCCGGCACCGGCATTATCGCCGGGGATTGCCTGCGGGCGATTGCCGAATCGATTGGAATGAAGGACGTCCTCACGAAGTGCCGCGGATCGAGCAATCCGCTCAACGTCGTGAAGGCCGCGTTCGTCGCCTTGAAATCGTTACGCAGCCGCGAAGATGTCGCACGTCTGCGGGGAGTGAAGCTTTAATTATGATGATCGACGACGTCCATCAGGGCATCCATACTCAAAAGCCGCGCAAGCGCATCGGTCGCGGAATTGGCTCGGGGCACGGCAAGACCTCCGGTCGCGGCCACAAGGGCGCGAAGAGTCGCGCTGGCTATGCACGGCACTTCGGTCATGAAGGCGGCCAGATGCCGTTGTTCCGCCGCGTAGCCAAACGCGGCTTCAACAACAATGAATTCGCGGTCAAGGTCTCCGAAGTCAATGTCGGCGCGATCAATGACGCCTTCGAAGCCGGCACGAACGTGACGCCGGAAATGCTCGTCACCAAGGGCTTGGCCAAGGGCCGGTTTGACGTCATCAAGATTCTCGGCGATGGCGAAGTCTCCAAGAAGCTCACCGTGACCGCACACCGGTTTTCGGCCAGCGCTGAGCAGAAATTGACAGCCGCCGGCGGGACGGTTAATCGAGTCGATCGGGCTTAAGTCGCACCGGACATTTGTGATATCATCGTGGTTTCTCAAGATTCGCTGGCAATTGTTGATCTCGGTCGGGGCGTAGGACTACGGCGTTCGACGGAAGCGGCAAAAGGATTGGATCAGCCATGCTGTCGAAACTGATGATGATCTATCGCATTCCGGAACTCCGGCAGAAGTTCCTGTTGACGTTCATTTTGCTTGCCGTTTACCGTCTCGGTTTTTCGATTCCGCTGCCGTTCATCAATCAGGAACTGCTGAAGGAAACGATCGACCGGATGAGCAGTTCGTCCGGCGGCATGGACCGCGTGATGACGATGTTGTCGCTGTTCTCAGCGTCGAGCATCGGCATGAGCACGATCTTCGGCCTCGGGATCATGCCGTACATTTCGGCATCGATCATCTTCCAGCTTCTCGGCACGGTTTATCCGCCGCTCGAAAAGCTGCAGAAAGAAGGCGAAGCGGGCCGGAAGAAGATCAATGAATACACTCGGTACGCGACGGTCTTCATTTGCTTTGGCCAAAGCTTCTTCTGGATTCGATCGCTCGGCAGTCAACAGAACATGATGGGATCGGGCAGCCTGATCCTTGCGGAATACAACACGCTGTATTTCCACCTCGCCTGCACGATCACCATGACTGCCGGAACGATCCTGCTGATGTGGATCGGCGAGCAGATTGATGAATACGGCATTGGCAACGGCGTCAGCCTGCTGATCATGGCGGGGATTCTGGCGCGCATGCCCGAAGCCGGGAAGACACTGCTGGCTCCTGCGTTCCAGAACGGCGTCAAGCTCGGCAGCCAGACCGGAATCGAGCGGTTTCTGATCCTCGGATTGCTGTTCGTCGCGGTGGTGGTGTGTGTGGTGCTTATCACGCAGGCTCAGCGGCGCATTCCGGTTCAAAGTGCGAAGCACGTCCGTGGCAGCCGCGTCTTCGGCGGTCAACGGCAGTTTCTCCCGTTGCGGCTGAATCAGTCGGGTGTAATGCCGATCATTTTTGCGTCTAGTCTGCTGATGTTCCCGCTGTTTCTGTTGAAGATGATTGTGCCGCTGCTCGAAAAGGTGCCGGTGCTCGGGCCGATTCTCAGTGCCGCGGAAACGACGTTTCAGAATCATGGTTACGTCTACGAGATGTGCTACATCGGCTTGATTTACTTCTTCTGCTACTTCTGGACGGCGATCACGTTCAATCCGCAGGATATGTCGAACAATCTCAAGGACTACGGCAGCTTCATTCCCGGCTACCGACCGGGTGTCCGCACCGCGGAGTACCTGGAACGGGTGATGGTGCGGATTACGTTCGTCGGAGCGGCTTTCCTGTCGCTGGTGGCGATCATCCCCACCATGATTACCTCAGCATTGAATATTGATTTGCTCGTCGCAAGTTTTTACGGCGGGACCGGTCTGCTGATTTGCGTGTCGGTTGCGTTGGATCTGGTGCAAAAAATTGACAGCCATCTGGTGATGCGGAATTATCCCGGATTGCTCGAAGGTGATGCAAAGTAGGTCGGATTCTGTCTGCGTGACAGTCTGATCGAGAAACTGTTGCGACGTCGCTTGAATGAGCGGCCCGCGCACTCTATACTCCTCGATTCCCCAAAAGTTTTGGGATTCGGGCGACGTCGATTGAAGGTTGTTGGCGATGAAAGTGCGATCAAGCGTCCGCCGAATTTGCGAAGGCTGCAAGATGGTGCGGCGCAAGGGAAAATTGTACGTCATTTGTTCGGTTAACCCGCGGCACAAGCAGCGGCAGGGTTAATTGTTCGTGTGGTTCCTCTCGTTTTCAGTGTGATCCGCAGGAAAGCTCCAGGCTATGCCGCGTATTCAGGGTGTCGACATTCCGGCGGAAAAGCCGACGTATATTTCGCTGCAATACCTGTATGGTGTGGGCGATCACCGTGCGTTTCAGATCTGCTTTACGCTGGGGTTGGATCCCCGTCGCCGGGCACGTGATCTGACGGACGACGAAGTCGCCCGCATTTCGACGATGCTCGATAAGGAATTCCTCGTCGAGGGTCAGTTGCGACGGTTCGTGCAGTCCAATATCGCCCGTCTCAAAGACATTCAGTGTTACCGCGGTTTCCGTCATCGCCGCAACTTGCCGTGCCGCGGTCAGCGCACGCGAACGAACTCCCGGACCCGCAAGGGCATCAAGAAGACGGTGGCCGGTAAGAAGGGCGTGAAGGACATGAAGCACTAATCCTCGCTTGCGATTAGCGCAATCACTCAGTCCTCGATCATTGTCATGGTTCGTATTTCAGTAGATTTGTCGGTGTCGGCGACGTAAGGGGTAGGCGACGTGTCCAAGGCGAAGCGGAAAAAAGTTCGACGTAACGTCAGTCGCGGCATCGCGCACATCAAGGCGACGTTCAACAACACGCAAGTGACCATCACCGATACCAACGGTGACGTTCTGTGCTGGGCCACGGCGGGCACCGTCGGCTTCAAGGGCAGCCGCAAGAGCACACCGTTCGCGGCCCAGAAGGCTGCCGAAACGTGTGCGGAGCGGGCCTCGAAGTTCGGTCTCAAGGAAATTGAAGTTCGTGTGAAAGGCCCTGGCTCGGGTCGCGAAAGTGCGATCACCGGCCTGCAGACGGGCGGGTTGTCGGTGCGGTCCATCGAAGATGTGACACCGCTGCCGCACAACGGCTGCCGTCCGCGGAAGAAACGACGCGTGTGACCGGCGGAGAACGTTGCGGTCGTCAGTCATGCGGGTTGGTCAGGGTTATTGAAGGGGAGCAGGAACATGCGGATTCGTTGGCGCGGGTTGGAATTGCCGAGTCGGGTGGCGTTGGAGCGGGAAACGGCGACGGGGACCTACGGGAAGTTCACCGTCGAACCGTTCGAGCGCGGCTTCGGGTCGACCATTGGCAACAGTCTGCGACGGATTCTTCTGTCGAGCCTCGAAGGCAGCAGCATCACCCGTGCGAAGATTCAGGGTGTGCAGCACGAATTCACCACCATCCCCGGTGTGGTGGAAGACGTGACGGACATTTGCCTGAACATCAAGTCGGTGGTTGTCAAGAACCACAGTCCCGGCCCCAAGACGCTGCGGATCGAACGCCACGAGCGCGGCGTGGTGACCGGTGCCGACATCATCTGCGACGATCAGGTCGAGATCATCAACAAAGATCTAGTCATCGCCACGATGACCGACGACGTCCCGCTCCACATCGAGCTGTATGTGGAGAACGGTCGGAGTTACATCCCGGCACTCGAGCACTACAACCAGGAACAGGAAGTCGGCGTCATTCCGCTCGACGCGATTTTCTCCCCGGTCGTTCGGGTGCGATACAAAGTTGAAGAAACCCGCGTCGGTCAACGGACCAACTACGATCGACTGATTCTGGAAGTCTGGACCAACGGAACGGTCCATCCGGAAGCGGCAGTCGTGGAATCGGCCAAGATTCTGCGCAAGCATCTTAACCCGTTCATCACCTACCGTGAACCGGGTCCGGAAACGTCACCGGACGGCGGTCTGCGGAACATGATGGAAGTCACCGGTTATGCGCCGGTTGACCTCGAACTCGAAGAGAAGTTGAGCCAGAGCCTCGCCGAATTGAATCTCTCGGTGCGGGCTACCAACTGCCTCGAGTCCGAAGGCATCAATTCGGTCCGCGATCTGGTCCTCAAGACCGAAGATCAACTGCTGCAAGTCCGCAACTTCGGCGAAACTACGTTGCAGGAAGTGCGGGATCGTCTGCAACTGATCAACCTGCGACTCGGCATGCGGCTTCCGCCGTCGATGTTGCACCGCGATCGTTAATCCAGGAATCGCGATCGTTAATCCAGGAATGCCGAGCGATTCGGCGTTCGATGAAAACTGTGCCGGGTGCCAGTGGTCCGGCGAATGAGAGTCCAATACTCCGCGGTTAAGAGCGGGGTCGGTTAAGGTCGGTGAATCATGCGTCACGGTGTACGTGGTCGAACATTGGGTCGGAATGCGTCGCATCGGCACGCGATGTTCCGCAATATGTCCGTCAGCCTCATCCGCTCGCTGCGGAGCGAGGAAGACGCGCCGAACAAGCCGAAAGTCGCCGGCCGAATCGTGACCACGATCACCAAGGCGAAAGAGCTTCGTCCGATCATCGAAAAGTTGATCACGATGGCGAAGAAGGCCCTCGTTCACGACGATGCCGCCGAACAGTTCGCCACCTCCGCCGAGCGGAATTCCACCGAGTGGAAGGAATGGCGAAAGTCTGACCGCTGGCGTCAATGGGCCAAAGCGAAGTCTCCGGCCGTCGCTCTTCGTCGTCGGGCCTTCGCCGCTCTGCGCGATAAGGAAGCCCTCGAAATCCTGTTCGCCGAAATCGGCCCGCGGTTCCGTGATCGCCAGGGCGGTTATACCCGCATCGCCCGTTTGGCTGAGTTCCGCATCGGCGATGCCGGTCGGAAGGCGATCATCGAGTTCGTCGGCGAACGTGACCGCATCAAGTCGCGGAAGCGTCAGGCTCCGGTCGTCCGCCACGACGAACCGGCGACCGCGACTGCCCCCACGGCCTGATTCTCGGGTTGACTCCTGCTGTTGCCTCTGATGGTCCGGAAAGGTATTGTTCGTCCGGGTTGTTGTTGAGAGTCCGGTTAGAGAAGGGATTCTCTTGCCGATGGTGCGACGCGGTTTTGATTTCACGGGCGCAATGCAGACGCTGTGCGACGATCTCGTCGCGCGCACGCCCGACTTGGCCCACGTCCGCATGCCGCAGGTCGCTGTCGCGTTTGCTCAAGCCCGGCACCGCGAATTG
This sequence comes from Planctomycetaceae bacterium, assembly GCA_021732785.1. Taxonomy (GTDB): domain Bacteria; phylum Planctomycetota; class Planctomycetia; order Planctomycetales; family Planctomycetaceae; genus DSVQ01. Next base: position 293,471 of record JAKFUG010000012.1, read on the forward strand.
CACGGCCTGCAGGCCAAGCTCACCCCCATGCGATTCGAGCAGGGGGCGTTAACGTGTCGCCGTTCCGGACAGCATTGGACGGTTCGCCGCATGTTCGATGGCGAACGTGAGATTCTCTACATCCTCACGTTTTATCTGCCTCGGTTTCTGGACCAGCCGCTCAGCGAAAAGCTCATCACCGTCTTTCATGAGCTGTTCCACATCAGCCCGCGGTTCGATGGCGACATCCGTCGAATGGAAGGCCGGTACCACGTTCACACGCACAGCCAGAAGGAATACGACCGGCAGATGGCCGTCTATTCCGAGCAGTATCTGGCGAGCCGACCGCACGAAACGACGTGGGGGTTTCTGCGATCGAATTTCAACGAGCTCGTGCAGCACCACGGCGGCGTCATCGGCCGCAAGGTTCCCATTCCGCGGCTGGTGCGTCTTCCCGGACAGCGCAGCGCGTAGCTAAAGTAGCCATCACGCTCCGACGTGATGAGCGATCGGTGGAAAACGCTCCCGCTCGAAGATCTCCGAAGCCCGACTGGGCTTCAACTCCCAAAGTCCGCGCGTTCTGTTCATCCGCTCATCACGGCGGAGCGTGATGGCTACTTTGCAGGGCCGCCGGCGACTTCGATCAGCGATCGTGCAAGATGGGCAACATCCCCGGCCGTGTGTGCCGGTCCCAGACTGACGCGATACGTCCCGCCGGTTTCGAGCGTGCCCAGCCAGCGATGCACGCCGGGGGCACAGTGCAGTCCCGCGCGGCCCTCAATGCCGTAGTGTTCGTCCAGAATGGTGGCCAGTTCGTGAGGTGCCAGCCCGGCGACATTCAAGCTGATCACGCCGATGCGGTCCGCGTCTTGCGGCGATGGTCCATACAGCGTGATGGCCGGGCAGCGGGCGAGTTGGTCCCAAAGCTCAATGGTTAACGCGCGTTCGTGCTGCTGCCGTTGCGCGAGGATGTCATCGGTCCCTTCGGAGAGTGCCGCGCCGAGCCCCACGAGACCGGGGACATTGAAATTACCCGATTCAAAGCGGTCCGGTATCGCGGAGGGTTGTCGATCGTCTTCGCTTTGCGTCCCCGTTCCTCCCCAGCGTCGTGGTTCGATCTGCTCTTCAACACGCGGACCGATGTAAAGGAGCCCGGTTCCCAACGGACCGCCGAAGCCCTTGTGTCCGGAAGTCATCCACAAATCGATCGCGGAATCGTTCAGCGAAATCGGTCGGTGTCCCGCGGTTTGTGCGGCGTCAACGGCACACAAGGCTCCGTGGGTGCGGACGACATCGGCAATCTCCGTGACTGGCTGCACGACGCCGAGGACATTGGAAGCATGCTGGATGATCACCAATCGTGTCCGACTGGTGAGCGCCTGGTTGACGGCGTCCGGCGTGACCTGGCCCTTGGCATTCGGGACCAGCCGCGTGACTTCGACCTGAAAGCGATCTGCCAGGAACCGCAGCGGTCTCAAAACCGAGTTGTGTTCCCACGTCGATGTGATGACATGATCACCGGGACGGCAGACTCCAAGGATCGCCTGATTAAGGCCGTCAGTCCCGTTGAAGGTGAAGATCAGCCGCGATGCAGCGCTGTGCAGCAACCGTGCGGCTTCGGACCGGCAACCTTCGACGAGTTTCCCCGCCGCGATGGCGGAACGGTAACCACCCCGTCCTGCGGCGGCACCGCATTCTCGCTGATAGGCATCGACGGCCGCCAAAACCGCGGGCGATTTCGGGAAGCTCGTTGCGGCGTTGTCGAAGTAGAAACGCATTCGGGATCATACAAGCCAGGGGAGATTCGAAAACGGCGTCGGGGCGGGGGCCTCGACCTAAAATTGCACTGAAATTCCCACATTTATAGGTCGGAGCCCCTGCCCCGACTCTTCAATGCGATCACAACTCAGCCGCCGATGGAGTACATGGGACGCAGCGGTTGCACGAAGCGGGCCGTGTTGATTTCGTGGCCTTCCTTCTTCGCGGCGACGCTCGCGCGCACGGCAGTCCAAAGCTGTTCGTCGGGCGCGTCGCTGCGCAGCAGAGTTCGCAGGTCGGTCTCTTCCATGCTGAAGAGACAGTTGCGGAGCTTGCCATCGGCGGTGATTCGCAGGCGGTTGCAGCTCATGCAGAAGGGCTGGCTGATCGACGAGATGAAACCGATGCGGCCGACGCCGTCGGCGAACGCGAAGTCGGACGCGGGGGCGTGGGGATCCTGATCGCCGACCGGTTCGAGCGGCATCACGTCAGCCGACAAGCGGTCGATGATTTCCTGCGCGTAGAGGACTTTATTGCGCTCCCAGGCGTTGTCGGCATCCAAGGGCATGTACTCGATGAAGCGAACTTCAATCCCGGTTTCCCGCGCGAAGTGACCGAACGGCACGATCTCGTCTTCCGTCATGCCACGAACGGAGACGGCGTTGATCTTGATCGGATCGAACCCCACCCGCTGTGCGGCAGCAATGCCGGCACGAACCTGTTCGTATCCCTCGCGCCGGGTGAATTGTTTGAACTTCACCGGGTCGAGTGCATCGAGGCTGATGTTGATCCGCCGCAGTCCGGCCGCGTGGAGGGCTTCCGCCTGGTCGGCGAGCAGCAACCCGTTGGTGGTGAGGCCAATATCGGTGATGCCCGGAATCGCGGCGAGCATCTGCACCAGCTTGTCGAGGTCGCGGCGCACCAAGGGTTCGCCGCCGGTGAGCCGCAGTTCAGTGATGCCCAGCGGTACTACGAGACGGACAAACCGCTCGATTTCCTCGAACGTCAGCAAGTCCTGACGATCCATGAAAACGACGTCTTCGGCGGGCATACAGTAGAAACAGCGGATGTTGCAGCGATCGGTGACGCTGATCCGCAAGTTGTTGTGGAGGCGGCCGAAAGTGTCGATGAGGGGGAGTTGCATCATGTTTTTTCCCCTCTTGCAGGAGACCCAGGGATCGGAATCCCTGGGCTTCCGGTTGCGGGGTGGACCCATTCGGTGGTGCCGTCGGCCCAGTTCTCTTTTTTCCAGATGGGGACGACGATTTTCAGTTGGTCGATGAGAAACCGACCCGCGTCGAAGGCTTGATGGCGGTGCGGCGTGCTGACGGCGACCGCGACGCTGACATCGCCCAGTTCCATGCGGCCCAGTCGGTGCGTAATGGCGGCATGCACGATCGGCCATTGAGCGCGGGCTTGTTCGACGAGTGCTTCCATCTGGCGAATGGCCATTGCCGAGTACGCCTCATAATCGAGCGCCACCGTTTGCCGCCCGGCGGTGAATTCGCGCACGGTGCCGAGGAACAGGACGACCGCCCCGGCTTGCGGCGAGCGGACGGATTCCGTCAGCGCGTGGGTATCAATGGGATCGTGCGTGAGTTGGATCACGGTGCTCACCCTCCGCTGACGGGAGGAAAGAACGCCACTTCGTCGCCGTTGTGCAGGACGATCTCGTCCGCCGCATAATCGCCATTGATCGCGACGAATAAATGAGCGGCGAGGGAGGCCAGGGGGGGATACGTCGCGGCAACCCGTTCGCGGAGTTGTGCCACGGTGGCAGTTGCGGGCAGCGACCAGACTTGCGCATTGCATCCGGCGAGGTCACGGGCGCGGGCGAAAAACTTCAGGTGGATGGTGATGTCGCCGGGATCAGTCCGTACGCTTCCGCCAGTAACACCAAGGGGTGCTGTGACCGGCGATGCGTCAGATGTTCCAACTGTTGACGGCAACTGCTGCACTCCGAAAGGGCGATCGTCGCGGCGACGGATTCCCAGGCACGGGCCACTGGTTGGCCCAGCGCCACGGATTGTTCGTACGTTTCCTTGGCCCACCCGAACGCCCCCGCCATGCCCGAGCACCCCGCTTCAATTTTAGGACTGACCACTCCCGGAATCAAACTGCATAATTCCTGCAGCGGTGCAGAAGGGCCCATGGCCCGCAAATGGCACGGTTGATGATACGCCGCCCGTGTGGGACGCGGTTGGAAATCCGTCCGCAATTTCTTCGCGGCGTGCAATTGCTGCAGAAAATGTCCGATATCCTGAGTGGTTTTGGCCACATGCACGGCGTCCGGGTGATCAATCAGCCGCGGGTATTCCACTTTCAGGCAGAGCGCCGCGGAAGGTTCCGTGCAGACGATCGGGCAACCCGCGCGGGCAAATTCTCCCAGCACCGCGACGTTTTTCTCGGCGAGCCCCCGAGCGCGTTCCAGGTCGCCGCACGTCACGAGGTCCATCCCCGCCCGCACCTGGTCCGTCGGCACATACACATGAAAGCCGTGGTGCTCGAGAATTCGCCCGGCGGAAAGTGCGATCTCGGGTTCATGCCAGTTGGCGACATGGTCGACGAAGTAGATCACCACGCGGTCGTTCAAAGTCGTGGGGGGAGTCCGCCAGGCGCGCGGCGCGGTTTGCAGGAAGGGCTTCGTTCGCCATGTGGGAAATCGGCGGTGCCGGGTGATGGATGTGAATCGCTCCACCAGCCAGCGAAACCACGCGCGACGCAAGAAGGGCCGGAAAGCCACCGCCCCATAACGCAGCCACGGCATCCAGTCGGGGATGCGCGACAGGTACCACTGCGACCGGGATAATCCGTGGATCGCCACCCGCTGGGCTTTCGCCTCGATCATCAGCCGCGGGATATCCACACCGGTGGGGCACTCCGATTCACACTGTTTGCAGTTGAAGCACGTTTCCAGCAACCGCCGTCCCGAGGGCGTTTCCCAGGCATCGACCTCCGCGGGTAACGAGGAAAGTTGCCGAATGGTGTTCGCTTTGGCACGCGGACTGGCGAGTTCATCGTACGACTCGCGAAAGAACGGGCACATGCGCTCGGCCGGATCTGTTGTCCGGCACTGGCCGCAGCTATTGCAGCGCTGACTCTCCGGAATGACATCGTCACGCCCGGACCAATTCAGCAAGAGTGGCTGCAATGGGGGCAAGCTTGCTGTTCGAAACGGATCGGCGTGGGAAGTGTCCTGCTCATTCGCTTGCAAGTGGGGATTCAGTACGCCGCGGGGATCGAAGAAATCTTTGATGGCCTGACTGACTGCGCGGTCGCCACCGGTTTCCGACCAGGCGAGTCCCGAGCCGCGGCCGCCGCCGCAACGGCCTCCCAAGGCTTTCACGACGGCGGCCACTTCCTGCATGACGTCGCGCCACATGGGGGCGGATTCCGCGGACGGAAGCGGTGCGAGCGGGCGGAAATGCAGCGAACCGATGGCCGCATGGGCATGGAGCGACGCGGTCAGTCCGTGATGTTGTAACACTCGCTGAATCTGCACGACGGCAGCTTCAAATTGCGCCACCGGAACCGTGAGATCGGCGATGACAGGCAGCGGTCTGGTGTTTCCTGGAAGACGTGAAAGCATCGCGAGCAAACTCGCCGGCATCGTCCATAACGCTTCGACCTCGTCGTTATCGAGCACAATCCGGCAGACCTGTGCGGCATTGCCCGTCGCGGCGACCACTGCCAGGACCTGATCCAGTATGTTCGTCCGTTCGGAGTCGGAAGCGGCGAACCACTCGATGAGCAACGCCGCTTCGGCATCGGGCGAAAACAAATCCACCCACGGGCTATGAGTTTCCCGGGCGAGCGAAATCAACCGCCGGTCGAACAAATCGCAGGCGGAAATCGGCGTCGCCGCCAGTCCCGCCACGGAATCGATCGCGGCTTCCAGTGAAGGAAAAGCCAGCAGCACGGTTCCACGACCGGTCGGCAGCGGTTGCAATCGCAAAGTTGCCGAAGTGATGACGCCGAGCGTCCCTTCCGATCCCACCAGCAATCGCGGCCAGTGGACCGCATCGTCGGTGGCGATGCCGTTCCAGCGGTTGCCACACGCATTGTGATTCGAGCGTTGATCGTCCAGCAAACGTAATACGGGAACCGCGATCTCGGCCGGAATTGTCGCTTCCCCGTTTCTGTCGGTGTCGGAGAGGATCACACAACGACCATCGGCTAAGACCACCTCCATCGAGACGACGGAATCCATTGTCGAGCCAACGGCGAGGGAGCGGGTTCCGGTCGCATTCACCGCCAGCATGCCGCCGATGGTGGTGGTCGCCGCGGTCATGGGCGACGGCCCATACATCCAGCCCAGCGGGCGCAAATGCCGGTTCAATTCGTCCAGCACCACACCCGCTTCGACACAGATCGTGTCCTCCACAATCGGACCGATGTTCCGCAGAAATCGCGACAGATCCAGCACGATCCCGGAACCAATCGCCCCGCCGACGGAACCCGTTCCCGCACCGCGGGGAATGACCGTCAACTCATGTTCTGCGGCATAGCGGACGATGGTGGCGACATCGTCACGATCGCGCGGGCACGCCACGGCGAAGGGTTGCCGCTCGAACAGGCTGCCGTCGCAGGCATACGCCGCGAGGGCCACCGGATCGATCAGCAATTCACCGCGAAACGAGTCGGCAAGATCTTCGTAGAGCCGCGACGACGGAAGGTCCACCGGAAAACGGCCTTGCAGAATTACGAAAGGGAACCCATAGATTGTGCGATCAGAACCTTCGATTCGACAAGCCCGCCGACTTCCAGTTCGCGATGCCTAATCGAGAGTTACTTCACCAGATCCATAATCGACCATCAATCGATGCCCCGCGAGTAGAGACGTTCCGAGCAATGGCAAACGGCTATCGGAAGCAATCACCTGAATGCGGTAGAGCGAGCCAAACCACTCCAGATTGCATTCAAACGTTTCCAATTCAATCGTCGCGCCATCCGCCAGAATGGCTTCTGTTGTCGAGGTCGCTCGTAAACCAAGGCGCTCGATGTCGTCGCGCGGAACGACCAGGCTGCCATTGAAAGCCGTATCGATCCAGGCTCCCAGCGGTACAAACGGCTGCTGTTGCCCCGGCCGAACCTGCACTTCGATCAAGGCTCGACGTGCGCCGTCAACGATTCCCTTCACAGCCCCAGCACTCCGAGATGAAGAGCGGCAGGTTGACCGATCTGTAAGGTGAAGGTCAATCGTTCGGGATATTCGTCGAGGGCCGCATTGACAGCGGCGTCAAAAGTATCTGCGAGGAAACTCTTTCCGGAATCAGGTTCAATGCACAGGAACCGGTTTGGAAATCGCCGTTCGTATTCACTTCGCAACGAAGACTCGTACAACGCTTTCGCGCGACGAATGACGGATTGAGCTTGCTCGGAGACCATGGTCAACTCCTCGGGACAACTCGCTCATCGGATCATACCAAACCGTCGCAGCGTCCGAAAACAGCAGGATCACTCCTCACCGCGGCGAAGTTTGTCCCGCCTGCTTCTGCATTCGCGCGGCTTCCTGCCGGTAGCGCTCGTTGAGTTCGAGATCGAACTTCGGATGCTCTTTACCAATGACCGCGCCGCGGTAACGGGCGTGGCAGCGGTAACACACGAGCGCATCGCTCATCACGGCAAACAGAGCCATATCGGCGAGCGCAAACGCCATCAGAATGCCGAGGGCGACCGTCGGCTGCATGTAGGCGACGGCGATCGTACTGCTGATGATCCCCGTCGCGACGATGGCCAAGCCCAATTGCGGCGGGAAATCCTTCTGTCGCCACAGATCATCGCAACCGCAGATCAGGCAGTGGTGCGGGCAATCGGCGGAGTAAACCCGCTCATCGACGGCCTTGGTCCACCCGCAATGCCGGCACGCGATCGTCGAGGTCGTGGAACCGATTTCAACGTCGTCGTTCTTCAGACACTTGGGGCAGTCAAAGTGAGCATGCACGGGGACGGAATCCGCTGTCAAAACGTGAAGGCGTGAAACTTAGTAAGGACGGTGCAGTTCACTCGACAGCAGTGTCGCCGACATCTCGCCGATGAACGACAGAATCACCGCGGCAAATAACACTCCTGTCGCTGCTTGAGTATTCCGATAGCGTAAAATACGCAGGGTCATTCCGCAAAGGAGGAGTGGCGCGAGAATCCCGGCAATCCACCGCAGGGCGAACCAACTCCACAACAATGAACCGTGAATCGCGTCCCCGCCGGTCCACCAGCACAGGGCGGAAACCGATAGTCGCACCAGAACGCAGATCAGCAGCACCTGCGTCAACTTGGTTAGTGGCAAGATCGACATCGTCGGCGCGGTGAGATACCAATGGCCGAGCAGCATCCCAGTCACCGTGCCGCCCAGAACACCGGAGGTCGCCAACAATGACGCCAGCGGCAAAGCGCCAGCATTTGGTAATCCATTGAATCCAATTTGCACAACCGCAGCCATCGCGACGATGTTGATGGCGAAGCAAATGACGGCACCGGCAACACGGCGTTCCAAAGTCCAGAACACTGATCCAACGAATGCGGCGATCACCATTCCAACGCCAATACCACCAATGAGCATGCCTAGTTTGGGTGCGGCTTCAAAGCGGCCGGCGGTCAGCACGACCACCACGCTCAACCCGAGCACAAGCAACATCTGAATGCGAAAAAAACCGGATGTCACCTGGCGCCGCGGCATCAGTGTCCACATCAGACTGATACCGGCGATGAGCTGCAAAACAAACGAGGCGAGCATGGAACGCCGATAAAGTGAGGAGTTATGAGTGATAAAGGATGAGCCACAAAGAGAATGACCATCGATCTGACTCATCGATCATCACTCATCATTCCGTACTTCATCCGATCTGGTCTTTCCCCACCCACATCCGCAGCACTTCGGGGATGACAATCGTGCCGTCGGCTTGCTGATAGTTCTCGATGATGGCGATCATCGCCCGGGTGACGGCGACCGCGGTGCCGTTGAGCGTGTGGACGAACTGTGTTCCCTTCTTGTCCGGCGATTTGCAGCGTGTACCCAACCGACGGGCCTGGAAGTCGGTGCAGTTCGACGCCGAAGTGACTTCGCCGTATTCGTTGCGGCCGGGCATCCACGCTTCGAGATCAAACTTGCGGTAAGCCGGACCACCCAAATCACCCGTGCAGATATCGAGCACACGATACGGAATCTTCAGGCCCTGGAAGATTTCCTCTTCGATGGCCACGATCTCGGCATGCAGGGCATCGGACGCCGCGAGATCGGGGGCCGTGAAGCCGAACATCTCGACCTTCGTGAATTGATGCACGCGATAAATCCCGCGCGACGCCTTACCGTGGGCTCCCGCTTCCGTCCGGAAACAGTGCGAAATCCCGGCGTATTTCAGCGGCAGATCGGCGACGTCGAGAATCTGATCCTTGAGTGAACCGCCGAGCGTGATCTCCGCGGTGGCAACGAGACACAGGTCGGTGTTGGCGATGCTGTAGATCTGCGTTTCGTTGCCGCGCGGCTGGTAACCGGTCCCTTCGAGGACATCGATACGGGCCAGGTCCGGCGTGATGTGCAGTGTGAAACCGTGCGCGATCAGTTTCTGTACGGCGTATTGCACCAGCGCCAGTTCCAGCAATGCGCCTTCATTCTTCAGAAAGTAGAACCCGTGACCGGTGACCCGTGCGCCGGCCTCGAGATCGACGAGTTTGTGCTTCTCGCACAGATCGACATGATCGAGCGGCTTGAAATCGAACTTCGGTGGCGTCCCCCATGTGCGGACGACCTTGTTGTCGGACTCGAGCGCCCCCACGGGTGCATCGGCGTGCGTCATGTTTGGAACGCTGCACTGCACCGCGCGGAGTTGCGCTTCGATCTCTTTCTGTTCGACTTCAAACGCTGCGACCGCTTCCCTCAGTTGCCGACCCCGTTCGACGAGTGCCGGTTTGGAAGCGGCGTCCGCCTTTGGAATCTGCGCCGCCAGCGTCTTCTGTTCCTGCCGCGTCTTGTCGGCTTCGAGAATCAACGCATTCCGCTTATCGCGCAGCGGCAGCACGTTCTCCAGATCGACCGTCACCCCACGGTTCCGGCAATTCGTCCGCACGGCGTCGAGGTGGTCGCACAAAAACTGCAAATCGAGCATGACGTTCCTACTGTTCCAATCCGTGGAAGAGACCGCTATGCGGTGGGAAGTTCGGGCCACAACGCGGCATTCGCATGGATGCCGCGGTGAAAATCGGCGACGGTGAAATGTTCGTTCGGGCTGTGAAGGTTGTCGGTGTTCTGCCCCCAACCGAGCAGCAGCGTGCTGAGGCCGAGGATTTGCTGGAACGTCGCGACCACGGGGATGGAGCCGCCCTCGCGCATCAGCACCGGAGGTTTTCCGAATGCGGTTGTGATCGCCGTGCGGGCGGCATCAATGTACTTGTTCGTCGGATCGAACACGAACGGCGGGCAACCGTGGTTCGACTGAAACGAAAGCGTCACTCCAGCCGGACAACGGGCTTTCAGAAACGCCTCCAGCGCGACGAGCAGTTTCTCCGGGTTCTGATGGGGCACCAACCGGCAGGTAATCTTCGCCGACGCTTTCGACGGGATGATCGTCTTCGGTCCGACGCCCTGATAACCGCCAGTGATGCCGTTCACATCACACGTCGGTCGTGCCCACCGCCGTTCGAGCGATGTGAAACCGGCTTCGCCCCAAGTTGCGGGCGAACCGACTTCATTGAGGAACGCCTTTTCGTCGAATGGCAACGCCGCGAACTGTTCTCGTTCTGCGGTGGTGAGTGCCAGCACATCATCATAGAAGCCTGGAATCTGCACGCGGCCCTGATCGTCATGCAATTGAGCGATCAACCGGGCCAGCATGTTCGCGGGATTAGCAACCGCACCGCCATAGATACCGCTGTGCAGGTCTTTTTTCGGGCCGGTGAGCGTCACTTCACAGGCAATGATGCCGCGCAAACCGTAAGTGATCGCGGGGATGCCGGGAGCATATTGGCTCGTGTCACTGATGACGGCGACATCGGCTTTCAGCTTCTGTTTGTTCGATTCAAGAAACTGATCGAGGTTATTACTGCCGACTTCCTCTTCCCCTTCGATGACGAATTTCAAATTCACCGGCAGCGAACCGGTCGCTTTGATCCAAGCTTCCGCGGCTTTGATGTGCGTGAAGAACTGGCCCTTGTCGTCGGTGGCACCACGGGCGTAGATTTTTCCATCGCGAATCGTCGGTTCAAACGGCGGCGTCGTCCACAGATCCAGTGGGTCCGGCGGCTGCACGTCGTAGTGGCCGTAAATCAGCACCGTCGGCTTACCGGGGGCGTTCAACCACTCGGCATACACAATCGGATGCCCCGCGGTTTTTACGATCTCGGTCGTGAAGCCAAGACCCACGAACTGATCGCGCAGAAACTCCGCGGCTTGCGTCATCGCCGGGAGAAACGCCGGGTCGGCACTCACCGACGGAATCCGCAGCAGCGTCTTCAGTTCGTCGAGGAACTGATCCTGATGCGTTTGGAGATAATCGGAAACCGCGGGATTCATGCCGGCACTCGGGAGAAACGGAAGACGAGAGACTCCGAGAGTTTACCCGAAATCCCGCATGCCGCCGAGTGTGAACGGGTGGTGTCGCCCCATTGGAAAGACGCGCGACAATCAAAGGCTGTCGGAAGACGAAGACAGCGGCTGGAATTTTTCTGCCGAGGGCTGAAACGGTACCAGTGGGCCGGAATCTCCGGAATCGTCGTAATCCGACGCTGTTTTTGAGGACAGCTTCCTCATGCGGGGGATCGAGGGTTCGACCGCGAAGTCGAGGTCTTCGTCGGGGAGGGCCACAGGATCATCGAAGTGGTCGGATTCAACCGTGGCAATACTTCGCTGCGGTGGAGCGGTGACCTTCATCGGGGCCTGCTTCGCCGTATTCAATTCCTTCTGGAATCGAAAGCGGACATCGCCGATGGTGACTTCATCTCCCAGGGACAGGATCGCTTCTTTCTCGACGCGCGTGCCATTCACGGTCACGCCATTCGTACTGCCGAGATCGCGAATGATCACGGTATTGTTGACCACCGCCACGGCACAATGACGTCGGGAAATTTTGCGGCTGGTCGTGAGCGATACGTCGCAATCGGCCTGCCGACCGATGAGCAAAATCGCCTTTTCCAAAGGGATCACGCACCCGGCGGCATCAAGCGGGACCAGAAATGCAGGCATGCGGGAGACTCCCCAGAAGTGCAAAGGCGCTTTCGACTATATCCGGGGCGAATACAGTTGAGAACCGGCAATCGACCGTCGCGGACAGAATTCACCCGATCTTGACGGATGTGCCGTTTGCGACGAAAGGTCCAAATTTCGTACTTGTTGGTACTCGAATCTCATGAAGTATTCTAGTCCATTCGGCGCTTGCGGGGACTGGCCAAAAGTCGATTTCCCGATTTCCTCGCGCGTGACCGCCACTTCCCAAGGGAAATTATTGATGAAAGGACGCTATTCGGTCACTTCCTGTCCGAAAAGTCGCATCTGCTGATCGCGGCTCGGCTCCTGGAATTCCTTGAACAGCAAACTGGCCTGAATATCGTGATTGTTCTGGTATTTTCCGCCCCGGTATTCGGTCACATCCCCTTCGATGGTGTGATAGAAAATCTGGCAAATCGGCACACCGGGATAGACGCGGATGGGGTGGACGGCGAACATTTCGAGCGTCCAATATCCACAAAAGCCCACGTCGCCGAAGCCCGCCGTCACATGCACAAATAACCCCAAGCGGCCAATGGAAGATCGGCCTTCCAGCATGGGGACCAGATTATGCGTCTCGGTCCGTTCGACGGTCCGGCCGAGGTACAATTGCCGCGGCTGTAGCACCAGTCCTTCCGGTGGGATGACGTACCGCCGATAGCGGTTCGGCCGCCGCATATCGAGGACGATTTCCTCGTAAACCAGCAGTTCGTCGTGCAGCCGCAGGTTGTAACTGTTGGGGTTCAGCAGCTTTTCATCGAACGGATCGATGACAATGTTTTGCCCCATCTGGGCTTTGATTTCGCTGCCGGTGAGAATCATCGGAACGCGGTCCCCACGAAACCGGGCGAACGCCAAGTGAACGCAACCTGTGACGTGCAAGTAGGCTACGTCACCCACAAGGGGGATGCAACCGAGCATGGCCGCGATGGGATGAATGGCCGATATTTCGAGGGAGAAAGGCAGCGCAAAGTGCGGAGTGCAAAATGCAAAGTGGAAGATCGACGACTCTCGGCGATGTCACCTATCACTTTTCATTTTGCACTTTTCATGAACCACTTTGCACTGCTTTCACCTCTCCCCGCGACGTCGGTGCTCGGGGCTGGTAAACTATCGCGATGAATACCATCGAACCCGAACTGGAACCCGAACCGGAGCCCGAAGAAGGGTTCGTCCCCCCCGTGGGAGATCCGACCAAAGAGACTTTGAAGGTCACGGTCGAGGCCCGCGCGCACGGTTGGCGGCTCGACCATTACCTCAGCCGGTTGTTTCCCAACTTCAGCCGCATGGCATTTCAACGCGCCATTGAAAGTGAAGCCGTCCTCGTCAACGGTTTGTCGGTGAAAATTGCCCGGCGGCTCAGGGTCAACGACGTCGTTGAATTCCGGTTGCCCGAAACGCCGGACAACACGATCGAGCCGGAAGACATCCCGCTGGATGTGATGTACGACGACGATTACCTCATCGTCATTAACAAGACGGCGAATATGATCGTGCATCCCGGCCGCGGGAATTATCACGGCACGCTTGCCGGGGCGCTGCAGTTCCACTTCGACAAACTCAGCGATGTGGCGGGGAAGCACCGCGCCGGGATTGTGCATCGCCTCGATCGGGACACCAGCGGCGTGTTGGTGGTCGCGAAGGACAATACCATCCACCACCACCTGAGCAAGCAGTTCGAAGAACGGACTGTCGAAAAAGAATACCGGGCGATTGTCTGGGGGGAAGTCGAGTTCGATCGCGATTACATCGAGACCCACGTCCGCGTGAGCCAGCGGAACCGCGAACGAATGATGGTTTGCCCGCCGGGCGGCAATTCCCGGCATTCTTCGACTTATTATGAAGTGCTCGAACGATTCAACGGCTTCAGTTGGATGCGGCTCTGTCCGCAAACGGGACGCACGCATCAGTTGCGCGTCCACATGCACCATCTCGGTCACCCGGTGGTAGCGGACCGACTCTATGAAGGCCGGTCGGCGCTCCATCTGTCGGATCTCATCGACAATGTCCCGCCGGATGACGATCAGGAATTCATCGAACGGCAGGCGCTGCATGCGTTCCGGCTGAGTTTCGATCACCCGGTCAACGGTAACCGGCTTACCTTCGAAGCCCCCTTGCCGCCGGACATGACCGCGGCGCTCGACGCCCTGCGCACGCATCGGCAACGTCGCGCACAGAAGCTCTCATAGATTCCCCCACGAGCCCGAAGCGCCAGCGCCGGGTGTCTTGAATTGCGAATACACCCGGCGCTGGCGCTTCGGGCTTGTAAAAACGCTATTCCGCCTTTTTTTCTTCCGAAGCGGGGCGGCGGGGGCGGTTGGCCCCCGGGCGATTCGGGAAACGCTCGGCGGCCGCCTGCATTTCTTCTGCGGACAGAAAACCGTCGTTGTTGCTGTCGAGACGGGCGAAGACTTCTTTCATCCGTTCGGGAGCTTCGTCTTTGGAAATCTTGCCATCGCCGTTGCGGTCCATTTGCGCGAAGAATGGTCCGGGAGTTCCCGTGGGCGGACGGTCACCACCGGGACGACGCATCTCCGGATTGCCGCCGGGCGACATGGCGAGCCCACCGGGGGGCGGTCCCATCAGTTCGCGCGGGTCGAGTTGGCCGTCGCCGTTTTCATCCAGCTCCGCAAATTTGTCGGTCGCCTTCGCCAATTCCGCTTTCGAGAGGCGGCCATCGTTGTCGGTGTCGAGCAGACGAATGAACGTGGGCAGCATCCGTCGTCCTTCGCCACCCTCACGCGGCGGTTGACCCGGGGGGTTGCCCGGCGGATTCCCACCCTGTGCCATCATCCGGCGGGACATTTCCTGGAATTGCTCGCGGGTAATTTCGTTCGTGCCCAACCGCTCAAAGGCCTGGGCCATCCGTTCTTTGAACTCTTCGGGAATTTCGTCCTTCGTGAGCTTGCCGTCGTTGTTCTTGTCGAACCGCGCGAAGAGGGCACCGGGTTCGGGCATGCCTGCTCCACCGCCGGGGCCACCCAGCGCCCGGCCGTACTCGTCCAAAGTCAGCTCGGTCTTGCCGAGGCGATCAAACACGCCCTTCATCCGATCGCGAAACGGCTCGGGGACTTCTTCCAGGGTGATCTTGCCGTCTTTGTTTTTGTCCATCATTTCGAATCGCTGTTTGGCATCGCCGCGCCGATCGCCCCCCGGACCACCGCCGGGTGTGAGGGGAATGTTGCCCGCTTCCGGCGGCTTGCTGGCCTGCAGGAATTCCTCCTTCGTCAGGGCCCCATCGTCGTTTTTGTCGCCGACGCGGAGGGAACGGTCGAAGAACCGGCGCTGATCTTCCGGAACCTCCTCTTTGGTGATCTTGCCGTCGCCGTTCTTGTCGAGCTGCTTGAACAACTCTTCCGGCTGCGGAACGCCTTCCTGAGCCGAACTCAGGTGGGGAGCAGCGAGCGCGACGGCCACGCCGGCGGCCCAGAACAGCGACTTTGGTTGCATGATCACCCTCGAATTTCAGGACGAATGGCACGTGAGAAAGGCAGATTGACCAGGATCTAACCCCGCGGGTCCACGGCGGGTTTCGATTCAACCCATTTTCACCTGCCGGAAATGAACGGAAGGCCCGACGAGGAGCACCACGCCGAGCCTTCCGCAGATTCATCTCCGTCGGGGAAAACGGACTTTACTCAGGCGAACCGAGGGCAAAACCGACGAACAAGGCCCCCTTCTTGTCCGGCACGGCATAGGTTCCCTGCGCCCGGAAGTACTTTGCGATGGCGGACCATTCGGGCAACTTCTTCAGGTCGATGCCTTCGAACTTGTCGTTGTCGCCGTTGCGCAGCGTGTCGTAAAGCATCTTGATCTGCCCTTCCGATCGCTGGAAGCTGATGATCGACGTCTTCTTCGGGAAGGATTTGGTCAGCGCCTTGTATTCCGCCGAGGCCGACAGCGGCTTGGCAGTCTTCCCGGTGAGGGCCGTTTCGAGCAGCTTGCTGTCGGTGGCCAGCAGCAGGGCGTTGCCGGACACCGCGACCGAGAACGTCGAATCGTTCGCCGGGAATTCGTAGACGGTCTTGCTTTCGAATTGTCGCGTCCGGCCGGGGAAGCCATCGGCCTTTGCCGCTTTCGCCAGCGTCTTCTGCACTTGCGCGCCGTCTTTCAGACCGACGACCATCGCCATTAACGGAATCTGCGGATTCGCGGCATCGGCCTTCGCCACGTCCGTCACCACCTGAATGGCACCAGACAGTTGATCGATGATGTCCTTCTTCGGATGGATCTGCGGACCATCCGTATCATCGGCGAAACCGTCCAGCACGCGGGCCAAAGCCCCCGGTCCCTGGAACTGGTCGACGATGGTTTCGACCGCGGAGTAAGCTTCTTCCACGGACCAGTTCATGCCGGTGAAAGAGGCCACTTTGTCGGAAACCCAAGCCGGCGGGGTTTGTTCGGCGGCCGGGAAGTTGAAGACGCCGAGGACACCGGAGACGGGCTGATCGACATAAATGAACGTCTTGGCATCGTAGTCGTAGTCGTCATTGCCGGGATTCATCGTCCCGCCGATGGCTTTGAGGTGGTCGAGTCCGAGGATCGGCAGCATGCCGAGCACGAGACCGGCCTGCGGATTCTGGCCCTGCACCATGCCGATACCGGCCTGCACGAGACCGATCGGATTGATGTACATCTTCGACAACGGTTCGTCTTCGCCGTTGACGCACTTCTTCATGATGTACGTGAAGACTTCCTGCTTGGCGAGCGTTTCTTCGCTGTCACCGTTCCAGCGTTCGATGACCGATTTGAGGGCCGCGACTTCCGTCGAGAAAACGATGTAGCCTTCGTCGGTGAAGTAAGCGAGCGTCTTGATCGGGTTTTCATCGCCGCCGGGCAGCTTGTAAACGTGGACTTCGACTTCGCCGACTTCCTGCGTGGAATGATCGGCCCCTTGCGCGACCAGCGCTCCGTCCATTTTTTCGATCAGTTTGTCGAGTGTTTCCGTCTGGTCACCGGCGTCCAGCATCAGCACGGCGGCGAGTTTCCTCGCGGGCTTTTCCACCACGGCGAACGTGATCTCGCCCTGAGGCAGGTTCTGAAGATCTTCCAGCGTGACGCCGACTTCTTCCTGGAGTTTCGCGGAAACTTCTTTGAGCTTCGCCCGCACATCATCGAGGAACGGCTGCAGCTTGGGATCCGCCAGCAGACGGCCATACACCGAGTCGCTCATCGCTTCGTTGAGCGCGGGGACATCGGGAACCGACAGGAAGATAAGTGTTTCCGGCGGCAAAAGCTGTTCGGCGACGACGACATCGTCTTCTTCAGCAGCCCAAGTCGACCCGGGGAAAGTAAAACCTGCCGACAGGCCCGCCAGCAAGAGTACGAACGGACGCAGCCACAACGTGCGCATAAATCGATCCCATCCCTCAATAGACCCGATCGCCGACGGTGCAGACGAGAACCGTGACGGCAAAGGGTGACTCCGTTTTTGACAGGCGGCCGGGAAACTCCCCGGTAAGGCGCTTCCGCCCTGAAACGCTGATGTTGCGTTATCTTGACGAGAGAATGTGTCGCCGACAATCCAGAACCGAGCCCGTTCGCGCGGTTTATGTGATTCTGATGCCACATCCCACTGCCGCGTACCCGGTTGACGGGCGGCGGGTTTCGGGGAAGTTGGTTGCCACGCTACGAAATCGGCGTTGAGCACGAAACCGCAAGCTATATCGCCGGACGGATCGTGGAGCGCTCACTTTTCCGCGGGGCGCGTGCGACGAGGGGCATCGAGATAGCGGTAACCGGTGTTCGGATTGTTGCGATCGAACGCGAAGGCTTCGTGGTTGTCGAGGAACAATTTCAGATAGGGAATCGGAATCGCGAAGCCCAAGCCTTCCGAAAACAACAGTTTCATATTGGTGACACCAATCACTTCGCCGCGGGCATTGAAGAGCGGTCCGCCGCTGTTGCCCGGATTGATGTCCGCCGTGGTTTGAATGTAGACCATGCCGCGGACGTTGCGGTTTTTGGTGCCGATGATCCCTTGCGAAATGGACCGCTCCAACCCGAGCGGATTGCCGATGGCGAAGACTTCCTCGCCGTCATGCAGCGCGTCATCGCGGGCGAGATACACCGGCTTGAATTTGAGGTTGTCCTGCTTCGGCAACTGCAACAGGGCCAGATCGAAGAACGGATTCAGGGCGATAATGCGAACGTCATCGATCCGCTGGCGATTGAATTCGCCGTTCACCCCGCGGTGGAGCACGGTCGCCGCAATGCGGGTTTCCTTTTCCACGACGTGATAGTTCGTCACGCAGAAGCCGGATTCGGTGACCAGAAAACCGGACCCCAATCCGCCGGGAGTTTGAATCAGGACCACGCCTTCGCCAAACTGATCGGCGAGATCGCGAATGCTTTTCCGCGGCAGCGATGCCACCTGGTAGAGTTTTCCGTTGGCGGATTCGACCACCGCGGTCGGCTCACTGTCCGGCTTCTCGCCGACTTTGCTGCGGGATTTGATCTGCGCCGTTGGAATGCGGATCACTTCCACGCCAAGATCGATATAAACCGCGTCCGGCTGCTCTTTCAGCACGTCCCCTTCGACCCGCTGTCCGGTTTTCAGTTCAATCGATTCCGCGGCGAGAGCGATTCCGGCCATGAATACCAGTGAGCAGCCGAAGATCGTTTTCAGGAAGAATGAGTTCACGCCGCACTCCGTTCAATTGATGCGAAAAGAGAGCCACCCCTTGGACTGGGTGGGCTTCCTAGCCGTTGCCGTAGCTGGCGTGGCAATCCTGGCAGGCTTTGTTGATCTTGTTGATCGCACTTTGGAACTTCGGAAATGCCTGATCCTGCGTCGATTGTGCGGCTTCACGCGCCCCGTCGATCAGGTTCTTCGCCCAGCCCTTGTAGTCATCTTCACCGGCGGATTCATAGCTCTCGTCGGTGACCACCGTGCCAAGAGTGGCAATGATCGTGGCCTCGTTCTGAATCTGTTCGAGCTCGCTCTTAAACTTGCCCTCGGTGGCGATGTTTGACCGCATCCACTCGGAGGCTTTCTCGATCCGCTTCATCACCCCGGCCCGGCTGGCCACTTCACCGAACGGCCGCTGCGGGGCGATGTTGTCATCGCTCGGTGCATTGCCATCGAGAACCGCCAGCACCTTTTCGGACGCGGCTTGCGACTTTTCGTAGGCTTCCTTGCCGAGGGCTTTGGAGGATTCGTTGAGTTGCAGGCCATAATCACGAATGAATTTCGCGTTCGGTTTCCAGGTGACACTTTCGGGGTACGCGGCGACGATGTTCGCGATTGCCGCCAGGACGGCTCCATCCACCTGGAGTTCCTTGTAGTGTCCGTTGTAAGTGCCGCCCGATTGCAGCGCGACGGTGAGATGGTTCCGAATCCGCTTCGTTTCCGACTGCAACTGATCGATTGAAATCAGGTCTTTCCAATGGTTTCCACTGCCGCCGGTGGCCGCGGTTGTGGCGGGTGCTGGTGTCTCGGTGGTGGTGGTCGCCGGCGTATCGGCCGCTGCCATGGGGGTGGTCGGGGCGACCTTGGCAGAATCGGCGACGACGGCGAGGGGGTCGTCGAAAAAGACATCGACCGGGATGTCACCCAGCCATTTGCGACCGTCGGCGTCAACTTTCACCACGCTGGATGTGGTCTCACCGGAACTCGCTTTGCCCGGCTTCGGCTTGGTGCTGGTAACATTGGCAGACGTTTTCGCACCGGGCGAGGCTGCCGATCCGCCGCCTCCACAACCGGCGAATGCAAAAAGACTCGCGAGACAAATGCAGAATGCTATGCCACGCTGGTTGGTGATCATCATCATGGTTCTTGCCCTCCGCCGTGGACGGGATGTCCCGTAACTCACCGCGTGCCGGTCTCCTGTCGCATGGTGTTATCGTATCCCACGCCCCGTTCGAATGGCAAATCCCATCCGGCAGAATGCGGCAGTGGGTCGTGGGTCCGTTTGAAGAGTCGGGGCAGGGGCCCCGACCTAGGGATGCGAGAATCAACTGGAAATGATAGGTCGGGGCCCCTGCCCCGACGTGTTTGGATTCAAACTGACCCACTGCCCGGCAATGCGGCAATTTAAGGCACTTCCCCCGAAATGCCGTGAACTCCAGCGGCCGCTTTCAACCAACGCCCCATTCTGCGTCGGCTCCGGCTCGAATTTAGTCAAAATGCGATGCTTACGATGTTTGCGTTGTGTTTTGGCATCGCGAGGCAATCTCCGCGCTACGGCTGACACGCCCCGCCGACCCGGAGGAATACGCATTTCGTGGAAAATGCGGCGACTTTTCCGGCGGGCGCTTGTCTCGGCATGCTTTTCCTAGTACTTCTAATCGTACAAGTTTCGAAGGAAACGAGGGGTGATCGGCAGTTTCTGCCGGTCGGCTATCGGAAACCGTCGAAGACTCTCTGATGAGAACTGTCTCCAAACGCCTTGCCAAGCCACGGGCAGCGGCGTTTGCTAATTCGGTTATGAAATGTGAGTTGGACTTTGTTCGGGCTGAAGTGGCTGTCGCCCGGACGAGATTTTTTCAGGAGGTTGAGCCGCGATGAAGTTGATGACGATGGTGTGCAGCGCTGTTTTGGCGCTCGCTGGATTGGCCCAAGCCGCCCAAATGCCGCCCGGACCGACGCCGATCCCCGAGGGGACGATCATTATGGGTGCTGCTCCGGCAGCTCTGTACTGCAACGTCCGTTACAAGGATCTGAAGAACATCCACCCGTGTGCGGTGGAGAAGATCGTGGCCGTGCCGAATCCGTGTCCGGATCCGTGCAACACCTGCGGCGCTGCCGATTGCGTATTCATTCGCATCTGCGTTCCGCCGTGCGATTGCTACGAAACCAAGTGCAAGCGGAACGGTCGCAAGATCACCTACGACTTCGGCAGCTACGAAGTCGAAATCACGTCGTCCCGCGGCGTGATCACCGTGGATTACGATGATTGATCTCGGTTCCGACCGAGTTCGCGAATGAAACAGAAGCCCAGGGAATGCGTTCTCTGGGCTTCTTCGTTTTGGCTCAGAGAGGGAATTCGGAGAAGGAACCACGGAGGACACGGAGGACACGGAAGGAAATCAGGGAGAGACGCGCAAGGAAAAAGCGAATGAGTTTGGACAGGGTACGGCTGCGATCGTATTTTCTCACTTCTTTTTCCTTCTCCTTTCCGTATTCTCCGTGTATTCCGTGGTTCCTTTCTTCTCTTCTGATCCCGGTTGAGCGCCAAGAAAATCGGTCTAGGCCAGAATGCGGGTCGCCGATAGAATCCGCCGCCCCGATCTGAGTGGGCGTGCGCTTGTGCGCGCTCGACGGGCCGACTACCGATCAGGATGACCGGTGCTATGACACGCAGTCTTCGCACGTTCGCAGGGGCGTTTCTCGCGACCCTGACTCTCGCTACCGGCATGGTGTTGGCACAAGGTCAACCGGGCTCTGCCAAAGTGCAGCTCCGCGGAAATGTCGCACCGGCAGGGAATGGACCACGTCCAGCCGCCGGCAACGCGGCCCAAGCCGCCGCGCCCGCCAAGCCCACTCCGCAGCAGGAAGCGGAATTACGACGGCAAGCGGAAATGCGCCGACAACTGGAAGTGATCTTGCGGGAGTGGGAAGTCAGCTCCGCCAAGATCAAAACGCTGGACGGCACACACATGCGGTCGCGCAGCAATTCGGTGTTCGCCACCGATGCCCGTGCTGCGGGCGAATTCCATTTTGAAGCCCCCGATAAGGGCCGCATCGATCTGAAAGGAATGCCACCGGCTAAGGGTGCGGTCAGCCGGAACAAGACGAAAGAGAATGAGCCTTACTCGCTCACTGCCGACCGCGACGAAAAATGGATCTGCGACGGCAAGAAAGTCTTGATGATCAACGAAGTCGAGAAACAATTTGAATCCATTCCCCTTCCCGAAGAGATGCAGGGAGTCAACATTATCGAGAGCCCGCTGCCGTTCCTGTTCGGAATGAAAGCCGCCGCGGCGAAGCAACGCTTTCAGATGGAATTGATTCAGTACGATCCCGAGAAGAAATACGCCCGCATCACGGCAATTCCCTTGCAGGCCAAAGACGCCCAGAACTTCATTCGGGCCGATATCGTGCTCGACACGGAGAAGTACCTGCCGAAGTTCGTCAGCCTGGTCGATCCCGCGGGGACGATCACCACGCAGTATGCGTTTCTGGAAGTGAACGTCAATAACGAAGGCCTTGGTCGGAAAGTGGCGGATATCTTCGGACCCAACCCCTTCAAGCCGAACCTGCGCGGGTATAAAGAAGTTCAACCTCCGCCGCCGGTCGTCGATCGCGCAGGCGGACCCATTCCCGGCGGGCCGGCGAACCGGATCAAGACCACAGGCGGCAATACGCCCGCTCCAACATTCCCGCCGCAATCGAACGGGAGCAGAAACCCCGGCAGCGCCATCAAGCCTCGCATGGCACCGCAGTAAACACCGTCGCTGTAGGCTGAGCGGCACGGCGCTAGCCGCCGGTTCTTCCTGTCGAGAACGAATCAGGAACCGGCGGCTAGCGCCGTGCCGCTCACTTTGGAATTCCCGAACGTGAAACTGACTCTCTAATCTCGCGTCTTCTCACCGCGCGGTTGCCGTTCCCTCTTGCACACTAGAAATCTCCGCGGGCAGGGTTGAAGATGGCAGAAACCATCGGGACTGCCATTGCCGGGAGATTCGACACGCATGACTGCCACGCTTGTTGCGCGCGGATTGGAGAAGAGCTATCCCACACCGGACGGCGAACTCCGCATTCTGCACGGGGTCGACTTCGCTCTGGAACGGGGATCGGCCCTCGCCATCACCGGGCCGTCGGGGGCCGGCAAAAGCACGCTGCTCTATTTGCTCGGTGCGCTCGATACCCCCACCCGCGGCACCGTCACGTTGCAGGGTGAAGATCCGCATGCGATGAATCCGACGCAACAGGCCGCGTTCCGCAATCGGCATGTCGGCTTCGTGTTTCAGGATCATCACCTGCTGCCGCAATGCACGGTGCTGGAGAACGTGCTGATTCCCACGCTTGCCGGAGCCGGGGCAACAGCGGAAATGGAAGCCCGTGCCCGGAAGTTACTCGAACGTGTCGGGCTGTCCGCACGGTTGGACCATCTCCCGGCGAAACTCTCCGGAGGTGAACGGCAGCGCGTCGCCGTCTGCCGGGCGTTGATTCACCAGCCGACATTGTTGCTCGCCGATGAACCGACCGGCAACCTCGACCGGGCCAGTGCCGACGCCGTGGGCACGCTGCTGCTGGAACTCCATCGCGAACAGAACACGATTCTCCTCTGTGTCACGCACAGTCTCGAACTCGCAAACCGGTTCCCAAGAAAGTTCGAATTGCGTGACGGACATTTGATCGAGGTGTAAGCGACATTGGTTCGAGGGTGAGCTTGAAGAGTCGGGGCAGGGGCCCCGACCTTTGAATGAGAGAATCACCGTAAATCATAGGTCGGGGCCCCTGCCCCGACGCCATTGGATTCAAAGCCGCTCTCACCGCCGATCACCCGGTCCGTTGACGTACAAGGATTCCGCAGCATGGCGCTGACTCGTAACGGCCTCGTTTTCCGCAGTTTGCTCTTCGCGTGGCGGACGAATCTGGCCATCGTGCTCGGTGTCGCCGTGGGTGCGGCGGTCATTGGCGGGGCGTTGATCGTCGGCGATTCCGTCCGCGCGAGTCTGCGACAGATGACGCTCGACCGGCTCGGCAAGGTGGATCAGGTCGTCACCGGGGCGCGATTCTTTCGGCAAGCGCTCGCCGAAGAAACGAACACGGCCCCGGCGATCATCATGGTGGCGGGCGTTCAGCGTAAGACCGATACGGTCACCCGCCGCGCGGGTCAGGTGAATGTGTACGGCCTCGAAGCCCGCGGATGGGAGTTGCTGTACGGTCCAACGGATCAGTTGCCGCAGGGTTCACAAGCGGTGATCAATCGCCCGCTCGCCGATGCCCTGGGTGCCGAAGTCGGTCAGGAGATCACGATCTGGATCGAACTTCCCAGTGCTGTCCCACGCGACACGCTGCTGGGAAAGCGTGACAACGATTCGCAGGAAGTCACGGTCACGGTCTCATCGATTCTTTCGGACGGCCCCGGTGCAGCGCGGTTTGGTTTGAACCCGACACAGCAACTGCCGATGAACGTCTTCGTCCCGCTCGAGACCTTACAGGATGCCCTCGATCTCGCGGAACTCAGACCAACAAAACGTGATCCCGGCGGTGCGCAGGCGCGGATTAACTCGTTGCTCATGGCCGATTCCACCGCGACGAATCCGTTGATGTCCGCGGAAGACCAGACGAAGCAAGTGCAATCGAAATGGACCCTCGCCGATCTCAATCTGCGGATCGTGCATGACACCGCGCTGAATGTGCTCGTCGTTGAAAGCGAGCAGATGATTCTTGAAACGCGATTCGCCGACGCTGCCAAAGCCGCCGCGGAAAAGCTCGGCGTGGCGTCGTCGCCGGTCATGGTCTATCTCGCCAACTGGATCCGGAATCCGACCGATCCGAAAGCGTACTCGATGTACTCGACGGTTGCCGGGCTGGACGTGCTCGCCTTGCAACCCCCGTTCGGTCCGTTTGCATTCGTGGACGAGAAGCCGGCATCGTTGGGCGAAGGCGAAGTCATCATCAACGAGTTTCTCGCCGAAGATCTGAAAGCGAAAGTCGGAGAGACGATTCGCTACGGCTACCACATCGTCGGTTCACAAGGCGAATTGCCGGAAGAAGAACGGATCGCGATCGTGCGCGGCATCGTGAAAATGACCGGGCCGGCCATCGACAGAAATCTGACGCCGCATGTGAAAGGGGTGACCGATGTCGATTCGCTCAGCGACTGGGACCAGCCGTTTCCCATGAAGCTGGACGAAGTCACGCCGCGCGATGACGAATACTGGGACAGTTACCGCGCGACGCCCAAGGCCTTCTTTCGGTTGGACGATGCGCAATCGATGTGGAAGAGCCGCTATGGTTCGTTGACCGCCCTCCGGATCGCGATTCCCGAGGGCAAAACGTTCGAGCAAGCGCGGGATGAAGTCGGCCAATTCATGCTCGATCGAGTGGCTCCGACCGATGTCGGCCTCGCGTTTCAACCGGTAAAAGCGATGGGCTTGCACGCGGCGAACGGGGCGACCGACTTCACCGGGCTATTCATCGGGTTCAGCTTTTTCCTCATTCTCGCGGCGATGATTCTCGTCGGCCTGTTGTTCCGGCTGGCGATCGAACAGCGCGTGCGGCAACTCGGTTTGCTCGGCGCGATTGGCTGGTCGCCGCAGCAAATTCGCCGATTGATGCTGGGCGAAGGGGCGGTGCTGGTTCTGCTCGGCAGTCTCCTCGGGGGAGTCGCCGCGGTGGCGTATGCCCACGGCATGATTTATGGACTGACCACCTGGTGGATCGGCGCGATCGGGACCAAGTTTCTGGTCGTCGATGTACAACCCCTGGCCGTCGCCATCGGTGTGATCGCCGCGGCGGTGACGTCGTTCGGTTCGATCCTGTGGGGACTGCGACAACTGCGGACGATCACCCTGCGCGAGCGGCTGGTCGGTGTGAGTGAAATCGATGTGACCGCGGCGACATCTTCAAAAGCAGGGCGACGGGCGGCGATCAGCGGCGGTATCGCGATGGTGCTGATTCTCATGTCGGGGTTAGGGTTGATGCCGGCGCACGAAGCCTTCTCTGGGTTCTCGTGGTCGGTCGTGTCGTTCTTCCTCGCGGGGATGCTGTTTCTCGCCAGCGGATTGTGGGCGTTTTCGGCTTGGTTGCAGATCGGCAAGCAAAGCGGTGTGCGCGGACACGGCATGGCGGGAATCATCCGGCTGGGCGGTCGCAATGCGGCGCGGCGCAAACAACGGAGCGTGTTCACCACCGGGCTGATTGCGTCCGCGACGTTTGTGGTCGCTGCTGTTGCGGCCGGGCACATCAACCCCGTTCGACAGGAACCGAAGCGGGTGTCCGGCAACGGTGGCTTCACGCTTGTCGCCGAGAGCAGTAGTCCCATTCTGTACGACCTCAACACAACCGAAGGCCGACAGAAGGTGAATCTGCAGGCTCGAACGCCGCAGCAGGAAGCCGCTCTCGCTGCGATGAAAGTTTTTCCGTTTCGTGTGAAGCCGGGGGAAGATGCGAGTTGTTTGAATCTCTTCCAGACGCACGCCCCGACAATCCTTGGCGTGCCGGAAGCGATGATCGAACGCGGCGGCTTCAAGTTCGTCGGCGGGGGTTCCGAGATGTGGCAGAAACTTCACGGCGGGACCTTATTCATCACCGACAGCATTCCGATGCACGGCGACGAAGTCCCTGTGCTCGGCGATATGAATACGCTGATGTTCAACCTCAAAAAAGGCGTGGGCAGCAAGCTCGCCTACCCGGCGGAAGACGCCACATTCAAAGCGTGGTTGACCGTGCAGGGGATGTTCGACGGAGCCGTGTTTCAGGGTGTGCTGCTGATGTCGGAAGAGAATTTCCTGAAGCTCTTTCCGGAACGCAAAGGCTTTCAATACTTTCTCGTGGAAGTCCCGCCGGAGCATGCGACCGCGGCAGCCGAACTGCTGGAGACGGAACTCGCGGAATACGGTTTTGATACCGAACCCGTGGCGGAACGGCTCGCGCGGTTTCTCGCGGTGCAGAACACGTATCTGTCGACGTTCCAGTCGCTCGGTGGTCTCGGCTTACTGCTGGGAACCTTCGGATTGGCCACCGTGATGTTACGCAACGTGCTCGAACGGCAACCGGAACTCGCCTTGCTGCGGGCCGTTGGGTTCCGGCCGGGACAAATCGCCGGGCTGATTCTCAGCGAAACGGCGTTGCTGCTCTGTTGGGGGTTGGTAACGGGAACGGTTGCCGCGCTGTTATCGATGGGGCCGCACCTCGTGAGCACCGGGGCGGATGTGCCGTGGGCATCGGGAGCAGGATTGCTCCTCGCCATCGCGGTGACGGGGATGCTGTCCGCGGCGTATGCGGTGCGAACAGCGATCGCCGTGCCGATTGTCAGCACGCTGCGCGGTGAATGACGCCATGGCTACAACGTTTCGCCCTCAACGGCGTTCAACAGCGGTGCAGATAACGGTTGTTGCAACTCACGGCGGGGCGGCCAGACTCGTTCGTACGGCGGTTCCCACGGCGGCGGTGGCTCGGCCGCTGGTTGTACGATGACGAACTGCGGCGTGGGTTGCACCGGCTGTCCGGGGGCGATGAGGACCGGCGGGGAAATGATTCGCCGCAGTTCGCGTTTCACGCTGGCGGCTTCCGTCCCGAACTGTTCCTCGACATAGTGCATCGCCGCCTCGGCATCCGGGGTGATGCACAAGCGTCGCCACAGCGCCCGGCAGCGATTCCATTGCTCGGCGTCACTCGGCGCAGAAGCGAGTCCACGGATCAGCAACTTCCACGCGGCATAGAGGTCGTGTTCTTCAATCGCACGCTCCGACAGCTTCCGCCAGACTTCCGTCAATGTGGGGTCTTTCGCCACGGCCTGTTCCAGCCCATTCCAGTTGGGTTCACCGCGACGACCATGTTTGCCGGGTAAGTCCGCCTGATACCATTCGTAGCGCCCGTTCCATGTCGGGTGCGTGACCATCCAGTACGGATAGATCAAACCCAGATGTGCGGCCCAGAATGCCAGCCGTTGCGAACCGCGCCACGATGTGCCAACCGCCCCCGCCGTTGCCGCGAGGTAACCATAAATCAATCCCGCCGCATGGGCCCCATTCGCGACCGGCATCGCTTCGGCAAGCGTCAACAGCACCAGGCCCGCCAAGATGGCCAGCGTCGAAATGACGACCTCATTCGTCAGGAGTTCGCTCACCACGGGATCGCGGCGGCGCATCGCCCACAAGGCTCCAAAAATCGCACAAGCCACGCCGGAATAACCGATGGCAATGCGCCCTGCGAGATACTCCGGCAACAGGACGACGAACATCGCACCGGCAATCAAGGCAAGGTATTTGAAGCTGCCCCAGCGGGCTTCGAGGATGGTGCCGAAATACGAGACAAAGCCGATGTTCAACAGCAGGTGGAGAATGTCCGCGTGATGGAAATTGCTGATTGGGATCCGCCACCATTCGCCGTCCCAGAGATCGAAGGGACCTTTGAGATTGGCGTCGATCACCTTTGAATGCGGGCCGTCATTCGCGACCCACTGCAACTCCTCGATGCCGCCCCATTGCCGCCGCAGTTCCCATAACGGGCGCTGCGTGGCGTCGGTCATGCCGAAGGTGACCGCGAACATCCCCACCAGCACGATTTGGCTGAGGGTCGTGATCGGGGCCCGCCACGGACGAAGCAATGACATCGATCGATTCTCATTTCAAAAGAACATCACCAGCCCGAAACGCCAGCGCCGGGTTCTTTGATGAAAAATGCACCCGACGCTGGCGCTTCGGGCTGGTGATGTGGACCTTAATTCCCGGCGTCCGTTTGCGCCGAGACGAACTTGGACGCGATCATCGCTCCGACGTTCAGCAGCACCAGCAGCACGAGGTACACCGCCATCGTAGCAATGCCGTACGGAACATAAACCAGAAATGCGGCGTCATGGACCCGCGTGGGACCGAGTGGCTTGTCCGGGGCTTCGGGAAGATAGTGGACATCGACTTTCTGCCCCACCGCGTTGGTCACATAAACATCGGCGGGCTTCCAGACCACCTGGTGCGTCTTGCCGGTTTCGTCCGCGTATTCCACGGTCAATTCATCGGGCCAGAAGACCGGCGGCGGCGGATTCACGGCCACTACGGTTCCTTCCACTTTGAGGGCGTTGTTCCAGCGTTGTTGAAACTGGGCTCCCTGCCACGCAATCGCCGCGATGGTCACCACGCAGGTCATCGTGAGCAGGGTTTGCATCGCTCCCAGAAGTTTCGCCCCCGGCGGCTTGGGCGGTTCCAGCGCTTTCGACAGATCGTTATGGCTGAGCAATTCGCGCTGTCGCTCGGTCAGCGAGCCCGATCCGTGGGATGGAACGTGCTCGGGCATCCGCACGAAGAGTTGCTCGACGTTGCCACGAAAGAGTTCCAGACCGATGCCGTAGGACCGAATCCACAGTGTGCCATTGATGAGCAATTGGCGGTCGCTCACTGGCTCGCGCGGGGCCTCCACATCACCCCGAAGATCGTCGTTGTGCGACGGATCATGCCGCCAGAGGGTGTCGTCGGTCGAGACTCCCCATTCGTCGATGAGATCGATCAGCGGCCGGTCGATCACCGGTTTGCCGTTCACGAGTGCGCGATCGTCGGACACCAGAATTTGAAGGAGCCGATGCGGTTCGTCCGCGCTCAACGTCAGGGCAAGGTCGCCGTCTTCCATATCGAGCGTAGTCGGTTCATCGTCCGGCGCTTCGTACTCCACTTCGGCCGTCGTGAGTCGTTCGAGGATCGATTCACGGTCGAGGTCCAATTCCAGCGGTCCCATGCCGCGACCCGGAACGATTTGCCAATCGTCATCATCCATGATCCGCGTCCTCCTCGGCACTCACGCCTTCGGCTTCAACATCTCGAGGCAAATCACGTGGGTTTCGGACCGCAAGTACAACCGCCCGCGCGAGAGAATCGGAGCGGCCCAACTCGGATGGCCGATTTGCTTGTACGCCGTCCGGCTGATTTCTTCGAATTTCGTCGAGTTCGGTTTGACGAGCGAAAGGGGTCCGCGTTCGGCTTGAACGATGAATTTCCCATCGGCCAGCAGCAGTGAACCGCGTCCGTTCAACGGGAACGGAACCGGTTTGCCCGTCGCCTTATCCCGGATGATGCCGGTGACCGGATCTTGTTCCAGTTCATCCGCGGCGCGGGTCATGCCGTTCGATTCCCACGCCAATTCGGCGGTTTCCAGGTCGACGCACTGCAACAGACATTCCTGTTCGTGCCGACCGGAGAAGCCGTAGACGTAGCCATCAATCGCAATCGGCGTCGACCAGTGGCACGACAGTCCCCGCGGCTTCCGCCAGACAACGTCGTACGACTTGCCATCCGGTTTGATCTTCAGCAATGCCGCGCCGACATCGTACGCCGCGGTAATGAGAACCTGATCATCCACGACGATCGGTCGCGCCGCATTGACCGATTCGTGAACCTTCGCACGGAACCAATACTTGAAATGAAACTCCCCGGTGGCAGGATCGAGCGAGACCAAGCCTTGTCGCAGCAGACACAGCAGGTGCGGCTTGCCGTGAATCGTGGCGACCATCGGTGTGGAATAACTGGTCAGCGTTTCTTCGCCCGTCCATTTGTAAGGGCGATTGCCGGACTCGCTGGTGACGGGGACACCGCTCCAGGTGTCTTTGCCGCCCCGTTCCCATAACACTTTGCCGGTGTTTTTATCGAACGCCACGACCGCGGAGTTTGGTTGTCCTCCGACCAGCACGATCAATTTGTCGTCGTACAGAATGGGTGAACAACCGAAGCCGAAGAAGTGCTCGGGGATTTTCCAGTCGGTGTCGAGATCGCGTTCCCAGACTTTTTTGCCGCTCGCAAGATTCAGGCACAAGAGCTTTCCTTGCGGCCCGAGCGTGTAGGAATGGGTCGACGACAATGCCGGCGAACAGCGCGTGCCGCCGTTGAAACCGTACGGATCTTTGAAGTCGGTTTCGTAATCATATTTCCATAATGATGCACCGGTTTGCGCGTGCAGGCATTCGACGATTTCGCGGTCTTTCAGCCGGTGCATGACCACCAGCCGTTCCCCCCTCACCGAGGGCGGGGCATAGCCTTCGCCGAGTCGGCGTTCCCATAACAGCGGCGGGCCTTCCTCCGGCCACGAATCGAGCAAGCCCGTTTCACCCGAAACGCCCGTCCCCCGCGGCCCGAGAAACTCTGCCCAATCCTCCCCCGGACGTGTCGATTCGAGAGACACCTCCGGAACATCCGCGAGTGTCGCCTTCCCCGCGGGTTGGTCGTCCGCGCCAGTGGGTTCAAGAACGGTCGATTTTCCGGACGATGAACCGGCATCCAGAATCACATCGGGCTGCGCTTTCGCCGCCGAGCAACCGATGAGACAACACGCCGATCCGATCAAAATACAACTAACGTACAACGTGGCGAATGGTTTCACCGGAAGCTCTCCTGGGCAAGGCATCGCATCCCGGCTGCTTCTTCGCAGCCGGGATGCTCGATTGTGGGCTGGCCAGCATCCCGGCTGCCAGGAAGCAGCCGGGATGCAAATTCATTTCATCACCGCGGATCGGGCGGGTCGAGTTCTCTCAGATCGTATACCTGAAAGGTCGCGTTGTGGTAGACCGGCGGGAGTTCCATCGGTCCAAGTTTGTCCGTCACGATGTGCGTGATCCCGGTTTGCTGTCGCAGGGAACGCAACTCCGCGCGGGTGTAGAGGCCGTCTTCCAGGAACACCGTCGTCTGTTTCGTGAGGAGCAGCAACCGGCGATTCCATTCGACAATGCCGGGAGCGTCCTGCGGGCAATCCTTGAACGTCACGTACTCCGGCCGCTCCGCAAACCACTTGAATGTCCAACTGTAATGCGGCGTGTGGACCAGCACATCCGGCGGCGTGTTCGCCTTCATCCATGCACAAACATCCCGCCAATGAGGATCATGCACGAACGCATAACGCTCCGCCTGAGCCGCCGTGTGGGCCTGCCAGAGAGAACCGCCGAAGAGCATCGCGGCGAGGAACATTAGCCACTGCGATCGGAGTGATCTCCCCCCTCTCGCTATGAAATACGAAATGGATTGCCATGCGACGATTGCGGGCAACAGCGCGTCGGCCAACCGGAACGGATAGAACTTTAACAGGTGCATCCGCCACTCGAAGCCTGTCATCAGCTTGGCGGGACGCGGCCCATAACCGACAAGCAGTCCACAAATCGCAAACAGCAGCGACGCGGCGACAATCCCATGCAGCCACCCCCAACCAGCCGTGCGCGGTCCCCGTACGA
Source organism: Planctomycetaceae bacterium (assembly GCA_021732785.1). Lineage (GTDB taxonomy): Bacteria > Planctomycetota > Planctomycetia > Planctomycetales > Planctomycetaceae > DSVQ01. Next base: position 325,223 of record JAKFUG010000012.1, read on the forward strand.
TACAGATGATCCACACGATGCCCAGCACCGCATACCCGGCATACGCGCGCGTGGGGAACATCATCGGATCGAGATGATGATTCAGCCGGTAGAACACTTGCAGATACGTCCCGGCGTAACGGGCGTTCGCATTGACCGGCGCGAGCACGAGTTGCAATGCGGGAATTAACCCCGGTGCTGCCAGGATCAACATCAGCACAGCCGCGGTGATCACCGTGACCCACGACGGCAGCGGCGCAATGCGGCGGAGCCATATTCCCATCGCCGCAAAACCGGTGGCGAGTAACCCCCACAGCCCGACCACCGGATGAAACGCGATGGCGACGCCGATGGCCGCCGCGCTGGTCAACCACTGGTCATCGACCAGTTTTGCCCACGCAAACATCAGCAGGCCGTAGGTGATCACCTTGCTTTCAACACCGCCAATCAGCCATTCCCCGGACCAGTTCCCCACGGTTTGCAGTGTGAGAAAGAGCCACGCGGACACGATTCCCGCCCAAGGCACCGCGGTCAACCGCCGGGCGAGCGTCGTCCAGCCTCCCGCTAACACGGCGAGCGAAATCACGCGGCCCATCCAAGCGGTCATCGGTAGCGAACACCACGTCGTGAACCATCCCAGCGTCCAGAAGAAGACGACATGCGCGTCGACCGATTCCAGAAACATGTCCCCGGCACACCACGCGGGCTGCCAGAAGTGCCTGGCTTTGGCGAGATAGTGCGGCTCATTCAACGCCGGTACCGGGGCGGCGATGGCCGAGTAGAGCAGGAAGCTGGCCCACACCAGCGCAGCGTCGAACCACCCGGATCGAGGGACGTTCGCGGTCTGGTGATCCGCGGGGAGTGCAGGTGGCACGGCGGCTCCCTTGGGGTTCAGAATCTCATCGCCGCCGGGCCGACAAACCGCACGCGATCAGTTACTTGGCTTTCTTCGCCGTCTTCTTGGCGGCTTTTTTGGCAGCCTTTTTCGCGGCTTTCGGAGCGGCAGCTTTTGTCGTTTTCTTGGCAGCGGCTTTCTTGGCGGGGGCGGCTTTGGCGGCGGCCGTACCGAAAGCGCGATCCCAATTCGACCAGAACTTCGGGTTGGTTCCGGTTCGCACGATCGGTCCACTCATAGGTCATTGTCTCCGCGAGAAGGAAGCAGCACAGCGCCGAGCCGTCATGACTCGACGTGGGTCGGATTCTGTGAATTTGCCCTATCGCTTGTCAAGGCGTTCGCGCGGGGAATGACGGAGGAGTTTCCGATTCAAGCGGTCACGGTGGCGTCCGCAAAGCGCAAGCAGAGGGAGTTATTTGAATGCAACCGTGGGGAGGGCATCGCAGAGACTGAGCGCACGAACGGGGAACGCCGTGCCGCTGTAGGTGATGAAGTGCCAACTGTCGGTGTTGAGCGATCGCGTCCACCAACGGCCCGATTCCCGCTGGTTTTTTAACAGCCAGGCAACACCCTGTTGAAGGCGGGGATCGTTCGCGGGGATGCCCGCTTCCCGCAGCACGATGATCGCCAGCCCCGTTTGATGTCCGTCGCTCGGCGGCGCGGCGAACTCGGGTTCGGCTTTGAGTTTCGCCGCCCGGTTCCCTTTGCCCCATTGCTCCGGGGCACCGAACGTTCGGATCGACCATCCGCCATCGGCCTGCTGTTTTTTCCACACGAGCTCGATCAGTTCCTGCTTCTTCTCGGTGGTGAGCAAGTCCGGCATGCGCGTCGACGCCCACAGAAGGAGCACGCGGCCGTAATCCTGCGGCGGCGTTTCGGTTTGCAGGTATTTTTTGAGCCGGGCCACGCCGGTCTTCAACGATTCGTCGTTCAGATTCGCGAGCCAACCGGGTGCGGTAGCCACGGCCATCGCGGCGACGGTCGCTTCATGGAAGGCGTCCGATTCGTACGGCGGCCAGCAATCGAGGGTGCCCCACGTGCCCGTTTCGAGTTGAATCTCGAACATCAGCGCGAGCGCTTGCTTCGTTTCTTCCGACAGCGTGCCGGTGACATGGGCGTCCCATTCGGCCAGTCCCGCCGCCGTGTAGATCACCTGCGCCGGCCGGATGCTTTTCTTGAGGTCCGCGCGATCGATCGACGCAAGCTGCTTCAGATTGTTGACGGCAAAATCACGCACCGCTTCGTTCGGCTTGCCCAGCTTCGGGGTGAGGGCCGGCATGACCGTGAGGTAGGTGCCATTCGTGTGACAACTGAGACACTTGCGGGCCCCGTTCCAGGCGACGGCCCCCTGTTCGAGATACTTGACGGCGTGATCGAGCGAGAACGTGTCGCGCAGCGGCTCTTCGGCGGTGGCTTGCGGGACGTGAATGTCACCGAATTCATACTGATGCGGATCGGCCATCAACGAGGCCGCCATAACCAGATGCAGCACGGTGAATTCCATGAGCACGTTCTTTCGATACGAGGGCGGGATCGAAGCCGCTCAGGACGCCGAAACGGGCGTCGGCTCTTCGACAGGAGCCGGTTTCGGGGCGGGCGGCGGGGGTTCATCAGCGGCAAGCGGTTCGATGCGGAACGGGCTGTCCGACGCTTGCGCATCGAACGGGGTTTCGTTGCCGCCGAAGACACCAAGTTCGGGCAGATTCAACGGGAGCGGTTTGATGGCCGCACGTCGCGCCTGGAACGTGGTGTAGGCATAGAACGCCGCGGCACCGAGTAACAACACGATGGCAATGGTGATGTAAAGCCCGGTGTCTGAGGGCGCGGGCTTGGAACTAACCGGTCCGACCAACCGGGCGCGACCGACCAGCAACGGGGCTCCACGTTTTTTGCCTTCAAAGTCTTCGTACTCCATGATCTTCAGGAAGTAACCGGCGAAGACGACCTCACCGCTGACATCGGGCCCCGTTTTCAAACCTTCCGGCTTTTCGGGGAACACAACGACATACGGGAACGACTTCGAGTCTTCCGTCCAGCCCCACATCTCGTAGATTTTTTGCAGGCCGAGTTCGTTGCTGGGGGTGCCATCGTCGTTACGGGGCGTGTCGTACTGCAACACGCGGCGGACGTGCATGCGAAGCTTCAGCACTTTCCCCTGATACTTTTGCGGCTCTTCCCACACCTGCGAGAACGAGGCATCGGTGATGGCCCGTTTTTCGAGGTCGCGCGTTTTCTGCGTGCAGGCCCATTCCATGAGCTGCCAGTAAAGCAACATCTCCCGCGGTTTGAGCGGGGCTTTGTTGACGACCAGTTCCAGCTTGGATTGGAAACTGGCCAGTTCCGGCGGGTCGAGATCGTTCGGCCCGGGGATCAGCAATTCCTCTTTGACCGTCGCGGCCGGAGCTGGCGTCTTGACCGTCACCACCGCAGGTTCGGGATCTTCCGCATACCCCAGCCATCGCCAAGTGGCCGGATCGCCCATGCGGGTGTAAAGCATCCACATGACGGCGAGGCCGAACAGCAGCGAGATCATCCGGGACGCGGGAATCGACGAGCCGTATGGCCGGGCAACGCGGCGACGCATGACGGTCACTCTCCGGTCGATGGTAGGGTTTGCCGAGTCTTCGAGGCGAACCGAAGAATGGGACTCGACCGTGGTTCGCCTCGAAGACTCGGCAAACCCTACGGAGTTCTAAATCAGGGCGCGGCCCCTTCCGGCATTTCGATGAAGCTGATTCGCTGCAAGAGCTTGCCGTCGGGGAGCTTCTGCTTGGTACACAGATCCACGAGCTTCATCAATTCATCATAGCGCAGGCGGGCATCGACGGAAAGCTGAATCCGGTCGAACGGAAGCTGGGCTCCGTTGAACACGACTTTCAGCTCTTCGTTGATGCGGGCGAGCAGCACTTTGTTGAGCGCCCCTTTGGAAATGGGCCGAGCGCCCATTTTCACCACGTCGGCGTCGCCGCGATCGTTCGCGGTGACGAACAAATTCAGCGTGTTTTCATCGGACGGCTGGGGCCCGTCCCCCTGACCAGCATTGTTGGGATCAACTTTCTGGGGTTCCTGCGTCACAGCCACGGGCGGCGGCAGGTGCATGCTCAACTGGCCTTCCACCGGGGCCGTTTTGAAGGTGAGCACGAAGAACGCGAGCATCTGGAACGCCATGTCTAACATTGCGGCCAGATTCAGCTCAACGTTCGCACTCTTTTTCTTCTTTCGATGACGTCGATGCACGACTATGGCTCCCGCGTCATGGCGCTGAGGGAAAACTGGCGATACCCCACATCCTGGCAGGTGCGAATGACTTGATTGAGCGTCGCGAACTTGACGTTCTTGTCCGCCCGCACAATCACCGGCACCGGGAGTTCGCCCCCCTCTTTGAACTCGGTTCCTGCCGCCTGCAGTTGCAGCTTCACGAACCGGGCTTCCCGTTTAATGAACGGCTCAATTTCGTGCCCGGTCCCTTCGCTGCGAACCTTGCCATCCGAACCGAGATTGATCATCAGCGGTTCGAGCTTCCCCTTCCAATCGAGCGGGCGCGCGGACCCGAGCACCGGCAGCTTGAGGCTCTGGTCCATCGAAGCCCCTTTGAAATTCGTCACCAGCATGAAGAAGGTGATCAACTGGAACACGAGGTCCAACATGGGCGTCAGGTTGGGCTCGATACTTTCAGAACTCTGCGCCGACATCGGCAATTCCCCCGCAGTGGAATGGCAAAGCTTCGAACCGGAAACATCCGCGTCGCAAACCGGATGACGTCATCAAGCGGTGGGAGCCGGGGCGGCCGGAGCCGCGGCCGTGGGGGGGGCCTTGCTCTGGGCCGTGGCATGCACGCGGCGAATGAAATCATCCGCTTTGTTCAGGGCCATCAGGCTGAGCGTCGAGACGCGGTTCTTGAACACGGCGAAGAAGTAAATCGCGGGGACCGACAAGGCGACCCCTTCGAACGTAATCAGCAACGCTTCGGAAATCCCCCCGGCGACTTCGCTGGCCTTGATTTGCGTGCCCGACATGGCGATGGTGCCGAAGCTCGCGATCATCCCTTTCAGCGTGCCGAGCAGCCCGATCATGGGGCCGAGCGACCCGATGACGGCGAGCATGCTGATCCGCTTTTCCATTTCGACGGTGATGGATTCGCCGAGGCGATCGATCGATTCGCGGGCATCCGCCAGGCCACCCGAAAGAGCCGCCATCCCGGCCGCGATGAGTTGGCCGAGTTCGCTGGTGTTTTCCTTGGCGAGTTTATAGACGCCGTTGTAATCGCGCTTCTGCAACAGTTGTTCGGCTTGCTCCATCAACTCGGGCGGGCACACCACTTGCTCGCGGAGTTCGAGGAAGAGTTGCACCACGAGCGCGACGAAGTAGATCGAGATGATCAGCAGGACCGCACCGATCCAGCCGGATGTGTACGCGATCCAGTACAGCGTGCTTTGCTTTTCCCCGCCCCCTTCGGCCGCGGCTTCCCCGCCTCCCTCTGCGGGAGCCTCGGCGGCGGCTTCCCCTTCCGCTTGAGCCAGGACCGAGAGCGGCCGCATCATCGTGGAAGCCATGGCCACCATCAGCACCAGCCACAACCACATCGGTGCCCGCGAACGCTTTTCAAGCAAAGGCATGTCTGACTCCCGGTCCTTTTGAGAAGTGTGTCGATTGACCATTTGTGCCCGAGGGGCGGCACTGTGCGCGAAGGATAAAATCGAGCCTCTGCGGAAACGGAGCACGCACTCTCCGATCGCAACGCTTTTTTCAGTCGAAATCAACCGACGCCGATTGGCCCAGTCCTTACCGCGGCCCGCGGGTTCGAGCGGAATCGAACATTTTTGAGCCTTGATTCATACCGCGCCGAGCGACCGTTGAGAAGTATCCACCGAGACAACCCGACGTTTCTCCGCCGGGTTCGTCGCGAAGTGTGATCAAAAGGCCAGTTTTTCCCTTTCCGAGCAAGCCCGCCGGTCATCCGTCACTTGGCGAGCAGTTTCGCCAGCAGAAAATCTTTCGAATTCGCGAACTTTTCCGATTGGGAAGTCTTGGGGATTTCCAGGTGACATTCCGCCCCCACGGCGTCGGCTTTTTCTTTCAACTTGACGCCATACACCGGGTGGTGGATGCCGTGCCCGGCGTCTTTCGAGGGGAGCGTCATGTCCCCGCCGTAGCTCATGTACAGCGGCGGATCGTGCTTGTCGACGTGATTATACGGCGAAAATTCCACGTACAGGGCTTTGTGTTTTTCGTAGTTTTCCAGCGCCCCTTCCATCGTCGCTTCGCCCACGGCCATGTTGATCATGCGGTGTTTGAGGACGTTCGGTCCCAGCCACGGTTCGATGACTTTCGGATCAATCGACGTTTGCCCGGCCTGAACCGCGGCGGCACACACCCGCGTCGACTGCTTCAAGACGGGATCCGTGGCGTTGGGGTCGGCGAGATCATCGTGATAGAGCAGCCACATCGACGTACACGCCCCGGCGCTGCCACCAGTGAGGGCGATGTGATGGGTGTCGATATTCCATTCCGCGGCTTTCGATCGCAGGAACTGAATCGCGCGGGCGGCGTCATACACCGGGGCCGGGAGCGGGTTGTCGGGCGTCAGTCGGTAGTTGATCGCCGCACAGGAGATGCCGTTGTCGAGATACGGCTTGAAGCGGGCGGTGCTCCCCCCTTTATCGCCCCCCACCCAGCCGCCGCCGTGAATGAAGACGAGCAACGGTCGTGGTCCGTCTCCGTCGGCTTTCCAGAAGTCGAGAACATTGCGGGCGTGGGGACCGTAGGAGACTTCCGCGGCGGTTGCCGGAATGCGGGCTTCCTCCGCGGCGGCCGCCTTCTTGGCCGCGGCCTTTTGTTCTTGAGCACTGGCAACACCAGCACCGGTGAGGAGTGTCAGCAGAATCAGCAGCAAACGCGGCATAACAGGGCTCCAGGGGGAACATCAACCGGGTGGCGGAATCGAAGGCGGCAACGTCGCGGTGGCAATTCGTGGTATGTTACCACCGCCGTTCGACCTTTCCCAAGTCTGGCGGCGTGACCGGCACCGGGACGAATGAGAATTGTGATAAGATCGGTTGATCGTTAGTTGCCCGGCAAAGGATCGAAACATGGGTTATTCGCGACGAACGGTGTTAAAGCAGATGGGACTCGCCGCCTGTTGGGGTGAGTGGGCCCGACAGTGCGGTCATGCCCGGGAACTTGCGGCTCCGCTGGCGTTCGGCTTCAGCCTGTATGGGATGAAGTCGGTCCCGTTGCCGCGTGCGCTGAAAGCCTGCGCGGAGATTGGTTACAGCGGCGTCGAACTGGCGTGCATGAAAGACTGGCCGTGCGATCCGGACGTGCTCACGAAAGCCGATCGGACGCAACTCCGCCAGCAACTCACGGACCTCGCGCTCGATCTTCCCTGCCTGATGGACAACCTGACGCTGGTGGTCTCCGAGGCGAAACATCAGGACAACCTGTCGCGGTGGAAGCGGCTGGCCGAGTTGGCACACGACCTGGGCGGCGAGACACCGCCCGTGATTGAAACGGTCTTGGGCGGCAAGCCCGAGCAATGGCCCGACGTGCGAAAGGCCATGGCGGAGGCCCTTGCCGACTGGGCGAAAGTGGCGGCGGCAGAGAAAGTGGTGATCGCCATCAAGCCGCATGCGTTCGGAGCGTTGCACCGCCCGGACGATTGCCTGTGGCTGTTGAATCAAATCAAAAGCCCGTGGGTCAAAGCCGTTTTCGATTACAGCCATTACGAACGACAGGGACTCGAACTGAAAGAATGCGTGGATACGCTCATTGCCGAGTCCGTGTTTGTGCATATCAAAGATAATTTGACCACGGACGGCAAAACGGAATTCGCCTTGCCCGGTGATGGTCCCACGGATTACTCCGCCTACTTCAAACTGCTGCGCAGCAGCGGTTACCGCGGTCCGGTGGTGGTGGAAGTGAGTGCTCAGGTCTCGGGAAAACCGGGATATAACCCGTTGATAGCGGCGGAGCACTGCTACGAAAAACTCCGCCCGGCCTTCGAACAAGCCGGCACCCGCGTACGGAGTTAGAAGCCGTTTCGCACACCCGCGATCACGGCGTTTTGCCTTTGCCTTTCTGGACATCGTTGGCTTCCATGTCCGCGGCGCGGAGTTCGGCGACTTCCTCTTTCAGCACGGTCAGCTTGTCGTCGTTGAGATACCGCGTCACCAGTTCCAACGTGTCATCCGCCATGCGGGCGATGCGTTGTTCGGCGGTCCGGTCCTTCTGTTTACGGGCACCGGCGGTCGCGTTCACTCGAATCGCACTCACCCGATCGGCAAAACTCTGCGGCGTCGGCAGCGCATTCAATTGTTTCAGCCGCGCATCGACATTCTCCCACTCCGACTTCTTCGCCGCCGCACGGGTGATGGCCATCAACGCGGTTCGAGTGGCGACGAATGACACCAGGTCGCTTTCCACCAGTTGCAATTGTCCTTCCACCTGTAACCGGAGTCGATCATCCGTCAGCAGGACTTCGCGCTGATGCTCTTCCCCCGGCACCACGGGTAACCGCGCGAGCAATTGCCGACCGCTGGAAATGCTGAGCCACCCCAGCCGCGAAGTGGGATCACGTGAGAGCGTGACGGTGCCGAAGCGGTTGGTGAGCTGTCGATGAACCGGCGGCGGGTTCGTTTCATCCCTCGGGAACTGGTCGGCTTGCCACAGGGTTTCATGCGCGGCGAGCACTTCCGGCGGCGAAGATTGGCGGCGAAACGTGATCGTCGTTTCATTCCACTGCGGCCGGGCGGCAACGGCGATGAATTCCACCCGGCCGCGGGGTTTCAGCGACAACGGATTCCGCAGGCCGCTGGCAATCCGGGCGTCGCCGCGACCCTCCTGCAATTTGTCGGCGATGAGATACGTCCAAAGTTGCGGCACCGTCCGATCGACCGATTGATCCCGTTTCCGCAGCACAATCCACGGCACGAAGGATTCGCCCGGCTCAATCAATGGCGGCAATGCGGAATCGGCTCCCAGTCCCGCGGCTTGAATCTGCAACCGGGCATGGCCGTCGTCGACTTTCTGCCAATGCCCGCGCGGCCGAAACAACTCCCAGGCGGTGGTCGCGATCCGGTCGGGCAAATCTCGCGGGTCCTGTACCGTCACCGTGCGCACCGGGCTGAGAGCCGCCACCAACGGTTCCCACACGCGAACCTCGGCCGCAACCGAACCGCCGCGCTGTTGCAGACGCACGAGATAGACGAACTCGGCTTTGGGGTCGTGAATATGCGACCGAATCGTGGACGCCTGCATCGCGCGCCACACCGATGATCGTGCCCAGGCGGCGTCCGAACCGAGTGTCAGCGTGAGATCCCAGCGCGGACCGACCTGCCGGTTCATCGCGCCCAGCAGGTCGCTCTGCCAGCGCTCGGGTTCGCGGATCAGGGACTCCACATCTGCGGGGGCCTGCACGTCGACCGTGACCGAGTAAGGCACATATTCAATCGGCAGTACCGCGGGCGCTTCCTGCGCGGCGCACCAAACCGTATCGAATGCACAGAGCGCAAAAGCGAGAATCATGGAGACCGAACGGTGCCCGCGCATCATGGCACCTCCGTCGGATACCACGACTGGACCGTCCAGCGATCGGCATCCTGATAGGGATACATCGGCCGCAACGGCAACGCGGCCACGCGCCGCCGGAAGACGGTGAATTCATCCACTTCCCACAGCGGGAAATACCGGGCTTCGATGAGAAATTCCTGCTGCAAGCGCTGCAGACTGCGCATCGCCGCGGTCCAGTCGACGGTGCGGTCGAGTTGCAGCATTTCTTCCCGGACGGGATGTGGAAACGAAGCGATCGCGGCTTGTTCGGCCCGGCCGTGAGGCGAGAGCAGCGGCCATAAATCGGCAAACGGTTCGACAATCCGCACCGTGCGATAGGCGAGGTCCCATGCCGCGGTGGGTTCGGTAACGACTTCCACAGTGATTCCCACGCGCTTCCAGGCATCGAGCAGCGCGGGCAAAGCCCGGCGAACGCACGTCTCCGTGGGCACCACGATTCTGATCTTCGGCAGCTCGCCCTTCAATTCCTTCTTCGATGTGGCGACCAGCGCCGCCGCCGTCGTGCTGTCATAAATGGGATGCGCGAGGTCGCGATGATAGCCGTAAGACGTCGTGGCAAACGGCCCGGTGACCAATCGTCCCAAAGTGCGATCGGCTCCGTCGAGAACATGGTCGTACAGAATCGATTCCCGCGGAAGGGCTTGTTGCAGCGAGCGTCGCAGCGGAGCGGACCGCGTCAAAATGGAATCGGGATGGACCATGATGATGTGCGTCCGGGGCAAGGCCGCCGGCAAGGTGAAGAAGCGAGTGTCATTCTGCAAACCACGGACATCGCGGAATTCCACAGTGGGAACAGCATCGATCTCGCCCCGCAGCAACCCCTGAAGCGTGCGGTCCCAGTCTGGATATTGATGTTCGACGATTTCCGTCAAGTGGCGTGTCTTCGTCTCGTTCGGTTCCGGTCGTGTCCGCACAAACATGGTGTCGGTTTCGGATGGCTCATCGAGGCGAAAACGTTGCTGCGACACGTCCGCCGCCGCGCTCGTATGCAGGTCGGCATTCCACGATTGAGTCGTTTCTCCCAGCGGAATCGGACTTCGCAGCCAGGCTTCCAATCGCAATGGAATCCGGTGGAGTCGCAAGCGGAGTTGCTGCGGCGACGGCGCTTCCACCGCGGCGACGTTGCCGGCCCAGCGGTCGTCGTAATCGGCCGAGGTGGCGTCCCAGCGGTTCTGCAGCGTTTCGGCAATCAACCCCGCGGAAAGAATCGGGCGCGATTCCCACTCCGCCCGGCGCGGCCGCATCCAGAACTCCCATTCCCGACCGAGATCGCGCGGCTCCCAGGTTTCAAAAAACGCGGACCGATAACGGACCACGCCGTCGACCACGCGATCGGGCTCGAATAAGCCGATGGTGCCCAGTTCGCGTCGCCGTTCGGCATTGCGGCCGGGAAAGGGATTCGCGGGATGATCCACCGGTTCCCACAGGCCAAATCGCAGCCGGGGATAGCGATCGACGAGAAGTTTGTGCGCATCTTTCAAACCGGAAAGTTCCGGCCACGCCCGGGCGGCGAGGTCGCCATGCGTCAAGGCTTCGCGATGCCGGCCCGTTTGGGTTTCGGTGCGAGCCGCCGCCAGTTCTTCCCCTGCCCTGGCGATCAGCTTGTCGCGCCATTTGAGAGCGACGGGATGCTGCGACTGCAATTTCATCAACCGCGCGAGGTAATGCCGCGAGCGGCGATAATCGACAGCATCGAAAGCCGTTTCGATCAACGGTTCGGCGATTTTCCCCAGCAGTGCCGACAGATTCGGATACTCCGGGGCCAGCGGTTGCAGTTGTTCCATGACCACAAGGCCCATTTCGTTCCGACCGGCCTGCTGGTGGAGTTCGGCTTGGACATACAGGCAACGCTGATAGTGCAGATCGAGATTCGGCCAATCGCGCTGACGGCGATCGACCACCGTGACCAGATCGTAAGCGAGGGCCGCGTTCCGTTCGTCCAGCAGTTTGGTCACGCGCTGCAAAATCAGGTCTTCGAAATAAATCACCTTTTCAATGTGCTTGGTTTCGATCAGATATTCCGGTTCGACCCCGCCGTCGATCAGCGTGAGGCTGATGCGTTCGTACTCGTACATCTTGCGCGTGCGGTTTTCCGGGCCGATTTCGCTCGGTTTTGATTTGACGATCTTGTCGTACTGTTCCTTGCGAATTTGCAGCGTGTTCGGCCGCGGGGTCAGCGGTTCGACAATCAACACGTCCTGATTGCGGAGCACCACCCAGTCGCGCGGTCGCTCCCGCAGCAACGCTTCCGCGGTCGGCAACGGGAGGTCGATCAGCTTCGGCAGGGGGGCGTCTTCTTCCGCCGTGGTCGCCGGTGCCTGTCCGTAAGCCGTGTTGATCAAGATGCACATCAGCAGCAACGCCGCGATTCGGATCATGGTGTGGTCTCCATGACGGAACCGAGTCGATAAACCGCCCCGTCGATCGCCAGGGCGTAATCCTCACCGTCGATGGTGACGAGTTCGCCGCTGAGCATTTGCGGCAGCGTTTCGCGCTGCAGCTCCTTGCCCGTCCGCCAATCGACCGTGACGACAACGCCCTGACTGGCGGCGATCCGGACGCGATCGCCGCGAATCAACGGTCGCCCGACGATCCGCAGATCGGGCAACGGCAGCGTCCACCCCCCGGCGGCGAAGTCCTTGAACGGGATTCCATGCAGCGTACCGGGAGACCAGGCGAGCGCGAATTCATCGAGTACGGTGTCGCAGCCGTACGCACCTGAGGGCAGTGACCGCTGGGCCGTGTCGTCGAGGGTTTGGGCATCGAAGCGATGCAGTCGGCTTTCTTCGTCGAGCGTGATGAGCCACTCCCCTGCCAGCCGCGGAGCGCTCCGTAACGGGGGCATTTCGATCGCTTGTGCTTCGGCCAGATGGGGAATGTCGCCCATGCGCACTTGCAGCCGCCGCCAGCGACCGGTGGCATCACCGACGAGGAGTTCCGTGGCCGATAATCGCAAGAGTGCCGTCCACGGTGATGGACTTTCGGCTTGGGCTGGTGCCCGCCAGTCGTCGAGTTTCACACCGGTCTTCGTGGGCTGAATTGTTAACCGTCCAGTCCGGGGAAAGACCCAGCCGATATCGAGCAAGACCGGCGGAAGGGACAACGCATCCGGGAGTTTCTGCGGTTTGCCGACCGTGCCGTTGCCTTCGATGATCCACCATTGCGGTGACGGCCCATTCGCAACGACGACCATTCGTCCGTCGTGCAACCGCGTGGCCAACAGTGGGGCGTCGAGATTCGGGGGAAGTTCCAATTCCTCGAACGCTCGCGCTTCCACGCCGGGCTGTTTCAGGCGGTTGGCCGATAACCGAAACACGGAACCCGCATCGGTCACTTCCATCAGGGTGCCGTTATCACCGACGGTCGTGGCGAGCGGCTTACCGCCGAGCACCGTTCGCCATGTCCCCGAGAGTTTTTCCCGATCGATATTCGAGAACGTGACGGCATCGGCCAAGGCATTGCGACGGCCGACGAAAAACGTTTCCGCGACGGCTTGCAGCGGTTGCGAGGTGATGCCGACGGCCGCGAACCGGGTTTCCATCTTGATGCTGTCGGTTCCAAACTGAAAACGTCGGAACGCGGTGCTGCTCATCCAGAATTGCTGATCCGGTCCCAATGTGACATGCAGCGGACCGCCGTAGCCGTCCTGGACGCGATACTCGCCGGCGGGTGCCAATGCGGTTCGGTTCGGTTCGTCGTCCACTGTGAAGGCCGCCAGCCGTTCCCCTTGCGAAGGCACAACCAATTGCGCCCCGCGCAACACGGGGGCGTCATACACCCCGCCTCGAATGCGGACGGTGCTTTCTTCCACCAGCGGCTTTTCCGGGTCGACTTCTCGAAAGACCCGCAACTGTGTGCTTTCGGCTTGATCGTGATCGCACAACAGAAACAACCGCCCCATCGCCAGTAGCGGCACACGCACGCTGCCTTCCGCATGATCGGTGAACGTCACCGCCTGACACGCCAAAGGATGCGTGGAGAGCGAGTACACCAGCCCGCGCATGCCGCTCACAAGCAGCGTCTCGCCGTTCGGTGACAACACCGGACCCGCCGCGAGATCCTGCGGGAACGCGATTTCCGTGGAGACCCGTCCCGATTGCAGATCGAACCGCAAGAGCCGCCCGCCGCGTGTCGCCATGTAGGCTTGCCCGCCGTGAAGAATGGGGCCGCCCAGGGGTTCGTGTTCGAGCCGTTGTTGCCAGAGGACGGCTCCGTCGCGCGCGTCACACAGAATCAGGCTCTGTTGCGGTCGCACATACATCAACACCGAGGGTTTCGGTTCGCGTAATGCCAACGGGAAAAACGGCGTCCCCAAACCGATCGGTCGTCGCCATACGACTTCGCCCGTGATGGTATCCACGGCGTAGCACACATCGGCCGCGAGAACGTAAACGACCTGGCCCAGCGAGGAATCATCGGTCCGCGAACGGGCATGGACCACGGGGAGGACCGATGCCAGCGGCGATTCCTTACCGACGGGAACCGGATCGCGATCGAGCTCTTTCGCGGCGACTCCTTTGCGGGCGACATCGAGCGATTGCCTGACGAGGGGATCGAGCCGTTTGTCTTTGAGGAATTGCGGATATTTTCCCAGCAGAACCTGCCGGGTGGCCAACGTGGTGATGGCGTCGCCGGCTTCCAGCGACTTGGCCATGGAAGCGAGGGCCGCTTCCAACGCCTGGCGTTTGACGATGGCACCGCGGGCCCGGGCCGAGGTTTCATGGACCTGTTTCAACGCCGCCGATTCGGGCGCGTTCGGCGGCGTGGAGCGCTCCATCAACTGCAAAGCTTCGCCGGAAATCGTCAGCAGTTTTTCATCCGCGGCGGTTTCGGCTCCGGTGGCGGAACCGACGGCGATTTGTTCCGCGAGATCCCGCACGATTGGTTGGAGCACGTCGCCATAGTCGGAGGTCTTGCGTTGCGTGCTCACCAGTTCCTGCAGGTTCTTCCAGGCATTTTCCCAACGCGGAGGGGCGGCTGACAGTTCGCGCTGCACGAGGGCTTTGCCGACGCCAACATCGGCGGCGTGTCGCTGCTGACTATCCGGATATTCGCGAATAAATTGCTCGAAGGCTTCGATGGACTGGGTGTAGCGGCCCGACGCCAGTTCCTTTTCGCCGGTGGTAAACAGGCGGTGCTGCGACTCGCGCCCCATCAGGAAGTACAGCGTCGCGGCGATCATCAACAGCACGACGGTGATCGTTGTGAGCGTGAGGATCAGCGGCGACTTGAAGACCTGCTCTTCACCGGGGCGTCGCGGTGCCCCGAGGACATCGCGTGGGGCCATCGCGACCGCTGCCGAGACGGCGTCCTTCTCCCGGTTCCGTTTCGGCAGTTCGGTATACTCGGTCTCGTCGGCGTCGAATTCTTCCGAGGGTTCTACGTACACCGGGCCTTCAAACAGCGACGGTTCTTCGGGCTTCGGTGGTGGTGGCGGGGCGGGTTTTCGTTCTTCGGCTGCGACCGGCTTCCGCTCTTCCGCGGGCTTTTTCACCGGCGGGGGGGCCGTTTCGTCGAGAAAAATGGCGTCGGCGCTCCCCACGCGGATGAGATCGTCGTGTCGCAACAAGGCGTGGGCGACGATCGTCCCGTTGACCTCCACGCCTTTGGGGGTCGCGGCCGTAATCTCGTATCCGGTCTTGGTCCAGCCGATCCGGCACGCAAGGGGCGGCACGCCGAGATCGTCAATGCACACGTCGTTGAACGATTGCGAACCCAACGTTAACGGCGATGCGCGTTCCAGCGTCCGCGTGATGCGTCGACCATCAGAATAGAGAACCTGCAGGCTCGGCATGGGCGAAAAAACTTACGCAATAGGACGACATGGATGTCAATGAGGCGGCAAGGACTACTGCTGATGCAACGTCTGTCGAATGACCTGGAAAGCGTAACCGGCACCTTGAGAAATGACGATGAAGTAGGTCCGTTTGATTTCGCGCGATGATCGATTGCGGTAGTCGCGCTCCAGTGTCGCGAGTTGGGCTTCCACCTCTTTCGGATAGAACTGAAACAACGGCGCATCGCCCGGAACATTGATGCCCGCCTTGCCGAACAGTTGCACGTCGGCAAAACGGCGCTCGCCTCCCTGCCACGTCATGAAGAGCCGTTGTTCATCCGACCCGCGGGCGATGTACCGTACCGTCGGTTTCGCTTGCGACATCTGCGAGAGAATCGCCAGACGCCCGTCGGCGAGCAGCGCCCCCAGTTCGATTTTGAAGAAGTCGAGTTGCCTGGCGTATTCGTCGAGACTCGTCTGGCTGTCGAAACGGACATACCAGCGTTGATCGCGCGGCAAGCCCCCTTTTCCCGTCCCGAAACCATACGCGCGGCGACCGGTCCCCTTGGCACTGCCCTTCTGGCCCACGTTTTTGGTGCCGCCGGTTTCGAATTGCTGCTGGGTGGGTGCCGATGCCCCGGCGATGTCCGAAAGGGAGGTCGATGATTCCAGCGACTCGGCAATTTCCAGGCGGTCGGAGGAAATTTCATCGGCGGGGGAAGCGTTGAAGACCTCGGGACCGGGCGCATCCACACGCAGGGTTTCGTCGATCGATCCGTCGAGGAAACCGCCCGGCAGATCGACCATTTCCACCGGAACGGCGAGCGCGACCGGCACCGGCCGCGTGGAGGCCCACATCGAAACAATGCCGCAGCAAATCACCAGCAACACAAAGAACGCCGCAATCACGCCCGCGGCGGCACGGTCGTATTGCGTCACGCGCAGGACGGGGATCGGCGTGTTAGAGGGAGACGACATGGCCCGCGGAGTTTCCAATTACTTATTGCGAATCTGGGTGCGATCGTCCCGTTCATCATACGGCCGATTCAGCAAATACCACCTCGTCCAACCTTGAATGCTGGTCCGCCGCCATTGGGCCACCGCGGTTTTGGCCGCCGCCACCTGTTCCGCGGGGATCTTTTCCCCATCGACGTCGAGTTCCACCACCTCCGGCGGTTCCGGGGCCACGCGTTCGTTACTGAGTTCCGCTTTGATCACCCCTTGCGGCTGCCGACTCAGCACGCACAAAGCCAAACTGGCATCGGCCGCGACGTTGATGTCCGGGTCGGAGAGGGCTTCGATGAGCCGCGGTGCCATGCGGATTTCGCCGGAGCGTCCCAAGGCCCAGGCGGCCACCTGTCGGACTTCGGGTTTGGGGTTTTTCAACAGTCCGGGAAGTTGTTCGAGCTTGCCGACGAGCTCGTCCGGTTTATCAAATTGCAGGGTGGCAATGACCGATTGCGGGTTGACCGGGGCTTCATCGACCGCGGACTTTTCCAGATCGGCGAGCATTTCGTCAATCGGCCCCAGTTTGCGGCGCTGTTTGACGGTCCCGTCTTCGATCGCCACTTTCGATAAATCATCGGGCAATCCGCGACCACCCGCGAGCAATCCCGAGCCGGTCAAACGCACTTTGACGCGCGGCTTGATAATGGATTGCGTGGCGCGCGATAAAAAGAGAATCCCGAACGCCGTCATCGCCCGCGGGGAAGAACTCCCCGGCCAGGTTCCCGTCGGCAACTGATGGGCCAGGAGTGAAGCGGCCCCTTCCTGATACCAGTTGTGGCTGCCGAACGAATCGGACGACAGCAACGAACCGACGCGTTCGCAGCCGTATAGTTCATAGGTGTAGAAGTCGAACGTCGGTCGGGGTTCGAAGTGGCTGGCGAGCCAACTGGCAGCCTTTTTGGCCTGGCGCTCCAGCGTCTCCGAACTGACATTCTTGTTGGTCGCGGCCGGTTTGGGAGCGGCCGGGGATTGTTCGGCGGGAAAGGCTTCCAGAACGCCAAAACGTTTTCGGCTCGCTGGGACGACTTCCGGCGTGTCCACAATCTGGTCGCCGTAAAGCATCCGCTGAATGATGAGCAGCGACGAGGCCCCCGCCGCGGTCATGGAGAGTCTCGGCTGAAAGAATCGGGGGTCGCCGCGCTCCTGCGGATGGTAGGCGAAGGCCCCATCGGTGTGTTGCGTCGCAATGAGCCAGCGGGCGGCCTTGTCCCACACTTCGGGAGCGACTTCGACATTCGCGCGTTGAATGGCCCACAGGCCGAGCACGGCAAATTGCGTGATGCTCGTATCGCCGAAATCTTCGCCCGCGGGAGACACTGGATAATGCCAGGAGCCGTTGAACCGCTGCGTGCGGGAGATGTAATCGCGGATGGCCCCCAATTGCCCGGCGTACTTTACCCCATCAAGATCGACCAGCAGAATCGCATCGCTCGCGGCTTCATAAATGTGCTGGGCAGGGCCATTGCCGGTCCCGTAAGTCCCCTGTTCGACTTTTTTAACGATCGCATCCGCAGCCCCCGCAATTTGCGGATGATCGACCGGCAATCCCCCTTTGTGCAGGGCATAGGCGATGATTGAGGCTTCACTATCGGTGACACTGGCGTTCGGATTCACGAGCGACCCGCGGGCTTTCAAGATCGCCTCTTCGATCCGCTGCGCGAGCGCCGCATCCGCCGCATAAACTGGCTGGGCGAACAGAATCGATCCCAAAACCAGGACGGCTGCACCCCCCCATGGCATCCAGATCATGGCGTTTCCCCGGCGGAGGAAGTGGTGGGAAGGCTGGATTCCATCGGAGCGTCGGATTCAATCGCACGGGTCACATCCTGATACGCCTCGATCGCCAGGATCATCTGTTCCAGGACGGCAATCATCTTCGGAACTTCCTGATCGAAGTCGCGATCCAGCGGGGCGATCTTCCCGAGAAATTCGTCCGCTTGTTCGCGAGCCCGCAGCGCCCACCGGCGGGTGATGTCGACCTGTTCCAGACAGTAGTCCACGCGGGCTTTCGCTTTTCGCAGCGCGACCTGTTCCTCGATGCACGCGGATCGATGCCCGGCGACGGTCTTCATCCGGCAGGCATCGAGATTGGAGCGGGCCGAGGCGATCTTGTCGTAACCGCGGCGAAGTTGTTCCTGCCAGTAGCGCGGTTGCTCCTGTTCCAGCCACAACATCGTCCGGTGCGTTTCCTGCCGGAGACTGCCGAGCGCCGCCGGGCCGCGGTCCAGAAACGACACCACCGCAGCCCGAAAGGCGACGATGGCATCAATGTTGGTCACACGGGCGGACGGCATGCGTGCGGTTTCTCAATCGGGCGGAACAACACGTCCAGCAGAAATGAAACGGAGAAATGTCGTCAGATTCAACAGGGAAGATCGCGAGTCCAGTGATGCTGCAAAGCACAAGTGGTTAATGTTGTTGGAGATACTCCTCGATCCGTTCGGCTTTGCGTAGCAGATACGGAATATGTTCTTCGTTGGCTTCCACAAACCGGGCGGCCATCCGCAGGTGTTGCGAGAATTCCTCGGCGAATTTTTGATGTTCCTGATCGCGCCAGGTTTGACTGAGCGAATTCAACTGACCGGCCAGCACCGTCAATTTGGATTGCAGGTCGCCGTTGAAATCGCGCAGCATTCCCGCAAACCGACGGAGATCTTCCGGATCGACAATCGCCTGTGACATGCGGCCTCCCTTCGGGTGAAAGACGTGCCCCCTACGGCCACGCTATTCACTCTAACGAATTTTTGCGGCCGTCGTCAAAATCCGGGCCGCGTAATTTTCCGTGTCGCCCTGTCGCTCCGCGACAGGAAAGCCGATTGTCCACCGACGCGAAGCCTTCACCGCAGCCACGAGAGAAGAGTCGGGGCAGGGGCCCCGACCTATGGAATGGGAGATTTGCTGTCAATCATCGGTCGGGGCCCCCGCCCCGACTCTTCGGAACTCCAGCTGCGTTTTCACTGGCTTTCCTGTCGCGGAGCGACAGGGCGACATTGAGCCAGAGCCGCCGATAGCGGACATTCTCCCGACGGAATCGTTTCCCCGTTGCGATACCGACGCAACAATTCGCGCGATTGTGCGGCCAATTGCTGTCTCACTGCCCGGCGTTCCCCTTTGCGACGCGCGATCTGCATGTCGTCGTACTCCGTCGTTTGGTGTCGCAGCCACGCAATGACCGCGGCTTCGGCCCGGCGCTCGATGGGGATGCGTTGCGTCCGGGCGACCGTGCCACTGCCGACGGGGGTCGCATGTTGAGCCACGGCGGTGGCCACTTTTTCAGCGAGTTCCGCATGCAACGGGGCGAAGTTCAGGAAATTGACCACCGCTTGCTGAAAGTCTTCGACATATTCCGTTTGTTTCCGTTCCCGTCGAGTGGTGTCAGCCACACGGCGCTTGGCGTACGTTTCAGTCGCCCGCTCGGTTTCGAGTTCCGCCCGGATCGCCACCACGCGGTCCGCTGCCGCGAGCACCCCCTGCGAAAACGTCCGGCGGCCCTTCTTTTCCTGAATCGTCCACGCCGGACCACCCGCTTTCAGCCGCCGGGTCAACGCCGCATCACCGGGCGGGACGAGTTCCCATCCCGTGGGATACGCCGCCACCGTCCCGTCCGCAAACCGCACCGTCCCCACTTCCGGCCCCGGCGAAACCACCCGCGTCAGCATCGGCATCCGTTCCGACTCCGAATCGTTCTTGTGACTGTTGATTCTGCGTGAATGCGTGTGCCACTGGCTCTGCCAGTGTCTTCGTTTTCTGAATGCTCAAGCTCTCAGCCACAAACAGGAAGACACTGGCAGAGCCAGTGGCACACGGATCACTCTTTTACCGCCTCAGGCTTCACTGCCGCATGCTTGACAATAAACTCCACGATCGGCGTCGAGTCCGTCAGTCCGTGCGGATGGTGACCGACGCCTGGTTTGGCGATGACGGTGATGTCACCACCGAGGGCGTGGTAGCGGTCGATGATCAGCCCCGTGTTTTCTTCCCACGGCACCACTTCATCGGCGTCACCGTACACATGCAGCAACGGCACTTTGGCTTTGGCGAGCGGGGCGAGATTATCGACGGGGTTCAATCTGTACGCTTTCGCTGCTTCATCGTTGGCGAAACCGTAGTGTTCGAGAATGATTTTCCAGTTCGACTCGCTTCGTTTCGCTTTACCGAAGCCGCCGGGCCAACTTTTGAAATCGCACACCGGGGCGTCGACATAGATGCACGCGACTTTGTCCGGATTCGCGGCCGCCCAGTTGTAGCAATAGAGTCCGCCACGGCTGAGCCCGACCAGAGCGACCTTCTTCGCGAAGCCGTACTTGCCGGTCAATTCCGCGTAAAGATCGTTCCAATGCTTCACCGCGGCGGGGCTGCCGAGCATGTCCGACACCCCCAGATAGACAATGTGAAAGCCCCGCTTCAGCAGCGCGATGTCCGGGTCCGGCTTGTGTCCGAAGAACTCTCCATGCCAGACCCACGGCTTTCCTTCGGCGATCTTGTCCGGCACGACGACCGTCGCTTCTTTCCCGGCGACCACGAAATCAAACTTTCGGAATCCATGCCAGTCGCTTTGCGTCCCGGGAAATGGCGCGGCGTCTTGAGCCGAGGCGGTGGCCGCGAGACAACAGCCCATCACGATCAATCGCACAGCCAGCATGCTCTCGGTTCCTTCAGATGGTGAATGATCGCATGATATGCCGGATGCGAATGTTGTGCGATCAACTCAGGACGTGACATGGAATTGCGGGAGTTTGCGGAGCGGGTGCTGTTTTCGGATCGGCTCGACATCAAAATCGAGCGCGTGCGGGAACCGTTTACCGATGAGCACCCCGGCGAAGCGGACAGGGTGACGACGCCCACGCGGCCGGTGAATCTCGTCTTTGGTGCCCCACGGACTGCCCCGCCGATGCCGAGTCCGAATACGTTTGAGGATCCGCAACGGCGCGGCATCGCCCATCACATCATGGCGAATCACGAGTTGCAGGCGCTCGAAGTCATGGCCGCGCAACTGCTGGCCTACCCCGATGCGCCCACGGAATTCCGGCTCGGCATGGCGAAGGTGATGGAAGACGAACAACGCCACACACGCATGCACTGCGAACGCTGTGAATCGCTCGGCGTGCCGTTTGGATCGCGGCCGGTGAACAGTTACATCTGGCGGAAGTCGCAGGAATTTCGGGACATCCTCGATTATCTCGCCGGGTTGCCGCTCACGTTTGAAGGCTGTAATCTCGATCACACCGTCGAACTGGAAGACCACTTCCGCCGCGCGGGTGACCCGAAAAGCGCCGCGGTCATGCGACAGATTCATCACGACGAAATCGAACACGTTGCCTTCGGTTACCAATGGCTGGTGCGACTCAAGCCGCCGGAACTTTCCGATTGGGACGCCTACGTCCAACATCTTCACTGGCCGCTGCGACCGGCAAAGTCCATCGGCGACCAATTCCAGTTAGACGCCCGCATCGCCGCAGGGTTGTCGCCGGAGTTTGTCGAGCGACTGCGGACGATTGCGGTGCAGGACCAGGAAGATTCGTAGTTCGCCGTCTGTCTGCTTGATCCCGGAAGGATCGAAGCCATCAGCCGGTGGTTGAGCGCAGCGACACCACCGGTTGGGTTCGGATAATTCCGGAACGACCCTGACGGGGTCGCAGCGCGGTGGAGCATAGAAGCTGCGATCCCTTCAGGATCGACCAGGAAATGACGAACCCCTGTCCGGTGGTGTCGCTACGCTCAACCACCGGCTAACGGCTGTCATCCCTGTCGGGATGAAGACGACGGTGAGCGGCGACATCTGCCAAGTTGGCATTGTCGAACAATTCAAACCGCGACACGATAAATCGCAACTCTTTTCTCAAAAAGGGATTGTGACACACCTCACCCACCCGGTACGCGAATTGCTATTCTCCCGCCGCATACTCCGCGGTGCGCACAAATTGTCGTTTTGCCACGACCAGTTTTGTCCGCCGCGAACTGGAATCACCCGCCATCCGCTGAAGTGCGGTGGGTGGTGGTGTAG
Source organism: Planctomycetaceae bacterium (assembly GCA_021732785.1). Classification (GTDB taxonomy): domain Bacteria; phylum Planctomycetota; class Planctomycetia; order Planctomycetales; family Planctomycetaceae; genus DSVQ01. Next base: position 347,453 of record JAKFUG010000012.1, read on the forward strand.
CGAAAAGTCCTGAAGACGTGCCTGCTGGTTGAGGAGAAACTGTGGCCAAGCTGATTAGTTTCGACGAAGACGTTCGCAAGAGCCTGCTGGGGGGGGTCTCAAAGCTGGCTCGCGCCGTGAAGAGCACGCTCGGGCCGCGCGGCCGAAATGCTGTGCTTGACAAGGGTTGGGGCTCGCCCAAGGTGACCAAGGACGGCGTGACCGTCGCCCAGGACATCGAACTCGAATGCAAGTTCGAGAACATGGGTGCCCAGCTCGTCAAAGAAGCGGCCTCGAAGACCAGCGATGTCGCCGGTGACGGGACCACGACCGCCACGGTCCTCGCCGAAGCGATCTTCAAGGATGGTCTCCGCTTCATCGCCGCCGGGGCCGACCCGATGGCTCTCAGCCGTGGCGTGCAGAAGGCAGTCGATGTCGTCGTCGCCGAACTGAAGAAGCTCGCCAAGCCGGTGGAAGCCAAAGATCGCAAGGCGGTGGAAACCGTCGCCACGATCGCCGGCAATAACGATAAGGAAATCGGGGCGATCCTCGCCGACGCCCTGCTCAAGGTCGGCAAAGACGGCGTGATCACCGTCGAAGAAGGCCGTCAGGTCTCGACGGAAGTCGACCTCGTCGAAGGGATGCAGTTCGAGCGGGGTTACCTCTCGCCGCACTTCGTCACCGATCAGGACGACCAGATCTGCGAGATGGAAAACGCCTACATCCTGATCTACGAAGAAAAGATCAGTTCGGCGAAGGCCCTCGTGCCGTTGCTCGAAAAGGTCTCGAAGAACAATCTTTCGCTGGTGATCATCGCCGAAGACATCGAAGGCGAAGCGCTGGCGACGCTCGTCGTCAACAAGATGCGCGGTATCATCAAGGTCGTCGCGGTCAAGGCTCCGGGATACGGCGACCGCCGCAAAGCCCAGCTTGAAGACATTGCCATCCTCACCGGCGGCAAGGCGATCTTCAAAGACCTCGGCATCAAGCTCGAAAACGTCGAAATTAGCGACCTCGGCAAGGCCAAGAAGCTGAAGGTCGACGCGGAAAACACCACGATCGTTCAGGGTGGCGGCAAGAAGGCCGACATCGAAGGTCGGGCCGAGATGATCCGCAAGGAAATCCTCAAGACCGACAGCGAGTACGACAAGGAAAAGCTGCAAGAGCGGCTTGCCAAGCTCGCCGGTGGCGTGGCTCAGATCAGCGTCGGTGCCCACACCGAAACTGAGATGAAAGAACGCAAAGACCTCATCGACGATGCGCTCGCAGCAACGCGGGCTGCCATTGAAGAAGGAGTCGTTCCTGGCGGTGGTGTCGCGTTGCTGCGGTGCCTCCCGGCCGTCTCGAAGATGAAGCTCGAAGGGGACGAACAACACGGGGCCGACCTCGTGAAGCAAGTCTTGTCGATGCCGCTGAAGACGATCGCCGAGAACGCGGGTCTCGACGGGGCCGTGGTCGCCAACCACGTCAGCAAGTCGAAGGACAAGAACCACGGCTATGACGCTCTCAATGAGCGTTACGGCGACATGTTCGAGTTCGGCGTCGTCGACCCGACCAAGGTCGTCCGCTCGGCTCTGCAGAATGCGGCCAGCGTTGCCTGCCTGTTGCTCACCACCGAATCCATCATCGTCGAAGCCCCGAAGCCGAAAGAAGCGGCCGGTGACCACGACCATCACCACGATGGCGGCGGCATGGGTGGAATGGGCGGCATGGGAATGGGTGGCATGGGCGGAATGGACATGGGCGGAATGGGCGGCTTCTAGTCGAGAGTTGAGAGACAAGAGTCTAGAGCCAGAAGAGTCCTTCGCTTGCGATTAGCGGATCACACAGTCCGCGATGATTAATAAATCCACAACAAAACAAATATCACTCACATCGGAGAATCACGAATGAGCTTGAAGCCTCTGGATGACCGCGTTGTTGTCGAGCCGTTGACCGCCGAAGCCAAGACCGCGGGCGGCATCGTCCTCCCGGAAACGGCCAAGGAAAAGCCGCAGCGTGGCAAAGTCGTCGCCGTCGGCCCCGGTCGGTTGCTCGACTCCGGCGACCGTCACCCGATCGCCCTGAAAGTCGGCGATGAAGTCCTCTTCGCCAAGTACGGCGGGACCGAAATCGAAATCGACGGCAAGGAAGTCAAGATCCTCCGCGAAGCCGACATCCTCGCGAAAGTGACGGGTTGAGGGATTAGTGGGCAGGGGACAGTGGGCAGCAATACCGCCCGTGTCCCTGTCTTTGCTATCCACTGACCACTTTCCACTATCCACTGACAACTCACTCGGAGTGCTTCACTTTGGCTAAGCAACTGCTCTTTGACGATCGCGCGCGGCTGAAGCTGCAGCGCGGCGTGGATATTCTCGCTCAGGCCGTCGCCGTCACCATGGGACCGACCGGCCGCAACGTCATCATCGACAAGTCGTTCGGCAACCCGGTCGTCACCAAGGACGGCGTGACGGTGTCGAAGGAAGTCGAACTCGACGATCCGTTCGAGAACATGGGCGCGAAGCTCGTGAACGAAGTCGCCTCGAAGACCAGCGACACCGCTGGCGACGGGACGACGACGGCGACCGTGCTCGCCCGCGCCATCTACAGCGAAGGTCTCCGCGGCCTGACTCTCGGGGCTAACCCGACCGTCGTCCGCCGAGGGATCGACAAGGCCGTGGAAGCCGCGATCGCGGTCCTCGAAAAGATGGCCAAGCCGGTCGAATCGAAGGCCGAAATCGCTCAGGTCGGAGCCATCTCCGCCAACAGCGACAAGGAAATCGGGAACCTCATCGCCGACGCGATGGAAAAGGTCGGCCGCGATGGCGTGATCACCGTCGAAGAAGGCAAGGGCAACAACACGACCCTCGAACTCGCCGAAGGGATGCAGTTCGACAAGGGCTATGTGTCGCCCTACTTCGTGACCAACCCGGACGAGATGAAGGCGATCCTCACCGATTGCTACATCCTGCTGTTCGAGAAGAAGATTTCGAGCCTGCGGGAATTCGTGCCGCTGCTCGAAAAGGTCGCCCAGAAGGGCAAGCCGCTGTTGGTTGTCGCGGAAGATGTCGATGGCGAAGCCCTCACGGCCCTCGTCGTCAACAAGCTCCGCGGCGTGCTCAACATTTGCGCGGTGAAGGCCCCGGGCTTCGGTGACCGTCGCAAGTCGATGATGGGCGACATGGCCACCCTTACCGGCGGTACGCTCATCTCCGAAGACCTCGGCATCAAGCTCGAAAGCGTCGAACTCGCCCATCTCGGCCGTGCCAAGCGCGTCGAAGTCGGCAAGGATGATTGCACGATCATCGAAGGGGGCGGCGAATCCGCGGCGATCAAGGCCCGTGTCGACCAGATCCGCAAGCAGATCGAAGGGACCGACAGCGAGTACGATCGCGAGAAGTTCCAGGAACGTCTGGCGAAGCTGACCGGCGGCGTGGCGATCATCTCGGTGGGTGCTGCGACCGAAGCCGAAATGAAGCAGACCAAGGCCCGCATGGAAGACGCCCTGCACGCCACCCGTGCCGCCGTCGAAGAAGGCATCCTGCCCGGCGGCGGCGTCGCGCTGCTGCGGTGCATTGACGCGGTCAGCGAAGTGAAGGCCAAGGGCGACGAAAAGATCGGCGTGGCGATTGTCGCCCGCGCTCTGGAAGCCCCGATCCGTCAGATCGTCAACAACTGCGGACTTGACGGTTCGGTGATCGCCGACGAAGTCCGCTCGATGGACAAGAACAAGGGTTTCGACGCGAACACCCGCGAATACGTCGACATGTTCAAAGCCGGGATCATCGACCCCGCGAAGGTCGTGAAGAACGCTCTGCTGAATGCGTCGTCCATCGCCGGTCTGATGCTGACGACCCAGGTTCTCGTCACCCGCACCGACGAACCTGGTTCGGACAAGAAGAAGCCGACAGTCGAAGGCGCGGTGAAGTAGTCTCCCCCGCTTGCGATTTGCGGACGACTACGGCCGCCTACGTTCATCCGAAGGAACGGAACCCCAACATGAAGCCCGGTTTCTCCCCAGAAGCCGGGCTTCTGTTTGCATGACGAGATGCAATAATTCCACCATCGCGAATCTTGGCATCCGCAAAGCGCAAGCGTAGTTGATTGTCTTCCTCTGGCTCTTGACTCTTAGCTCTGGACTCTCGACCTCCTCATGGCCACCAAACGCGATTATTACGAAATCCTGATGGTCGAACGGTCGGCGACCCTGGACGACATTAAGAAGTCGTATCGCAAGCTGGCGGCGAAGTTTCATCCGGATCGCAACCCCGGCGATGCGGAGGCAATTGAGAAGTTCAAGGAAGCGTCCGAAGCGTTCGATGTGCTCAGCACTCCCGAGAAGAAATCCCGGTACGACCGCTTCGGTCACCAGGGTCTTGAAGGCATGGGCGGCGGAGCGGGCGGCGGCTTCCACGATGTGCAGGACATCTTCGAAGCGTTCGGCGATGTCTTCGGCGACCTGTTCGGCGGCGGTGGGGGAAAACGTCGCGGCGCCGGTGGTCCCCGGGCGCGGCGGGGCGAACATCTCCGTTCACAGATCACCATCGATCTCGTCGAAGCAGCGCTCGGTTGCAAGCGCGAACTCGAAATCCAGCGTCATGTTCCTTGCGCCACCTGCAAAGCGACCGGCGCGAAACCCGGCACCACTCCCGAGAAGTGCGATTACTGCGGTGGTCACGGCCAGGTCGTGCAGTCGCAAGGTTTCTTCCGCGTTCAAACCGTCTGCCCGGCGTGTCAGGGAGCGGGCAAAGTCATCCGCGAGAAGTGCAGCGATTGCCGTGGGACCCGGTTCACCAACACCCGCGTCAAGCTGGAAGTGAAGGTTCCCGGCGGCGTCGACAACGAGATGCAAATCCGCATCGGCGGCGAAGGCGATCCCGGCGAGAACGGTGGTCCGAGCGGTGACCTGTACGTCGACATCCGGGTGAAGACGCATCCGCTGTTTCAGCGCGAAGGCCGCCACCTGGTCTGCGAGGTTCCATTGACGTTCGCGCAAGCCGCGCTGGGGACCGAACTCGAAATCCCGCTCATTACGGGTCAACACAAGCTGACAATTCCCAAGGGGACACAACCGGGCGAGGCGTTCCGCCTGAAAGGGCAAGGCATGCCCGATCCGCACGGCGGTCCGCGGGGTGACCTTGTCGCCCGCGTCCAGGTGGAAGTCCCGAAGAAGCTGACCAAGAAGCACGAAGAGTTGTTGCGGCAACTGGCGGAACTCGATCACAAGCATGTGAGCGCTCACCGCAAAAGTTTCTTTGAATCGGTGAAAGGCTTCTTCACGGGTGAAGAAGAAGAATAGTCCTCGCCCCGCTTGCGCTTTGCCGGATCACCAGACTCGCATGGTAGAATGAAAGCCGTTCCACCCTACGAATGCATCACCCCACAGACGATCAACCAAGACGAACCCGCCATGACCGACCCTACTCCGACACCGCCGCCTGCGTCTGAGACGCCGGATACGATTCCTATGGATTCCAGCGTGCAAGCCCTCACCGCTGAGCGCGACGACTTCCGCGACAAGTGGGCACGGGCACGGGCCGACCTCGAAAACTATCGCCGCCGCATCCAGCGGGAGATGGAGGACGACCGCAAGTATGCTGCGACGCCCATTGTCAAAGCGCTGCTGCCGGGGCTGGATGGTTTGCAACGCGCTCTCAAAGCGGCCTCAGCTTCCAAGAGCATTGATGAACTGACCGCCGGCATTGAAATGGTCGTCAAGCAGTTCGACGCGGCTCTGATCGGCCTCGGCGTGCAACCCATCGATGCCGTCGGAAAACCGTTCGACCCGCATCTGCACGAAGCGATTGCGCAGGTGCCGAACGCCGAGCATCCGCCGATGACCGTGATTGATGACATCGAACGGGGTTACACGCTGCATGAACGCATCGTGCGGCCGACGAAAGTGATTGTGTCCGCGGCACCGCAGTAGATGAGGAAATGAGGAATGTCGAAGGCAGAATGAGGAACGAAAACCATCTGCTCGCAGCTTCCTTTTTCGACATTCGGATTTCGACATTCGACATTTCGGAGACAGCCATGCCCACTTATGAATATGCCTGCGACGCCTGCGATCACAAGTGGGAAGAGTTCCAGTCGATCAAAGCCCCCGCGACACAAAAATGCCCGACGTGCGGCAAGAAAAAGGCCCGTCGCTTGATCAGCGCCGGTGGCGGATTCCTCTTCAAAGGGACCGGCTTCTACATCACCGATTACCGCAGCGAAGGCTACAAGAAGAGTGCCGGCGCGGACAAAGCCTCATCCTCCGGCGGCGAAACCAAGTCGGAATCAAAGTCCGAGTCCAAGAGCGAAACCAAAAGCAGCGAGGCCAAGCCAAAGTCCGAAAGCAAGCCGAAGTCGGACAAGTAACTGACAGGTCTTCTTTAAGTGTGTGCCACTGGCTCTGCCAGTGCGGATTGGCACCAACGGTCGATGATGGAAGACACTGGCAGAGCCAGTGGCACACCAGGGCGACTCTCCGGCACGGTTGTGATTTATGGCTTCTCAAGCGGCGACCTGTCCGGTTTGTTCCCGCCCCGTTCCGACGGAAGGCGAAGAGACGAAGCATCTCCCGTTCTGTAGCCGGCGCTGTCGGGAAGTCGATTTCTTCCGCTGGTGCGATGGCAAATACGCCATCGTGGAACCCGTCGATCCGTTTGATCTCGACGAAGGACGGTCGTGGTCGCCCGACGATGATGCCGACCGGGGATGATGATGGCGAAAGAGTCGGGGCGGGGGCCCCGACCTATGATGTGGTGTTGATTTTCGCATCCACGTCGGTCGGGGCCCCTGCCAGGGCCATTGCATGTTAAACCGCGGAAAAGGCGGTCCAAATCTGTTCGAGGACGTCCTCGTCCCAGCCGGCGCGGAGTCGATTGCCGCGGATGTTGTCTTTGACCGAAGTGTCGCGCTGTAAAA
>JAKFUG010000017.1 GCA_021732785.1 Planctomycetaceae bacterium
GCTGGGCGGATGGCACCACCTCGCGGCGGTTTTCCGGAAAGTTTTCCATCGGCCGTCACGGACCACAAATGACCGACGGGTCCGGTAATTATTCCCGCAGCAGCACGATGTCCGGCAGCGGCGACCTACGCGGCGATCATCTGCGCTGGTCGGGAGTCGAGTTCAAGAACGAAGCGGACGGCAACTATCAATACCGTTTGAAACTCGGCGACATCGAAGCGGAGCCCGCGGACTTCGTTATCAAAGACGGCAAACCGATCCCCGACCGCCTCGAATTCCGCATGCCGGTGACGCGCGTGGAAGCCGAACGGCAAAGTCCGTCGCTTTAACGTAGCCCTGTCGCTCCGCGGCAGGATCAGCCGCTGGTAAATCCCGCGCGGCTCGTTGAACCACGCTCTCACTTCGAACGGCTTTCCTGTCGCGGAGCGACAGGGCGACTTTGGCGCAGGGCGACGTTACGGCGCGACGTCGTAACACACCGCTTCGGTGCTGTTGCGGATGAGGAGTTTGCCGTGGGCGACGGTGGGGTGGTTCCACGTGGTCCCATCGACGGCTTTGAAACGGGCGCGTTCTTCGAACTTCGTCGGTGATGCGGCGACGAGCGCGACTTCGCCTTCTTCGGTGGTGCAGAGCAACGTGTCTTCATGCAACAGGATTTGACCGTACCCGTAACGGCCGCCTTTCCATTTCGTTTTGCCGTTGGCGATGTCCACGCACGTCAGAATGCCGTCGTCGAGACCATACACATACCCGTCCCGCAACACGGCGTCGTTGAATTTCAGCTTGAGCTTGTTGGTCTTCCAGACGGGGGGTTCGACTTTCCATGTCCCATCACTGGCGGCTTGGAGTGCCAGCCGTGCTGAACCGATGCCATAACCGTTCCCGATGAGCAGCGATTGTTCGTCGAGCCGGATTGGTTGGGCGGCATTCACCAGCGGCATGTTCGTCCAGCCGAATTCCCACAGCATTTTGCCGTCGGTCAATTCGTATGCCGCGATCCCTTTGCCGTGGAAGATGAGGAGTTGCCGGACACCGCCGAGGCTTTCGACGCGCGGGCCGCAGTAGCTGGCGGGGAAGTTGCCGACGGTCCACTTGATGTCGCCGGTGAGGCGATCGTAGGCGATGACCGACTTGTTGAGGTTCTCCGCGGGATTGCCGCCGGGAATGGTGATCACGAGGTCATCGACCACCAGCGGCGTCGCGGACATGCCCCATTCGAGATTCTTCGCCGGTTTGCCCGCCGTCCCCGCGTCTTCGAGAATGTTGCGGGTCCACTTTGGAGTGCCGGTCATGGTGGCGAGGCAATTCAAGACACCGGTGCCGCCGAGAGTGTAGGTCCATTCGCCGGTGATGACGGGGGTGCAGTGCGGGCCATCGCCGCCGTTGACGACGACGATTTCCAGCCGGGCTTTGTCGCCGTGCTTCCAGACCGGTGCGCCAGTGTCGAGACGATACGCCACGACCGATTCTTCGTCGTCGCGCTGCTCCTGCGTGATGGCGAGATCGCCCAGCACCGAGAACGACGACCAGCCGAGACCGACGGGATGCCGCCACAATTCTTTCGGGGGCACTTCCGCCCAGTTTTTGCGAAAACCGGCACCGCGCACAATGCCATCGCGCAATACGCCGCGAAAATCGGGCGCGTCATCGTCGGTGATCGCGGGAACCGTGGCAGCCGGGGCTTCGGCCGCGGGTTCATTCACGGCCGCGAGGGGGATGCTTTGTTTCTGCAGATATTCGGCGGCTTTCTCATGGGCCGACGGCGTCCAGCGATACGCCAGTTTGGGGATCATGTCCCCATTGGAACCTTCCAGCCGGAAAACACCGAAGAAGGTCACCCCGGCGACGGCAACCAATCCCCACGCCCCGGCACGCACCCCTCCCGACCACCCCGAAAAGACCGTCCACCAGATTGCAAAGACGAACAATGTTGCCGGCCAGACCCAGAGCACCGACATCGCGGAAAACGTGGGGTCTTCGACGTACATCCACCAGAACAGCAGTTGCAGAACCACGCCGATCAGCAAAATGCTCAAGCCGTAATGCCAGCGCATGCCGATGGGTCGCACGGCGGAAATCTCTGCGGAGGTCATGTAGTCGCGGTTCCAGGAAATCGAAGTGGGTCGGCGTCGTGTGCCAGTGGCTCTGCCACTGTCTTTGAATTCTGATCATCTCGTGATCATGTGAAAAACGAAGACACTGGCAGAGCCAGTGGCACACCATCAGATTCTCTTTCTCACTACATTTTAACGTCTCCCGCAATTTCTCTTCATGTCAGAAAACGGGCACGTTCGTCGGGCGTCGGCAGCCGGCAGGTTTCCTTCTTGCCAAAAAGGCGGTACCGGTTGCGGGCAATCACATTGTACCCGATATCGCGAAGTGGACGCGGGATCAGCCACAAGAACGACCCCAGCACCGACCAGACCCCGCCGAGCGTCCAGCCGATTCGGACCACCGCTGCCGTTTTCCGATAGCATCCGTCCGGGGTCCAGAACACCAGCGAATGCAGGTTTTCGACATCGGCGTCGGTGAGCCGCTGCCGAGCCGTTTCGCCTTGCAGTGGGGCGAACAGGAGCCGTCGGTGATGGTCCCGTTTCATCAAAAAATCGACCCAGACGTTACAGAATCCGCAAACGCCGTCGAAAAAGACGATGTGGGCGTCGGTCGGAAGCGCCATCGGCGGCGTGACCGCTTGTCGCATCGGTTCCAGTGTGGTGGCACTCATCGCAGGGATTCCTTCCATGGTACGAACATCATAACCGATGAGGTTTGCGACCGTTAACAGCGATTCCGAAATCGCGTGCGGACTGAGGAAAAGTTGATGCGAACTCTCAACCGATTTGGCATGATGCGGAACGGTTCTGGTGGATCGCGGACATGTTTTCCCTCGTACGAACCTGGATTAGTGACATTCGGTTGACCGGCTGGTCGGCCTGGACGACCTCGCTGTGCGCCCACGGCGTGGTATTGGGAATCGCGGCCCTTCTGGTCGTGCCGCGAAATCCGAACACCACAAACATCGCCATTGACACCACCTGGAATCCCCCGGAAACGGTGTCCGCCGAGCCGTTTCTCGTGCCGCGCGATGTGATCCCGAAGAACCTGACGCTGTCGCCCGATGCGGGGGGATCGTCGTCCGGCGATTTTGATCCGACGCAATTCATTGCGGGATCGGCCGCGTCCCTGTCGCGGCATCTGGTCGATGCGAAAGTCAGTTCGCTGGGATTGTCGACCACGGGGACCGCCGTGGGGCTCAACCGCGGGGTGACACCGTTGCCGACGAATCGCAACACCGGCGGCATCGGCAATGGCACGGGAACCGGGGTCGGCAACGGCAACGGTCCCGGTTTTTTCGGGATGGCACCCCCGGCGGGTCAACGGACGGTGTTCGTCGTCGACAGTTCCCGCAGCATGAATCACCCGCACGACAGCCCGTCAAAGACGCGGTTTCGTCGGCTCAAACTCGAACTGTTGAAGTGCATCACCGAGATGAAACCGGAAGACAGTTTCTTCGTGATTTTCTTTAGCAACGAAGCCAACGTGATGCCAGCCCGGTCGTTTCAGCCGAGCATTCCCGGACCGCGGGATCGTTTCCTGCAATGGATTGGTACCGCGGAATCGGGAGGGAGTCCGACGAACCCGATTCCGGCCCTCGACATTGCCCTGCGGATGCAGCCCGATGTGATTGTTTTTCTGACTGATGGCGAATTCGAAGTGATCGCCAACCGGCGGCTGAAATCGCTGAAGCAAGCCAACATCGTCATCCACACCTTCGCGTTTGGGGAAACGTTCGGCGAAGAAGTGTTGAAGGCCATGGCAGACAACAACCGCGGCGAATACCGGTTCATCCCGTGACAGATCGCTTGCAGGCGGAAAATGTTCGTGTGCCACTGGCTCTGCCAGTGTTTTTCTGATTCACCGAGACTCTTTTTGAATCGAATCCCAGGACACTGGCAGAGCCAGTGGCACACGCACGTACCGACCTAAACAGGCTGCATGGCTGGAGAATTGATGCGGCGGACTGGGAAAAAGGCCTGCCATTCGCGATAACACTGGTGCGCCGCAAACCCGTTTTGAATTTGATCCTGTTTTGGTCCGCCATGTCCGTTGACGATGCCCCGGATGCGCTCGATCTGGAACCGTCTCACGCCGCCCCCGTGCGTCTGCATGCCGGTGTCGGCTCGACGAGCTTTATCGCCCTGCTGATCGTGCAGTTTTGCACGGCGCTGAACGACCACACCTTTCGGTGGCTGGTGGTGCCCATCGCCAAACCGATCGTCGGCGATACGGCGGCATTATCGCTGGGGTTGGCCGGATTCACACTGCCGTTCCTCGTGCTGGCCATGCCGGCGGGGTACCTGGGTGACCGGTTTTCCAAGGCCCAGGTGATCACGTGGTGCAAACTGGCCGAAATTGTCTTGCTGGGATTGGGGCTGGCGACGCTCACCACGGGCAGCACGCTGCTGTTGTTTCTGATTGTTGCCGGAACCGGGGCGCTGGCCGCCCTGTTTGCCCCCGCGAAGGTCGGTTCGATTCCCGAACTCGTCTCCGACGGTGAACTCGCCACTGCCAACGGCATCATGGGGTTGATGAACGTCGTCCCGTGTGCCATGGGGTTTCTGATTGGAAACTGGCTTGCCACAGTCGTGCAACCGCACCGCGGCGATCCGATCACCTTTGCCCAACTCGCTCCCGCGGCGGCAATCATCATGGTGATTGCGGTGACAGGATGGTTGGCAAGCCTGTTCATCCAGCGGATTCCGTCCGCCGCTCCCGAACGACCGATTCCGTGGCGATTCCTCACGCAAACCGGACAGGCGATCAATCAACTGGCCGTCGAACCCAATCTGATGCGGGCCGCCTTGGGCATTGCCTTCTTCTGGATGATGGCGTCGCTGGCGAATATCAACATCGACGCCTTCGGGATCCACGATCTAGGTGTCGAACAGACCGACATCGGCATCCTTGGGATGATCCTCGTCATCGGTGTCGGTGCGGGGAGCCTCCTCGCCGGGTATTGGTCCGCGGGGCATATTGAACTCGGCTTCGTGCCGCTCGGGGCGCTGGGGATCAGCGTGTGCTCGTTCCTCTTGTTCTTCACCGGAAAATTCGGGTATGTCTTTCCGAACTCGGCGTTTTATGGATCGTGCATAGCGCTGTTCGGTTTGGGGATCAGTGCGGGACTGTTCGATGTCCCGCTGGAAGCGTACCTGCAACATCGCAGTCCGCCGCAGGCCTTGGGAACGGTCCTCGCGGCGACGAATTTCCTCGTGTACTTTGGCACGCTGCTGGTGGCGGGAGTCTTTTACTTGTTGAACGAAGTGCTGGCGATCTCCGCGGGGACGATCTTTCTGCTGGTCGGACTCGGCACTGTCGCCGTGTGCGTGTTCATTGCCTGGCAACTGCCGGCGGCCGTCTTTCGGCTCATCTGGTGGATTTTCGCAAAGCTCGTCTACCGGATTCATGTGTATGGCCGCGCAAACATTCCCCGCGAAGGGGGTGTCTTGCTCGTTCCCAATCACGTCACCTGGATCGATGGCATTCTGCTTCTCGTCACCGCGCCGCGACCGATCCGCTTCATTGCCTATGCCGACTTCGTGAATCATCCGCGGCTGGCATGGCTGGCGCGGGTGTTTGAAGTGATTCCCATCAAGGCGGATAGTGGTCCGAAAGCGCTGATTCAATCGCTGCGCACGGCCCGCGAAGCCATCGAGCAGGGTTCGTGTGTCTGCATCTTCGCCGAGGGAACGCTCACGCGCACCGGGCAGGTGCAGCCGTTTCAACCGGGCTTTATGAAGATCATTCAGGGAACCGGTGCGCCGGTGATTCCCGTTTGTTTGCACGGGCTGTGGGGAAGCATCTTCAGCTATCGCGGCGGAAAGTTTTTCTGGAAGTGGCCCCGCAAGTTGCCGTATCCGGTCTCGATTTCGTTTGGAGAACCGATCCTCAATCCCAAATCGGTCGATCAAGTCCGTTTCGCCGTCCATCAGTTGGGGAACATCGCCGTGGAGAACGACAAAGCCCATTTGCTGAACGCCCCTCGGCAAATGATTCGCACCTGCCGGAAGCGCTGGCAAGCGACCAAAATGGTCGATTCGCTCGGCACGGAGATGACCGGCGGACGCTTGCTGACGGCGACCCTGGCGATGCGCCGCGTGTTGCTGCGGCACGTGAAGTCCGCTCAAGCCGAACCGCGGATCGGCATCTACATGCCGTCCACCGTGGGCGGGGCGCTCGCGAATCTCGCCGTGGCCTTCGCCGGGCGGGTGAGCGTGAACCTCAATTTCACGCTGCATGAATCGGACCTGCAATTCATCGTGCGCGACGCCGGATTGCAGACGGTCATCACCAGCAAGGCGTTCATGGAGAAGAAGCCCGCCAATCTCGGCGTGCCGTTGCTGTATCTCGAAGACATGAAGACGGAAGTCACCGGGGCGGACAAAGCCTTCGCGGCAATCGGTGCGGGATTCATGCCGACGTTCATTCTGGAACGCTGGCTCGGTTTAACGAAACTCGGGCCCGATGACCCGATCACCATCATTTACACTTCGGGTTCCACCGGCGAACCGAAGGGCGTGGTGCTGTCGCATCACAACATCGTGGGCACGGTCGACGCCGTCGATCAGGTCGTCCAGATCGATGGCGACGACGCGCTGATGGGCGTGCTGCCGATCTTCCACTCGTTCGGTTATCTGGCGACGATGTGGTTGCCGCTGATCACGGAAGCCAGGGCGGTGTTCCATCCGAATCCGCTCGATTCCCGGCAGATTGGCGAGATGGTGCAACAACACAAAGCCACCATTCTCTTCGCGACGCCGACGTTCCTGCGTTCGTACATGAAGCGCTGCACGCCGGAGCAATTCGCGACGCTGAATCTCGTGGTTGTCGGTGCGGAAAAGTTGCCGACGGATCTCGCCGAACAGTACCGCGAGAAGTACGGCGTGCTGCCGCAGGAAGGCTATGGGGCGACCGAAACGACGGGCCCCGCGGCGGTCAACGTGCCCGATCATCGCTGCCAGATGGTGCATCAGAAGGGGACCAAGCTGGGCACCGTCGGCCGTCCGCTGCCCGGCGTGCTGGCGAAGATTCTCGACATCGATTCCGGCGAAGTCCTTCCGGTCAATAAGGAAGGGCTGGTGCATCTGAAGGGACCGAACATCATGCTCGGTTACTTCAACAAGCCCGAAAAAACGGCCGAGGTACTGAAGGACGGCTGGTACAACACGGGGGATATGGGTTTCGTCGACGAAGAGGGTTTCCTGCACGTTACCGGGCGGATGAATCGCTTCTCGAAAATCGGCGGCGAGATGGTGCCGCATCTCCGCATCGAAGACGAGTTGCTGAAAATCGTCGCCCAATCCAACGGTGCTCCCGCCGAAGGACAGGGACCGTCACTCGCCGTGACATCCTTGCCCGATCCGAAGAAGGGCGAGCGCATCATTGTCCTGCATCTGCCCTTCTCACGGCCGGTGGGCGACATTGTGAATGATCTCGGCCAGGCGGGTCTCCCCAACTTGTGGCTCCCCTCGAGTGACGGTTTCTTCGCCGTCGAACAGATTCCGCTGCTGGGAACGGGCAAGCTCGATCTGCGCGGCATCAAACAACTCGCGCAGAAATTGGCCGAACCCGCTCCCGCAACGAGCACCACGCCGTGATGTCGGGTCGCTACGCCTTGTTTGCGGCATCAACAACGTTGTCCGCGGTGTTGCTCTTCAGCGTGCAGCCCATGATTGCGAAAGCCCTGTTGCCTCACTTTGGCGGGGCTCCCGCAGTGTGGACGACGTGTCTCGTTTTTTTTCAAACGCTGCTGCTCGTGGGCTACATCCTCACCGATCGCTGCGCGCGATGGTGTTCGCCAAAGCGGCATGTCGCCGTACAATTTGCCGTGCTGGTGATTGCGGCGGTCTGTCTGCCGATGACCGTTCCCATGAGCGCCGCGGTCACGGGGAACCAATCGCCGCTGGGGCCGCTGCTGCTCGTGTTGTTGCGAACGGCCGGAGCACCGTTTCTGGTGTTGTCGATGATGGCCCCCGCAGTGCAGCGCTGGTTTTCCGCCGGCGAAATCCCTTCGGTCGAGAGCGAGGCTCGCGTCTACCGGTTGTACGCACTGAGCAATGCGGGCAGTCTCGTTTCGTTGCTGGCCTATCCGCTAGTGATTGAGCCGCGGTTCAGTCTCAACGAACAGCGCTGGGCATGGTTCATTCTGTACGGTTTGTTGACCGCGTGCGTCGGACTCTGCTGGATCGTGACGAGAGAACGCACTTCGATTGAGAAAGCGACATCACCCGCCTCGCGAACGACATTGCCGACGGCAACGGGGGGGCCATGGACGCCTCTGGTGTGGGTGGGCCTCGCATTTCTCCCGTCGACGTTGTTGTCGTCATGCACCACCTACCTGACCGTGGAAATTCTCCCGTTTCCGTTGCTGTGGGCCGTCCCGTTGGCGCTTTATCTGGCGACGTACATCGTGGCCTTCAGCATCACGACAACGGCAACCCAGCGCCGGCTGTGGGACGTTCTCACGGCGGCGTTGCTGATTGGCAGTGCCTGGGCCGCCGCCACGCGCATCGAAATGGGTTTGGTTGAGCAATGTGCCCTCCATCTCACCACCTTGACGGTGGCCAGTGTGAGCTGCCATCTGCACCTCGCCGCGGCACGCCCCGCCCTGGTAAGGCTGACGGAGTATTATGTCTGGATCTCCGTCGGCGGCATGCTCGGCGGGTTCTTCAATGCCATCATGGCCCCGCAATGCTTCCGTTTTGTGGCCGAGTACCCCCTGTCACTGGTGGCGTGTGCGACCATCATCGGCGGCACGGCCTGCTCGCGACGGCGGGACTATCTGGTTGGTGTCGGCGGTGGTTTGATCGTGGGAATGGTGCTGGCAGTTGCCGCCAGTGCTGTCCTTCCCAACGCGAAAACGGCATCGTGGGGATGGGGGGTCGCTTTTCTGGCGGTGATGCCGCTGGTGGCGTGGCCCCGTCCGCTGGCTTTGTTGATGGCCCTCGGCGCGATCACCTCGGTGTGCATTGTCCGCATGGATCAGAATGAACAGCTCGTGAACCAAACGCGCTCTTTCTTCGGCGTTCACCGCGTCGTCTCGGGGACCGCGGGAAAAACGTATCGGTTGCAGCACGGCAGTACGACGCATGGGGTGCAGTTCCGCGACAGCAATCTCCGTATCCGTCGGATTCCGCTGACGTATTATTTCCCGACCGGTCCCATCGGACAGATCTTCGTTGGTCGACAGGAGACATCCGCATATCACGTCGGTGCAGTCGGCCTGGGCATTGGCACGCTGGCGGCGTATGGCCGCCCCGGCGATCGGTTCGATTTCTTTGAGATTGACCCCGCCGTGGCCGCGATCGCCCGTGATTCCGGCGATTTCACGCAATTGCGCGACAGCGCCGCCGAGTGTCGGATCACTTTGGGAGACGCCCGACAGACCCTCCCGTCTCAACCCGACGGAACATTCGATCTCCTCGTGCTCGATGCCTTCACCGGCGATTCCGTACCATCGCATTTGCTCACGGCCGAGGCGTTCGAATTGTATGCCTCGAAATTGAAGCCGGATGGTTTGCTGGCGATGCACATCAGCAGTCGGTATCTGAATCTGCTCCCCGTGGTGGTGGGCGGGACGCAATCGCTGGGATGGGATTCGCGAGTGCAATTCGATTCACCGATCGGCGATGACGAGTCCCGCCGTGGCAAGCTGGCGTCCTTATGGGCGGTCGGCAGTCCCGACTGGAAGCGCTGGCCGCAAGTCACGCAGCAACCCCGGTGGGAGCCGACATCGGCGGTCACCCCGCAACCCTGGACGGACGAGCGTTCGAGCCTGTGGCCAATCCTTCGATTCCGTTGACTCGATGTGGACAGTGGACGCTGCCCCTTCCGGGCGTTAGAACGGATGGGGGGACTTTCGGGAGTTGGCGGGATGGCGCTCTCACTCAAACAGCGGATTCGACGGCTCGATGCCGCCGAGGGGTATCTGCTTCTGAATATGACCGATCACGCTCTCGCCGAGTTGTGGTCGATTCCCGATCCCGCCGAAGCGCAGTTTGAGTATCACCAATTGCTGGGGGAGTGTTTTCGCGCCCGGCAGGACTGGGCCGCGGCCCTGAGCGAGTTTGAGCGCTGTTATGCGCTGCAACCCCAGGATCTCGACGTGCTGATGGCGCTGGCGTGGTGCTACAAACGGCTCGAACGTTTGCCGCATGCGATTGCCGTAATGCAGGAAGCCTACGAATTGCACCGCGATGTGCCCGTGGTGTTGTACAACCTGTCGTGCTATTACTCGCTGTCGGGGAATAAGTCGCAGGCATTGTCGTGGCTGGGACGCGCATTGCGAATGGAACGCAAGTTATTGCAACTCATTCCCGGTGAAACGGATTTTGCACCGCTGCGCAACGACCCGGAATTCTGCCGCCTGTTGCAGCTCGCCGGTGAGTAACACGTTCCAACGATTCGGCGTGAATGATCCCCGCTGCGGTCTTCGACTTCACGAAGGGCCTGTCCATCCCGGATGGGGTTCCGTAGGATATCGCCGTCGGTTTTCGTGTTCGCAAGCCGGTCCCGATGGTGCTTCTGGCTGCAGATGAAGGAATGGATTCGTGGAGTCTCGTCCAAACCACCCACGCGGTTTTTTCGCGCTCAATGTCACGCAGTTCTGCGGCGCGGCGAACGATAACATTCTCAAGCAACTCGTCGTGTTCGGTGTGGCCTCGAAGGGGATCTGGGCGGATCAAATGGGGGAAGGGGGACAGGCGATCGGGTCATTGTGCCTGGCCGTGCCCTTCGTCCTCTTTTCCGGCTTCGCGGGACAGTTTTCGGATCGTTACAGCAAGCGCGATGTCAGCGTGTGGGTGAAAGTGTGGGAAGTGGGCGTCGCGCTGCTGGCGATGCTGGGCTTATGGATGGTCAATCTGTGGGTGGTACTCGGGAGTTTGATCCTCATCGCCACACAGGCGGCGTTTTTCGGACCGGCGAAGTACGGCATTCTCCCGGAAATTCTCGACCGCAAGCTCTTGAGCCGGGCCAATGGCACGATCAACATGTTTACCTACGTCGCGGTCATTTTCGGCGCGGCAATTGGCGGGCCCCTCTACGACGCCTACGCTCCCAATCTCAAAACGCATCCCGATGCCGTGCCGAATGTGTGGCTGCCGGGAATGGTCATTCTAATTGTCGCGATCGTAGGCACGGCGGCCGCGTTCGGCATCCCGCGGCTGTCGGCGAAGAATCCGTCGCTGAAAATCCGCATGAAACTGTTCGGTCCCTATTTCAACACGTGGCGCGAAATCTCGGGCACGCCGCTGGCCCATGTGATGATGGCCTGGTCGTACTTTTATTTCATCGTGGGCGGCGTGGCGATGTTGATCCTGCCGGACTACAAATCGCTGCTGGAGATCAGTGCGACGCAGGCTTCCCTCCTGATGGCCATTCTCGGCATTGCCATCGGCGTGGGAGACTTCGTGGCGGGACGCGTCTCGGGGCACGCCGTCCGACCGGGTTTAATTCCGATCGGTGCGATTGGCACGACGGTCATGTATTTCGTGCTGGGAGTCATTCCGCTCCACTTTACGCTGGTCGCCATCTGCCTCACGATCACCGGTTTCCTGGCCGGATTCTACATGGTTCCCATCCAAACGATGACGCAGGCACTCTCCACGGAAGAGCAACGGGGGCGCGTGCTGGGACTCTGGAATTGCCTGTCGTTCCTCGCGATCATCCTGGGGAACGTGCTGTTCCTGATCGTCAAACGAACCGGCCTGGAATCGCACCGCGTGTTCCTCGTCTGCGGCGTTCTGGGGGTGATCTGTGTCGCCCTGTACTATCTGAAATGGAAAGCCGTCTTTGAAGCCGCCATTGCAGCGCACTCGACACCACTCCCGGCCGCAGAGACGGAAGCCGCGATGGCACCGGTGTAGTTTCGGCCACGCGATTTTGCAGAGCGTTTGGCCAATGTTCGTGGACGACGCGGCCGTGGCACACCATCCATCCCAACGCGGCTATTCCAACTGATCGGCCATTTCCTGAGCGATCTTCCTCCGCACGTCTTTCGTCGTCGCGGTGTTCAGGCGCTGGAAGTCGGCGAGCAGTTTCTTTCCCTTTTCCGGTTCGTCTTTCATCAGCTTTTCGATACTCTCGGGAATCCCGCCGAGAGAGCTGCCGCCGTCACCGTACTTGGAAACTTCGAGCAGACGGGATTTCAATTCGGACGTCGACTTGTAGCCCATCGGCTCGTTGAGCTTCTCATCGCCCTTCGCACAACCGGCGATCGCCAGCGCGAGCAGGCCCATCGCGAGTGCCTGACATCGAGAACGATGTCGTTTCCACCAGACTGCGACCATCGTGAGATCCATCCTCAGATTCGGGGAGCCGATTAGAATTCGCCAATGGGATTGCCGTCGGAGATCGCCCCCAGACGCTGCCAGGTATTGAGGTCGATGTTGTTGCCGACGAAGCGCACCGCGCCGTCGGCCAGCAAGCAATGCACTCCCCCGGTGTGACGGCTGCGGGCATTGATGACACTCCGCGCGTCGTACCACGAGCACCCGGCACATTCCATGCAGTCGTAGTTCGAGCTGTTCGGCGGATTCAGCGTGCAGAAAAAGGTCTGCCCGGGCATCCCGTTGATCCAGTTTTTCCCCGTGATCCCGTAATGGGTTGCCACCGCTCCCTGACAGATGGAGTGATAAGCACTCAATTGCGACTGATTCGCAAAGGTGTTCGGAAATCCGGCAGGGATATCGGCACCCCGGACCACATCGCCCAATGTGAATGTGCTGCTGTTCCCGTCCCCCATGATGGTTTCAGACGCGGCGATCGTGTTCGATGTTCCATCGGTGATATCTGCAATTTTGATATTCCGGAACAGGTTGCAAACCCCGATCTGATCGGTGAAGGCAATCGGAGTTCCCGGCGTCCCTCCGACGCCTCCCCCGGTGACCCCCAACATCAGCAGTGAGGGTCCGCCACTCACGGCGTAATTGTTCCCGCCGCCGCCGGTGCCTCCGTCGTTCCCGTATGTTCCGTATTTCCAGCCAAAGTCGGAGGGGCAGAGCAAGGCGGTGATAATGGTCGCCTTGGCCGTGGCATTCGAGCCACCCCAGAAGGCCTGCGTGAAGTCAATCTGGTTGTAGAGCGGGGCCTGATCCATGTAAGGCAACAGCATCACATGACCGGCGAAACCTTGCCAACCGGTGGTCGAGGTCGTCACGGATGAGTAATTCGCCCGCTGGAAGCAGCGCTGCGAGTTCTCGTAGTTGTGCATCGCCAGGCCGAATTGTTTCAGATTGTTGCGGCACTGCGTCCGCCGGGCGGCCTCGCGCGCCTGTTGGACGGCGGGCAGCAGCAAGGCAATCAGGATCGCAATAATGGCGATCACGACGAGCAGTTCAATGAGAGTAAATCCGCGACGTTGAAGTTTGGCCCGCAACATACAATGACTCCTATGATCACTAGGCAGAACACCAATAGAAGAACGAGAAATGAAATGACGGGAAGCGAGGGTCGGCAAACAGGTGAAGCTTTGACGATGGACATGTTAACATTGGATGAAGGGGCACACAAAGGAAAATCGGCAAACTTGAGGGTTCGAACGAAGGGGGAAACAGGTCGCGCCAATTTCAATATCGGCTGTCTGCCAAGCTCTTCAACACCACGCGCCAGCGACGCCGTTCGACAATCGCGAGAGGAAGAAACCGGTGGGTTCCTGCGGTTCTGTGGAAAGGATCACACAGAATGTACCGGCTTCGGGATCGATCCACATCACCGTCCCCGTCGCCCCCCAGTGACCGTACGTTTTTGGCCCCAGTAGATCGCCGAAATTCGCGCTGTGGGCCGGCCAATGCAGCCGCCAGCCCAGTCCCCACGGTCGGCAACGCCGTTCTTCTTCGGGGATTTCACGCATCTCCGCGAGTTGGTTGCGCGTCGCAGCGGCAATCGTATTGGGCGACAAGACACTGCGACCGTTTGGCAGACGGCCGCCGCGCAGCAGGATCTGCGATAGGGTTGCAAGATCTTCGGCGGTGGTGAGCAGCCCGCCCCACGGTGCTCCGAGTTGCCGCCAGTACCGACCGTTCCAGTTCCAGTCGGCCCCGATCTGGTCCGCGGGCAAGCGAATGTCCGGCACGCGCTCGATCTGACCGCCCGGTTCGAACCAGCCGTCCGGAGCACCGAGCGCGGTCTCAATCATCCCTGCCGGTTGAAAAAATTCTTCATCCAGAAACTGCGGCAAAGGGCGACCATCGAGCTGTTCGATGATCGCACCAAGGACCGCGAACCCCATGCTCTGATATTGCACGCCGCGTCCCGGCGGAAAGCCCGGCTTCTGAAGGCAAGTTTCTTCCACGAACCTGGAACGCGGCGCATGCGCGGCTCGCAGTTCGCGATTGTTCGGCAACATGTCGGGCAGGCCGGACGAATGCGTGAGCAGATGCCGGACTTCCGTCCCGACCTTCCCATGGCGTCCGAACGCCGGCAGAAGATCGACCACGCGATCGCTCAGCGTGAGGCGTCCCTGCTCGATCAGTCGTAGCGCCCCGAGTGCCACGATCGGCTTCGTGATGGAGGCGACAAGATAAATCGGTCGGGCGGGCAACGGTTGCGACGCAGCCAATTTCAAACCGCCGAATGAGACGGGTCCGTGGACCCGGTCGCGCGTTCCGGTGATCACCGTGATCGCCGGGACCTTGCCGGAAGTCACCCAATCCTGTGCGAGATCGAGGGCCGTTTGCCAGCGTTGTTCGTCGAGGAGCGGCAACATGAATCATTTCCAGACAACTCGCTTGCGCTTTGCAGGCTCCCGCAGGCCGCGATCAACTTCGCGTTTTCCGGCGATCAATCGCGGACTGCGGGAGCCTGCAAAGCGCAAGCGATACCGTTCAATGTTTCTTCTTCTTGGGCATCGTGCCTCGCGCACTATCCCGACGGCTCTTGCGTTGTCGCTTTGGCTTGGCACCCGCCCCATCGACGAAACCGGGCTCGCCATTCTCCGCGGCAACCATCTGGCCGATCTGATTCTTCAATTGCAGAATGCGGTCCCGCAACTGGGCGGCCCGTTCAAACTCCAGTGATTCCGCCGCCGTGAGCATTTCCTGTTCGAGGGCCGCCAGATATTCCTGACTGACGAACTGCGTTTCGCTTTTGGCACCACTCACCTGTTCCACAATCCGGCGGGCTTCGACTTCTTCCTCGATGCCCCGACGAATCGCTTTCACGATGGTTTCCGGCGTGATGCCGTGCTTCGCGTTGTACGCCGCCTGCAATTTGCGCCGACGATCGGTCTCATCAATCGCCCGCTGCATGCTGTCGGTCACGCGATCCGCATACAGGACGACTTCGGCATTTACGTTTCGAGCAGACCGGCCAATCGTTTGAATCAAGCTGGTTTCACTACGGAGAAAGCCTTCCTTATCGGCATCGAGAATGGCGACCAGCGACACTTCCGGCAGATCGAGACCTTCGCGCAACAGGTTCACGCCGACGACCACATCGTACTTGTTTTCCCGCAATTCCCGCAGGATTTCGACGCGCTCGAACGCATCCAGTTCGGAGTGCAGCCACGCGCATCGCACCGCTTCTTCGCGCAGATACGCCGTTAAATCTTCCGCAAGCCGCTTGGTTAACGTCGTGACGAGAACCCGTTCGTTGCGAGCCGCGCGGATGCGAATCTGTTCGATGAGGTGCGGCACCTGCCCCCGCGCGGGATGGATCGAAATCGTCGGATCAATCAAACCCGTCGGCCGGATCACCTGTTCGACGATTTCCCCGCCGGACCGTTCCAGTTCCCAGTCGGCGGGCGTCGCGGAGACGTAGACCGCCTGCCGACTGCGCGCGTCCCATTCCTCGAATTTCAGCGGACGGTTATCGAGCGCCATTGGCAACCGGAATCCATGATCGACCAGCGTCGTCTTGCGGGAATGGTCCCCGGCATACATCGCGCGAATCTGCGGAATCGTGACATGCGATTCATCGATGAACATTAACGCATCTTCCGGGAAGAAATCTAATAACGTATACGGCGGTTCCCCCGGTTTGCGTCCCGTGAGCGCGCGGCTGTAGTTTTCAATCCCCGGACAGAAGCCGATTTCCCGCAGCAGTTCGAGATCGTGCCGGGTGCGGGCATTGAGCCGTTGCGCTTCGATCAGCTTCCCTTCCTTGCGGAATTTCTCCAGTTGCAGCACGAGTTCGCGTTCGATTTCCTGACACGCGGAGTTGACTTTATCCTCGGGCAACACATGATGCTTGGCGGGGTAAACGTAGATTTCATCGAGCCGCTTCAGTTCGTCGCCGGTGACGGGGCTGATGATCGCGAGCTTTTCGACTTCATCGCCCCAGAACTCGATCCGGTACGCAAATTCCTCGTAGGCCGGCCAGACTTCGACGACATCACCCCGCACACGAAAGTGCGCCCGCGCGGGTTGATAGTCATTGCGGTTGTACTGGATGTCGCACAGTTTGCGCAAAAAAGCATCGCGGTCCTGATTGTCGCCGATCCGCAGCGGGACCATCGCTTCGAGATAATCCTTCGGCGAGCCCAAACCATAGATGCAACTGACCGACGCCACGACGACCACATCGCGGCGACTCACTAACGCACTCGTCGCTGCCAACCGCAAGCGGTCGATTTCCTCGTTGATCGAAGCATCTTTTTCAATATAAATATCGCGCTGCGGGATATACGCTTCTGGTTGGTAGTAATCATAATAACTGACGAAATAACTAACGGCATTGTTTGGAAAGAATTCTTTGAATTCTCCATATAACTGTGCAGCCAGAGTTTTATTGTGTGAAAGCACGAGTGCCGGACGTTGCAGTTCGGCGATGACGTTCGCCATTGTGTAGGTCTTGCCCGAACCGGTGACGCCGAGCAAAACCTGATTCGCTTTTCCTTCCTTCACGCCGCGCACGAGGGACTCAATCGCCTTCGGCTGATCCCCGGCGGGCTGGTAGGGGCGGTGTAACTGAAACTGCGACATACGGCACCTGATCCTGGACGGCATCCACGCTCACCTATCGTAGCCGGTTCCCATCCTGTCGGCGAATCGCTTTCCTCCGGGGAAGACATGGCCCAGCATCACAGATTAGATTACTCTGATGCTTCGTTGTTTGGTTTTCGATGTCGGGGAACGTGCGTGATGCGGAGTCTCCTCACCGGATTTTTGACCGTCGCCTGGACTGCAGGCTTCTTGTCTGCGGCGGAACCGTCTTTAGCGCACATCGACTTTAACCGCGACATCCGCCCCATCCTTTCCGATGCGTGCTTCCAATGTCACGGCCCGGATGAGAACAAACGGCAGGCGAACCTGCGGCTTGACACGAAAGACGGGGCCTTCACTGATCTCAATGGTCACGCAGCAATCATTCCCGGTGATGTGACGAAGAGCACGCTGTTGCAGCGCATCGTTTCGGACGATCCCGACGAACAGATGCCGCCGGCGAAATCGGGAAAGCAGCTCACTGCCGATCAGAAACAAAAGCTGCGGCAATGGATCGCGGAGGGGGCCCCATGGACCGGGCATTGGTCATTCATCGCCCCGAAAAGGAGTGCAATTCCGCCTGTAACCAAGCAAGAGGATGTAGCCCAACCGATCGATGCGTTTCTGCTATCCCGACTGGAACAAGCGGAAATCACACCCAATTCACCAACCGATCGCGCGACGTGGTTGCGGCGGGTCACGTTTGATCTGACCGGATTGCCACCGTCACTCGATGAGTTGGACTTGTTTCTAACCGATGAACATCCCGCGGCGTTCGAGCGTGTCGTGGATCGCCTGCTGGCATCCCCGCGTTACGGCGAACGGATGGCGGTGCGGTGGCTGGATGCCGCGCGGTATGCCGACACCAGCGGCTACCAGAGCGATGGCGAACGGTTCATGTGGCGGTGGCGCGACTGGGTGATCGACGCTTACAACCAGAACATGCCGTTCGATCAGTTCACCATCGAACAGCTCGCGGGGGACTTGCTGCCGAACCCCACGTTGGAGCAGCGGATCGCGACGGGGTTTCATCGCAATCATCGTGGTAACTCGGAGGGGGGCATCGTCCCGGAAGAGTATGCCGCGGAATACGTCGTGGACCGTGTCGAGACGACGTACACCGTCTGGATGGGGCTGACGATGGGTTGTGCGCGGTGTCACAGCCACAAGTTCGATCCGCTCACGCAGCGCGAGTTTTACCAGTCGTTCGCCTTCTTCAACAACGTCCCGGAGTTCGGCCGCGCATTGAAGTATGGGAACTCGCCGCCGTACATCGCCGCGCCGACATCGGACCAGCAACGGGCTCTCACGCAACTCGAAGACCGCTTGTCCGCGGGTCAACGCACCTGGAAGCAACTGGCCCCCGGCATCGAGCAAGCCATCGTGGCATGGGAGGGGACACTCGATCCCAAGACCGCCCCCGCTTGGTCCTTCACGCAAGATCGGCTGTGGACGGATCCCTTCGATGCGACACCGGAAGAAGCCCGTATTCGCTTCGTCGCCTCCGGCAAAATTGAGTCCGCTGCGCGATTCGATGGCCAGAATTTTGTCGAGGTGGGAAATGTCGGGGCGTTCGGTTTCCTCGACAAATTCAGCCTCGCCGCGTGGATTCAGCCGCAGGGCGACCGCGGCGGAACAATTCTTTCCCGGATGACCGACGTCGAACATGGCGATGGTTACGCGCTCGTTCTCGACAACGGTCGGTTGCAACTCAACCTCATCAAACGCTGGCTGGATGATGCCCTGCGCGTCGAAACGATCGCCACCATTCCCGCTAACGAATGGCATCACATTGCTGTCACGTATGACGGCTCGCGACTGGCATCCGGCATTCGGTTTTACCTTGATGGCCAGCTCGTGCCGCATCGGGCCAATCTCGATCTGCTGAATCAAACCTTTGCCTCGAAAGAGCCGCTGCGCATCGGCGGCGGCAATGGCCCGCAGGGACGCTTTCACGGATTGATCGACGAAGTCGCGATCTACGGCAGCGTGCTCACCTCGGACGAAGCGGCGACCGTTGCCACACCGGAGACGGTTCGCGAAATCGTGTCGATCCCGCGCGATCGACGCACCGCGGGACAACAGCGGAAGCTCCGGGCGGCGTTTCTCGAACTGGGAGCGGCGGACGACATCAAAGCCGCACAAACTCAAGTGGAAGAACTCACGAAGCAGGTCGAAATCTTCCGCGAAACGCTTCCCACGGTGATGGTGATGGAAGAGATGCCCACACCGCGGGCCACGCATCTTCTGCTGCGTGGTGAATACGACAAACCGGGCGAGCGCGTCACCGCCGGGCTGCCGGCGTGTCTGCCCTCGATGCCGGACGACGTTCCGAAAGATCGGCTCGCATTGGCAAGATGGTTGACCGATCCCCGGCATCCTTTGACGGCACGCGTCGCTGTGAATCGCTTGTGGCAGATGGTTTTCGGCACTGGTCTTGTCAAAACCGTCGACGATTTCGGTTCGCAAGGAGAAGCGGCGAGCCACCCGGAATTGCTCGATTGGCTCGCCGTCGAATTCGCACAACCCGCTAACGGCGATGGTGCGTGGGATACCAAACGGATGCTGCGATTGATGCTCACCTCCGCGGCGTATCGACGCTCCTCGCACATCACGCCGGAATTGTTGCGGCGCGATCCGGAAAATCGTTTGCTCGCGCGGGGACCACGGGTTCGCCTGTCCGCGGAAATGGTCCGGGATCAAGCGCTGTTCGCATCGGGACTGCTGGTTGAAAAACTCGGTGGACCTTCAGTGAAGCCGTATCAACCCGCGGGCTTGTGGAAGGAACTCGCCGATACGGATTACGTGCAGGATCACGGCGAGAAACTGTATCGCCGCAGTCTCTACACCTTCTGGAAGCGCACGATTCCGCCGCCGACGATGTTGTCGTTCGACGCCGCCGGTCGCGAGACATGCGTGGTCCGCGAGAGCCGCACCAACACACCGCTGCAGGCCCTCATTCTGATGAATGACGTGACGTATGTCGAAGGCGCTCGCCTGCTCGCCGAACGCGCCCGACGGGAGTCATCACTGGCATTGTCGGACCGACTCACGCATGCCTTTCGTCTCGTGCTGTCACGCCCGCCGCGGTCGGAGGAACTCGCTGTTCTCACGGCCGGTTGGCAAGCGCAACGGACTCGTTTCGAGCACGATCCCGAAGCCGTACGTCAATTGTTATCGCAAGGAGAAAGCCCGCGCGTCACCGATGTACGGGATGCCGACCGCGCTGTAGATACCGCGATCATGGGGTTGCTGCTCAATCTCGATGAAGCGATCACGAAGGAATGAACGATGAACTTGTTCCCACGCTCCGCGTGGGAACACACGGCCGCGACGCTCCGCGTTGCATGAACGCTTCTCACAGACACGAAGACGACGCAGAGCGTCGAGGACCGGCATTCCCACGCGGAGCGTGGGAACGAGGAAACACGATGAACACGGAACTGAGTCGTCGCGCGTGGTTGCAACGGACCGGAATCGGCACGGCGGCGCTGGCGGCGTTGTTACCGACGACGGTTCATGCGGCCGAGACCGTCTCCCATTTTCCGGCGCGGGCGAAGCGCGTGATTTCGCTGTTCCAATCGGGAGCACCGTCGCAGCTTGATCTGTTCGACTGGAAGCCGGGTTTGGCGAACCGCCGTGGCGAAGAATTGCCCGAGTCCATTCGTCGCGGACAACGGCTCACCGGCATGACGGCGACGCAAACGAGTTTTCCCGTCGCGCCGACGAAGTACCAGTTCGCTCAACACGGCGAGAGCGGGGCGTGGATCAGCGAACTGTTGCCGCACACCGCGAAAGTGGCCGACAAACTCTCGTTCATCAAAACGCTACACACTGAAGCGATCAATCACGACCCGGCGGTGACGTTCTTTCAAACCGGGGCCCAACTCGCGGGGCGACCGAGTCTCGGCGCCTGGCTGGCGTACGGCCTCGGCAGCGAGAATCGCGATCTGCCGACGTTCGTGGTGATGATCTCGCAAGGCTCGGGCAATCCGAACGACCAACCGCTCTACGACCGGCTGTGGGGGAGCGGCTTTTTGCCGTCGCGGTATCAGGGGGTGAAGTTCCGCAGCGTCGGCGAACCGGTGCTGTATCTGTCGAACCCGCCGGGGATTGATGGCATCGCACGGAGGCGGTTTCTCGACGACCTCGCGAAGCTCAACCAGATGAAACTCGCCGACGCCGGTGATCCGGAAATCGCCACCCGCATCGCGCAGTATGAAATGGCGTTCCGCATGCAATCCTCGGTGCCGGAACTGACCGATCTCTCTTCGGAATCATCGCACACCTTCGAGATGTACGGTCCCGATGCGTCCAAGCCGGGCACGTTCGCTGCCAACTGTCTACTCGCGCGGCGATTGGTCGAGCGCGGCGTCCGTTGCGTGCAACTTTTTCATCGCGGGTGGGACCAGCACACGAAGTTGCCGACGCAGATCGTTGGCCAATGTCGCGACACCGATCAACCTGCGGCCGCGCTGATTCGCGATCTCGAACAACGCGGGTTGCTCGAGGACACGCTCGTCTTCTGGGGCGGCGAGTTCGGCCGGACGGTGTATTGTCAGGGCACCCTCACGGCGAACGACTATGGCCGCGATCATCATCCGCGCTGCTTTACCGCGTGGATGGCCGGCGGCGGGATCAAGCCGGGACAATCCATCGGTGTCACCGACGACTACAGCTACAACATCGCGGAACGCCCGGTCCACGTCCACGATTTCCAGGCGACGATCCTGCATTGTCTGGGGATCGATCACACGCGGCTCACGTTCCGCTCCCAGGGCCGTGATTTCCGTTTGACGGACGTGCATGGCGACGTGGTGACGGAGTTGGTGACGTAAACGAGCCCGAAGCGCAAGCGCCGGGTTCTTCTTTTCCAAAGAACCCGGCGCTCGCGCTTCGGGCTCGTAAAGAATTTTACGGCGCGGCGACCGCCTGGCGTTGTTGCAGCAGGTATGACAGCAGCGCCCGCAAGTCGTCTTCCTTGAGTTGTTCCGCAAAGTTGGAGGGCATCGGCGAGAGGTTCGTCTGCCGTTGTTCGTCGATGTCGGTCATCACGACGCGGACTTCTTTGCCTTGAGCATCGCCGAGGATTACCGCGCCCCCTTCTTCGCGGAGTTTCAGGCCGGTGACGGTGACGCCGTCTTTGGTGACGATGACCGTCGCGCGAAAAGCGCCGTCGACGTTGCGGTTCGGGTCGAGGATGTCTTCGAGCAGACGTTCGATGCCGCGGATGCCGACGCCGTCGAGTTGCGGGCCGACTTTGCCGCCTTCGTTTTGGATGCGGTGACAGGCCACGCACGACTTTTTGAAGACTGCCATGCCCGCGGCCGGGGCATTGTCGGTCGCCGTGAAGCCGCCACCGATGCGGGCGATCGTCTGCTTCAGGCGATCATCTGCCGCGGGAAGTCCGCTTGTGAGTTGTTCGATCCGCTGATCCCGGTCGGCGATGTTGACCTGCCGCAATCGTTCCAGCACCGGCTGATCCTGCAGCAACCGAGCCGAGACTTTGCCGTTGGCGATCATCGCGAAGAGCAATTCGCTCCCTTGCGGACTGCCCGCCAGGGCCAGCGCGAACGGTTGCTGCAACGCCCCCGGGGCGGTGACGAGAGCCGCGGACAAAGCGTCACGAGTGACGGGATTGTTGAGCGCCCCGAGTCGCTGGGCCGCGACGGTCCGCAAGGCATTCGGTTCTTCCGGATCCTGCACGATCCCCACCAGAGTTTGAATGGCATCATTCCGCGCGAGTTTCAATCCGGCCGATGACGCCGCGATCCGCACGGGGGCTTCGGCGTGACGGTTCTTCAAACGATCCAGCACGGCCGTCGCGAGGTCCGTCAGATCGAGTTGTTCCGCGATCTGCACGGCAAGGATCGCGGTCGAATCCGCAAACGCGGCACCCGCGACTGGTGCGGCGACCACCGGCGGCGAGAACCGGCCCACGGCGAGCCACGCATACGCGGTCCCGGTGTCCGCATCGACCGCTTCAAACACCGCTTGCTGACCGGCCCACGGTTTCGTGTCCCACGTGTATTCCCGCGCGACATCATTCCGCGGCGGTTCCTGCTTGCGGATCACTTCGCCGCTGTCGACGAGCACCAGCCGCGCATGATTCACCGGCGGCGGGTTTGTTCCCGGCTGCCCGTTGTGGCCGCACATCCAGAACGTGAACTTCTCTGGCAGCGCGAACGGGGCGGACCGCAGCACGCCGGTGAGCGTCTCCCCGTTGGCGATGCTGTCGAAGTACAATGCATCCTTGTCACCATCGGTGGAGCCGCGCGGCTTCACACCCCACGGACTTGCAGACGCTCCGGCACCGGGGAGCAAAAAATTCTCCCACGCCGGGGCACTCTTTCGCTGCGGATCGAGCAACGTCTTCGCCAGCGCGGCTCCCCATTGGCCGACTTTGGTGTTCGCTTCCAGCTTCTGGCCGCGCTGGGTGAGACCGGCGAAGATCGACTGGAACATCGCTGCCTGTCGGAACACGTCCTGCGGGTACTGCTGCTGCACGAACTCGGCGACCTCATCCATGCGTTGCGGGCTGACGAACCGGGCCACATGCGTGAGTGACGCCTCGGCGACTTCCGGGGCGACGGTGTGCTGCCGCAGATAATCGAACGTGAACCACGCCGCGGCTTCATTGGGCACCGCCCGCGCGATCTCGGCGACCTTCTCCAATTCGGACGGGACGAGTTTCACCGTCGCCAGTTGATCGAGAATCGCCGGGGACCGCAGTTGATTCCGCAGCGCGATCTTCGTGGCATGAATCAACTGCACGTCATCGCGATCCGTGGTGATGAGCATCGCCGCCAGCGGTTGCACATTCGCCGCATCGGGATGCCGGCCGAGAGCTTCGACAGCAGCGCGACGGACGAAGGGGCTATCATCATTGAGTGCGTTGCTGACGATTCCTGCGATCGGCATTGCCCATGCTTTCCGCTCACCAAGGATCCGAGCGAGATGAACGCGAACGAAATCAGAAGGATGTTTGGCCAATCGTATTGAAATCGAATCAGGCAGTCCGCCTTGTTGTTCGAGAATCCACATCGCTTGAACGCATTCGCTAGCCGACTCGGACGAAGCGCTTCCGATGATTGCAGTAACAGCATTAGCCTGAAATCCGCTGCCGAATCCGGGAATAATATCTCGCAGCAGGTATTCGTTCCTGGCAAGATTTCGCGTAGCGATATTGAGACTGCCCAGCGAATCTATCAACTGATTGAGTTTAGTCGTATGCAGATTCGGCGGTGTCGGCGCGGCCTGCTTCTTGTCGGTGCCCGTGTAGACCACGCGCCAGATGCGGCCGCGGTGACGGTCGCGGCGGGGGTGCTTCAGGTCGACTTCGTAATGACCGATGATGCTGTTGTAGAAGTCCGCAATGTACAACGCGCCGTCCGGGCCGAGCTGCATGTCGACCGGATGGTGCCACCAATCATCGCACACCAGAAAATCCTGCGGCTTCTCGATCCACGGCGACGACCCGCGCCACTGGATCACGTCGCGGTGAATCCGGTTCGTCACCACATTGCAGACGAACAGATTGCCCCGATATTCCGCCGGGAAATGATCGGCTTCATACACCGCGACGCCGGAGATGCCCGTCGAGCCGTGATCGTTCGAGGTCATGATCGGCGCGAAGCCGAGGCCATCGTGCGGCTTGCCGAAGCTGTCATGATAGCTGCCGCGGAGAATCATCGTGATCGGCTTGGAATGGCAGTCCGCGGTAAACATGTCGCCGCGGGCATCGAAGCACATTCCAAAGGGGTTCACCTGTCCCCAACTGATCTGCTCGATCGCCGAGCCATCCGGCCGGAAGCGGTAGGTGTTGCCCGAGGTCATCTCCAGCACGACCGGCCCCTGCCCCTTGAGCTTCACCTTCGACGCATTGCGGAAGCCGTGGCAGGCGTAGACCCAGCCGTCGGGGCCGAGTCGAAACGCGTTCTGGTTGCCGTGCGTGTCGACGTAATCGAACGGTCCATACAGAATCTCGCGCTGGTCGACTTTGCCATCGCTATCGGAGTCGGTCAGCTTCCAGATGTAGGGGATCGACCACGCGATGACATCTTTTCCGTTGGGCATGGGGAGCACGCCGATGGGAATGTTCAGATCCTCGGCGAATTTGGTGATTTTCGTCGCGCGGCCGTCCGCCCCGATGCCGTCGAGAATGGTGATGCCATCCCGCGCGGGCATCCCTTCCGGCACCGCCCACGGGTACTCGATGGAGTGCGACACCCACAACCGCCCGCGGGCATCAAACGCCAGATTCATCGGCTTCTGAATGTCCGGCTCACTGGCGACCAGTTGAATCTCAAACCCCGGCGGCAGATGAAATTTTTTGATCTGTTCCGCGGGGGTGAGCGGATCGGTCTCCGCGACCGGCGGCCCGGCGATTAACGATGTCGCCATCAAGCCCATCACAACGGCCGCGTTCTGAACTCGTTCCCATGCTCCGCGTGGGAACGCACGGCCGAGACGCTCCGCGTCGACCGCAATCAACCGCTGATTGAGAAGACGACGCAGAGCGTCGCGGCCCGGCATTCCCACGCAGAGCGTGGGAACGAGGGAAAAGGGGACAAACGATAGACAACGCAACATGGAAAAGACGCTCCTGAGAAGTCGCGTCATCTTAACCGCTGGTTGGTCCGTGGGGGAAATGACTTCCCGGTAGGGTTTGCCGAGTCCGCGAGGCGAACCGAATGCGTTCGCGGTAATCCGAAATGGTTCGCCTCGAAGACTCGGCAAACCCTACGATTTCGGACCGATTACTTGCGTTGTGAAAGTGAGCAAGACGTTGGCTCAAAATCAACAAACAACCTGGCGATGGCGGCCCTGTTTCCTGACGCCAAAAGCACTTGTAATCGGCGATCAAATTCACGCTCAGCAAGATCGCTCATGATTTGCTCGTCTGTATTTACCAGACAGGCAAATGCGATCACTGGATGCTGTACCGGCGTGTGATCGATCAACCATTCCGCAGGCGGGAAGCAATACCGCCGCAGTTCCTGCCACATCTCAAATCGGCGAATCGCTTCCGGCGACCGCTCGGCGTACGCCGAGACGCCTCCCATCGAAAATAATTTTATACTTTCCGCATCCGACCCAACGAGCAATCGATATGCCATCGGATAGCTGGCCAGATATCCGGTCGGCAGCAGAAACAGAGCCACCGCAACGGCGATGATCCGTCCGCGCTTCGTGAGAAACGGATTCCATCTCATGAGCAAGCCTCCGCTGGAATGATAGCAGATTCGACATCCGGCGCGAGGATCAAGTTAGAGGAGGTGAACAACAACGTTTAGCCGCGACCCGATAGGGGAGCGCTGCTTGCGATCCACGCCGCGCTCCCCTATCGGGTCGCGGCTAAACTGGGGATACTACTCACCACCCAGGCAAGTAGAGTTCGCCGAGTCCGCGAGGCGAACCACTTCGATGCAAAAAAGGTTCGCCTCGCAGACTCGGCAAACCCTACGAATCAGGCTGGCGGAAAGCCCGGCAGGATGTCGGGTTCCGCGGGGCGGTCGGCACCGCACATCGCACATCGCTCCATGTTCGCCGCGATCGGTTCACCGCACTTCTCGCAGAGGTCGTCCGCGCGATCATAGCGCTCGCCACTTTCCTGCTTGGCAAGCTGGGCTTGCGACAGTTGCCGGAGCATCACGATCGCGACACCAGACAACAGAAGATGGTTTGCCGTCATGATCATTTGTGTGATCGTCGTACCCTGAAGCTGGCCGATTGACGAATTGTTTTGCCCTGTGACCCGCAAAGCCTGTCCGAGAATGATCTGCGCGATCCACAGCGCCCACCAGAGTCCAATCAAACTGCTGCCGAGGCGGTTCGTCCAACCGCCCGATCCCTTCTGACTGACTTTCCAAATTTGCTGAACCGCCTGGTAGGGCTGAAAGAGACTGAGAATGGGCACAAAGAACGATCCGATCGTCCAGCCCGGCGTATATTCCATTCCCCTGGCACCGAAACTCCACGCATTGTGATTGAACCGTCCCAGCAGCTTGAGGAACGGAATGGCGGCAAGAATCGTCCACCCAAGATCGACCAGATTGAGGATTTGCTCCCGCATGTCATTCGAGGAAGTTTCTGCCTCAGACCATGCGCCTTGTCCGGCCATCCGAGAGAGAAGCTCGTACTGCATGGCTTTGGAGACCAGCGAGACGAGATCCAGCACCATCCCGCCCATCAGCATGATCAACACCACGGTGAGCAAGCCTTGGGGATCAATAAACGGACCGATCCGATAACTCACCGATTTGGACATGACGAACGCTCTCCGAAAGGATCAAAAAACGCCTTGAGATTCGGCAGCACAGAGTAAAACGGCGGGTGACACAAAGCTATCCCGGAGATTGTGCAGGAAGATCACAATTCGCGCCGGTCTCCCTTTCGGGTTACAATCTGTGGTTCACCCGGAAAATGTGACTCGGAGCGCTGCGATGTTGATGGTGGTCGTAATCTCGGCGGTGGTGTTGTCCGTCGCGTATGTCACGTATGGACCGCTGCTGGTCCGGTTGTTGAGGCTCGATCCGCACGCGCGGACACCGGCGTATGAGTATCGGGATGATGTCGACTACGCGCCGCTCGAACCGAATGCGCTGCTGAGCCAGCACTTCTCGGCGATTGCGGCGGCGGGGCCGATTGTGGGGCCGATTCTCGCCGGGGTGATGTTCGGCTGGCTGCCCGCGCTCATCTGGATTCTCGTCGGGTGCGTCTTCATCGGCGGCGTGCATGACATCACCGCCCTCACGGCATCGATCCGGCACAAGGCCCGGTCCATCGCCGAGGTCGTCCGCGAACATATGTCCCGGCGGGCGTTTGTGCTGTTTCTCAGTTTTGTGTGGCTCGCTCTGGTTTACATCATCATCGCGTTCACCGATGTCACCGGCCGGGCGTTCGTGGGGATCGTGAAACTCGAAAACGGCGAATCGGTCTCCGGGGCGGGCATCGCGTCGTCCTCGCTGATGTATCTCGCGCTGCCGATCCTCATGGCCCTGGCGATGAAATACGGAAAACTGTCGCTGAACTGGGCGACGATCATTTTTCTGCCGCTCGTGGGCGTGTCGATCTGGGCCGGGCAGCAATTGCCGTTCGATCTGGCCCCGGTGCTGCGTTCGATCTGGCCGGATGCCAATGACGAAACCGCCCGGAAAGCGTGGGATATTCTGCTGCTTGGGTATTGCTGCATCGCGTCCGTTGTGCCGATGTGGTTGCTGCTGCAACCTCGCGGCCATCTCGGCGGATACTTCTTGTATGTCGCACTCATCGGAGGTGCCGCAGGGTTGGTGATTGCGAGTGTGACCGGGCAGGAGGCGATTCGTTACACCGACGTGATTGCGTCGCCGTCGCAACCCATCTTCCCCGTGCTCTTCATCACGATCGCGTGCGGGGCGTGCTCGGGATTCCATTCTTTAATTGCCTCCGGAACGACCTCGAAACAACTGCGGGTGGAAACGGACGCCAAGCTCATTGGCTATGGCGCGATGTTGCTCGAAGGGATGGTCGCGGTGCTGTCGCTGTGTTGCGTGATGCGGCTGGCTCCGACCGATCCGCTGCGGAACGCGGACCCGAATCTGGTCTACGCCTCGGGCATCGGGGCGTTTCTCAAGGTCTTCGGCATTCCGCCGCAACTCGCGGTGTCGTTCGCGCTCATGGCCTTCACCACGTTTGTGTACGACACCCTCGATGTCTGCACACGGCTCGGGCGGTTCATCATTCAGGAACTCACCGGCTGGCAGGACGCGAAAGGCAAATGGCTCGGCACGCTCCTCACCGCCGGCGTCCCCGTGTTCTTTGTGACCCAGACGATGACCAACGTCGACGGCAAAGTCGCTCCGCTGTGGCGCGTCTTCTGGGGCCTGTTCGGTGCGAGCAATCAACTTCTCGCCGCCCTCACATTGCTGGGCGTCACTGTCTGGTTGTGGCGCACCCGCCGTGAAACGTGGGTGTGGATCGTCACCGGCATTCCCACCGTGTGGATGTACGTGATGAGTACCTGGGCGCTCGGCCGGATGATCGTCGCGCGGTGGTCGACGTTGAATGATGTTCCCGCTGCGTGGTTTTCCAACGTGCTGGTGCTATCGATCTCGCTGGTGCTGGTGGTTCTGGCAACCCTCATGCTGGTGGAAGCGATCGTCGCCTTGATGCCGCGCCGGCCTACGGGTGGGGAAACGAAACCGGTGCTCGTCCCGGCATAGACGTAGTCGTAATCGTAGGGTTTGCCGAGTCCGCGAGGCGAACCTGAGTTTGTCCCCACGCGAAGAAGAGGTTCGCCTCGAAGACTCGGCAAACCCTACCTGCTCCAGTCGCGATCATGGGAATCGGGCCAACATGAACCTGTCATTCATCGGCAAGCCATGCTTGCCCAAGGCTGCAAGCATGGCACCCTGTTGTCCCGGTTTGGTGAAGACGTGTGTCTTTGCGCTGCTGCTGTGTGCCGCATCCTCCGCGTTCGCTCAGGGTCGCCAGGCCGACTACGACCACATGCAGCGTTGGCAAACAGCGACGCGGCAACCGATCTTTCGCAACCGTGTTCAATTGCACTGGCTGCCCGAAGACCGCGGCGGCTGGTACCGCGTGGCGGTTGCTCCGAACGAGCATGAATTCGTTGTCTTTGACACCGCTACCGGCACGCGCCGCTCGGCATTTGATGCTGCGAAACTCGCAACCGAACTCGCGAAGCAATCGGGGCGTGAAGTCCAACCGCGACAGTTGCCGTTCGAGGAAATCACACTGTCCGCTGATCTGAAGACGGTCTCGTTCACATTCTTTCATCAACAGTGGACGTGGTCCGAGCGGGATGGCCAATTGACGTCAATCGCGGAGCGTCCCCCCGTACCTTCTTCACCAGAACCGGCCGACAACCCGCGGCGACGGCGACGGCCGGGGCAGGCGTCGCCGGAGGGAACGCAGACCATCGTGCGGCGTGGTCAGAATCTCTTTGTGCGACAGGCGGGTGATGGGGCCGAGCGTGCGCTGACCACCGACGGCGTTGCTGAAAACTTCTACGAAGACCGAATGTCATGGTCGCCAGACGGCCGCTTCCTGTTGGCATGGAAAACGGTGCCTGGGGAAGACCACAAAGTCTACTTGATCGAATCGTCGCCACGCGATCAGACGCAACCGAAACTGCACAACTACGATTACCACAAGCCCGGCGACCGATTGCCCGTCTCCAAGCCCGTGCTGATCGATATCGCCGCGGGGAAGGTGACGCCGATCGCGGACGGCCTCTTTCCCAATCCGTGGAGTCTCACGCAGGAAACGTGGTCGGCGGATTCGACGCGCTGCGGGTTCCTCTACAACCAGCGGGGCCATCAGACGCTGCGCTGGATCGAAGTCACGGCGGCAACGGGGGCCGCACGGACGATCATCGACGAGACCAGTCCGACATTTGTCGATTATGCCCACAAGCAATATCTGCATCGTGTCGATACAACGAACGAACTCCTCTGGATGTCCGAGCGCAACGGCTGGAATCATCTCTATCTCATCGACGGCGACACGGGCAGCGTGAAGAACGCCATCACGAGCGGCCCGTGGGTGGTCCGCGCGGTGGATCGTGTCGATGAAGAGAAACGCCAGATCTGGTTCCAGGCCGGCGGCATTCGTCCTGAACAAGACCCCTATTATCTGCATCATTGCCGGGTCAATTTCGATGGCAGTGGGCTGACGATTCTCACAGAAGGCGATGGGACGCACCGCATCGAGTGGTCCCCGACCGGAGCGTTCTTCACCGATACTTATTCGCGCGTCGACATGCCGCCGGTGACGGAACTGCGACGCGAAGATGGCCGCTTCGTCTGTGAACTGGAGCGGGCCGATGTTTCGCACTTATCGAAAGTGAACTGGACAACCCCCGAACGGTTTGTTGCCAAGGGACGCGATGGAACGACCGACATCCACGGCGTGATTTATTGGCCGACTAACTTCGATCCCAACGAAAGATATCCGGTGATCGAGTGCATCTATGCCGGGCCGCATGGGTCGCATGTGCCGAAGGAGTTTCGGACCTCGCATTACGGGCAGGATCTTGCGGAACTCGGGTTCATTGTCGTCCGGATGGATGGGATGGGGACGTCGAATCGCAGTAAGGCGTTTCACGATGTCTGCTGGAAGAACCTCGGCGATTCCGGCTTCCCCGACCGCATTCTCTGGATGAAAGCGGCCGCGGAAAAACACCCGCAGATGGATCTCACCCGCGTCGGCATCTTCGGGGGCTCGGCGGGCGGGCAAAGTGCCGTCCGCGCGCTCGAAGCCCACGGCGATTTTTACAAAGCCGCCGTCGCCGATTGCGGCTGCCACGACAACCGCATGGATAAAGTCTGGTGGAACGAACTCTGGATGGGTTACCCCGTCGGTCCGCATTACGCCGAGCAATCGAATGTGACGAATGCCCACAAATTGCAGGGAAAACTGCTGCTCGTGGTGGGCGAACTGGATCGCAACGTGGACCCGGCGTCGACGATGCAGGTGGCGGATGCTCTCATCCGCGCGAACAAGGATTTCGATCTGCTCGTCA
The DNA here is from genome assembly GCA_021732785.1 of Planctomycetaceae bacterium. GTDB lineage: Bacteria > Planctomycetota > Planctomycetia > Planctomycetales > Planctomycetaceae > DSVQ01. Next base: position 31,507 of record JAKFUG010000017.1, read on the forward strand.
TGACGGGTGCGGGTCACGGTTCCGCGGAAAGCCCGTACGGACAACGCCGCCGGGCCGATTTCTTCGTACGGCACCTCTGGAACCGCGAACCCCGCGGCGAATAATTTTCCGACGAGCCCGAAGCGCCAGCGCCGGGTCATCACGCGAGTTCCAGTGCCAAATCTTCAATCGGCGCTTCGGCACGCTGCGTGGACCTCGTCAATGCTTGCGGAGCCCGTGTTCGCAGCCAGTAAACCACGCCGCCGTAGAACAACCAGTGCAGAATCTCCGCCATCCCGGCAATCGGCATCAGCGGCGTCTCACCGCGGTAGGGGTACGGCGACGGCGTGCTGCGCGCATCAAAAAAATTACTGCATGGGAAAAGAATCTGAATCAGATGGCCGGTCCACGCAATATCCTCCTGGAAGGCCCGATAGGACGGATCATAATACGACATGTTCGATCCGCTATTAAAATACGGCGCAGATGCGGGCAGCAGCATGGGGAGAATGATCCGCGGCACGCCGACCAGCACCGCGAGAATCACCACGCCTAACAACATCGCCTGCGTTTGCGACTTGCAATACAGACCGCAGTAGAACCCACCCCACGCAATCAGCGGCAGATAGATCAGCGGCTGCACGATCATGCGGACCAGTTGCCAGATGGCATCCAGCGGAGGCTGCTGGTTGTGTTGTCCGGCACCGAGCCAGAAGAGCCAGAAAATCGCCGCCGTTCCCATCGGTACCAGCAGGATCTTGATGAGGTAATGGACCCCGGCCATTTTCTGCATCACAATGTCGCGGGTCAGCATCGGCGTCGACAGAAGGACATCCAAGGTCTGCCGGGAGCGTTCGCCGGTGATGAGGGCCGTCGACTGCACCAGCAACATGAAGACCGCCAGCAGCCACACGGCCTGCAAGGCCCATTCGCCCGTCGCAAATCGACGGTTTTCGTACACCTCGCCGGTTGCCAACGGCCACAACAATGCGGCAATCAGCGGGGCTTCCGTCAGCAGCAGGAAACGGATGAGATACCGCATGGTGCCGAGCGAACGCTTGTTGAGTTCCCGCCACGCCAGCGGCCGGGCGGTCGGGAGGGGAACGTGATCGCGAAAGATGACCACGCCGCGGGTGACGACATTCTGATTGATGACGTGAAAGAACCGATCAAGCGCCCGCAGCAGCATCAGCCCCCATGATCGCGCCGTCAAAAACGCCCGCGGCCAGAGGGCGAGGCGAGCCGCAAAGAGACAGGCAAATACGGGAAGTATCGCCCATCCGACGCACGTCGCCAGGTTTGATTCACGAAAATATTGATTCAATGAGAGATAGACGCCAGGGCTCACAGTCCCAATCACCAACTGATCCAGCAGTCGCTCTTCACCTGTGTAAAGAACCGGGGATGCCTGTGTCATCGAGCGAGCGTAGAGGACTCCGCAGAACTGCGTCAACCCGATGAGCAGGTACGCAGAAACGACTGCTTGCGGCGTCGTACGGAACCACGCCGAACACAACACCGCGAGGCTGCCGACTTGCAACACGCACAGCACCAGCACCACACCGGCCTGCAACACCTGACCGTTTTCGACACCGCCGAGGCTGTACGCCACGGCGAGCAGCGGCAGCGACATCAGGATATAGAGCAGCATCGGCACGACGCGGCTGAGAAACTTTTCCAGCACGATCGTCCACGGACCGAGCTTCGTGATGAGCAGAATGCCAAGCGTGTCGCGCTCTTTCTCCGAGGTAATCGTCCCCGCGGTGATCATCGGCAGCAGCAGATAGATCGCCGCTAACTGATACTGCACGACCGCCGTGAACAACCGCCCGCCGGTGCCGAGAATGTTGAACGACAGATTATCCCACCCGCCGGACTGATTGACGAACGCCCCCAGACCCACGCCATACAGCGCGATGGCATACACCGTGCGCAGAATGAACGTCCGCCCGCGCGAAGACTGTTCGGTCAACTCTTTGGAGAGGAGCGGCAGCGAGAGTTGGGAGAGCAGCGCGTTCATGAGCGGTTCATCTACTGGTATTCCAATACAGTGCAAAGTGAGAAGTGAAAAATGCAAAGTGCAAAATGAAATACAAAGATCCCTGATTTTGAATGTCTGGTTTTCAACACTTTGCACTTTGCATTTTTCACTCTCCACTTTGCACTGCTTAACTCGCTTGGCTGTACCGGAAGGCATCCCTCATTGAGTGGTGCCTTCCGTCAGCTTCATAAACGCCGTCTCCATATCCATCACCTCCGGCTGGAACATCCGCACGCGGCCGCCTTGATGGACGAACGCGGCGTGCAAGTCTTCGATTTCCAACTCGCCTTCTTCGAAGCGAATCGACCACCGATCCGCGGTTTCTTCGACGTGCGTCACCCCTGGCAACGATTGCAGGTGTTCGAGCAACCCCGGCGGATCGTTCGCGAGTTGGACATGCACGATCCGCATCAATCCGAGATGCTTGTAGATTTCCGCGACCGACCCCTGCGCCACGATCTGCCCGGCTTCAATGATGCCGATCTGCGTACACAACTGCGCGAGTTCGTGCAGAATGTGGCTGGAAATGACGATCGTTTTGCCCATTTCCTTCAGCGCTTTGAGCAATTCCCGCATCTCGATCCGTGCGCGGGGATCGAGTCCCGATGCCGGTTCGTCGAGCAGGAGCACCGCGGGATCGTGCAGTAGCACGCGGGCTAACGACAGGCGTTGTTTCATCCCGCGCGACAAGGCATCGACCGAGAAATCGATCTTGTGCGTCAGATCGGTCAGTTGCAACACGTCATCGACCACCGACGCGCGCTTGTGGTATGGCAGGCGATACGCCGCGGCGAAGAAATGCAGGTACTCGCGAGCGGTCAGGTCTTCGTAGACGCCGAAAAAATCGGGGACGTAACCGATTTGTTCTCGCACGAGATCGGGCCGGGCTTTGACGTCCAATCCGTTGACGGCGACGTAGCCATCGAACTTGGATTGCAGCGTGGCGAGGACACGAATGGTCGACGATTTGCCGGCACCGTTCGGACCGATGAACCCGAAGACTTCGCCCGGCGGAATGGCGAGCGAGATGCCGCGGACGGCCTGAAACTTGCCGTACCGAATCCACAGTTTGTCGACGCGCACGGCCAGTTTGGGCGCTTCGTTCTCGGTCGTTGCGGTTTTGCGTCGGAGTCTCGGAAACATCGGCGACTCACGTTCGAGGATTCAGAATGATTGGCTTACACGATGTCAAATCCGCATCGCACTGTCACGTCAGCCTGAATGCCAACATCGTTCGACATTACCGGGGGATGTCCGCAGGGGGCCCGAGTTCTTCCAGAATGATATCACCAAACCGGGCGAAACCGCTTCCTTCGGCAGCCAGCAGAAACTCGGGAATCGTCGGCGCGGGAGGCACGGATACCGATCCGAGCAGCGCCCCATCAATAGCGATATACCAGTCCCGCTCGTGACGTTCGAGGCGCAGTTCATGATCGCGCGCGGTATCGTTTTCCAAGGCACGCTCGGCAAGGACGGTGATCAACGGTCCGTGATCGGCATCGCGCGTGCCGAGTTGAACCCGGCCCTTCATCAACCGAATCACGTTGCGTGGTGCCGTGCTCGCTTCTTTCGTGGAAACCACACCAAACTGCAACTCGGCGGCGTCCGCGGTGTGAACATTGGCGATCGTCAGGACCTGATATCCAACCAGCGGACGACGGATGTTTCCCGCGGGACGTAGCAGCGGATAACCAATCGAACCATTGGCTCCGGTCAGCAAGCGGCCCCCTTCGCCGTCGTCCTGACCGGGGATCCAGTTTCCCTTGATGATCCGCCAGCCTTGCAGTGATGTGCCGTTGTAACACGGCACGGCCCAGTTGGTGGGTTGCCAGGCGCGCGGGCCGGGTAATACGGGGGCCTTGCGAGTCCAATCCAAAGTGCTCGCAAGGAGAACCAGCATTCCCACTGCGAGAAACGCCACGATGGGAAGCCACCATCGACGTGGCGGCCACGGTGGAATCGGTCGGGATAATTTTTCGGTGTCGATGGGAATTGGAATGACGGCGGTGATGGCGGACATTCCTGCCGGTGTTTGCCCGTCGAGGTCCGCAAGAACGGCGTCGATCCGTTGCAGGACGGTGTCGTAATCCCCGAGTCGTTGGTCCGGATCACGGTGCAGCATGTCGCGGAGCAACACCTGTGAGCCCGGCGAAAGATCATCTCGGAAATCACTCGCCAGGGGCGGATCCTGATTCAATTTCACTGCGAAGACTTGCATGATCGCTAAGCCCTCGAATGGGGCGCGATCGGTGAGCAACTGATAAGCCGTCGCACCGAGAGCATAAATGTCGGCTCGGTGATCCACCCGTGAACCGGCGAGTTGTTCCGGGGCCATGTACTGCGGACTGCCGACCGTGGCGTTGTCGCTCGTCAGTCGCGTGCGGTTGTCGACATCTTCCGCCAAAAGCGCTAATCCGAAGTCCGCGATCTTCACCAAGGGCAAGCCCTTGGGCAGCGGAAAGCCCGCCGGCGGTTTGGTCATCAACAGGTTGGCCGGTTTGATATCGCGGTGGATCACCCCCGCAGACGCCGCATACGCTAACCCCGCCGCTGCCTGGCGGATGATGCCCCACGCGGTGGCTTCGGGAACATTCGTGTGCCGGGCGAGCCACTCCGCCCCGTTTTCGCCATCGACGAATTCCATCGCCAGGTACAGCCGCCCGTGATGACGTCCGAAGTCGTACGCGGTCACCAGATGCGGATGAACCAACCGGCCGAGCGAGCGGGCTTCCTGCTCAAAACGAGCCAGCGCCGCGCTTGAGGCGTCGGCACCCAGCAACACCGTTTTCAGGGCAATGACACGATCAAACGCCAGTTGCCGGGCCCGATAGACGACGCCCATGCCCCCGTGTCCGAGATGCGACAGTAATTCATAACCGGGAACAATGTCCTTCGGATGGAGCAGCGATTCCACAATGTCGCGCTGGGCTGCGGTCATGATACCCGCGGACGTCAACCTGCCGGTGTCCGCTTGTGCGAATTGCGTGACGGCATCCGGGGGGACAAACCCTTCGCGAACGGCAATCGACAGGAACGCTTCGGACGGAGCAGACATTGCGGACTCGGACCGTGAGATTCACAACTCAAGCCGACAGCCCACCATGCCGAGCCGCGGTGCGATTGATCATACCGCTTGTTCCAGCACAAAGAGCGCACTATCGGCCCGCAGATTTGCGGCCCAGGCCCGCGGCGCGGCGATCCCGCGAATGACGGGGATCTCGCTCACCACCCGCAGTCGCATCTCCTGCACCAGATCGCGGAAGTCGATCATCGACAGGAAGTGCAGGTTCGGTGTGTTGTACCAATCGTACGGGAGCGCGGTCGTCATGGGTGCCCGACCTTGCAACAGGATTTGCAGCCGCACGCGCCAATGACCGAAGTTGGGCACCACCACGAGCGTCTGTCGGGCCACGCGCAGCATCTGCCGCAACAGGTCCTGCGGCTTGAGAACCTGCTGCAATGTCTGGCTGAGGACCGCGTAATCGAACGACGCATCGGGGACTTCTCCCAATCCCTCATCCAAGTCCGCCTGCAAAACCGGGACGCCTTTGCGAATGGCTTCGAGGACTTGTGTGTGATCGAGCTCGATCCCCTGAATGGAGCACTTGCGCTCATCGCGCAAGCGGCACAACAACCGACCATCGCCGCAGCCCAAGTCGAGCACGCGGCTCCCTTCGGCAACATGCGCGAGAATCAGCCGGTCAATCAAAGCCGCTTCGGGATCGGCAACGCAGTAGCGTTTTTTGGGCATCGATCGCCTCAATCCTTACAGATTCCCGGTTCGATGAGGAATCGCGCCGCGGTCTACTTCAGGATTTCCGCCCGCAGACGCTGCAACAAAGCGGCCGCGGTGCCGATATCGCGTTTTTGACGGTCGCGATCATGGGCGATTTCTCGTTCGATCGTCAGCGGGCCGCGGTAACCCAAATCGAGCAAGGTCCGCAGGTACGTCTCCATGCCGACGTCCCCTTCGCCGAGCGCAACTTCGCTGCCCCATGCCGTGCCGCGGACATCGAGCGGGGCCCACTTGGCGTCTTTGCAATGCACACTGCGAACCAGGTGGCCGACTTTCTGCAGCGCTTCGATCGGGTTGCCGGTGCCGTAGAGAATCATGTTTGCCGGGTCGAAATTGATGAACAGGTTCGACCGGCCGACATCGCCGATAAATTCGAGCAGATGGTCCGCCGTTTCCTGACCGGTTTCCAGATGCACGTTCTGCCCGTTTTTGGCGACATGATCGAGCAGATCGCGCGTTCCCGTGAGCAGCGATTGATAACTCGCCGAGCCGCGTTCCGGAACAAAGCCAATGTGCAACCCGACGGCGGGGCAACCGAGCAGCTTGGCGAAGTCGGAGATTTCCTTCATCTCCTGAATGCGCGCCGCGCGGGTGGCCTCGGGGACCAAACCGACCGTGCGGGCCGTGGTGGCGATATCGGCGTAGCTTTCGCCTTCGAAGCCGCCGAACACGCACGTGATGGTAATCCCGGCGTCCTGGCAACGCTTCAGAAAGGCATCCGCCGCAGCTTTCGTCCGCGTTTCCTGATGCGGGGCATGCACCTGTACGCTGGGAATGCCCAATTCTTTCGCGACATCCAAATGAACACCAAGACCAGCATCCACCGAAGCGAACACGCCAATCGACCACGGCTGCATCGTCCGTCTCCTCACCAATCGGGTCACCAGATGATTTGATCGACCATGATGATACGCCACGCCTTGCCAGTGAACCAGTGATGCCGCGGAAGGTTTGTCACGGGGGCATTCGGTGTTTGGTGGGAAACATTCCTGAACAATTCCGGACTTTGGAGCCCCAACGGGGTGAGATTCGATAGCCCAGCCCGAGGTCTTCCGAAGGGCTGGGTTCGTGATCGCCATGCACCCGCAACCCCACCGGGGCGTGACTCTTTCCGGATAAAGCGTTGCGCCCCCGTTGGGGCTTGGCAAGGTCCTCCAATCCGTTGACCCAGGGCTGCGCGAGGACGCTTCGCCCTGGGCTATCGAATCGCGCCCCCTTCGGGGCTGTAGGCCAACCTTTCCGCGACAGCCAGTCACCGGAGGCACCCGATTGTCACTTGGGCGCGTAAGGCGGGCAGTGTTGCGAAGCCTCGTCCATCTCGGCAGCATGGTTCTGTTTCGTCACGTCCTGTTCTCGTTTGCCGTGATTGACCACTATGACCGTGCCGACATTTGCCTATCTCGCAGAAGGACGATTGTTCCTTCAATCTCCGGGGGCCGACGCGCACGAAGTCGTCAGCGCGTTCGTGCAGGATTTCGAAGAGCGCCAGGCGAAACAGCAAAAGTTGCACGGCTGGAAAGGCGAGAGCCAGGTCTGGGGCGAAATGGGGATGTCGGCCCCGCAGATGGCCCAATGGAATCAGGCGACCGCGGGGCGACGGACCGTCAAGTTTCGCAGCCTCGACCACGGCCCGGCGGACGGCGAACTCACCTACCTCGTCGACTTCGGCAGCATGACCGGCCTGTTTCAGTACGATCCCAAAACCGAACAGGAACGCCGGCTCTTTCACCGCAACAATTTCCCCGCGCAAGACCTCTGCCGACAGCCGACACACGGCCGCATCGCCATTTCCGTTTCGCAGGAGGATGGCACGAAACGGCTCGCGATTTGTGAAGCCGACGGTTGCCGCCCGCGGGAAATCACGTTCGGCGATTCCGTTGACGAAATGCCCCGCTGGCGGCACGACGGATCAGACCAGATGGTGTTCCAGTCCGCGGGAATCGGCCGCGATGCGAATGGGTTCGCGTCGGTGCTGGGACCGTATGCGATTCAGCGACTCGATCTGAAATCGGAAGCGGTGACCACCGTCATCGAAGACGATCAATTCGATTACCTGCAACCGACGGAACTCGCCGACGGGACGTTGTACTATCTGCGACGGCCGTATCAGCCGGGCGTTCGTCGCCAAAGCATTTGGACCGAGATGGTGGATATTCTGTTGATTCCGTACCGTCTCGCGCGGGCCGGATATTACTTTCTGAACTTCTTTTCGATGATGTTTTCCGGTCAACCGCTGCGCACCGCGGGCGGGCCGGAACGACCAGCGGATCCCAACACCCGCATGCTCTCCCTGTGGGGACAAATGATCGACACGCGCAAGCAGATGGCGAAAAGTAAAAAGACTGACGATCAAGGCCTCGTCCCGAAAGACTGGCAGCTCGTTCGCCGTTCGCCCGCGGGGACCGAAGACGTCCTCGCCTCCGGCGTGCTGACGTTTGACATCAACGTCAACGGCGAACTCCTCTACACCAACGGCCGCCAAATCTGGCTGCGAAAACCGGACGGCACAACCGAAAAACTCGGGACGGATCACTTCATCGAACGGGTGCTGATCGTCGGATGAGAATCGGGCGCGAGTTCGCTTTCGGACAGGGATCGCAGACGACTGAAACCGCGCGCTCGCATCGCTTTAAGAAGCCGGGACGGAACGAGGAAGCGAATGAGTTTTACGGAAATCATTTTCGTTCCCTTTCTGCTGATCGTTTTGTGTGCGTTTGCATTCGCCCGGCATCGCCCGCAACTGCAGTTGGTCGTTCTTCTGATCGCCAGCTTTGTCTTCTATTCCTGGTGGCGTGCCGATTGTGTGATTCTGTTGCTCATGCCGGCCTTGATTGATTACGCCACCGGAAAGCTGATTTATCGTTCCGACTCAACAAAAATTCGCCGATTCTGGCTGGGTCTCAGCCTCGTCTCCAATCTGCTGTTTCTGGGGTACTTCAAATATTTCAACTGGATGTTGAATGATTTCAATTGGCTTCTTTCCAACTTTGATGTCCTGCCGTTCGACAATCCGCCCATTGTGTTACCAGTGGGGATTTCGTTCTACACGTTCATGACGATGAGCTACACGATCGACATCTATCGGCGCGAAATCGAACCTTGTCACTCCCTGCTGCGCTATCTGGTGTTCATCTCTTTTTTTCCGCATCTGGTGGCGGGTCCGATTCTTCGAGCCAAGGATTTGCTGCCGCAGTTACAGGGCAACCTCGCCGCGCGGAGTGACCCCTCGGGACTGTGGCTGATGCTCTACGGGTTCGTCAAGAAGCTGTTCATTGCGGACTTTCTTGGCGCCCAAGTGGTGAATCCCACTTTCGCCGATATGGCCGCATGTTCGAAGGCGGAATTGATTTTGGCAACGTACGGGTTTGCCTTTCAGATCTTTCTAGATTTCTCCAGTTACAGCGATATTGCAATCGGGCTGGGTCGACTGTTTGGCGTGTCGCTCCCGGTCAATTTTCGATCCCCCTACTCTTCGACCAATGCTCAGGAGTTTTGGAGGCGATGGCATATCTCGCTGAGCACCTGGTTTCGCGACTATCTATACATTCCTCTCGGTGGTGCAAGGGGTTCGCAATGGCTGCAGTTCCGGAATTTGACACTCACGATGCTCCTTGCCGGACTCTGGCACGGAGCCAATGCCACGTTTCTCGTGTGGGGCAGCCTGCATGCCTTATATCTGTGCGTGTTCCATGCGTTTCATCGCGAGCTTCAACAAGGGAAGTTTGTGTGGTGGCACTCGATTCCCCAATGGCTACGGGCTTTTTTGTTCTTTCAACTCCTCTGTCTGGCCTGGGTTTTCTTTCGGCTTCCCAGCCTTGAAGCCTGCCTGGAATACTTTCTCGCCGTCGCGAGTCACGATTGGCTCACCAGCTTCCGTCCGCTGAAATGGACGGGGCTGTTCGCGGGAGCGCTCTTCTTCACGTTCGTGCTCGAAGCCCGGCTGGACCGAATTGTAGCCACGCTCTCACGGCTGCCGCCAATTTGTTGTGCAGCGGCTTATCAGTTGCTGTTCATCAGCATTTATTGGACGGACGCCTCGCGGATCGGTCATCAAGTGTTTATCTATTTCCAGTTTTAAGTAACTATGATGCGATACACTATTAATACCATGTTGTATTTGGCTGCCTTATGGGGACTTTCCGCAGGCGTCTATGTCGTCGCGCCGGACCTTCGCTATTTCGGCGATATCTGGAAGTTTCGTTGGATTCAACGCGAAATGACGCAGGACCGCGGTATTCCGACGATCTTCACTCCGCCGTCGAACGGTGCGGACTACGATTATGTGTTCAGCGGCTCGTCGCACATCTGGAACAATATCGATGCCGCTATGGCGGGGCGGGAAATCGGCGGTTCGGAACGATCGGTAGTCAGCCTCGGCTCTTATTTGTACGGTCGCGATTTACATGCGATGATCGCATTGGACTTTCTTCGGCGCAACCGAGTCCGCAACCTCGTTATTGAATGTTGGGATAAAGAATATGACCGCGTCCATAATCATTACTCACATTTATGCACGCCGGTTGATGTCTTTCAACACGCCCGCTACCAATCACTCTTCGCTTCCGACGGCTGGAATTTTCAAGGAGATTTCAAACAGCCCTTGTCGTTCTCCTTCGAGTGCTTCGCGATGATAGGCGTGCGGGGATATACGCTGCCGATTGCGCTGGGCACGAATTCTCATTGGGATCAGCGGGAACGCATGGAAATCTACGACCAATACCGCGGTTCATGGCCGATGGAAGACGTGCAGGCCTCGGCGGCATTTCTGCGTGATAACACGATCTTCACAGATCCGCCTGTCCCCGTCGAAGATGACCAGTACGGCGATAGCCCGCAGCGCGACCGAACGGTTTGGCATCATGAGCTCAGTCGACTGACAGACTACTGTCATCAGCACGGGGTTCGCGTGATCTTTGTATTCGCTCCCAGCCGAGAGAATGCCGTTCCTTCCGAAGCGTATCTGGACTACCTTCGGTCACTTGGCGGCGAGATCATTTCCTTCCCGCGTCACCTTATGATCGACCCCGCTTATTGGCGCGATCGGGGCCATCTCAACAAAGAAGGCTGTCGGCTGATGACGGAATACTTTATCGAGCGCGAACGCACGGCCCGGTAGCGGTCTTCGACACGAGACGGCAACGGATCATCGCGCGTAGGTCAACGCCTGTCCATTGCCGCGCATCTGACCACAACGAATGCGTATCAATCGTCGTCCTGTTTCTTCTTACCTTTGCCCTTCGCTTTGGTCGTCAAAGCGGTGACATTGTTTTTTGTGGGCATGGGAGCCTTCACTTCGGCACGCCAGGCGACGAGGCGATCGTGCATCGTCTTCGCTTTTGCAGGCATTTCCCAGGCGAGATTCCTGGACTCACTGATGTCGTCTTTAAGGTTGTAGAGTTCCAGCCGACCGTCTTCGAGAAACTCCATCAACTTCCAGTCGCCCATTTGGATCAGGCTGACGGGCGTAGTGCGCCACGTATCCGATCCCGCACCGAGATAACCGGGGAAATGTTGAAAGATGGCCTCCCGCTGCAAAATCGCGGCGGGGTCGCGCCACAGCTTGACGAGGCTTTCCCCGTCCAGTGTCTGCTGTGGTTTCGGTCCCCCCGCGAGTTCCAGAAACGTCGGGAAAATATCGACGTGAATTGTGGGCACATTGCACGTCGTACCCGGTTTGGTCACGCCCGGCCAGCGGACGATGAACGGCTCGCGCGTGCCTCCCTCGTACAGGCTTCCCTTGCCGCTGCGGAGCGGCGCGTTGTCGGTCACATCGCCCGCCTTCTTCAGTCCTTCGCGGACATATCCCCCCACACCGCCGTTGTCGCTGGTGAAGATGAGCACCGTGTTGTCGGCTAATTGCAAGTCATCGAGCGTCTTCATCACGCGGCCGACGCTTTCATCCACCGAATAAATCATCGCGGCATAAGTGGCATTGTTGTGGCCGCCGACTCCGGGCTTGGGCTGGAACTTGTCAATCAGATCCGGCTTGGCGTCGTGCGGGGAATGCACGCCGAAATGGGGCAGATACAGAAAGAACGGTTCGCTTTTGTGGCGGGTGATGAAGTCGACGGCTTTGTCGGTGAGGAAATCCGCGAGGTATTGCCCCTCGGGATAATCGGTTTTGGGACTCGTTGCGAAGTCGAAGTGTTTCCCCATACTGACGATCGCTTCATCGAAACCACGCTGAGCGGGATGATATGCTCCCTGTTGACCGATATGCCATTTGCCGAACATCCCGGTGGCATAACCGGCGGCCTTCAATGGCTTCGCGATGATGTCGCGATCGAGCGGCAATTCGGTCACGTTATCAACCGGTCGCAGCGGACGCTTGCTCCAGTCAAACCGATCAATCCCACCGACGGTGTAGACGCCGGTCCGTGCGCCGTATTGACCGCTCATGAGCGCCGCCCGCGTGGGGGTACAGTTCTGGCAGTGGTGATGGCTCAGCATCTTCATCCCCTGCGTCGCCAGCCGGTCGATGTTCGGCGTCTCATAATACCGGCTGCCAAAACAGGCGACGTCCGTGTAGCCGAGGTCGTCCGCCATGATGAACACGATATTCGGTACTCGACGCGCATCAGCCGATTCCGCCTGGATTTCTGCGGAAAAGGACAGCATCGCCGGTGTGATAGTCAGCATGAGCGTCGCGATTCTGTGTCGCAAACGGCCGGGGAATTCGCAACGAGTAAGCTGTATTGCCATGGGAAAATCTGGCATGGAGTCGCTCTGTATCGTTCATGGGCAAGAGGTGCAAGGACAGTATCGGATCATTCGCGCCCTCCTGCAATATGACAACGACGATGGCAACGACTTCACGGTGGACCGGCGGCATCGTCCGGCCGCTTCCACTCTTTGCAACATGGAAGCCGGAAGATCTTCTGGAAGGTGGCAAAGGGATCGATTTCGAGTCGCAATCCGATCGAGTACCTGCCATCCTTGCGGCGAACCGTTAGTCGATTCAAGACAAAAAAGCCCACAGAATGCGATCATCCCGTTACCCGTTACTCTATCAAATCAACACCCGCGTCTGGTTGACGGAGCTTTCCCAAAAACTGGGACGCCCCGCCACATTGGATGACGTCCCCGACGCCGAACTCGATCGCCTGGCCCAACTGGGATTCGAGTGGATCTGGTTCCTCAGCGTGTGGCAAACGGGTCCGGAGGCGCAGTACGTTTCGCGGAACAACGCCGAGTGGCGGCGCGAATTTCAGGAGACGCTACCGGACTTGCGCGAGGAAGACATCGCCGGTTCCGGCTTTGCGATCACAGGCTACACGGTTCATCAGCATCTGGGAGGCAACGCCGCCCTGGCCCGCCTGCGCAAGCGACTCCGCACACGAGGTCTCAAACTGATGCTGGACTTCGTCCCCAATCACGTGGGGCTCGGTCATCCCTGGATCGAAGATCATCCGGAGTATTTCGTTCCAGGTACCGAATACGATTTGGCCAGCGCTCAGCAGAACTACACCCGTGTCAAACGTCAGGGAGGCGATCTGATCTTCGCCTACGGCCGCGATCCCTACTTTCCCGGCTGGCCCGACACTCTCCAGCTCAACTATGCCGATCCGGACACGCAGGCGGCCATGATCGGCGAATTGGTCAAGATCGCCGATCAATGCGACGGTGTGCGCTGCGATATGGCCATGCTGGTCTTGCCCGAGGTTTTTGAGCGAACGTGGGGCCAGCGTGCGCCGCTCTTCTGGCCGACCGCGATTCAGCGCGTGCATGAGCGCGTTCCCGGCTTCCTGTTCCTGGCCGAAGTGTACTGGGACATGGAATGGACGCTCCAGCAACAGGGCTTCGACTACGCCTACGACAAGCGGCTGTACGATCGTCTGCGGGAAGGCCATGCGCGACCCGTACGCGAGCATTTTCACGCGGGTCTCGATTATCAGGACAAGCTCGCACGCTTTCTGGAGAACCACGATGAACCACGGGCGGCGGCAACGTTTTCACTCGAAGTGCATCAGGCTGCCGCGGTGATCACGTTCTTGTCCCCCGGTTTGCGATTCTTTCATCAAGGACAGTTCGAGGGCCGCCGGAAACGGATCTCGCCCCATCTCGCGCGCGGACCGATGGAACCCGTCGATGAGAATCTGCAGCAGTTCTACGATCGCTTGCTGGCGGTGCTGCGGCATCCGGCCGTGCGCGAGGGGCAATGGCGATTGCTGGAATGCGCGCCCGGTTGGGAAGGCAACGGGACGAACGATGGCTTCGTCGTTTTTGCCTGGCAAGGGCAACAGCAAGAATCGTTCGTGGTCGCTGTGAACGACTCGCCCAACCAGGGCCAATGCCACGTCCGGTTGCCGTTCGCCGATCTTGTGGGCAAGAAATGGCACTTGCAGGACCAACTCCGTCCGACCAGTTACGAGTGGAATGGCGATGATCTGCAAGGCAAAGGGCTGTTTCTGGATCTAGCTCCCTGGCAGGCTTGTGTCTTCCGGCTGATTCAGATCACGTCCTGATTGTTTGCGTGACCACCACGATATTCGGTCGGCGAGTGGCTGCATCCGCCGCGAACAACGTGGTCTGTTCCATCATGCAGAAGGTGACGATGAGCACGACGAGCCAGTGCGTTGAAAGTCCCATCTCGCAGAAAAGCGGTTGCTTACGCTCCGGACAGTGTTGCATCAATCGTTGTGGTCATGATCGTGCCGATGGTCGTGATCATGTCCATGATCATGTCCATGATCATGTCCATGATCGTGGTCATGGCGGTGATCATGATCGTGCGAATGATCGTGGCTATGGTCGTGATTGTGATCGTGTCCATGATCATGCTCATGGTCTTCGTCATCATCATCGTCGTGGTCACCATCGCACGGTTCGCCGTCGTGGTCGTGATCGGCTGTGAAATCTTCATCGGCGTCGGTTTGCAGCAGGAACTCGGCCTGAGCGGTGAGATACACCTCGCGGAAGGGGACTTCGTACGCTTCCGCAATGCGGGCACAGTCGTCGTATTCCGGGCTGAAAACGGCGGCTTCGCCTTCCCGCCAGCCGACTTTGCCATTGATCGGCCCCCAATCGGTTTCGACGGTCACCTTCGCCCGCTGCCGCACACTGCGCTGAATCGTTTGCTTGCGGATGCCGAGCGTGGGGGTTTCTTCGAAGAGAATCGTTTCCATGGTGGCGATGTCGTCGAGATCGCAGATCACGCTGAGGATGATGCCCGGACGATCTTTTTTCATCTGGATCGACGTCGTGTAAACATCGAGCGCCCCCGCGGTCATCAACCGGCGTTTGGTGTAACCGATGACTTCCGGCGTGGCGTTGTCGAGATTGGTTTCGAGCAGCGCGACGGTATCGGTCTCATAGGTGGTTTCCGTTTCCCCGAGCACGATCCGCAGGATGTTGGCCCGTTCGCGGAAATCTTTCGTCCCGGCACCGTTACCGATCCGTTCGACCGACATCGCGGGCCACCCGGAGACGAAACGGTCCACCACGGCTTTGATGATCGCGGCCCCGGTCGGTGTCGTCAGTTCGGTGTTGATCGCAACATCGACCAGTGGGATATCGCGCAGCAACTCCGCGGTGCCGGGTGTCGGGACCGCACATTCCCCGTGGGCAATGTGGACGGTGCCACGCCCCGGTGGGACCGCGCTGCAGATCACTTCATCGACATCGAGAATATCAAAGCCGACCGCCGCGCAGACAATATCGACGATGGAGTCGATCGCCCCGACTTCGTGAAAGTGGACTTTGTCGACGCTCATGCCGTGGACTTTGGCCTCGGCAGTGGCGATGGCTTCAAACATATTCAGCGCGAGAGTGCGGGTGCGCTCGGACAATTTATCGCTGCGGTCGAGCAGTTGAATGATGTCGGTGAGATGGCGATGCGCGTGCTGTTCGGGGTGTTCGACTTGGAAATGTTTCGCGCGGAAGCCGCCGCGCATCACTTCGGTCACGTGCAGTGTGACGCCGGGGATGCGGAAGGAATCGACGATTTCCCGCAGGGTGTCGATTTCGACGCCGAGGTCAATGAGCGCGGCGACGGTCATGTCGCCGCTGATGCCGGTTGCACAATCGAGAAAGGCCACGCGCACGATGAAAATCCTTGAAGCGGCGACGACATCGGCGAATTCCGACGCACGTTCACCGCGACGAGATTGTAACGTCGCGGAAGTCCAGCCACCAAGGACGCGCTCTTCGCTTGCGTTTAGCGGAATCCCAGGTCGGCGATTGTGAATCCTGAGATCCGCAAAGCGGCAAGCGGAGCATGATTACTTCGCGCGGCAGCCGCGTTTTGCCAGGGCTTCGATGGCGTCGATCACCAACTCGCTGCTGGTGGGACCGGGGCGATGCAGTTCGGCGGCCAGTTCGCGACACCGGGCCACGACGGCAGTAGACGATGTTAACCGGTCAATCGCTTTGGCGACCCATGCGGCTTTGTAGGGCCACGCTTCCACAATTTCACCGACGCCCAGATTCTTCAGTCGGTTGCCAAAATCGCGTTGCATGGGGGCTTGTGGAACGACAACCTGCGGGACGCCCGCATAGAGACCCGCTCCGGCGGTCCCCGCTCCGCCGTGATGAATGAACGCGCTGCCACGGTGGAGAAAGTCGTGATGGTTGGCAAAGGGAACATGCAGGATGTCGGGCGACGGGGTTTCACTCCCCGACGATCCGGTCAAGATTCCGCGCATGTTCAACTGCTTCAAGGCCCGTTCGGTTTCGCGGAAGAAATGATCGGCGGTGGCGAGCCACGAAGGTTTGCTGACCACCACCGGGGGCGGACCGTTGGCGAGGAACGCTTCCATCGCCGGAGGCACCGGTTGCGGAGCCATCGCCGTCATCGAAAATCCCGTCATGTGAAACGGGTAGGGTGGCGCTTGGAACGGCCGGGCTTTCGCGGTGAATTCGGGATACATTCCGCACGCCGCATCGACTTGCTGCTCTTCCCACTTGGCATAATCGCGGACCGGCGGCAGTCCTAATGCACTGCGAAATTGATCGAACGCCTTTTGAACGGTTCCGCCGACGACTTTCCTGATCGACCAGTTTCGAAAACGTTCGATCCAATCGTTAGACGTGTCCAGCGTGCTCCACGGATCGAGATGATAGTGCATCACCGGCACCATGAACTGTTCGCGGATGGTAAGCGCGGACAGGGCTCCGGGACCGTTGGGAATAAAGAGGACCGTGTCCTCGAACGGAGCGAGTTGCCGGAGGGCCTCGTAACTCCGCTGCAGGTTCGTTTCCACCCAGAGGCGAAAGAGCCCGAAATTGCCCAGCAGACTGTTCCGGGCGATCTTTTTCTCGCCGTCTTTCGATTCCTGCAAGCTGACGATGTCGATGGTCTGCATCGCCGACCAATCCTGCATCGCGAAGTAGCGGGCGTTACCGATCGCCGCGACGTGATGGCCCCGCCGCACGGCTTCCCGACCGACCTGCCACATCGGGGCGTGATCGCCATAACTACCGAAAATCAGAATGACGATCCGCAACCGAACCTCCCTGTGGCCCATTCCGAAACCGCTGGGGACTCCCGACCTCAGCGATCAAATCGCGGCGTCACGAATTCCAACGTCGGCCGCGCGACCGCGATTATTCCCAACCGGGCGTCGTGGAACCATCGGAGGTAATTACCCACGGTGTCCATGCCAAAGCCAGCTTGGTGACTACAATGTCGGTCTTCTTCGGGCGGACGGCGATTTCTTCCAGTTCCAGTTCGTCTTCCGGCATGGATGCCTGAATCTTCGCCGACTCGGCTTCAAACTCGGCGTTGAGATCGTCGAACCGTTGTTGAATCGACTCGATGGTTTCTTCGGCGAGCGTGACATCCTGCCGTTGACCGGCGGCGCGGGTGGCGGCCCGCATTGATGTGGCCGCTTTGCCGATGTTCGACGCCGACGCCAGCTTGCGGCCGAACATCGCTCCCAGAATCGACGTGCCAAACTGGAGCGCCGCGTTGAACGTTTCCGACTTCGCCTGCGTCTTTTCCTTTTCGAGTTTCTGCTGCGCTTTGCGGAGTTGCTCCGTCACCGCGGCTAACTTTGGCTGGTATTTCACGCGGAGTTTTTCCACCGCGAGGTCGCGCTGTTCTTTCAGCAAATGCGCCAATCGCGTGCGGAAATCCCCTTCGGATTCGTTCGCCGCGGAGAGTTGCTTCATCGTCTTGCACTTCCACTGACCGATCCGTTGCGAACGGTACAGGTGCTCCTTCAAGGCGGAAGAGAGTTCGTTGTACGTCTTCACCTTCGAGAGCGCTCCCGGCAATGGACCAAACTTCGCCGCTCCTTCGGGTTTCGTGGCGATCTCCGGCGGTGATTCCTGATCGGCTCCATCGTCCCAGACCGTCGCTGACACTTCGGTGACTTCGGAAATCAGCAGGCAGACATCGCGCGATTCGTCGATCCCCGCGGACTTGTTCTCGAAGTGGACACGAGCCGTGCCGAACAAGCCGGCGCGGTACACCAGTTTGGCGTTCCCCATCAACGGCGATTGCCGCGTCAGGAAGAGTTCCACGATGTCCGGCGGCAACACGGGGTGCGAGGTCGCATCGGTGTCGGAGAACGAACTTCCCGTCGGCGCAGCGCTGGCGGCTTCGGCAATGCGGGCGGTGTTCTTCTCGTGCATCAACCCGGAGATCTGCTCCTGCGTCAACGGGCCGCGGAGATACGACAACGCCCAGCGCGATTGAAACACCACCGGGGCGTCATCGTGGACGTTATTCATCAGGAAGACACGGTTCCCCAACCCCGAGAGAATGCGTTCCATCTCGGCCCGGTTGAACTGCGCTCCCGCAGCGGCCGATGCCCCTTCGAGGCCATCGAGCACGCGGAGTTTATCGCGCTCGGTCTGCAAGCGGCCGAGGAACCACGTCCCGCAGTTCGAGAGACCTTTGTAATCCAGGTCGACGGGATTTTGCGTCGCAAGCACCACACCCAATCCGAACGCGCGCGCTTGTTTCAACAGCGTGAGCATCGGAATTTTCGTCGGCGGATTGGCCGTCGGCGGGAAGAAGCCGAAGACTTCATCCATGTACAACAACGCGCGCAGACTCGATGTCCCCGGCTGCTTCCGCATCCACGCGACCATCTCGTTGAGGACGATCGTGACGAAGAACATTCGCTCGGCGTCACTGAGATGCGAAATCGACAGAATCGTCAGCCGTGGCTTGCCTTCCGGCGTGTAGAGCAGCCGCTGAATATCGAGCGGTTCTCCCTGCCGCCAGACTTCAAACCCCGGCGACGCCAACAGATTGTTGAGCTGCATCGCAAACTGAAAGCGTTCGTTCGCCGGGAAGAAACTTTCGAGATCGAGCACGCCGAGGCGATCAAACGGCGGGTTTTGAATCCCGCGGATCAGCGAACCGAGATCGAGATCTTTTCCCTCGCGCCAGACGTTATCGAACAGATTCGACAATAGAATGTGTTCGCGGCTCTTGAGCGGATCGGGATCAATGCCCAACAATGCGAGCAATCCCGACACCGCGGTGGCGATCCGTTCCCGCAGCGCGACCGAATCCTTGCGCTGAGCTTCTGCCGGAGCGGTGAACGAACGCAACACCGTCAATGGCAGCCCGGCATTGCTCCCCGGCGTGTAGATCGACACCTCACACGCATCGCGAAACCGTTGGATGCGCTCTGGCGGTTGTCCCCACTGCGCGAGGCCTTCCTTCCACTGTTTCGCCGTCGCTGTGGCGAATTCGTCCGGCGTTTGGCCTTTGCGAGTGGCTTCCGCGGGGTCGACCCACGGGCGGAAATCTTCCGGCTTGAGGTTGGGGAACGTGAGCATCAGGTTGCTCAGGTCGCCCTTGGGGTCGATGCAGATCGCCGGGATGCCGTCGATCGCCGCTTCTTCCAGCAGATCGAGACACAACCCCGTCTTGCCGCTGCCGGTCATCCCCACACAGACGGCATGCGTACACAGGTCCTTCGATTCGTACAGCAGCAAATTGTCCTGCGGCTGCCGCTTGTCGAGATCGTAATATCGTCCGAGATAAAAGACGCCAAGCTTTTCGTAATCTTGCATGATGGGGGAGCACGCATCAAAGTCGGGGAATGGCCGCGGTCATCCATTGACCTGCGGCATGGCCCTTCAGAGTGCGATACGAAGCGGCGGCGGTCAAGCGCAACGTGAGTTTTGCCGCTGTGATGGCGACCCATCATGGATGGTTTGTAAGGTGACCGTCGGTAGGGCGACTTCCTCGACCGGATGGCCGCCGCCGTCTACATTGGTGCCGAGGTGATCCATTGTCGGCGAAAGCCCTGCCTGTTGTGCCCCGCGGGACGTCCGTCTTTCCCACCGATCGGCATGCGCGCCGGTATTGGTGCCTGATCGCCATTTTGCTGGGAATCCCGGCGGTGTTGGGAGGTTTGTGTGCCCGGCAGTGGACGCCGACGCACGATGAATATTGGCATCTTCCGCTGGGGTTATCCGCGCTGCTAACCGGGGATTGTCGGGCCGATCCGATCAACCCGCCGGTGGTGCGGATGTGGGCGGCATTGCCCTTGTGGATGCAAAGCGTGTCGCTGGGTGAGTTGGCCCGACCGGCGCAGGATGCGTATGCCGTGGGCGATGCGTTTCAGTTGGCCCATGTCGGGAATCATCGCGAACTGTTCTTCCGCGGCCGCTTGATGCTGCTGCCGTTCGGTCTCCTCGGCGGGGTGATTGTAGTCTTATGGGCCCGGCGGTGGTGGGGTGACGCCGCGGGATTGCTGGCGGCGGCATTGTGGTGCGGCTGTCCGATCTTGCTGGCTCATTCGGCGATTGTTACCCACGACATGCCGGGAGCGACGGCGACCTTGCTAGTGCTTTACGTCACCATGCACTACCGCGAACGTCCGTCAATGATTGGGCCGTGGGTGGTCGGCGGCATGATCGGATTCGCGTGCCTGATGAAGTTTTCAGCGCTATCACTGTTGCTTCTCGCACCGGTGTTTTGGTGGGTGCTGCCGACATCGCGACCGGTCGGTTGGAAACAACAAGTCGGGGGATTGATGCCGGGGGCGATCACCTGGCTGATCGTGCTCCATCTTGGTTACGCCCTGGATTCCCTGTTTGGACGTCCGCTCCCCGCGACATCGTGGATGCTGGCGTGGTTGCCGCGGGGATTCACGCACGGTCTCGATGCATTGGGTGCGACTTTGAAGGTGCCGCACCCGGTGTATCTCAACGGGGAATGGAGTCTCGAAGGTTTTCGCACCTATTATCTGTATGGGTTGTTGTATCAACTCCCATTGGGATTATGGGCGTGCGGGTTGATCGCCAGCGGTTTGTGGTGGCAGAGAATTCGGGATCGCACCGAATTGCGGCGCGGCATTGCCATCGGTGTGGTGATCGCGGCGATTCTGTTACCGGCCAGTCTTTCCACGAATCAACTCGGCCTGCGATATGTGATGTCGATCATTCCGCTCGGAATTCTATTTGCCGCATCCGCCGCGAGGGATTGGCAACAGGTTGGTGTGGCTCGGAAATACGCGGTCTGGATGGCGATGGCGTTGACGCTTGCCGCGCTGCGTTATCACCCGCATCACTTGTCGTACTTCAATGAACTCGCCGGAGGACCGGAGCACGGCCGCGAGCACCTCGTGGATTCCAATCTCGACTGGGGCCAGGATTTGCACGCCCTGCGCGATTATCTCGCGGCGCATTCGTCGTCAGAGCCGTTGTCTCTGGCGTACTTTGGAACGGCGTCACCAAAGTTGCTGGGGATCGAATACGATTTTCCCGCATCACCGCAGCCGCAACCGGGGCGCTATGCCCTCAGCGCGAACTTCATTGCGGGGCGTCCGCACATGCTGCGCGATCTGGACGGCCGCGAACGGATGGTCGCACTGGATGAATTCGCCCCGTTCCGGTACTTCACCCCGAAGGCCATGATGGGGTACAGCATCGCTTACTTTGAAATCTCACCCGAAGATGTAGCACGATATCACCGCGCGCGGCAACAAGCGATGGAGCAATTCGGAGAGCCTTGAGCGGTTGCGGCGCGGGGCGCGAAACCGCACAGCGAGGTCGGTGACCGTGGTGACGCGAACGAACGTCCTGTCTGGCTCTAAACTCTCGACTCTCCGCTCTCGACGTCTTACAGAATCCCCGGGCCTTTCACGTCGATGCCCTTGAGCATCATCTTCAGTTCTTCGGCGTTCGGGCTGATTTCGAAAGCATCGTTGCGGCTGATGAATTCCATCTTCAGGAAGTGGTGCAGGCTATCGTTGAACTGCTGCATCCCTTCCTGCTTGCCAATGCGGATCGCCGCCGGGAGCTTTTCGTCGCTGCCTTCCAGAATCAGTTTCCGGATCGTGCCGTTGAAAAGCATAATCTCCTGAACGGGAACGCGCTTCGGCTTGTCGACGATCGTCGCCAGCAGTTTCTGGGCGACGATCGCTTTCATGTTGAAGCCCATCGAGCTACGGAGCGCGTTGTGCATGCTCTGCGGGAAGAGGTCGAGAATACGTCCGATGGTCGACGGCGCGGATGAAGCGTGAATCGTTCCATACACGAGGTGCCCTGTTTCGGCGGCGTGCATGGCCGTTTCGAATGTTTCGCGGTCGCGCATTTCGCCCACGAGCATGATGTCGGGGTCTTGGCGCACGGCGTGTTTCATCGCCACGTGGAAGTCGATCACATCGCAACCGAGTTCGCGCTGATTGATCAGACACTTATCGGCCGTATACACGAATTCGACAGGGTCTTCGATAGTCAGAATGTGCTTGATATAGGTGTGGTTGATGTAATCCAGCATGGATGCGATCGTCGTCGATTTGCCGGAACCGGTCACGCCGGCGAGGAGCACCATCCCCTGATCGTACACGCACAGGTCGCGCAAGATCGGCGGCAGGAACAAGCCTTCAAAGTTGGGAATGTTCCGTTCGACTTTACGGCTGACCATCCCCATCTTGCCGGTTTGAATGAAGAGGTTCACGCGGAACCGCCAGAGTTCCCCTTTGTGCTCCATCACGTGGGCATAGTCGGCCCCGCCGGTCGCGAAAAAGATTTCCTGGTTCCGCTCGTCCATCATGGGCAAGCAGATTTCTTTCATCTTCTCTTCAGTGATGGGAGGCATATCCAGCGGTTTGAGCGTGCCACGGACGCGGAGAATCGCGGGCTTGCCCACCTGCAGGTGCAAGTCCGAGCCGTTGAGTTCGATCAGCGCCTTGAACAGCTTGTTGACTTCGAGGTCGCGGAGGTTGGCGCTCCCCAGGCGAATGGAATTGAATTTGGACGCGACGGCAGAACCACCACCACTCATGAGAGACACTCCCTTGGGGAAGCACGCAAGAAAACTGCGGGAAGCCGGATCAATTCGAGACGGACACCGGGGAGCGACACGTCTCCACCAAGGCCACCATCAACGTTCATTCTAACCCAAAAGGCCGGGCGAACGGCAAGAGGAAGCGCGCGCAATCCGTGAACGGCAGACTCTGTTTGAAGAGTCGGGGCGGGGGCCCCGGCCTATGGATGTAAAAATCAACCTGAAATCATAGGTCGGGGCCCCTGCCCCGACGCCTTTGAATTCAAACGGTCGCATCACCTGCGATCAGCATATCTATCCACACGCATTCGGCGGGAATCAGCCGTTACTTTTCCGCGATGCCCGGCGCGGCCACTTTGTTTTTCTGCAGCCAATCATCCAGGGCTTTCACCTGCTCGACCGTCACCTGCTGACCCGAGAGAAGGCTGTTCGTAATGGGCAGCACTAACTGATAAACCGGTTCAAACGCAGGAGTGGTCTGGGCATTGTTGCGGAAACCGCCTTTCGCTCGTTTCGCGGCATCCATGTCGGACGCATCCAGCGCGTTAAACGCCAGGTAGAGGAACCAGAAGTTCGTTTTCCAGATGGGATTCTTCGGCTGCTGCTGGGCCGCTTTCGCCAGGTCACGAGCAAACAGGGCCACTTCCCCGACCACGGTCGGCACATTGACGGACGGATCAAACGGCACGCGTCCCAGACTGCGGGCGGCCATTGCGCGGACTTGCCAGTCGCGCGCTGGATCATTCATCACCATTCGCAGCGTATCGACGATAAACGGCTTGCGGTTCTGCAGATCGAGGGTGACATCCAGCAGGGAGAGCGCTTCCGCCAGCCGCAACTGATACCAGAAGAACTTTTTCCCGTCCTTCAACTCCGCCACGATGGCATTGGCAACTTCGTGCTTGACGGGGACGCTGGGAACGCCGTAGCGCAACAAACGCACAATGCTGCGTGCCGCGGCGATTTTCACCGCCGGCGGTTGCTCGGGATCGGCGAGCACCTTGGCGAGCAGTGGCAAACCGTCGGCAAAGGCTTCCAGCTTCAAATTCCGCTGCGTATCGGTCTCGGTGAGATCCAATTCGCCGACGAGTGTCACCGCCTGAATGCGGACATACAGATTCTTCTTCAACAACGCTTCCGACTGCTTGACGATTTCCGCCAGAATAAAGCGGCGGAAATTTCGCACGTCGGCGGCGGGGGCGAGTTTGCCAGCTTGCTGCAGATCGCGGATGGAAAGGTCTTCACGCTTCACGTGCAGGTTCTGCAAGTTGTCTTTTTCGCAGAGCTGGGCCAACCGATACTTGATCCCCTTCCGGATGATGTTCTTGTCTTCGTCCTTAAGATTGCCGGTGCTGCCGCGGATCGCGCTTTTGTAGCGGTTTTCGAACTTCTTCAGGTCGGCCAATTCCTCCGGAGTTACCAGCGGCTCGAAGTCGATCATGACATCGGGTCTATCTGGCGGAACTTTGTATCCCTTGGGCAAACCGGTGACGGGATCGAGATTCGGGTCAACCGGTTTCGTGGGCATCACGGCCGGTTTCGGTTTCGCAGTTCCGCCCGGAGCGGGCTTGGTGACCGCTTTTCCCGCGGCGCCCTTTTTGGGATCGGGTTTCTTCGCCTGAGCGAAGACCTCGCGCGCCGGGACCGTCAGCAGACTCAGCATGATGAGGCTGACTGTGAGGAAAGATCCCACAAAACGTCCATCAACCTGCGGCAATTCGGCTTGACGCACGGAGTCGTCCTCTCAGGGGAAACTCGTCATGAGCACGATACTGGGGGATTGGTGGAAGAGATACGGACCCGACAAAGACGGGAGATCACTCTACAGGAGTGTAACATAGCGACGGAACGCGCCGCCATCCGGCATTCGGGGAAACTTTCGGTTGCGACTGTCGAGACACATGAAGATTGGCGGCGAAATCGTCACGCGCGGAAAGACTCGTCCGCTTCTCTGCGGGCGACAAGACCATACCGCCTCCCTCATCGCCAGTGCAGTGTTCGTATGTTCCCGTGTTTCGTCGGCCGGAATGGTCTGGCGTCCGGTTGTCTCGAACGAAGCCTTGCGCGCATCGAAGGGACTGACGAGTTGGTCACGGTCATTTCCTTTGGGAAACCCCTCGATCCGTCCCCGCGAAGTCGGTCGGGCTTGATCAACCACGCCCCTCCCGCCGCGAGCAAACGCGCCCCGTCACTCATCATCGCACAACCGGATCGGTGGCCCGTGTCAGTCTGCGAATGATTGCGGGCGAGACACACAGGGTAGGGAACCGTATCGTATGTCTGGAGGTTGTTCATGACAGGGGCGGGGTGGATTCGAGACCAATCTGTTCGCATCGGGACTTGGCTGGGCGAACGGGAGCCGGTGGTTTTATTGAGCGCATTTCTGGTGATCGCCGGGATCTTGAGTTTTATCGAGATCGCCGACAGTGTTCGCGAGGGCGAGACGACTCACTTCGATGCCTGGGCCGTGCGGTCGCTGCGGAAGCCCGATGATCCGGCGGTCCCCATCGGTCCGCGGTGGCTGCACGAGATGGGCCGCGATGCCACGGCACTCGGCGGCATCGGCTGGCTGGTCTCATTCACGCTGGTGGTGGCCGGCTACTTGTGGCTCGCGGGGAAAAGCCATATGGCGACCTTGCTGATGGTCTCCTCCACCAGTGGAACGGCGTTGGCGTTTGGGCTGAAATCGCTGTTTGACCGGCCGCGGCCGGATGTGGTCCCGCACCTCGCGCATGTCAGTTCGAGCAGCTTTCCCAGCGCGCACTCGATGATGTCCGCGATTGTCTACACCACGCTTGGCGTCCTCGTGGCGAGTGTCGTGGCGCGACGCCGGTTGAAAGCGTACATCTTAAGTCTGTCGCTATTGCTGACCGTCGTCGTCGGTCTCAGCCGCATCTATCTCGGCGTGCATTATCCCACGGATGTGCTCGCCGGTTGGATGGCCGGCCTCGTGTGGGCGCTGCTGTGCTGGCTCATCGCACGCTGGCTGCAACGCCTGGGGACTGTCGAACGCGCCGAATGAAGGCGAACGGGTGCATGCGGTAATTGGATGGGAGCATCCACGAACTATTCCGGACTCCGGAGCCCCAACGGGGTGACATTCGATAGCCCAGCCCGCAGGTCTTCCGGAGGGCTGGGTTTGCGATCGCACGGCACGGGCAGCCCCACCGGGGCGCGACTCTTTCCGGATTATCCCGTCGCGCCCCGTTGGGGCTTGGCAAGGTGCTTCGATCCGTTGACCCAGGGCTGCGCGAAGACGCTGCGCCGCTGGGCTATCGAATCACGCCCCCTTTGGGGCTGAAGGCCGACCTGTCCGCCAACCGACCGCTGCGATTCCGATCCTTGCCCGGCGGAAATCGATTGTCGGAACATGCTCGTCGACGCTGCCACGCTGCTGAAGTACGACCTGCCGGACGGGTTCTAGCCGTTGAATCGTCGGGCGAACCATTCCCCCAGCACGACGGCCGCGAGACCCCCTGCAAAATTCGCCACGGCGTGAAACCCGCCCCACAGGAAAGCGGGGGGTTGACGAGCAAGAGCGACCGTTTCCAGCGACAACGCCGAAAACGTGGTCAGGCCACCGAGGACACCCGTGACGAGAAACAGCCGTGCATTCACGGACAGCCATTGATGTTCGGATCCGGAACCGGCGAGATAACCAATCGCCAGGCAACCGCCGATGTTGACGATCAGCGTGCCGAGCATGGGATAGTGTGGACACCACACGGCCGCCTCGCGCGCGACGACATACCGCGCCATGGCCCCGAGTGCGCCACCGAATCCAACCATCATCAGCGACCACGCATTCATAAGGGCTCACTCCGGATGGCTGACGTGGAAAGAGGAATGTTGTTCGTCGAGTTTACAAATTCCTATCGGTTCAAGCCCTCAGTGGATCGTCTTCGGTTCGGCTCGACTTTATCTCAGCACGGGAATGAATTTCAGTTCGTCGCGACATAAGTCGAGAACAGCGACCGTGAATTGTCGGGCGCGGTGCAATGCCCCGGGGTTGATGAACCGTGTCGGACCCGCGCGCCGGTCTTCCGCCACGTGCGTGTGTCCGCTCAGAAAATAGTCGGGATTCCGGGCGAGCAACCGCCGTTCTTCGACGCGCAAATGACCGTGCGTCACGGCAATCGTCTTCTCCGCCAGGGTGATCATGCCACCCAGTTCCAGCGACCGCGCTCCGGTCACTTCGGCAATTTCCCGCAGCGCTGCGACCGAATGGTAGTCATTGTTGCCGAAGACAAAATAGCACGACAAAACGGCACACGCCTGAATGATCTCAGGTTCTGTGACATCGCCACAATGGACGATCGCTTCGGCCCCGGCGACTTGCAACAACGCAATCGCCCGTTCGCACCGGAAGAGCTGATCGTGCGTGTCGGAGAGGATGCCGAGTTTCATGGAACGTGGATTTAGCGGAGGAAAGGCGATCTATTCCGCCCCGTGCGAGCGGTCAGGCCGCGCGACGGGAAACGTTCGTCAGCGTGTGTTTTTCGATGAGACGCTGTAACCCCCTCCACACGCGTTCGGAGGTGAGCGCTCGATGGCACGCGAGATGTTGCTCGCCGTTGTGCGGGCACGTCTTGTGGTAACTCCCCGCGCATGAGACTTCCGTCGACACGAATTCGTGGGCGTCGCCCGGCGGTCCCGAACGCACAGCGCTCGTGCAGGTGAAGACGCCGAGCGACGGCGTGCCCAACTCCGCGGCGAGATGCAACGGGCCGGAGTCGTTGGAAAACATCGCATCGACGGAACTCACCACGGCGGCGAGTTCCTTGATCGTCGTGCGACCGGTGAGATCGAGCACGGCGGCGTGCGGCGCGGCGGCATGAATGCGCTGCGTCATTTCTTCCGAGGCACCGCGATCGGTTTTCGCGCCGACAATCACCGCGGTCCCGCCCCACGTGTTCGCGGCGCGGGCCAGCACTTCGGCGAACCCGGCCACCGGCCACCGTTTCGTTTCCCACTTCGCGCCCCACTGCACGGCGATGAGCGGCCGCGGCAATCCCGCCAGCCACGTTCGTGCTGCCGCATGGGCTGATAAGGGAACCTGCACCAACACCCGCCGCGGCATGTCGCCGACACCGAGCATTTCCGCGACGCGCCAATAACGCGCATGCGCCGGGACAGCGCGCGTGGTGCCGGGGATGGTGTGCGTGGTCGCGAAGTGCGATCCTTCCCGCGCCGTTTCGAGACCAATGCGATACCGCGCACGGGTAGCCCATGTCATCAAGGCGGACCGCAACAGTCCTTGCAGATCGAAGACGAGATCGAATCGCGCTTGCGATAACTCGCGGGCCAACGTCGCCACTTGCAAGAGGCTCGGACGGCGATCACAACGAATCACGGCGTCAAGATCGGGATGCCCGGTGACCAGGTCGGCCAGTTCGCGCTGAATGACCCACGTGATGTGACTGGCGGGAAAGCGTCGCCGTAATGCCGGCAGCAATGGCAACGCTTGCACGACATCCCCGAGCGCGCTCGGCTTGATGATCGCAATCCGTCGCGCATCCCGTTGCTGCCAGAATCCCGTCGTCATCGACCGCATCATCCCTGATTTCCTGAAGATTCTCCATGGCATGGTAGACGGTGTGGGAGATCGCGACAACGCCTGTTTTCTGCGGACGTTGGTTCGCGGAGTGGTGGACCCGGTTGCGGTTGCCGGAACCGTCGGGCACGGCGATCGAAGTTTCATCCCGAAGGGATGTCAGCCATTAGCCGGTAGTTGAGCGCAGCGACACCACCGGTTAATGGCTCTGATCCCTCTCGGGAGCAAATGCGAAGAATGAATGCCTACGATGCGTTGAAATCGCGGCTTCAAAACGAAAAAGCCCGGAAGCAACGGGGTCCCAGGGGGGCTGAGGACCTGCATCGCTTCCGGGCGTTCGGATCATAGGGTGATCTTGCCCAGACAAAGGGAGCGAGCGCATCCTTGCGCAGCTCCCCGCGTCCTGTCCCGTTCGAGCGACGTCGTGGCGCATCCGTGCGACAGCGAACATCTCCCGGTGCGATATTGCCACCCGCGTGGCCGACACATCCCACCCACGAAACGAGACCGGGCGGCGGGAAAATAGGGACCAACTGAAACCCCGTCAACACCAATTCGTCCGTGCAGCGCGGATTGAAAATTTGTCCGTTCGACGGGACGAGTTTCGTGAAGCGGTGCGCGATTCGCATGGAGACCGGACGTGTTCCCACACTCTGCGTGGGAACACACGGCCCAGACGCTCCGCGTCGTCGCACTGAAGTTGGCTCGTCTGCCCTCTCAAACAGGAATCGCGACGCAGAGCGTCGCGGCCGGGCGTTCCCACGCGGAGCATGGGAACGAGGATTACGAAGGTTTTACACCCGGCGTTGGGGTCGCGTTTTCGGTCGCGGGCGCAGCACAAAATACAGGCCGGCGGAAAACAACGCCGCGGGAATCAGGAACTTCAACGGCACTTTCGTCCGGGCGATCATCACCAATCCGAGCATCACCCCGGCGAGTGTCTGCCACGAAATGTGCGCCCACGCGGCGTCCCGGGTGCGCGTCGGCATCGCCAGCCAGACCGCACACATCACCACGCCGACGCGCGACAACGATCCCTCAAAAACTTCCGCCGCGCCGTCTTTCACCGTGAAATGCACGATCAACGCCAGCGCGAAGCAACTCGCGGCGATGAGCCCGATCGACCACCGATTCACAGGAATAAGTCCGGACGACATCCTTCGATTATGGATTGACACTGAGGACAGAGCAACGCCGTTCGATTGTGACGCCGTGTGGACCGGGATACATTGCCTCCAACTGCCCTCCCCCGGAATTCGGCTGTGCGCGATGCTGACGAGCACGGATTGAGTTCCCCCACCGTGAGAATGAACCACAGGAGAACTTTCATGCCGCGTCTGCTGGGTCTCGCCGTCCTGCTGGGTGTGTGTCTGCTTGCCGACATGAATCGGTGTGAGGCCGATGGCCCGGCGGTCACCGTTGTGGAAGTGCCGGGGCAACTCGGTGTGCGTATCGGCGGCGAGCCGTTCGCGGTCTTCAATGTGGGACCGGGGCTCGTGAAGCCGTACGTCTTCCCCTTGCGAGCCCCCGGCGGACACGTGGTCAACACGGTCGCCCCGTTCGATCACAAGCACCACAAGGGCGTCTGGGTCGGTGTAGAACACGTCAACGGCGTGAATTTCTGGGGTGGCAAATATCAACAGCAAGACGCCGTGGACACCACGCCGAACGCGGAACGGATCGCCAACAAAAGTATTTCCGCGACGCCGAACGCCAACGGTTCCTTAACGGTGAAAATGGTCAACGACTGGCAAGGAGAAGCCGGCAAACCCGTGGTGATTGAAACTACCGACGTGACGATCTTCCCGAATCGCCTGATGGTGTACGACATCCATCTCACGGCCGGTGCCGATCCGGTGACGTTCCAGGATACGAAAGAAGGCTTCCTCGCCATTCGCGTCGCTCCGACGATGAATGGCAAAACCGGGGGCGTGATCGTTAATGCCGCCGGGGACATGGGCGAAGAAAACTGCTGGGGCAAAACGTCGCCGTGGGTCGATTACTCCGGTCCCGTCGATGGCAAGACCGCTGGCGTCGCGCTGTTCGATCACCCCGGCAATGTGCGGCCGTCGCGCTACCACGTGCGGGCTTATGGACTGTTCGCCATCAGTCCGTTTGGTGAGAAAGTTTATTCGAAAGGCCAATCGGCCGAAGTGCCGCTCACACTGCCACCGGGGCAATCGTTCGGCGTGAAGTACGGTCTCTTTCCGCACGCGGGAGATGCCGTCGGCGGGAAAGTCGCCGAAGCCCACGCCCAGTTTGTCGAATGGACGAAGTGAGCGCGAAAAAAAGCGGCGCGTCATTCCGGCAAGGGCATCGCGACGAGGGTATTGGCTTCGGTAAAGAGGAGCGTCTTGCCGTTGGGTGTCATCGTCACGGCATCCATTTTGCCGGTGCGTTGAAAGAGCCGTTCGCCGGAGGGAACGTCCCACACATCGCATTGACCGCGGCCGCCGATGAGCAGGCGGTGGCCATCGGTGGAAAACGCCGCACAGGGGAAGTGCTGCGGGAACGGAACAATCCGCTTCGGTTCCAGCTTGGGGACGGTGTAAAACTGACCGCCGCGGCCGGAGTCGATGAGGATTTCATCCACACCGGGACGTGCGCAGATTGCCTGGCATTGGCCGGTTTCCACCGAAGTGACGAGCTTGCCCGATTCCAGCGACCACACGGTCACAGTGGTTCCCGCACTGCTGACGAGGTGCTTGCCATCGGTCGCAAAGGCGATCGCGAGGAAACCGAAATTATTTTGATTGTTCGCCGGGACCGGGACCGGGATGCGGATTTTTTCATCGCCGGTCTTTGTTTCCCACACGACGAGATCGTGTCGATTCCCACCCGCCGCGCAGAGTGTGCCGTCCGCTGAAATTGCAACCTCGTGCGCCGTGTCCGTGACGCCGGCCAGCCCGACCCTTCTCTCCAGCGTCAACGGATTCCACAGGTCGAGGTGATGCGTCCCTTTGTATTGGCCGCCGGACATCAATAGCTGTTTGCCGTCGGGAGACACTGCCGCGCCGAAATACAAACCCGCCGCTTTTCCCGGGACGCCATCGAAACGCTTGTCGAGTTTTCGGGTCGTGAGATTCCACAACAGCGCCCGCTGATCGAAACCGGTGGTCAGCACATGTTCGTTATCGGGATACGCGGTCAGCGTGAGAATGTTCCCGCGGTGACCTTCAAACTGGACGAGGCCTTCCTCATCGGGTTCGCTCACCTGCGGCGATGACAGATCGGTGGTGGCAAAGAGGTTCTCCGGATCATTGGCGGAAGCGGGTTCGTCACTCGTTCTTGGGAACCGCAACCGCCACCATTGAACGTCGCCATTGTTGGCCCCGACGAGCAACTCCGTCCCATCATGATTCAGCGCAAGCAGGTCCGGCTGCGTTTCGACCGAGAATTCGCCGAGTTTCGCGTTGGGCATCGTGCTGTCATACAACCAAAGGATTCCATCCCGGCTGGCAAACGCATACCGGCGACCGTCACCGGAAACCGCCGGGGCCCAACCGGCCACAAACGATGTGGTCGATTTCACCGCCAGCGTTTGCGGGTCGAGATGGCGGATGCCGCTGTTCTGACTGCCGTGCAAGGCGAGTTGCCCATCCGGTTGTTCCCACAGGGCATACGCCGAGCTGCGCTGCGGCCATTTCTCCAGCAGATCGACGGTACCGGTGGTAAGGTTCCAGCGTGCGGCATGCGGAATGGGAGGCGGCACCGCATCGCTCGAAGCCGCCCCCGCCATGAAGAGCAATTGACCATCGCGCGAGAACCGCAACATCCGCAACGATTCCACTACGGCTTTTTCCGTTAGCAGGGAACGGCCATCGACGGTGCTCAAGACGTGGACCGGCCAGCCATAGCCCCCGACGGCCAGACGTTTTCCATCCGGAGAAAAGGCGAGTTGCTGAAACGCACTGCGAGGGGTTTCCACGTCCGGGTGAAACAACCATCCGTCTTTCAGATCGGGCAGCGTCAAATAATGCACGCGCTGCAACGCACCAATCGCGACATGCTTTCCATCCGGGGTGACCGCCATACCACCGCGGAGACTTCCTGCGAAGGTCCCTTTCCATTCCGCTTGAATCTGCCCGGTCTGACGATCGAGCAGCAGCGCGACGTTGCTCTCCTGCAAGACGAGAATCCCCTCGGTTCCCGGCACAAACGCCAAACCGGCGATCGGCGTCCGGTCGGCGATTCGAAACCGCCGCTTCAACTGGGCGGGGAACTCCGGCGACCGGGGAGCATTCGGCGCGACGGCACGGACCGCAATCGGGGGCGTCGGCTGCGCTTCTGCCAACGTCGCAAATTGGTTCCAGAAGAGCGCGAGCAGCACAACTCGAAGCATCGGAAAAACTCCTGCAGCGGTGCGAATGACCGTGGAAAAGGATCACCGCATCGTATCGCAGGCACATCGCTCGTTCCAGATGCGCAGCAGTGCCGAATTGATCCGGGGGCCACATTGAAGAGTCGGGGCGGGGGCCCCGACCTAAGATTTTAGACTGATTTTACATCCATAGGTCGGGGCCCCCGCCCCGACGTCTTTGGATTCAAACGGCCCGTACCCAGAATTGAACCGGGATCTATGATGGGAGACAATCGTACCTTCTGTTTGTTTCACATCATCGGAACACCGAGAACGCCGCGATGGCAGACGCCGGTCATCCGTCACAGACTGCATGGTGGCAACGGTTGCGGCCGTGGTGGCAACCGGCGGTCGATTTTTTGTTTCCCCCGGCATGTCTGGTATGTGGTGCGTCCCCATCCGATTTGGAGAGCGTGTTCTGTGATGCGTGCGCCGACCAGTTGCAGAATGCGCCGGGAGCCCATTGCACGCGGTGCGGGGCCGCGGTCGGACCGAATCTGGTGACACTTTCCGGCTGCGGGCATTGTCACGGTGAGCATTTTGCCTTTCGACGGGTGATCGCCCTGGGCGTTTATGACGGTGCGCTGCAGGCGGCGATCGGGCACGGCCAGCAAGTTCACGGCGGTCCCTTGATGCGCGGGCTGACCGATTTGTTGATGGCCGATCATCTCACCGAGTTTCTCGCCGAAGAATTCGACGCCGTCGTCCCGATTCCACAGGATTGGCAACGGCGGTTCTTCGGCATCCATTCGGCGGCGGAGACCGTCGCCGAACGGTTAGCCGAACGGTTGCAGCGGCCAATGCGGGCGTCGATTCTTCGCAAGCCGCGGCCGACGCCATCGCAAACCGGCGCGGCTCCGAGCGTGCGACGAGTCCAGCAGCGCGGGGCCTTTGAAGTCCCGACGGGGATGATCCTGACCGGGGCTCGTATTCTGCTCGCCGATGACGTTCTCACCACCGGGGCGACTGCGGAAGCCGCCACCCGCGCGCTGAAAGCCGCGGGAGCCGCCGATGTGGTGGTCGCCGTCATCGCCCGGGGCTTGGGAGCGAGTTCCGTCCGTGCCGCGCGGGTGGAATAAATCGAAACAACGATTCGAGGCGTGTGCCAAGGTGGCCTTGTTGGCGCAGGCTTCGTACTGGACAATAACATCTCGACAAACTCATGCCGGTTGGCTCAGCACTGCAAGCCTGGCACCCCGGTGATGCTCGTTGTTTTATCGAATCGTGAAGGCTTCGCGTGACGGTTTCTGAAACGTCTGTTGTTCGTCTGGCAACCCGCGGCAGTGCGTTGGCCCTGTGGCAGGCCCGGCATATTTCCGGCCTGATTCAACACGCCAGCCCCGGCACCACCGTGGAACTCGTGGAAATCTCCACAACCGGCGATCGCGTGCAGTCGCAACCGCTCCGCGACATGGGCGGCACCGGGGTCTTCACGCGGGAAGTGCAAGTCGCCGTGCTTGACGGCCGCGCCGATCTCGCGGTGCATAGTTTGAAGGACCTGCCCACCGAAACCGCACCAGGTCTGGCACTCGCGGGGATTCCCGAACGGGGCGTGACCGCCGATGCGCTGGTCCTGCCAAAAGGAAGTTCGCTCGCACCGCAATGGGAAGCGTTACCGCCGGGGGCTCGTGTCGGCACCGGCAGTCCGCGGCGGCAATCGCAACTGCGGTATCTCCGCCCCGATTTGCAACTCAGCGAAATCCGGGGCAATGTCGAAACGCGATTGCGGAAACTGGATGACGGTGAATATGACGCTCTGATTCTTGCCTCCGCGGGGTTGATTCGGCTCGGTTTGGAACAGCGGATTTCGTGTCCGATTGCGCCGCCGGTGATGTACCCCGCCGTCAGTCAGGGGGCGATTGGTCTCGAATGCCGGGCCGATGACGCCGCCACGCAGCGGTTGCTGCAACTCATCACGCATGGGCCGACATGGGCCGCGGCACTCGCCGAACGGTCGCTGTTGCGATCATTACGCGCCGGCTGTCACGCCCCGGTCGGCGTCAGTACGCGGGTGGACGGAAACGCCTTGCAAATGGAAGCCGTCGTGCTTTCCCCCGATGGAACAAAACGCTGGATCGCCACCGCGACCGGGACCGTTACCGATCCCGAACCGCTCGGAGCCGAAGTCGCCAAGTCCCTCATCGACCAGGGTGCCGCCGCCGTTTTGTAACCGATGCCCAATCGACGCTTGCGGTTTCGCGCCCCGCGCCGATTTACGCCGTGCGTTAATCTTCACTCTGCGCCCGCAAAATCGTCGGCGATTGGCTGGGCGAGAGCGACGTGAATTCCGGGTCCTGCGAGGGGGCCGGATGGCGGTTCAGCCGATGCAGCCGGTGGGGCTTCAGCTCGTGCAGCAGGGAAGCGCAGCCGATCAGGTTCGAGGCGGCGAGAATCATCACCAGCATGCCGATGCGTGACATGGCTTTCTCCTTCACGAGACCGACCTTCCTCCCGAAGTATCGATGGGGGCTGTCGTTGTTCTAAAACCGTGCTTGAATTACCAGAAGCCCAATTCCGCGGATGATCGCTCGAGTTACCGATGGAATCCCAAACTTCGTTGCCAATGCGGCGAAATCTGCCGCCCGTTCATTCCCGAGGCGAGGGTTCACTTCGTGGCGGCGGCGTTTTCGGAGTCACTCGTTTCGGTGTGGGACGCACGGGCGGTTGCACCGAGGGAATCGGGTCCAGTCCCGACAAGTCAATCGGCCGGAACGCGATCCGAATGCCGGGATCGACGGGATACAGCGAGCGACTGACCAGCCAGCCGTCACTTGGGAAGAACGATGGGGCAGCGGAAAGAACGCCGTGGCGGCGTTGTTCGATCCTGGCTTTGCGTTCCTGTGCGGCCTGCGCGGCCCGGGCATGAACCCGCTGTTGAGCCGGGGACGGTTCCGCAGCCGGTGCGGGGCGATGCGGAATGGGCGCGATCAGAGCCGGTTCGCTGGGCAGCGGCGGCGGTGGTGTCAGCGGTTGAAGGGCCGCGGGCGGAGTGGTTTCGGCGAACGGATCGGCTTCTTCTTCCGCACGGAGGCACTGCCCCGCGGTCAGCAGAAATCCGCACACAAAAGCCGTCAACCACCGGCGCATCGAAGAGCGCTCCCGG
The DNA here is from genome assembly GCA_021732785.1 of Planctomycetaceae bacterium. GTDB lineage: Bacteria > Planctomycetota > Planctomycetia > Planctomycetales > Planctomycetaceae > DSVQ01. The sequence goes on from JAKFUG010000017.1 coordinate 67,540, forward strand.
ACAAACTGACGTGATTCTCCATCCATGAGGAATCAACACCGCTTGCCATCATCCTTCATCGGGCGACAACCCGGCCGACATGCAGGCGATTTGGCAGTTTACGCAAACTTTTCCGATTTTGCTGAGATTGCGGACGACGATTCGATTCGTGATTCCCTTCCGTAGTGAGTCCGCTTCAACTTAAGAATGTCGGGGCGGGGGCCCCAACCTATGATTTCCCATGGATTTTCATATATATAGGTCGGGGCCTCTGCCCCGACTCTTGAAACCGACCCACGATCTTCACTTCCTCCCGAGAGGGCAGCCCCTGCCGGGTCTGACGATCCAACGCTGGGAACTCGCCGAAAAGTTGTGTACGGTGCCGTGAACGTTTTTCGCCCATCCCCCACGCAGGAAATTGCCCCACCATGTCCGCGACGACCGATGAATTGCGGTTGTTGCAGGCGGCTTTGCACAAGCATTGGGGCTACGACGGCTTCCGACCGCATCAGCAGGCGGCGATGCAGGCCGTGCTGGATGGCCGCGATTCCGTCGTCGTGCTGCCGACCGGTGGCGGAAAGTCGCTGTGTTATCAAGCCCCGGCGGTCATCCTGGAAGGCGTGGCGATCATCGTGTCGCCCCTCATCTCGCTGATGAAGGACCAGGTGGACAGCCTCCGTGAATGCGGCATCCCCGCGGCGGCGGTCAACAGTTCACAATCGGCTGCCGAACGGAGCGCGATCGCCGCGGAATTGCGGGCCGGTCGGCTCAAGCTGTTGTACGTCGCCCCCGAACGGCTTTGCACCGACCGGATGCTGCACTTCCTGCTGGAACTGAAAATCTCGTTCATCGCCGTCGATGAAGCGCACTGTATCAGTAATTGGGGACACGATTTTCGTCCGGAGTTCCGGTTGCTGGGCCAACTCCGCAATACGTTCCCCGATGTCGCCGTGCATGCTTACACCGCCACAGCCACCGAACTCGTTCGGCAGGACATCGCCGAGCAACTCCGGCTGAACGATACCGAATTCATCGTCGGTTCGTTTGATCGCCCCAACCTGCAATACCGCGTGATGCGGCGGCAACAGGTAAAGTCGCAAATCCGCGATGTCATCGCCCGGCACAAAGGCGAATCGGGCATCATTTACTGCATCTCGCGGCGGGAAGTCGATTCCACCGCCGCCGATCTGAAAGCCGACGGTTACCGCGCGCTCCCATATCACGCCGGGCTGACCGACATCCAGCGGGTCAAACATCAGGACATGTTCGTCAACGACAAGGTCGACATCATCGTCGCCACGGTCGCGTTCGGCATGGGAATCGACAAGCCCGATGTCCGCTTCGTCATCCACGCCGCGGCTCCAAAGTCGGTCGAGCATTATCAGCAGGAAACCGGCCGCGCGGGTCGTGATAGCCTCCCCGCCGAATGTGCCCTGTTCTACAGCCACGGCGACTTCATGACGTGGGAGAAGATGCAGTCCGACCTGGAAGGCGACGCCGCATCGCAGATGAAGGCCAGCCTGAAATTGATGGAGCACTATTGCTCGTCGATGAGCTGCCGGCATCGCACGCTGGTCGAGCATTTCGGACAGGACTACGACGGCGACAACTGTGCCGCATGCGATGTCTGCCTCGATCAACTGGAACTCGTGGCCGAGCCGCTGATTGTCGCGCAGAAGATTCTGTCGTGTGTGGTCCGTGTGCGGGAGATGTTCGGGGCGATGTATGTTTCTCAAGTGTTATGCGGCTCGCAGGAAGCCCGCATTCTGGAGAACGGCCACGATCGGTTGTCGACTTACAATTTGCTTGGGGACCTCCATCAGAACGTCGTGCGGGAATGGATCGAGCAACTCGTCGGGCAGGGATGTCTCGCGAAAGATGGCGAATATCGCACGTTGAAAGTGACGGCGTTTGGTCGGCAGGTGCTCAAGGGAGAAGCCGTCCCGCGGTTGCTGCAACCGACGAAAAAACGCGCCGCGACCACATCCACGACTTCGAAGGCAGCCGTTGACGAACAACCGTTTGATGCGGGATTGTTCGAGTTTCTGCGGGCCTTGCGGAAGGAACTTGCCGAAGCCCGCGGCATCCCGCCATTCATGGTGTTCGGTGATGTGACCTTGCGGGACCTGGCCCGACGCCGCCCGGTGACCGCGGAAGCATTTCATGAAGTGCATGGCGTCGGCGATCGCAAAGCCGCCGAATATGGTGAGGTGTTTCGTGCGGCAATCGCCGAGTATTGCACCGCGCAGCAGTTGCCGACCGAAGTCGCTGTCCCGAAGGGGATCGTGCCCCCGGTTGTAAGCGAACGGCCGAAAGATCCTTCCGAGCGCAGTGCAGCGCAATGTACCGCGGATGGATACTTTCGCAGCGGCATGATGGTGGAGCAAGTCGCCGTGAAAATGAGCCGCGCGGTTTCCACCACGCGGCAATACCTCACGGAGTTCCTGCGCTTCGATCGGCGCACCTCACCGGAACCGTGGCTCGATCCGGCGGTCTTCGATCGCATTGCCGTTGTCGCCGCCGACTATCCGGATGAACGTCTCAAGCCGTTGTTCGAGCATTTCGAAGGCGTGATTTCGTACGACGATTTGCGCGTGGCAATGGTGTGCCTGCGAAACCGCCAGGTCACGACCCTATAATCCTTTTCGCGAAACAATCTCAACAAGCCGGAAGCGCAAGCGCCCGGTTCTTTCGTAGTGACCGGGCGTTCGCGCTTCCGGCTTGTAATGGCGCTCCAGCCAATTTTTTTCTGTTCACCTCTTGACGCCGCCGCGGCCGATTGTATTATTGAGTTAATACAACACTCACCGCCGGGAGACTCGACCCGTGCAGATTCATATCTCCACCACCGATGGCGTGGCGATCTACCTGCAGATCGTCAACCAGATCAAATACCTCGTCGCCTCCGGGCGGCTCGCGCCGGGGGAAGAACTCCCCGCCATTCGCGTGCTCGCCGAACGGCTGATGGTGAATCCCAACACCGTCGCCCGAGCTTACCGCGAACTGGAAGCGGCGGGCATTGTCGAAAAACGGCGGACCGCCGGGACGTACGTTTCCGATCAGGGATCGCCTCTCGCGCGGAAAGAACGGATCAAGATTCTCACTGAACGAATTGATGCCCTGCTGGCGGAAGCGCAGCAACTCAACATCGCGTTCGCGGATGTCGTCAAACTGGTCGAGCAACGCCAGGCCGTGTTGCAGCCCGCTCGTTCTGATTCTGGATGAGGAGCGAATGGGTGAGTGTGGATCAATACGGTCCCTTCTCTCCCGTCCGCGGGGGAGAAGGTGGCCGATAGGCCGGATGAGGGGGCTGAATGTTTCAACACGCCCCCTCACCCTAACCCTCTCCCCCGCGGACGGGGGAGAGGGGACCGGAAGTTACGAAAACGATTTTGTCACTTCGCACGGCTCACAAAGCCACAAACCGCTGTTGAGGAGTTTCGCCATGCCCGATCCCTTCCCGTCATCGGCCCCGCCCGTGGTCGACATTCAGCGTGTGACGCGGCAATTCGGCACGAAAACCGCCTTGGATGAGGTCTCGCTCGTCGTCCCTCGCGGCGGCGTGTTCGGACTCATCGGCGGCAACGGCGCGGGCAAAACCACGCTCATCAAACACGTTCTCGGCATGCTGAAACCGCAGATCGGAAGCGTGCAGGTGTTCGGTCTCAACCCGGTCGACAACCCGGTGGGGACGCTGGGCCGCATTGGTTATCTCTCGGAAGAGCGAGACTTGCCCAACTGGATGCGCGTGGGCGAATTGATGCGGTACACGCAGGCGTTCTTTCCGAACTGGGATGAAACCTACGCCGAGGAATTGCGGGTGGCGTTCGATCTCGATCCCAAAGCGAAAGTGCAGAATCTCTCTCGCGGACAACGGGCACGGGCTGGGCTATTGGTGGCACTCGCGCATCGGCCAGATCTGCTCGTACTGGACGAACCGTCGTCGGGATTGGACCCCGTTGTGCGTCGTGACATCCTCGGGGCGATTATCCGCACCATTGCCGATGAAGGCCGGACGGTGTTGTTTTCCTCACATCTGCTGGATGAAGTCGAACGAGTGGCGGATCGGGTCGCCATCATCCATCAGGGACGCATCGTCCTCACTGCGCCGATGGATGAGATCAAGGAAACGCACCGGCGGATGACGCTGCGGTTCGGCCAATCGGTTGACCGGCCGCCGACACTGGTGGGAACGCTTTCCTGTGACGGCGGCGGGGCCGAGTGGACGTACATCTGCAACGGCGAGAGCGGCCAACTCCGTCGCGCCGCCGATGCCCTCGGGGCCACGGTCGTCGATGATTCTTCGCTGACCCTCGATGAAATCTTCGTCTCCCGTGTGTTGAAGTAGTTCCCCTTTGTCCGCTTGCGGTTTCGCGCTCCGCCCCCATCCATCACCGTGACAACCGACAGGAGTCCGCATCATGCGCACCGTCCCTTCCGCATTAATTTGGGAAATGGCGACCCGCGATCGCTGGCAAATGATTCTCATGGTCTGTGCGGGCAGCGCACTTCCCATCCTGCTGTACTCGGCACTCGACTATCACGGGGCGATCGATCCGGCCGATCCGTCGTTTATGATCATGCACGTCATGCTGGTGCAGATCAATATGTTCATTTTCGGAGCCGGGGTGATGACCTCTCTCGGCCCGATCAAACGGCTCTATTCGTATCCCGCGACCACATCGACGCTGGTGACGTGGCAACTGGTGCCGGCGATGGTGCTGGTGGGGTTGGAGATGCTGGCGATGTCCCTGGCCATGAATGCCCTCTTCGATGTGCAGTGGCCGTTGCTGGGGACATCGTTGTTTGCCGCGGTTGCTTCCTCGGCGGTCGTGGCAACGTTGTGGCTGACTGAAAATACCGCCTGGTTGCCATGGACGGTCGGCACCGTCGCGGCCGTGTTGGGACTGTGGTTCAAGTCGCGCCATGGCCCGCTGTTTGACCAACCGACCCATTACTGGACCGACATGACACTGCTGGACGGAGCGACGATGGTGGGGATTGCGATCGCCGCGCACGCGGTGGCCGTTTATGGCGTCTCACGTCAGCGACGTGGAGAACCATTGCCTCCGATGGGAATCGCGGCATGGATTGATCGGGTTCTGAATTCCGGCGAACTCGTCCAGCGGAAATTCGCCTCAGCCACAGACGCCCAGCTATGGGCCGAGTGGCAGAAGAAAGGGTGGGTGATGCCCGGCTGCGTGGGGTTTGGACTAATCATGAGCGGGCTCGGCTGGCTGATCTTCAATCGCAATCTGAGCGACATGATTGAAGGACTGTGTTTCGGGGGCGGGGCCGCCATGCCGATGATCGGGATGCTGGGGGGATTGATCCTCGGCAACAGCGGTCCCAGCGATGCCAATTATGCGATGGGTCCGTTTCTCTCCACGCGCCCGATGACGAACCAGCAACATGCCCGCATCCTGCTGTGGACGGCTGCCAAAAGCGTGATGTATGCCTGGGTCCTGTGGGCCATTCCCGCAGTGTTGCTCTTTGTGTCCCTCTGGCTGACCGGCAGTTTCCCGTTGCTCACCATAAAGCCCGGCATTGTCGACTGGTGGTGGACGTTCCTGCCGAGCGCGTTGCTCGGGCCGTGGCTCATTTCCACCTGTCTCGCCGCGGTCATGCTGACGGGGCGTTCCCATTTTTTTGTGATGTCGCTGATCTGCGCATTCATCGTTTCGCTTTCCGTGAATATTCTGACGGAGTACACGCTGACGCAAGAACAACGGTTGTTGTTTTGGCAAGCCGTGTTTATGACGGTGAGCGCACTGGCAGTCGTCGGAACAGTCGGGCTCTTCACGACGGCCCGACGACGCATGCTGATTGACGCCCCGGCGGTGTGGGTCTCGGCGGCGATGTGCGGAGTTCTCCTGGCCGCTTTGATCACATGGCAGTTCGTCGGCCCGCCGTTACCGCCTGTCGCCAGCGTGTGCCTTGTCGGGGCGATAGCCCTCATCGTGGCTCCGGTCGCCGGGACACCCCTCGCACTCGCCTGGAATCGGACACGGTGAGGGGGTTTCTTCCAACGCATCAACATCGGCCTTGACGTCCGTCCCCCCGCGTGCCGATAGTATGAACGCAGGCGGGCCACGCCTTTCGCAATGAGGGTCGGACGGATGTTTCAGGTCAACGGAGTCGCCGAAGCGGCGACGGCATTTCACCGTCGCCGTTTTTTACAGGCCGGATTTCTCGGTCTCGGGGGTCTCACGCTCGGACAGATGAACCGGCTGACCGCAGCCGGGGCGGCCACAAAATCCGACACCGCCGTCATTCTCCTCTTCGTGCATGGCGGGCCGAGCCACCTCGAAACGTACGACATGAAGCCGCTCGCCGCGGCGGAGATTCGCGGACCGTTCGAACCGATTCGGACCAACGTTTCGGGCATCGACGTCTGCGAGCATCTGCCGAAACACGCGAAACTCGCCGATAAATTCACGCTCATTCGGTCATGCACGCATGAGGAAGCCGACCATTTCGCGGGACATCGGCGGTTTCTCAGCGGTTACGGCACGTTGAAGCCCGGAACCGGTTATGAATCGTACTACCCGCAGGTCGGTGCCGTGGTGACACGAATGCTCCACGGTCGCGAACGGGGCATGCCCCCGGCGATTGCGGTTGGCGGCGTCGTGGTGAACGGTCCCGATTACGCCGCCGGTGTGTCCGAAGGTTATTGGAGCCCGATTTATCGCGTCCCCATCGTCAACGGCGGCTTGCGCGATGCTTCGTTGACCGTCACGCCCGATCGTTTGGGTGATCGTCGGCAACTTCAGTCCAACCTGGATCGTCTCCGCCGTGATGCGGATCAAACGGGGATGATGTCGGCCCTGGATGAGTTTGATCGTCAGGCCGTCGACGTGTTGACCTCCGGGAATGCCGAGCGGGCGTTCGATCTCAATCGCGAAGACCCGCGCGTTCGTGAGAAATATGGTGACGGCTACGGTCAGGAAGTGTTGACGGCTCGCCGTCTGGTGGAAGCCGGGGTGCGGTTCGTCACCGTGCGCGCACCGGGAAGCGGTGTCGGGACGAAGGCGTACGATTGGGACGATCACGCCGTCAATTGGGATATGCGGACGGCCATGCTGGCGCGGTTGCCGAAGTACGATCACATTGTCAGCACGCTGATTGAAGACCTGTTCGACCGCGGGCTGCACCAGCGGGTGATGCTCATCGTCACCGGCGAGTTCGGTCGCACGCCGCGGTTGGAATTCAAGGATGGTGTGATCGGCCGCGACCATTGGCCGAGCGCGATGTCGATGCTCGTCACCGGCGGCGGCATTCGCACCGGTCAGGTGATCGGCGCGACCGACCACATCGGCAGCCGTCCGAGCGAACGCCCGCTCGATCCGCACGACGTGCTGGCGACGATCTATCAACACCTCGGCATCGACCCGCACACGCACATCGCCGACCCGCAAGGAAGGCCGATCGCGCTGACGCACGGGACGCCGATTGCGGAGTTGTTTTAGAGGAAAAATCCTCTTCCACGCTTGCGCTTTGCCGGTCCCAGCGCCCGCGGCTTTTCTTCGATTAATCGCGAACGGTGCGATCCGCAAAGCGCAAGCGTGGATCGGACACTACTTTCCAATCCAACCCTCGTCAAACTCCGCATGCTTCATGCTTTTCCCGCCTTCGACGAAATAACTGTAAACGACATGCACGCGGCCGTTCTTTGTTTGGATCACCGCGGGGTAGTGATATTGCCCGGTCGGTTGATCTTCGAGGTGGCGCGTCGTGGGCCATGTGCGGCCTTCATCGGTGGAGACCGACACCGCGAGTTTGTTCCGACCGGTGAGAGTGTCATTATAGACCAGCACCCAATGCCCGTTCTGCAACCGCACCGCGTCGAGACCCGAGCCGGGATTGGGAAGTTCGCTGGCACCCACCGGCCCCCACGTTTCGCCGTCGTCTTTGGATTCGCACACGCGAATTTTGCGGGTGATGCCGTTCTCGCGCATATAAGCAACGAGGGTGCCATCATCGCGACGCAGCACGCTGGGTTGAATCGCCCCGAAACTGATGAGCGGTTCGGACGCCCGCCACGAGTTTCCTTCGTCATCACTGATCGCCATGAGTGAGAACGAAAACGTATCCGAATACAACGGCAGCAGAATCCGCCCGCTCGGCAACACCGTCGGCTTGCATCGCGGTTGCCAGCCGAGACGTTGATACAACTTATCGCCGAGTCGCGTGCGGACTTCTTCGATCTCGGCTTTGAGTTTATCGGACATCAATGCGCTGGGAACAACGGCGACGAGTTGATCCAACTGCTTGCGACCCGCTTCGCTGAAGTCGTCCGGCTTGAGCCACAGGCTGTCGCGGCGCGCCCATTTCGGACAACCGACACCGGTGGGGTCATCCGCCACCAGCATCTGCGTCACGCACGATTCCCACGAATTCGCGAGAATCAACGGCCAGAACAACGTCAACCGCCCGCGTGCATCCACCATCAGACACGTGTTGCAATCGGGAAAGCCGGGCGTGTCGACGAGTAGAAATGCCTCGCTCCAGTCTTTTGAACCGACGGGCTTTCTGGCTCCCCAGACGGCGACATCATCCGCCCGCCGTTCCCCCGACCCGCGATACCACGAGACAAACAACTCGCCATTCGCCAACTCCGCAATCCCCGGCGCATGGTTGTGCTGCGCGTTCAGCGGGAAGATCAGCTCCGAGGCAAAATACGGTTCCGCTGCAGTGAGCGGGGCGATTCCAGTCAGCAGAAACAGCAGGAAGAAAACGCTTCGGTGCCTCATCGCGTGGCCTTTTCAAGAAATAGATGCTGACGGCATATCGCGGCCAACCCCACGCCGTCAACTGGCGGGCTGCACACGGGAGAAGAAGTTTTTCACAGAGAACACAGAAGCACAAAAAAGTGGGCGAATGAGAGGAGGGGGAACCACGGAATACACGGAAAGGAGATAAAGAGTGAAGATGGCGATTGCGGAGAGGGGGGACAAGCCTTTCCACTTCCGTTCCATTATTTTCCTTGCTCTCGTCTTCCTTCCGTGTCCTCCGTGTATTCCGTGGTTCTCTCTCTTCCCATCTTTTCTATGTTCTCTGTGTCTTCTGTGGAAAAGACCTCATCCGAACACCCTTGCTCGCGCTGCGGGCTGGTAAAGCGGTGGTTTCGCGTTCGATGTCGCAATCGGGTAGACTCTCGCCGCATGAGTTGAAGCGTGTTTCCTGATTTCTGATGAGCTGCGAAATGGACGTCATTGCCGGTCATTTGTACGACTTCCCCAAGTATTACGACCTCATTTTCGGGTCGGACTGGAAAGCCGAGTACAAGTTTCTGCTCGAATGTTTCGACCTGTGGGCCCGTCGGCCGGTGAAGCGGATTTTTGAACCCGGCTGCGGCACCGGGCGGCTGATGATCAAGCTCGCGCAGGCGGGCTACGAAATCAGCGGGCTCGATCTGAATCCGAAAGCGGTCGACTACTGCAACAAGCGGCTCGCGAAGTACGGCTATCCCGAGTCCGCATTCATCGGCGACATGGCCGACTTTCATCTCAAGAAGAAGGTCGACGCCTGCTTCAACATGATCAATACGTTCCGGCATCTCCCCAGCGAAGCCGCCGCGTTGGCTCATTTTCGCTGCATCGCCGACTGTTTGAACAAGGGGGGCATCTACGTTCTCGGTCTGCACCTCACGCCGAAGACTACGCAGCAATGCACGGAAGAATGCTGGTCCGCGGCGAAGGGGAATCTGACGGTCAATTCGCGACTGTGGTCTATCGGCATCGATCTGAAGAAGCGCGTCGAACGGATCGGCATGACGTACGACGTCCACACGCCGACGCAGCAGTTCCGCATCGAAGACGAAACCGCCTTCCGCACCTACTCCTCCGAACAGATGCAAGCCCTGTTCGACGCCACACCGGGACTGAAACTCGTGGAAACCTACGACTTCCGTTACCACATCGACTGGCCGATTGAGATCGATGCGGATACGGAGGATATTGTGTATATCCTGCAGAAACAGTGATTGGTTACAGACGTAGGGTTTGCCGAGTCCACGAGGCGAACCTGTTGGAGTCAAAAAAGGACACTGGAATGGTTACCGTCTCGGTAACGATAACTATTGCGGGGATTTGGCCAACCCCACAGGAATTGGCGGCTCGAAATGCAGTTACAGATTCATTAACAGCATCGAACATCGGCACATTGGCCGGAGCAGGCGGCGGTCGCGGAGAAATGGATTTCTCATACCGCGTCTCAGACGAGGTGGCTGCTCGCAAGGCGATCGACTCGGCGATGCAAGCTCACATGGTTGGCACAGAGTACCGAATTCGAACCTCGATCGAATGATGTCAGATTATTGGATTCTTTGAATCGGTTCGCCTCGCGGACTCGGCAAACCCTACGTGCTGCCGAAGCAGACCCTACGAATTCATTTCGCTAATCCGCGAAGTACCTGCGGAATATCGGAACACTGCCAGCCTTGTTTGAAGTTGACGCCGTCGGTGCGAACCCAGGTCTTGCGGGGGAATTGCAGCGGTTTTCCGGTCGGTAACAAGCCCGTCGCTCTCCGGTCTGTGTGCCCTTGGCGACCCGGTGACGCAGGGCGAGGACCCGCACGCAACGGTGTAACCGAGTAGGGTTTGCCGAGTCCTCGTGGCGAACCGTCTTCGCTGTGAGCAACACTCGCCCAGTGATTTTCTTGTCGTACGATCACAGCGCATATTGATCGCGCAGTAAACCAACGCCGTTGAAGAGGACCACCAGCACGACCGGCGTGAGGACCAACGCCTGCCATTTCCAGTATTCCTGCCAGAGCCACGTGTGAAGAAATTCACCGCGCCGGATGTGCGTGTACCATTGGGCAAGCAGGACGGTGATTGGTACGCCAATGACGTAACCGTTGAGAAGACCAGCGGCAGTTAACCAGGGGAAAATCGGCACACGCAGTCCGCCGAAGGGATCGGCAATCATCTGGTAACTGATAAAACCAGTGATGCCAACGGCGACCAACGCAAAGAAGACCGAGAGGAGTACGTCCCGTAGCCGAACACAAATTGGGGCGTCGACCCGATAGCCACGGATGCCGCACTGCGGGCAGTACAGCATCTCCGGCAACATTGGGATATCGCACGATTCACACCTCAAACACCGATCATCGACTGTGAATTGCAGAAATCGAAACACGGTTTTGCCTATGAAACAGGTGAATCAATTGGACGCATCATCCTCTCTACGTTTGTGGCTCGCAGGATGTGGGAAGCACAATCCGACAAAGATTCAGAGTCCGGTGATTCTACGAAATCGGTTACGACATCGACTTGCCGATCGATCCGGAATGGTTCGCCTCGCAGACTCGGCAAACCCTACGGAACAACCGCGTTTTTCGAGGGGGCAATTGTTCGGCGCGTCCAGTGCCATTTCCGACACAGTGGGCAGCGTTCGTAGCGCAGATTCATGCCGAAATTGAATCCTGTGAACAATCCGCGGCCATACGGTTGATGGCAACTGGGGCAGATGGCGTGGCCGTAGAAAATGACGCCCAAGCGGCTGTTCCACCCGCCGAGCCCGATCAGCCACGCCAACGCTATCGTGAAACAACCGACAACCCACAGCGCCACGAGGAGCTGCGCGATGTTCTTGTCCGCTCCGAGCCAGCCGAGGTGGGCCATTCTGATCGGAAAGTTCGCACAGTAATGGGCGAGCGTAGCACTCGCAAAGCCCCATCGGAAGCCCGGACCGCAGCGCCATGCGGCCAAGACAATGGCCGTCATCCCGCTGTGAATTGCGCAGGTCATGAAGCGTTCCTGGATGAACCCGCCCAACTGATACCACGGTAGAGCCGCGATCTCGGGCTTGCGTTCCGCAATCAATCCGGCGACGGTGACCATTTCACCCAGCGCAAACCCCAATCCCAGTGCGAGCGCGACTTGCACAATGTTCTCCCGTGTGATTGATTTCCTCACGCGGGGCAATAACAGCGGCCATAACTTTGCCGGCTCTTCAGTCAGCGGGGCGTACGCCGTCCGAAGCCAGCCCAAGGCTTCTCCGTCTCCCAGGAGCGTGACGAGCCAACCGTCCAAGGGCATCCGGACGCCGTGAAACATCACCCAACACGTGGGCAGCGTCGCCATCAAGCACAGCGACATCCACCGCCGCTCCGTCACCGGCGTCGCGCACCACAACCACGTTCCGAACACGCCGAGGGAAACCAGCATCGCGACAAGCGTTGCGATGAGCATTTTGTACCTCCTGAAAGTCGGTCTGTGGTCGCATCGGACATTCGTGATGTGGCCGATGTGGATTCATCATTTCAGCAAAGTGACCAGACCCACGATCGACAAGATGACCACGAAGACCGCTACGATCACGATTGCCGTTAGGGCGTCCGGTTGCATTCCACTCCAGGTCCGGTACGGATCCTGATGCAATTCGGCATCTTGCGCGCGGCAGGCGATTGGCCGACGCAATCGCACGCGGTTGTTGTCCAGCTTTTCGAACAGGTCCCACCCGGCTTCCGCTTCCTGATCCAATGCCGCGCGGAGACGGGCGGGATGGCGGAAGGTGGCCCAGGCGCTGCGGAGAATTTTGTACTCGTACCCATCGTCGGTGGTCATTGGGGCGGTCTCCAGTTCTTCTTCACGTTCGCGGTCTTCACGACGTTTTTTGGCGGCAGCAGCCGCAGCGGCTCCGGACATGGTTCCATCTTTCCGTCATTCAAGGCGATCCATTGGACTTGTGAAGCGAAAAACGTCTGAGGACATGCGGGTAGATCACGGGCACGGAACGGTGGCAGACATTTTTTCTGAAATTCCCCCCGCCTGTCGACACGGTCGCGTATAATCCAAAAATGAATGGAGCGCCGGTGCCTTGTGACACCGGCGGGGACGTGTCGGGCCGAAACTGTTGCCCGCCGATCTTTGAGATGACAAAACTCCGTTCGTCCCGCCTGAGAGACCACCGTGGCTCCGTCCCGCCGTCATAAAGCCCGCGAAACTGTCCTGCAGATGCTCTATCAGAAGGATCTTAATCCGGATGTGACCATCGAAGACATCCGCGCGATGATTCAAGAACAAATCTCGGACGACGAACTGGGCCGTTTCGCCTGGCGGTTGTTCGCCGGGGTGATGGAATCGCGTACGGCTCTCGACAGCAAGATTGAAGCGACCGCGGCCAACTGGGGCCTCAGCCGCATGGCTCCGACCGATCGGAATGCGATCCGTCTGGGTGCGTTTGAACTGCTCTATACCGACACTCCGCCGCGCGTGGTGATCGACGAAGCCCTCGAACTTGCCAAAACCTACGGCGGCCCGAATTCCGGTTCGTTCGTCAACGGCATTCTCGACCGGCTCATCCCGGAAGAGAAACGCACGCCAAAACCAGAAGCCTGATGACCGCGATACAACGAGCCCGAAGCGCCAGCGCCGGGTGTATGCGATATTTGTGATCTTCCTCGGGTCTCAAATGAGAAGGCACCCGGCGCTCGCGCTTCGGGCTTGTAGGGGTGCTGTTTTCATGGATCTGTCAACGGCATCGTAGAATCATCCCTGTTGCTGCCCCAGGATGTAGAGCACATACAACGCTGCCAGAATGAGGGCGATGACCAGAATGGCGTCGGGATCGATCACGCGTTGGCGTTTCGTTTCGCCATAGAGTTGACCGATGACGGCGACCGAAGTGACGATGACCGCCGCCGCCCCCGTGACGATGTGATCGGGTGAGACCGATGCCAGCAGGCTCCCGGGGTAGAGTGCATCGAGCGGCAAAAGCAGCAGCATGTTGAACGCGTTGCTGCCGAAAATATTGCCCGCCGCGAGATCGAATGCGCCCATCCGCACGGCGACGATACTGGCGACCAGTTCCGGCAGCGATGTCGTGAGCGCCACCAATGTGGTACCGACGAATGTCCGCCCGAGTCCGGATTGATCGGCGATCACCCCGGCGCTGATCGAAAGTGACGGACCGACGAGGACGATCACCCCGGCAGCCGCCACGAACCCGATGATCGCGGTCCTCAACGACATGGATGGGACAGCTTCGGCAGCCAATGGAGTGGGCGTCTCGTGATGGTCCTGTCTCGCAAGTTGCTGATCGCGAAAGATCAACCGCACTCCGAACAGATAGGCGATGCCCACGAGCCACAACGTCGGCGCGATTCCCCCCAATGTGATGCCCCCCAGTCGTGACCCGGCGGCGATGCCGAAGATGACGAGGCTGGTGGTGAGAATCCCCGCCATCGCGCTCAGAGCATGCCCCATGGATTCGCGACTGAAAGCTCGGCGGGCGGAATGATAGATCCAGTCGAGACTGGCAAGGATCAGCAGATTCATCAGCGAACTGCCGAACAGATCGCCGACGGCAAGATCGGGCATATTGTTGCGGATCGCGGTGATATCGACCACGAGTTCCGGCAGCGATGTCGCCCCGGCGATGAGAATGCTCCCGACCAGCAAGCGGCCGAACCCGGTCAATTCCGCAATCGCATCCCCGCACCACGCCAAGGCCGTTCCCGCCGCGACAATGATCAGCGAGCAAACGGCAAACGTGATCAGGGCAGTCGTCAGTGTCATGCGGGATCACCCACTTTCAGCAGGAGTTTTGCGTCACTTCTCGAACGAGTGGCGACAGATGGCGGTTCACGGGAATCGAGCATAGCCCGCCTCGATTCCCGCGAGTGCTGTGGAGACCAGCATCCTCCGCAGCACCCGCGAATCGAATCATCACTCATTGACCCGCGATCATCAATTCACACTCGCCGTGTTGACGGGTTCATGCAACATCGCCGAGGCATCGCGCGTGAGCTGCTGCGTAAGGTCGTCGAACTCTGCGGGTTCTATCGGGCCGTTTGGTGTGAAGCCGGATTTTTCGGCGACGAGCAGGCCGAGTAATGTGCCGAGCAATCCTTGACCGCCGAGTGCATTCGTATCGCCACCGTTTCCGTTCGTCATGAACAATCGCTGTGGGACGAGCGGCTGCGTGGCGTGGGCGAGTTCCTTCGAGGCGAACGCCAGCGCGAACAACCGTGGGTCGCCGTAGGACGCGATTTTCTTCTGCAACACCGCGGCTTCCGCAAGGCCCTCTTGCAGAATCCGCAGCGCTTCCCCGCGGCCGGTGAGTTTGTTGCGCTGGCTTTCCGCTTCCGCAAGCAAACCGACTTGCTCCGCATGGCGGCGAGCACGGGCGACTTCGGCGTCGCCTTCACACTCGGCCATCTGAATCTGCAACCGCGTTGCCGCGAGATCGGTCTGCGCCTGCATGATCTTCCGATCGTTCTGCCGCTTGGCGATTGCCAGTTCCGCGTCGCCGTTGCTTTCGGCGATCTGCACTTTCAGCCGCGCGTTGGTCATCTCCGTCTGCATCGCCGCCTGGGCTTTCGCTTCGTTGAGGACCCTCAACTTGTCGTTCGCCGTGCATTGATGTTCGTAGGTTTCCACTTGTTCGATCGACAATTGCCGCAGACGGAGTTGTTCGAGCAGCGATTCAATCTTCCCGTCGGCTTCCGCGGTGTCGGGCTTGCCGATGAGAACATCGACGCATTCAATGTCGAACTCGTGGAACCGCCGACGTAATTCGGCCTGGGCTTCGCGCTGGATCACATCGCGGTCGTGCAACAGTTCGAGCATCGTCTTGCGGTGCGCGATGTCCCGGAAATATGCGGACAGCAGCGGATCGAGTGTTTGCGTGATCAACTTCTTCACGTCACCGAAGCGCTGGATCACGCTCGGCGCGCGTTGATAATCGATATGCACCACCACCGACAACGGCAGCGACGGTTCGTACGCATCGCGCGTGACGAGATCGATGGACCGCAGGTTTTCATCGTACCGATGCGTCTCCGTCCGGCCGGTGATCCAGTGCAACACGAAGTTCGTCGTCGGCACGAGGACAATGTTCCCCGCGTACACATTGAAGGCGTACTTGCCGGGTCCGAGTGGTTGCTTCCACACGCCCCGTTCCCCTTCGGCGACTTGCTCGCCGTGACGGAACGCATCGCCGGACAAATCGCGACCGGTGCGACCGTAGTAACTCACCACGACGCCGACATGACCGATAGGCACGACCGTCTTCGGGACCATTTCCACCGAGGCAAACCAGCGGTTGATAAAGTACGTGCCGTCGGTGAGCGCCTGGTATTGCCGACCGCGACGACCACCAGCGTGCAGGAACGCTTCGGGGTCCTGAAAGTTATTGTGATCGGTCCCGAGAGCGGCGTCACCACCGACGGGCGGGGCGATCAGTTCCCCCGCCAGCAACGACGGGCCGTCCTGCACCGTGACGATGCCGATGGTGTCATCGACTTCATCCCCGGTAGCAGCCGTCCCGGCACGACCGCCGACGACGACCGGTTGGAAACCGTTCACCACTTGCAATTCCGCTTGCCATTGCTTGACGGCGGTCCGTTCCTGCGGTTCCTGCACTTGTGACAGCGCAAACACATGCCCCGTCGTGATGACCACGAACAATGCCGGGTTCACGGCATACACGCCTTCACGCAAGATGGCCCGTTGCCGCCCGCGTTGACCGCGTGGATGTTCCGGTCCCGGTTCGAGGAACAGCGCGGCGTCCTGGAAGTTGTTGCTCGGGACGATACGGCCGAGCGTTTGACTGGGCGACAACGATTCGCCATCGCGAGCATAGACGTAACCAATCTCACCCTGCGGAATGGTCACCAGCCGGGCTTTGTGAATGCGGTATTGCCAGCGGTAATAGCCGAAGTGCAGGCCGCCGCGCACCAGCCGGGCCTGATAACCGGCCTCGCCATTCAATGCGACGATGCGTCCTTCGGCGAGGGAGCCGCGACCCGACCAGAGTTTCTCCACGACGCCCACGCGGTTATGGGGAATGTACCGCATGCAGAGCCACCAGAGAAACAGGAGTGCGGGGACGCCGATGGCGAGGAGCATCCACACGCTGGCGTGCAGGAACCAGTGGCCCACGTCGGTCAGGTTCAGTCCGTCAAACAGGATTTCAGTGATTTTTTCCAAGATCGATCCGACGACGATTTTCATCGTCAGCCCTTCCTGCGAGCGCAACGCGGCTCGCGGCGCGGAGGCGGTCTCATTCATGGGGGATGGCCATCTCACTGTGCTTGCGCTTAGCGGACACTAGTCGCGTGCTAAGCGCAAGCAGTCATAAGACGAGAGAAATCAGGAGAGCGGTGGGCTCAATCCTTCACGAAGAGTCTGCCCATTCAAAACGTGGTCGAGAGCACACGTCTCAACCGGCCTGCGAGGTTAGCTGACGGGCTAGAGCTTGAATGTGCTCCGGTGAACTCGGGCATCGCCGTTGTCCCACCTGCGCCCCATGCGGCTCGTCGTGAAGACGTTCCGCGTTGGTTCCCCCGCTCTCGTGTCCTGCCACGAGACTCGGCTGCATCCCTGACATTATGGCAAGTTGCAACTTCAGACAGAAAAGATGCGAACGGCATGCCGGACAATGCAGATTGCCCGAAGATCTTGTTGCCGAATTACTTATGGCTGGCATATTCCGGACGTTGCGATGTGTCGAGACAGTTGGTTTTCAGGAAATAGCTTCCGTGCACTGATTGCGCGGCTGTGGGCTGGTGATGTGGGGTTGAATTTATCCCATCCAATGGTATGATTTGGCTGTGTCGTCCCCGTGGCGTGGGTCGATAAGCATGATGCTGGGAAAGCCCTGATGAAGACCCGAGGCCGACTGGTGTACCCAGGACATCATTTCAAACCTGAGGATTGGTTGGGGTTCATTGAGTTGAAGCCATTCACTCGGCTATGGGAGAAATTGGAGCTGACTGACATGGATCTCCAGCTTGTGCAGATGGCAATCATCTGTGAGCCGAAGGCGTGTCCGGTGATCCCCGCAACAAACGGCGTCAGGAAACTTCGATTTCAGAGATATGGGTCTTCACGCGGGAAGAGTGGTGGAATGCGTCTCTGTTACGCGTATTTTGAGGAACACAAGAAAGTGATTCTTATGCTTGTCTACCCCAAGAGCATAAAGGAAGACATCACCGTTGAGGATAAGCGGAATCTACGGAGTGCAATGGAGCGGATCGAGAAGGAACTCGAATCACCTGCATCCTGATCTTTCTTCAAGGGAATACAGGATCGGGTACCAGCCAGGAAAGTCACAGTGACCATGAAGAAAAAAACGATCTCAACGACTGACGATCTGTTTGAAGGGAAGACGTTCGGCGAGTTGCTTGTCGAAGGGGCGGAAGAATTCGCGGAGGCATTGGAGCAAGACAAGAAGTCGATTCCGAAAGAATTTACTTGTCACACGATGTCGCTCGACTTGGAACCGACCTTTTACACACCCGAAATGGTCAAGGGCACTCGCAAGAAACTGGGGGCATCCCAAGCCGTGTTTGCGCGTTTCCTAGGGGTGTCCATCAAGACCGTTCAGGCGTGGGAACAAGGCAAGAATCGCCCGCAAGATTCTGCATGCCGGTTCATGGACGAAATCCAGGCCAAGCCGGATTATTTCAAGGAACGATTGTCAGCGATGGCGACACAGAAACGTGTCGTTTCCGGGATGTAACAAATTACACATGGAGAAAATGGAAACCTCCCGCGATCAATTGACCGCGGGAGGTCACACTTTCCAATTTTTTCTCGCCCTATCGCTTTTCAGAGTGAGCCTCAAGAGGCGTCATTACTCTGTATATGTTGCTTTAACGAGCATCTGTCGAGCATCATGCACTGCGGGCCAGCGGCAATGTGGAAACGGTCGGCAGCGGTACGGTTGCCGACGTGTGACCGTAGTGAGTGACATTGCCTGTGGGCGCATTCGCGACGAGATCGAACGTGGCTTGCGTCACTTCCACGAGTTCGTTGAACGGAATCGGTGACGGGCCGCCGGTCTTGATGGCTTCGACGAAAGCGGCAGTTTCGGCGCGATGGCCTTTGTCCTGCTTCCACAGGCCCATCTTCTTGAAGCCGGGCCAGCCGAAGCCGCGAAGCTTAAGGAAGTTGTCGAGCTGCAACACGCGACCGGCACAGAAGACTTCCAACCGTTCCTTGCTGAAGCTGCGGTGGCCGTTGCCGAGGTAATGAATCGTGCCGAAGCTGCCGTCGGCGAAACGGAGCGTGCAGACGAGCTTGTCGTCGGCGATGCTGACCGAAGCGTTCTCACCCATTTGCAGCGACTGAGCATCAACGATCGGTTGCCCGGCGAGATACCGCAGGAGATCGACAAAGTGGCACCCCTCGCCGATCATGCGCCCGCCGCCGACTTCCGGGTTGTGCGTCCAATGGTCCGCGGGCAGCAATCCCGCGTTCACGGTCATCACGAAACTCTTCGGTTCTGCGACGCCCTTCAAGAGTTTCGCCATCTGCTGCACCTGCGGGGCGAAGCGGCGGTTAAACCCGACCATCACCTTGCACTGCGGCGACGCAGCTTGAGCGGCGATCACGCGGTCCAACTCTGCGCGAGTGAGACACAACGGCTTTTCGACAAACACATGCTTCCCGGCAGCGAGCGCCCGGCAAACGTAGTCCGCGTGGGAATCGTGCCGGGTGGCGATGATCACCGTGTTGATTTCGGGGTCTTCAAAGACTGTCTTGAGATCGGTCGTCGCTTGTTCGATCCCAAAACGCTTGGCGGCATGGACTGCCGAAACGCCGCCGCGGCTGGCGACCGACTTGAACCGTACGCCGGCTTTCTGGAACGCGGGCAACAGCACGTGGCTGGCGAACCCGCCCGCGCCGATGACACCGACCACGACGTTCGAGGTCGCGGGGGCGGTCTTCTTATCAACCGCGAAGGGAACGCGCACAGTAATCTTACGCAGTGATGCCGCCTGTGCGGGCGTGTCTTCCGGCGCGAGCAGCAATACGCCGAGTGATGGTTCTTTCCCGCCGACGACATCATACGCATCCGACGCCTGACAGATCGGGAAGCGATGCGTGATGAGTGGCGAGACATCGAGCTGGCGTTGAGCGATCAGATCGAGCACCGCGGTGAAATTGCGTTGTTCAGTCCACCGGACGAACGGCAGCGGATAATCGCGGCCCTGGTCTTCGTACTCAGCGTCATACCGTCCCGGTCCATAAGAGCACGAGACTTGGAACGAGAGTTCTTTGCGATAGAAATCGTCGCGCGACAGGTTCAATCCAGCCACACCAACCAATACGATTCGACCACGTTTACGGCTGACGAGTGCGGCTTGATGCACCGGTTCGTGGCTGCCCGTCGCCGCGGTGATCAGCACGCCATCCATGCCCGCGCCGCGTGAGAAAATCTGGGCGCGACCGATAAGGTCTTCCTGTCCGAGATGAACCGTTTCCGCCCCCATCTGCTGCGCGAGTTTCAGTCGTGCTGGATTGAAGTCCGCGCCAAGAACGCGCGCCCCGTTGGCCCGCAGCAATTGCACCGCGAGCAGACCAATCAACCCGAGCCCGGAGACGAGGAAACACTCCCCCAGCGTCGGTGCGGCGAGTCGAATCCCCTGCAGCGCAATTGACGCGAGCACGCCGAACACCGCTTGATCGTCGGCCACACCCTCGGGAATCTTCGCACACAAATTCTGCGGGACCGACACCATCTCGGCGTGATGCCCGTTGGAAAGCACGCGGTCGCCGACTTCAAAACCGGTCACGCCGGCTCCAACGGCGACCACGGTCCCGACGTTGCAGTAGCCGAGTTCAATGGCTTCATCAAGTTTCGTGAACACCGATTCCAGCGTCGAAACGACGCCGTCGGTCTTCATTTTTTCGAGGACCATGCGGACCTGATCGGGGCGCTGGCGGGCTTTGCCGATGAGGCTCGCCTTGGCGAAGTCGGTCACCATCCGTTCGGTGCCCGCGGAGATGAGCGTGACGCGGGTCTGAATCAGCAGCCAGCCGGGGCGAACCTGGGGACAGGGAACTTCGACCACTTGTGTCTTGCCGGCGCGCAATGATTGCAGAACTTGATGCACGTTCCATCCCCCCGACTGATCCGGTCCTTCGGTCAACGAGGGTCCGGTGACGCACCCTCCCGTAGCGCGGAACGTATTGAAATCGGGCAAACGCCGCAAGAGGGATCTGTGGCATGGCATTGGTGAGCCATTCCATGAGCCGCGCGGTGCTCGCTCGCGGTGAAGCGTCCGCGAGCGCATTCGGGCTCGTTACGCGAGGGGAACGAGCCCGACCCGCCGGCGCTCGATCGGTGCAATCGTGACGGGACAAACCGTTTGCGAACTCCGCGCGAAACACGAAGATCAGAACGTCTGATCTCAACCCGGCTACGACGAGGCGTTCGATATTAACAAACCCCATTTCGGCTTCAAAATGCCTGCGCGGCCGGAAGTGAAATAATGGCCAGCATGCTTAAGGATATGGATGGCTCCGGTTGACCGTACTCGGTCTACCGGAGTCGCATCGCGACAACAAGAGGTTCATGACAATCGACCACCAAACGTCTCACATCCTGCGACTGAGCCACCCTGATTGGAGAGCACGCCAATCGGGGCCACCCGTGTCTGAACTTTTACTGCCTGGACCTTCACCGACACCAGAAATCACGGCAACAGGGGACCGAACACCGGCGCGTCCTTCGCCCAGTCGAACAGTTGATCGCGCAGGGCGACTGCCGTCTCTTCGTACGAGCCTGCTTCGCGCCCACCCGCCAGGCTGGTGCTGCCGACATAAGTTCCCCACTTGTCGGCAGTGGAAACCGCATACATGGCATTGAACCACAGCCGCCCGGAATTGCTGGGATCGACGGCGATGCCGTTGTAATCACCCCACCGGATGCGGCCATTCGAGTTGACGGTGTAGGCACGTTGGCCTTCCCGCAGCAATCCCAGCGGTTGAATGTTGCCATTCAGGTCGATCTGCGTGTAGAGACTCCCGGGATATCGGGTGCTTCCCGAGAAATTGAAGATCGTCCCCAGATTGCCATTCCCCGAAACCGCGACCGCAGGGTAATAGTAGTAGAACGAAGGTGAGCCAATCGTCACATCCAGTGACTTTGTGAAGTTGCTGGTGTTGACTCCAATATATTGGGCAGCACACGGGAATGTGCCTCGCTGTGCGGTATGCGTTGTATAGAAGCGGTTGTTGCGATAGACCGCGTTCTGCAACCGGGCATCTCCGCTGTCCAGTCGCGCAGTCGAGTCCTTTTGCACGGCGGTTTGTGGCGCGGTCCAACTGTTGACGGCGATCGAACGGCGGTTCATCACCCGCGTGGAAACCGCGATGTCGAAGAACGTGATCGAACTGCCTGAACCGGACGAACAGGCGGCCAGATACTCGCTGCCGGGGGTGCCGAAAGTGATCGCCGGCTGGATCGTAAAGACCCGGTTGTTGCTGGCATCGCGGACGTCGGCGAACTCGAATCCTGACAGCGATTGTCCTGCATACGCGGCCGCTTTGGGATACAAGCGGATTTTGGCATACTGAAAGGCATTCGAGGAATTGAACTGGTTGGAGGTGATATAGAAGTATGTGTTGTCGAAGCCGAGTTTTTCGTAATCCGCCCAGAAACCCGTATCGGTGTTGGGAAAATCGATATCATTTCGCAGATAATAGACCCACCAGTTGTTGCCATTCGTCGTCGGAATTCCCGTTTTGGAAACGGCCAGGATGTACCAGCCATCGGTTTTGGCGGAATTGCGCGTGATGGTGAGAACGATGAATCGGCCGGAGAAATGGTCGTACGCGCAGACCGGATCGAAAACCGTGGTCCCTCCAGACGGAATACCAAAGATCGTCTGTAGCGTACCGGTCGATGCAATGCCCCCCAAGCGGTTGGAGACCCGCATCGTGCTGTTCACGACTTGCAACACATGATTGGGTCCGACGGCCAGATGGGGATCCGCCGGGCGAAAGCCCGTATCCCCAACCCCTTCAAATGTCGTGCCCGTCGCCGGGGCGTTACTACCGATACGCGACGGCGGGGCGAGCTGAATGCTGCCGGAATTATCGGTTGGGAGCGCGGAACGTTGGGTCATGCCGTCGGCCCATTCGGGCAAGGCTCCCACATCGAGATCCACTTCCCCCGAGCCGGAAGCCCGACGGGCTTCGACCGGAACAGGGTGGGCGGCTTCCGATGCGGCTTGCGGGAGTTGTTGGGCAAACGCTCCATCCGGTGCCTGACACAGTACGCCGAGCAGGAGCAGCCGTATTGATGAGGAAATCGTTGTGCTGCGATGCATGAGCGGCCCTTTCTAAAATGCTACTTCAGTAACGACATGGAAACTGATGCGTCGTGATCAACGGGAATGATGTCGATGCCA
Organism: Planctomycetaceae bacterium; assembly: GCA_021732785.1. Taxonomy (GTDB): domain Bacteria; phylum Planctomycetota; class Planctomycetia; order Planctomycetales; family Planctomycetaceae; genus DSVQ01. Next base: position 90,677 of record JAKFUG010000017.1, read on the forward strand.
CTCATCGTAATCCACGAAGCCTTCAGCGACCCTCACACTATCTCGCGGCATATGAAGCTTCAAGGAGGCGGCAATCAGGTTATTGCCCATCGCACGGGTATAAATACCAAGGCGAATCGCGTTGGTGACCATCGCGTTGTTACGGCGGGAACGATTACGGTTGCAGGCGGGTCGTTCGCAAAGGAGCGCCGATGAGAATCCGCTCACGAAGAAACCCTTGCTCCGTGGACTCGAAGCCGACGCGGATTACAGTGACGTCGGTTGCGTTGAAACGCACCTCTTTCACCTCATACCCAATCTGTCGAGCGTCGTAATGCACCCTACTAACTTACCAGCGGTAGAGCGCCGTTCCCCAAGTCAACCCGGCGGGTGACTGGGGCGAAGTCTGCGCCGCCCCAGAAGCAGCGCGGTCATCTGGGTTGTCGACGACTCCAACCCAGCCACTCGCGCATTTCACTTCGCGACGTTCGATGCCGGTGGTGGCGCGAGGGATGGTCCAGATGGGGGCGATGCCGCCAACGGGGTTTTCTTCAGGAACTTCTTGAGCGGAATGTCGTAGTATCTTGCTCCGGCCGTGGGCCCAGTCATTTGCGATCGACCATCCACCGTCATGGTGAAGATCCGAACCACAGCGCGGTCGGCGAATTCCTTTCCGACCTCCACCTGCCCGGTGAGATTGCCGTCCTCGGTGGGCTTCATCGCGATGGGCGTCTTCACGAGATTCGTGCCCGTCTGATTCGGATTACTGAACGCCATCACGAAGACCGAATGAATGGGCTTGAGTTTCCCTTGATCTGCCAGCGTGAAGTGGACGGTCAGCATGTCGCCATGGGTGGCGTCCACTTCAACGTCGTACTTCAATCCCCACTCGTCTTTCGACGGACCCAGCGCATACCAGACCGCCCAGGTGCGGCTCGTCATCAGGACCACGGCGATGATGACGAGCAAACCTGCCGCGCGGGGCAAAATTCGAAAGACCATGTCAGTGACACCTCATGAAGATCGCGGTCGCCGATTCACGTATCGGAAGGTCGGCTATACCCATCGCGCGACGCATTGAACCAGTCCACCTCGATTCGAGCAATATCAATCGGAGTCGTGTAGGGCGGGCTCTGCCCGCCAGCTTGATGTACCGCGCGTGGTGGGGAGCGCGTCCTGCGAGAGTTACTTCCACGCCGCCGGTGTCCCCGGGCCGGGTGGCTGGGGCGAAGTTCTCGCCGCCCCAGAAATAACGCTGCCTCTGGGTTGTCGAAGACTCCAACCCAGCCACCCGCCGTGGCGCTCAGCGGAACTTATTCAATTCTTTGGCCAATCCGCGGCCAGCGAATCCGGCCGGATTCGTAATGCGTTGTGTCGTCTGGATTGGGAAACCGTCTCTCGACCGAAAAATAGATCAACATCGCTCGACTATGAAAGCTGGAAAAAGGAATCGGGCCAAGCGTGCGGCTGTCGTTTGAGCGACGTCGATTGTCTCCAAGGACAAAGAACTCACCCGCGGCAATCGTGCTCGGTCCATAGTTGGAAAGTTCAGGAACGGGGGCCAGTTCGGGATCGAGGAATCCATGTGGATCAGCCCGCTCTTCGTCATTAAGAAAAACCTTTTCATTACGGATTTCGATCCGGTCCCCCGGCAATCCGACCACACGCATCACCCACAACGCCGAGTTCGGCCCCCGACTGGAAAACACAACAACATCATCGTGGCGCAGATTCGAAGGGCGAGACCAGAGTTTGTCTGCGAGTAATCGATCACCCGGAAGCACCGTAGGGGACATCGCGCGCGTCGGCACAACAAACGCTTCCGTGATGTTGTCACGAATGGCATAAGCGATGGCGTTGTTAGTTACCACTGCGATGACGTAAGCAAGGAGATAGGTCCACCATCGCTGATATGGACGCAACAGCGTGGCACGTTGTTGCGCTGCCACTCGATAAGCATCGACGATCAGGAACAGCGAATAGCCGACATAAAACAGCGCACCGGTGAAGATTCCCAATGGACCGGACGTGAAAGGAATTGTCAGAAAGAACAGGAGGGCAAGAATATGGCCCCCGATCCAAAGCAATAGCCCACGACGAAGCCGACCGGCATACATGTGTCCGAGCGATCCGCCCAACAGCGCTAGCAGCACGGCCAGTCAAGGATGTCGAGGTTTCGCAGGAATTGCCGACATGCGGAATGTCCCGCTGCAACAAAACGCGGGCTTACCAGCGATACAGTGCCGTACCCCAGGTCAATCCGGCGCCGAAGCCGCTCATGAGGACGGTGTCGCCGCGGTGGATGAGGCCGCGCTGGTAGGCTTCGTCGAGGGCAATCGGAATCGAGCCCGCGGACGTGTTGCCGTACTGCTGGAGATTGTTGAACACCCGGCTGCTGGAGATGCCGAGCTGTTCCATCGCGTAATTGATGATGCGGATGTTGGCCTGGTGCAGGACGTACAGCGAGACGTCGTTCACCCCCAGCCCACTCTTCCGCAGCACCAGTTCGATGGTTTCGGTGACGGCCCGGACCGCCCATTTGAAGACGTTGCGGCCGTCCATTTGCAGGTATTGATCGCCGGCGTCGAGCGTGGCATGCGTGAGGGGCGACTTGCTGCCGCCGCTCTTGCGATCGAGCATGCAACCGCCGGAACCGTCAGAGCCCATCTGATAACAAACGAGACCCTGATGCGGGTCTCCTTTAGTCATGAGCACGGCCCCGGCGCCGTCCCCAAAGAGGGGGGCGACCTTCTGATCGGCCGGGTTCACAATGCGGCTGTTGCAGTCGCCGCCGATGACGAGAGCCATCTTGCTGTTGCCGGTGGCGACATACTGGGCCGCCGTCGACATGGCATACACAAAGCCAGAACAGGCCGCGTGAACGTCGAACGCCGGGGCATCAATGCCGAGCGCATCCTGCACGAGATTCGCGGTTGTGGGACATTGGTAATCGGGGGTGAAGGTGCCGACGACAACCAAGTCGATTTGCCGCGGGTCGATGTTGCCAGCGCGGAGCGCGCGTTTGGCGGCTTCGATACAGAGATCGCTGGTGGCTTGTTCGGGGGCCACATAGCGGCGGGCGAGAATGCCCGTCCGTTGCTCGATCCATGCCGAGTCGCAACCGTAGCGGGATTGCAGATCGGCGTTGGTGATAATCGTTTCAGGAAGGTACGAACCCGTGGCGACGATCTGCACGCCCAGCAGGGAGCGCGTGCGCTGCGACCACGATTTCGTCGGTGCGGCATCGGAGGAGGCATCGACAAACATCGATCGTCCTAATGCCGCACGCGGCAGGTCTGCGACCATGGACTCCATCGGCGTCACCCTGGGAGCGGGAGAGCTATCGTACACAGCAAGTGCATCCTTGCGCCGAGGGCCCTGCTACGGAGCGATCCGGTCGTTGTTCTGCAATTTGAGCGCAGTCCAGCATCAGTTCGACTTCGTAACGTGGATTGTCCGTAAACCTTGCGGCAGCCTTGATTCCCTCGAAGTATATCGACGGAGCCCAAACCCATCCAGCGAACCGCCCTTCCTGATTTGACTTTCGGAAATCCGGATGCGGTTCTGACGACTGGCGAAAGTCTGCACCCTCGGCACGTTGCGGCATTATGGCAAAGGACGAGATTCCGGCAAGACGAATTCCCAACCCCCCGGGAATGCAATCCCGCCGCCCCTCTTTCATAATGACGTAATGCCAGTACACCGTATCCATCTTCGTGGCCCGTGGGATGTCACCGGACCATGGCCCGACGCCGCAGAATCCGGGGAAATCCGGTCGGTGACCCTGCCTCAACGCTGGGAAACGGTGTTTGGATCAAACTCCGGTACCGCGACATTCTCCCGCTGGTTTCATCAACCGACGAATCTGGTCGAAGAAGATCGGTTGGCCATCGCGCTCACCGGCGTGACAGGAAGCGGCCGGGCATGGCTGAATGAGCACCCGCTCGGTGAATTCACCGCCCGTGAAGAAACCGTGAGGTTGCCGCTACGGCTGGGGCAATTGCAGCATCGCAACCGATTACGGATTGAGCTGTCGTGTACGGTCGGGCAATCCGGACTCTACGACGCCGTCGCGATTGAGATTGATTCGGACAGTGAGTGATTGCGGATTCGTTCTCCATCCTCGCTATGCGGCTCGGGCGGGCCGTTGGGAGGTCGCGAGATAGGCAACCCGCCCGGATTGCTCGAACGTAACCGATGTGCTGCGGCGGACTTGGATGCGTAGTCCGTACGGAAGCGCCACTTCCGGTTTGAGCTGCCATTCGTCGCCGTCAATGCATTCCAGTTCGACATCCGGCGGCGAGGGCAGCGGCGGACAAAACGTCACATGCACCACGGCTTCGCGCTGACCGGAGGCGAAATGCACGCGTACGGTCCCCTCAATCGCTTCGCCGTCGGGTTCATCGCGGCGGGTCATCCACTGCGTGGTGGATTCGTCGCCGATGTCATCTTCGATGGGCGGTTCGTCTTCCAGAAGGGAGGGCGAAGCTCCCGCTGAGCCGCGGTTTGTCCCCCCGGTGTCGACGATGCCTTCGCTCGGTACCGCCTCGGTTTCCGTGGGATTCGACGACAACAGGTTCATCCACCAGTCGGTCGTTTCCAGCACCGCGACGCCGAGCACCACCGCTCCGATGGCCGCGATGCCGAGCAGTGCTCCCGATTGAGCGGGGGTTGCCGAAGCGGCGATCACCAGCGAAAACAACGTCGGCAGCCCCCACGCGGTCAGTTCGGGCAGCCATTTGATGATTGGCCAGACGTGTGCCACTGGCTCTGCCAGTGCTGATTTCAGGGATTGAGAAAGGGGTTGCTCACTGGGGAGGACACTGGCAGAGCCAGTGGCAGACGTGCGTCGCTGACAGGTTCGAGGCTGATCGCGACGGAACAACCATAACGCCACAACGGACACTGTCACTGCGAGAATCACCGCGATGCTCAGCGCCGCCGTCGGCAGTGTCCCGGTGTAGGCCCCGGCCAACCGTCGCGAGGCGACCACCGCGGTACACAACACCAGCGCGGTCCACAGGCCGAGGGCCGCCGAGCGACTGTTGAGCGATTTTCCGTCCATGATCCTGCTCCCTGAACCGGGAGTGATACCGTAATTGGCGGTTGGCGCACAGCAGAATTTTGCGCGGGAAACGAAGAGACCCAGGGATCGGAATCCCTGGGCTTCTGCGGATCTCGTGCTGTCGGGGGTTACTTTTTCTCGATCCGGTCGAGCGATTCCTGCAGGTCTTGCAGTTTCTTTCGCAGGGATTCCTGTTGCTTCGTCAGCAGTTCCTGCTGTTGTTTCTGCAACATTTCGAGCTGTTTGTCGAGCAACTCAATCTTTGCGGCCAGGTCCGCAGGAGACGCGGCGGCTTTCACCGGGGGCGGTGCTGTCACGGTCACTCGGCCGGTCACTTTCGCGTCGGAATTCACGGCCTGGCCTTTGATCGTTTCCGTCTGGTAGACCGTTCGCACCGGCCAGTTCGATGTTCCCGCCCAGGGATGTGCGAACGCCGGACCACCCGCATGGGGCAAACCCTGATGTAAGGTCGCGATCACGGCTTGCAGGGCATTGCGCCCTTCCGGCGGCAGCGTGCCGATTTCTTTCTCGGTCGCACCCCACGAATTGTTCTTGCCGGTTTGGTACTTGATCTGAATCGGTTCCTTACCCGTTTTCGTGATGGTGACGGTCACATTCTCCGGCAATTCGGGGTTGGACATCACGACGATGTGCGGCACTCCGGGGGGAGGTAACGTCACCGGAGGAGCGACCACCGGGCCGGTGAAGTGGATCGTTGTCGGTTGCGGTTGATTGCTGATCACGGATTGCAACTCCCGCAGCAATTGCTGGATGCGCTCGGGATTGGCAGGGGCTGAGGGCGGAGCCACGGCGAGATTCAAGGTGCCTGCGCTCAGCAACGACACGTCCTGATTCGGTTGCGGCCGTTCGGCGGGCGTGACGGTAATGTCCTGCGGCTTGCCTTGGCGAATCACCGTCAACACCAGCGGTTTTGTTTCCGCTTTCACCACCATGCCGGTTAAAGTCGCCACGCTGTCGAGGGGTTTGCTTTCATCGCCGAATTTCACCGTGGTGATGACGTCATGCACCTGAAACCCGGCGGCTTTCGCGGGGCTGCTCTCCGCGACCATCGTCACCAGGAGCGCCTGCTTTTCCGTCAGGCCGAGCTGCGATTTCAAAGCGTCCGTGGCCAACTCGCACCCGAGACCGATCCAATACTTGCTCTCCGGCCCAGCATCGACCAGGGCGAAATGTCCGGAACCGACCACTTCCAACCGCGGGGCATTCTCCGGCGCTGTTCCATTGGAAACGTTCGCATCGACATCGTTGATCAAGGTGGCATCCACCCGAATCGCAGCCGGTTCTTCTCCCCGCACCACAGACAGCAGTACGCCGCCTGCCGCCAGGACAACCCACAGGCCGAACAACATTCTCGACATGGAATTCACTCCTCAAAAAGGTTTCACTTCCACGACGATCCTTCGTCGCAGGTGATTTCACAGATCATTTTTAACAAGCCCGAAGCGCGAGCGCCGGGTTCTTCTTCGTTCGTTATTCGAGATCAATGCGAAAAACCCGGCGCTGGCGTTTCGGGCTTGTGAGACGCTCACCGGAAGTCCGCGAGGCTCACGGGGCTGACGGTCCATTCCTGCACGGGCAGGTAACCTCGCCTCCCGTCGGCGAGATCGACTTCCACCCATTCTTGCCGTTCCACCAGCTTCTGACCGTGCCGCAGCAGCATCTCGCGGACGCGGTCGGGCACACCGGGGGTCGCGTGCAGCCACGCCTGCCCCACGGGCGAAGACGCATCGACCACTGGCGTCGCCACCGGGTGCGATAACGCCCCGTCGCCATACTGGAACGACACCGGTACCGTTTCCATAACAGGAACCGTGGCTTCGTCGTTCTGTTCGGAGGATTGCGGGGCAACAGCCACTGTCGGTGCGGACTCCGTGGCAATCGACCACGGCCGCCCGAAGTGCATGCCTCCGAAGAACGCCAACAGCACTGCCGCCCCCGTCAACAGGAAGTGTGTCACCCCGCGGCGGGAGTGCGGTATGTTCTTTGTCGTCGGAGTCATCATGACAGCGGGTATCGTGGGCGCGATCCAGTCCTGACAGGTTCGTCGCAAGGTCTGCGCTTCGAGAAATGCTAACCCGACCCGCCGCCATTGAATCGGCGAATTTTCTAACTGTTCGAGGACCGCCCGGTGTTCCGCGGGCGACAATTCCCCATCGACGAGCCGGTCGAGCAGTTCATCGGTCAGCGTCTCTTCGTTGTCGGACAGCGCGGATAAATTCATCGGGTCGACTCCAGCAACTGAAACGCGGCGAGTTCCGACCGCAACCGGGCCCGCGCCCGATGCAACCGGGCTTCCACCGCCGACTCGCTCACGCCTAACCGGGCGGCGAGGTCGCGATAACTCCATTCCTCCGTGTATTTGAGCACCAACAACTCGCGATCCTTCGGAGTCATTCGCAACAGCGATTGCCGCACCAACTGCTGCCGTTCGTCCGCCAGCAGCCACGCCAGCGGATCCAGAGGCGCGGCCGGACGCTCGGCACCATTCTCACCAAAACGCTGCTGCAAGCGTCGTTGTCTGCCCCTTTTGCGACGGTACAACAGCGCCAGACGAACCGCCATGCCATACAACCACGCGGGGAGTTTGTCCGACGCCACATGCACCGGCGGCTTGCGGATCACGGCGACGGCGAGTTCCTGAAACAACTCGTCGACCGCGGTCCGTTCGCCGCACCGCACCAGCAGCACCGTCCGCAACCACCGTCCGTGCGTCGCCAGCAGCGCGGGTCCGTCCGCAGGTCCAGCATCGGCGGTAGTCCATCGCCCGTGCATCTCACCACGGTAGTTGCCGCCGGAAGAAAAATCTTGCGAAGTGTTTCGTTTTGCCCAGAATTTATGGCAAGGTTTCGATTGCTGACAGGGTGACATGCGGGATGGGAACGACCGGGGTATGCGGTTTCTGGAAACGACCCCGGTAGGGGTCTCAGCCATGAGCCGGTGGTTGAGCGCAGCGACACCACCGGACTTTGATTCGAAATGGAATTGCATCCTGAAGGGATGCGATCCTTCGCATCAACTTGCAACCGGTGGTGTCGCTACGCTCAACCACCGGCTAATGGCTTTCATCCCTCCGGGATAAGTAAACGCCCGGGGACGATTTCGATAAGCCGTGTTAATATCAACACCGTTCATGGCGAAGATGATGTTGAACGAACGTCTGCACGTGAAGGAATCGGATCCTCATTAGCCGATCCGTGGGTGCTCGTCCCGAAAAGTGACGAGGAATTATAAATCCACGGTGAACAACACCGAGCGCTGCGCTTCCGCGGCTCGATGATAGAACTCGACGAGTTGCTCGAATTCGTCCCACGTTGACTGGTAATCGTCGAGACCGTACGGGCCGTCGTAATCGTCGGGAGAAATCCGGTCGTAGCCCACGCGGAAATCGCGTGACGTGACTTTGCTCAACGCAGCGGCGATGAGTCCCACCTGCTCGGCATCTTTCAGGCTGATGATGTAATCGTTCTCGTCGTAGAGTTGCTCGCCGCCAAGAATCACATGATTGAGCGGGAACGTCCCGTTGTTCCAGCCAATGTCGCCGTCGGTGAGACAGCGGTGGATCGCGTCCCACGTCTTGCCAAGATCGCACAGCCACAACGGCTGATTCTCGAAAAAGTCTTCTTCGATTTCCCGTTGCAGAAAATCGACACGGTCATCGTCATCGTCCATCTGACGAAGCCGATCGACGACTGCGGATTCCACAGCGAATAACACACCGATGCCGGACATGGGAAAGCTTTCAAGGAGTCGAGAGCGGAGAGTCGAGAGTCAAGAGCCAAAGGGAGAGCAAGACTCACGCACAACATATCAAAGTGACCACGACGTAATTCCGAACGAGCCGACTTATCTGGCTCTCGACTCTCGACTCTCCGCTCTCGACTCCCTACACCAGCGGCGTCTTGTGGGCTTCGCCGGGGATTTCGCGGACGTATTGCGGCACGGCATAGCCCGGCAGGCGCTTGCGTAGTTCGGTCATCAGAGTGCGACCGGTTTCCTCGGGGACTTCAAAATGCGCGGTGCCGTTCACGCGGTCGAGCTGATGCAGATAGTACGGCATGACCCCGAGATCGATCAGCCGTTCGCACAGCTCCACCAGCGCGGTCACCGAATCGTTCACGCCGCGTAAGAGCACCGTCTGGTTGAGCGTGGTGATCCCGGAGCGAACGAGTAGCCGGACGACATCGGCACAATCGCCGGTCAATTCCCGGGCATGATTCGCATGGATCACCATCCACGGCGTGAGCCGCGATTCGGACAGCCGTTCGATGAACGACGGGGTGATCCGTTCAGGCAACACAATCGGCAACCGCGTGTGAATGCGCAGCCGACGCAAATGGGGAATGGTTTCCAGTTGTTCGATGAGCGCGAACAGCCGGGCATCGGTCAATGCGAGGGGATCACCGCCGCTGAGCAGCACTTCGTGAATGGAATCATCGGCGGCGAGCGCGTCGAGCGCCGGTTGCCAGTCGTCCAACTGTCGCGGCGATTCGGCATAGGGATAATGCCGGCGGAAGCAGTAACGGCAATGGACCGCGCACACGCCGGTGGTGATCAGCAACGCGCGGCCGTTGTACTTCTTCAACAGCCCCGGCGCGATTTGCGCGGCATCATCCCCGACGGCATCCACGCTGTAACCCGGCGGCGATTCCGCTTCGACATCCAGCGGCAGCACCTGCCGCAGTAACGGATCGTGTGCGTCCTCCGGCGTCATTCGTGCGAGGTAACTTTCCGGCACCAGTAACGGAAATAACTTCGCCCCGCGCTGAGCCGAGGGCAACCATTCGCGCGGCAAAGACAGGCGTTCCAGCAACACCGCGGGATCACGCACGGCATTCGCCAGCGCCTGCTGCCAGGCGGCGCGATGGATCGGTGCGGAAAGGGGGGACAACATCGTCATGAGACGATTGTCCCCGGAAAGCATGCACAAAAAAAGGCCCCTACAAGCCCGAAGCGCGAGCGCCGGGTTCTCTTTATCATGCCGTAAAGCAAAATTCGAAGAACCCGGCGCTCGCGCTGCGGGCTTGTGAATGCGGTTTTCCCCCTACAAGGGCGAATTTTCTCGACTTTTTCTCTGCGATTCCGCTATGCTCGCCGAATCAACCACTTTCGATGCGTTGCTGTCCGCAAAGTTCCGCATCGCTGGTCCCCGCACCTCTCTGAAAAGGCGGCAACGATGGCTCCTCGTTCTCGACGTGAATTCCTGGCCGATGTCGGTTGCGGAATGGTGGTCGCGGGTATCGGTTCCGCGACGGCGTTCGATCTCGGTCTCGCCCCGGCTTGGGCCAAAGAAGGCGACGGCCCTGAACTCGCCTTCGGTGATCGTGAACCGCTGGTCCGCCTGTTGCAGGACACCAGCGCGGACAAGATGCTGCCGATGGTGGTCGAACGTTGGAAGCAGGGAACGTCGCTGGAAGAAATCGTGGCCTGTGCGGCGCTCGCGAATGCCCGCACGTTCGCCGGGGAAGATTACATCGGCTTCCACACGATGATGGCCCTCACGCCGGCGCTGAAGATGGCCCGCGAGATGCCGACGGCAATCAGCTTGCTGCCGATCCTGAAAGTGCTCCATCGCAACAGCACCCGCATTGAAGAACACGGCGGGCATGCTTCGGAAAAAATGCACCCCGTCGCCTTCGATGCCACGCAAACCGCCGTTCCGTCACCGGACCAGCTTCATCAGGCGGTGCTTGGAAAGGACAAAGTGCAGTCGGAAGAACTTTTCGCGCGGATCGCCCGGCAGTCTCCCGACGCGGCGTTCAACAGCGTGCTCGAAGTTGTGCAGGACAACACGGAAGTGCATCGCGTGGTGATGCCGTACAAAGCGTGGGAACTGCTCGATGTCGTCGGCCGCGAGCACGCTCATTCGCTGCTGCGGCAATCGGTGCGGTACTGCGTGAAAGCGGAGATGAACACCCACAACGATTATGCCCGCGGCGGCAGCCAGTTGTTGCCGAAGCTCTTCGATGAACACAAGCTGTTGTCGAAACCGTTCGGGACTTCACCGGCTGATGACGCCTGGGTTGACCATCTCTCGAAAACGATTTTCCAGAGCACGCCCGATGAAGCCGCGGCGGCGGTGGCGATGGCGCTCACCGAAGGGTTCGCCCCGGATGCGATCGGCGAAGCGGTGACACTCGCAGCGAATCAGTTGCTGCTGCGCGATAAGGGACGGCCGAAATCGCAAGCCCAGGCGACCAAGCCCGAAGGCAGCATCCACGGCGATTCCATCGGCGTGCATGCGGGGGATTCGGCGAATGCGTGGCGGAACATGGCCCGCGTCGCCAATCCGCGGAATGTCGCCGCATGTCTGATTCTCGGTGCCTGGCAAGTCGCATTCGATCGCACGTCGCGCGGCGGTGACTTCCTCGCCTGGCAACCGTGGCCGTTGTCGGAACACACCGAGACGTTGAAGTCCGCGGCCAGTCAGCTTTCTGCGGATGACGTGTTGAAGACGCTGGATAATGCCATCCGCGCGAACGATCAGGCGCTCGCCAGCGCGGCAACGGCCGCATTTGCTGATCGCGACGGCAACCCTGCGGCGATCTTCTCATTGTTGCGCGGCTATGCGATCAGCGAAGACGGGGCCTTGCACGCGGAAAAATACTACCGCACCGTCAGCCAGGAATTCGCCGAAGCCCGCGCCGCGTTCCGGTGGCGGTATGTGATCGGTCTGTCCCGCGTCACCGCCAGCGAATTCGGCCGGCCCGCGCCGGGAGTGGCGATCGCCCGTGAATTGCTGCACGGATAATTCAGACAGAGAAACCAACGCCTCGCCCGCACCCCGGTTGCTTCCGTGCAGCCGGGGTGCTTTCGTTTCATGTGGTGGAAATAAGAGAGGAACCACGGAATACACGGAGGACACGGAAGAATACCGGAATGAAAAGTCAGAGGGCGGAGCGACTGACACGCATTCCAGGAGTCATCCGTGCGTTTTGAAACGTGCCGCTCATCACGCGGAGCGTGATGGCCACCATGGTAGCCATCACGCTCCGCGTGATGAGCGGATCCCACACAACGCGCTGTTCATTGTTAGGATCAGTATGACACGATCTCCGCCGGACCGAGATTTCTTGATCCTGATCTTTTCCAATTCCGTGTCTTCCGTGGTTCGCTCCGTTTTTCTGTTCTGTGGTTGCGAACTCCCCGCACGGCGGCGACACTGCGGATTCGAGTTCATTCCAATCAGGCACGAGGAAACGCAGATGCGCAAGAATCCGGTGAAGGCGGCCTTGAGGGCGGGGCAGCCACAAGTGGGAACGTGGCTCTCGTTGGGGAGTGTCTTCGCCGCGCGGGTGATGGCCCGTGTGGGCTTTCCGTGGCTGACGGTCGACCTCGAACACTCGCCCATCGGTTGGACCGACGCTGGCTTGCTCTTCGGCGCGATTGCCGACGCTGGCTGCACCGTGTTGGCCCGCGTGCCGAAGGGCGATCACGATTACATCAAGCGCGTGCTCGACGCCGGGGCGCACGGCATCGTGGTGCCGATGGTCAACACCGTGGAAGAAGCGAAGATCGCGATCGCCGCCGCGAAGTATCCCCCCGCGGGCAACCGCTCCGTCGGCGGATCGATGCACGCCCTGAATTTCGACGCCACCGCGGGTGACTACTTCAAGCATGCGAACGATGAGATTCTCGTCGTGCTGCAAACCGAATCGCCGCAGGGGGTCGAGAATGCCGACGCGATCTACAGCCTGCCGGGCGTGGACGCCATTTTCGTCGGCCCTAACGATCTCACCTTCCAGATGCGCGACAAGGACGGCAACGATCCCACCCCGGAAGTGTTTGAAGCGGCGTTGCAAAAGATTCTCGCCACCGGCAAGAAGCACGGCACCCCGGTCGGCCTGCATGTGCAAAGCGTCGATCAGGTCAACCGCCGCATCGCCGAAGGCTGGCAATTCATCGCGATCGGCAGCGAACTCCGCTTCATGACGGTCGAAGCGCAGAACATCGTGAAGTCCCTGAACCTCGCCACCGCAAAAGACCTCGCGCGGTATTAACCATGAAGTGGAGCAACGCCGGAAGCCCAGGGTCTTTACGTTCCATTCCTCTGTTATCACCTTCCATCAGCAGATAAAATCAACTTTGCTACCTACCCACCGCTCACTTCTTTTCGTGACATGCTGAAGGGGCGATCATGTCCCGTGTGGAACAACTCCTGGAGGCCAGTCGCCAACTCCGGCCTGACGAACGGCTCACGCTGGCGGAAGCCCTCTGGGAGTTAGTCACTGCCGATGATGATGCTGGAGAGTTGCAACTCAGCACAGAACAACGCGCCGAGTTGGATCAGCGATGGGAACGCTTTCAAGCGCACCCCGAATCAGCCGTGAATTGGGCGGACGGTCTTGCAAAACTTGCTGTCTTGCGGTCCAAGAGATGAGTGTCCCGCACCGGTTTCTTCCGGAATTCTTCGCCGATGTGGAAGAAGCGGTCGCATGGTATGACTCTCAGGAACCTGCCGCCGCCGATCGGTTTCATCTCCTGATTTCAACCACGCTGGACCGTCTGATCGCTTCGCCGCAGTCGAACCCCCATTGTGGATCACATCACGCGAGTCGCCGTGATGGGCGATTTCCCGTACGGAATCTATTTTCGGACAGTTGAAGATGAAATCGTTATCGTCGGGCTTTGGCATTTGAGCCGAAAGCCGGGCCTGTAGCATCGCCGAAAGTAACTCGCGATGAATTCGCCGATACACTTCAATGCAGTCGTTATTTGACGAACGCAATCCGTGCGGCTTTGCGGAAGACGTCCTGGCTCTTGGCCCCTTCGCCCCGGAACCCCGCGTGCTGGACCAGCCAGATGTAAATCAGGCCGGTGTCGGTCTCGGCGACCGAGTTCGTGGAGTAGGCCCCTCCATGACCGAACGTGGTCTTCGAAACGCTGAAACCGAGGCTGTAACTTTCTTTCACGGTCTCCGGGGTCTGGCGGGTGGTGATTTCCTTCATCGCCGCTGCGGAGAGGTACCGCTTGCCGTCGAGTTCGCCGCCGTTGAGCAGCATCTGGTAGAACCGGGCGAGATCGTGCGCGGTCGAAAAGAGTCCCCCGGCGGGCATGGGGAAACGTTCTTTGCGATCAGTGAGCGGGTAGTACAACTGGCCGATGGGGGTCTCGACGAGCCCTTCTTTACCCAACTTATCCATGCCCGGTTTGTACGCTTTCGCAATCCGCGCGGCTTGGGCTTCGCTCGGCCAGAACGTGGTGTCGGTCATCCCCAGCGGCTGGAAGAACCGCGTGTCGAGGAAGTCTTCAAAGGACGTCTTCGTCACCACTTCGATGATCCGCGCGGCGGTGTTGATCCCCGCGTTGCTATACTGGTACTTCGTGTCGGGATCAAAATCGAGCGGCGTCATGGCATAGGAACGGACGCGCACGCTGAGCGGATACAAATCGAGCGTCGGTTCTTCGAGAGCCGATTTGAACGGCATCCCGCTGGTATGCGACAGCACATTCCGAATCGTCGGCGGATGCGTCGGCTTCTTGAGCAGTTTGTGCGCGTCATCTTTCTCCGCGACATACATCAGCCCTTTGAACTCCGGCAGATATTTTTCCACCGGGTCATCGAGCGAAACTTTGCCTTCATCGACGAGCAGCATGAACGCCGCGCCGGTGATCGGTTTCGACTGCGATGCGATCCAGAACATCGAATCGGACTTCATCGGCTGCTTCGCGGCGACATCCGCCCAACCGACGGTTTCCGTCGTGAGGATCTTGTCCTTGTTCGCGACCAGCATCACCGCCCCGGCGAGTTCTTCGCGATCGACGAACGGCTGCACTTCCTTTGAAACCGTCTGCGCTGACAAAGGCGCTGCGATGACCAGCGTGATGAAAAGTGTGAGGGAGCGGGAGAGGAGGGTTTTCATTGGGAATTTCGCTGAAAGTGAGAGGTCACTCGGTGGGATCGACGCACGGCACGAAACCGCAAACGCAGTTGGCAGGCGATGGGTTCTTATGGCTGTGAGGAAGTCCACATCTTCCCGACAGTCTCGACAATGTTCTTGATCTGACTGGGCACGGCATAGGCGGCGACCACGAGAATGCAGAGAACGGCAATCCACAACAGAACGTCGGTGATCAGCCATGGCCGCAGGCTCCGATGCACCTTGAAATACCGGAAATACAACGTTGAGACGGCAATCATGGGAAGTGTCGCGCCCTGGGCAACGCCCCCGATGGTCACCATCAATACCGGATTGCGCGCGAGAACAAAGAACGCCAGCGCCAGCAGCGGATACACCAAACAGAACCGCCGAATCCACCGGGCACGCTCTTCCGCCGATTTCGTCGCCGTGGCCCCGGCCAAGACCAGCACGTCCGCCATCAACCGGCTATTCGCGGCACAGGAAAGGTACAGCGTTTTGAACAACACTGCCCCGGCACCGATGAGGAACAACACTCGTGCCCATTCTCCGAACGGACCGACGTACATCTTGGACAGGGTGTCGATCAACGACTGGTTGTCCGGAACCAGTTTTTGCGGATGCAGCACGGCGGCACCCATCACATAAAATGCCACGGTCGATACGGTGAACACCACCATGCTCACCCAGGCATCGAGGTGCATCACGCGGACCCAGCCGCGCGCCCGGCGATCCCACTCCGGCGTGCCGTCCGCGCGTCCGACATACCGCGCGTACCCTTTTTCGAGGCACCAGTACGGATAGTAGAACAATTCCGTTGCCCCGACCCCGGTAACCCCAAAGACAGCAAACGCAGCCATCAGGCCGCTATCGGGAAACTGGAACTGGAATCCGGTGGCGACATCGGCCGGTCGAATAGGATAGGCCGTGAAGCCCAAGGCACTCGCTGCGAAAACGGTGACGAGTGTGACGCCGACCACAATCAAGGTCGTCAGCCATTCGATGCGACGATATCCGCCTCCGTAAATCAATGCCATCGTGACGAAGCACGTGATGATCGCCCACGGCAGCTCGGGGCGATCGAGCAACACCGCCTGCATTGATGGAGCGATCGTGCCGACCCATGCGGCAGAGAGTCCGGCCACTTTGGGAAACGCCAGATTCAGCGCCTGCCCGATGGTCCCGACCATGCCGCCGAGTTGCACCACCGTGCAGAGCATCATGAAGAACCACCACCAGACGAGCCAGTGGGCTCCGAGCCGCGGTCCGGGCAGTTCGTTGAGGGCTCCCAGCGTGGGGCGACCAGAAGAGATCGCGTACCGGCCAATTTCGATCTGCACAAAGACCTTAATCACGCAACTGAAGAGAATCAGCCACAGAAAAATGAAGCCATGTTCGGCCCCCAGACGGGTCGTCAGAATCAGTTCGCCGGACCCGACGATCGTCCCCGCGAGGATGATCCCGGGTCCGATTTTGCGCAGCGCTGCCCACATGGTGGCAGGTGGCTCCTGGATGTCTTCCGGGGGGAGCGCGTACGGATCGTAGGCCACGACTTCGTCGTTCATCGCGGAAGGCCCTGGGGGTGCAACGTCGGGGTGTGATGGATCAAGGAGCAGTGATGATACCATCGCGCGCGACCGTCCGCATGGGTCAGTGGGAACCGCTCGCCCCTTCGGCTAACGTCTTTTGCACCGGTTCGGCTATGATTCCTGGAAAGAATCGTCATCAGCGACCGTTCGCGATTCCTCTCCACTGGCTGCCATTGATGTTTGCTTTCGCTATTCGCAACTTGTTCAGCCGACCGATTCGGACCGTCCTCGCCTTGCTGGGGCTGTCCGTCGCCATCATGGGAATGGTCGGGCTGTTCTCCGTCGCGGCGGGGTTGCAGGCCACGATCGATCAAACGTTCGGTCGGGTCCCCGGATTGCTCGCGATGCAGCCCGGCGCGCCGTTTCCGCTGTTCTCGAAATTGCCCGCCAGTTGGGCCGATGAAATCGCACAGTTCCCGGGCGTGAAAACCGTGTGCCGGGAACTCTGGTCGCGCGTGCAACTGGTCGATGGCAAAGTGACGTTTAATCCCCCGCGGTTTCTCTTCGGGATGGATCTCGACAACGTGGGCCATTTGACGAAAAGTGTCTACCGCGGCGACATCGTCGAAGGCCGGTTTCTGACCCCGGACGACGAAGACAAACTCAACTGCGTGATCAGCGGCGAGATCGCCCGCGACTACAAAAAAACGGTCGGCGACATTCTGCGGGTCGACGGCGTTGACCTCACCATCGTCGGCATCTATGAGACCGGATCGATGTTGCTGGATGTCGCCATTCTTGTGCATAGCGCCACCGGCCGGAAAATGATGCAGTTCGACCCGGCATCGATTTCATCGTTGTACATCGAGCCCGATGGAACCGTGCCGAACGAAGTTCTGCTGGCAACCATTCAACAGCACTTCAAAGGCCGCGGGCCGGCTGCGGAGCTGTCCATGAGCGCGCTGACCGGCGGTGGTCCTCAGGGCGCGATTACCGACATGGCGCTGAACCTGCTCTCCGGCAGCAAGCCGAAGCCAGCACCCAAAGCGGAGAAGGATTCTCCTTTGAAGGTCGTTGATGACGACGGCATCGAGGTCCGCACGGCACAGGAGTTCGGCCAGCGACTCAACAGCTTCAGTTCCGAACTCGATATCTTTCTGTGGTTGATGAATACTATCGGGGTGGTGATCGCGCTGCTGAGCATTCTCAACACGATGATGATGAGCGTGTCCGAACGGTTGATCGAGTTCGGCGTGTTGCGGGCGAATGGCTGGACCGCGCGGGATGTCCTCAAGCTGATCGTGGCGGAAAGCGCCGTGCTCGGCTTCTGCGGCGGGGCGATTGGCTGCGTGCTGGGATGGCTCGGCACCTTCGTGGTGAACTGGTATTTCGCGGCGAAGATTTATTTGTACGCGAGCCCGCCGCTGTTGTTGACGAGCCTGATCTTTGCCATCGCCCTGGGGATTTTTGGAGGTGTCTACCCCGCGATGATGGCCGTGCGAATGTCGCCGATTGACGCGATTCGGAGAGGATAAACTGAACTCATACCAGCCCGTGGATGTATTCGCTTTCGTGTGCCACGGCCGTGGCTTACAATCAATTCAAGGGCGGCTAACGCTCGTCACATTCTACAGGAGTATCGACGATGCGAACCCATTGTTTGATCGCGGGGGCAATGGCTCTATTGTGTGTATTCTCGACGGTGGAGTCCGCCCATGCGAACGTCAACGGTAAAGCGTTCGCGGCGACGATTTACACTCTTTCGCAAACGCACTACACGAACACGTACATCTTTGCCGACGATGGCGGCGATCCGAACACCGGGCCGTTTGGCGTCATGGAGGGAGGACAAGGGAACTGGCAACAGTGGCCCCTGCAACAGCTCTCTCTCTGGTCGGCGGCCTATTCCTACGGGAACAGAACATCGAACATTACCGGCATTCAAGTCGGCACGCGGATGTATGGTTACGGAAACAGCAGCACCGGGGGCTTGTTTCTCGTCTTGCCCTATCCGTAATCCAAAGTGAACCGCGGTGGCTATGGCTGTCGCCACCGTCACACGCCGGTTTGATCGGCATGCCGCGGTTTGTGACTGCACGGTGATTCGAGAACCAGCAGACTCACCTCACCGCAGCATATAGCCGGCCGTGCGAATGTCGCCGATTGACGCGATTCGCCGCGGATAATTGTTGCGAACCGTGGTTTTGGGTCGTTAAACTTCGGTGGGCATTTTGCCCACTCGTCTCCGTTTCCCGCTTCGCTTGTTCAACCAGAAAGGCCCGCGCTATGTTCGCCCATCGATCCCTGCTGGCAATTGCCACACTCGCGGTTGTCTTGACAGTCAGTGGTTCGGCTCACGCCGACGTCAAAGGGAAGACGTTCCCTGTGAATGTCTACACCAGTTTTGCTACCAGCTTCAGCGACAACCTCACCTTTGGCGATGGCGGCAGCCCCGCCATGGGCCCATTTACATCGCAACAGGGCGGCGCGGGAACCTGGCAGGAAACGAACATCGGCCCCCTCGCCATCTGGTCGTGCTTCTTTGTTGACGGATCGCAGTTTCGCGTCGATCTCGGCGGCCTGCAGTACGGCACGTTTCTGATTGGTACCGGCGGCAGCAATGAAGGTGATCGGTATTTGGTGATTTCCGCTCAGCCGACCGGGCGGAGTGCGGGCGGTTCCTACAAGCCGTAATCGCCCTGCTCTCGATTGTCGAATAATCACCCCTCATCGACGGCGATCGAGGGGTGATTTCATTCCGCATACAGCGGCTTGTGCCGATACGGTGTTTCCAGAATCAGCAGGCACATCACGGTGACGTATAACCGGCCGGCTTTGTCGCCGTATTCTTCGCCCGCGCCCGGTGGTTGTGTGGGATGCCAACTGCCGCGGACGTCGTTCCCTTTACCACCCCCGCCGATAAGCTGATTCTTCACCACGAGATCGCGCACCGGCGGGTACCACGTTTCCCACGGTTCGCCCCCCAAGTTGTGCAGCATCTGCGCGGTGTAATACCACCCATAAACATTGCGGCGACCGCCCGACCATTCCGCGCGATTCTCAGGGGTCAACAGAAACTGCACGCCGTCGACCATCGGCGGATGATCCTTCGGCCAGCCCATCCATTGCCGACAGAGCAAGCCTTCCGCCGTCAGTGCCGCCGTCACCCGTTGCGGCGGATCGTGCGGTTCGTATTTGTAACGCGCGCCGCGTTGTTCCTGCACGGAATCGAGGAACTGGCTGGCCCGCTCGAACTCGCCCTCGCCGACATTGATTCCGGCAATCCGGGCCGTGTGCAGCGCCATCAACGCCCAGCCGGTGACGGACAAATCGCCATTCATCTGCCGGGAAATCGGCCGGTATTTCCAGCCCCCTAAATCGGGATGTTGCGAGTCGAGGAGATAGCGAACGGCTTTTTCTGCGGGAACGCGGTACGTCTCGTCATCGGTGAGTGCGAGCGTTTCGCACAGCACCAGCGTGGCCATCGCGTGAGCATAAAATGCCGGTTGCCGGCCTTCTTCCTGTCGCTGGTCGTGTAAGTCGCCGGTGTTGGGATCCTGTGTGTCGACCAGCCACTTCAGCCCCTTCCTGACGACCGCGGCGTGTTCCCCTTCGAGATGCGTCGCGTTGGTCCCCAGAAACGCCAGCAGCGCGAGCGCCGTGGCTCCGGTATCGGTCCGAATCACTTTGAAACCGGGGTCGGGATAGCCTTGATGAAGTTCCCATTTCCCGTCGCTGTTCTGTTGACGGGCCAGCCATGCCAATCCGGCTTTCACGGCCCGTTGCGAATCGTTTGAACCGCCGAGACCTTCGAGTCCGGTCCCGCCGCCACCGGCTCCGTTTCCGCTTCCCTTCCCGCCGGTGCCCACGCCCCGGTTGCCGAAGGCCCCCTGGCCGACATTCACCGGTTTCACACCCGGCCCCGGTCCGGCGACGGGGGCGACTTCTTTCGGTGGCGTCTTCGCGGACCCTGGCCCCCCCGTCGAAGGAACGGCGGTGATGTTCACCGGCAAACCGACCGGCTTGCGCTTCCCCTTGGTATTCGCCGGCAAGTGCGAAGCATCGAACCAATCGGCGATATACGTGTCCACCACGTTTTCGCGCGGAAGCTGGTAAATCCACAGCCCCAGGGCAATCAACACGGTCGCGTGCAGAAGGACGCTGATGCCGACGCCCGTTCCCAGCGTGAAGGCCACCCGTCGCAGCTTTTCCTGCCAGGTGAGCTGCTGCCAGGTGGACTCGCGGGGATCGACATCAATGCCCAGGTCCGGTCCGCGCACACGCTTCGGCCGCGGTTTGGCGGCAGGCGGAACAATCATGGGCGGGTCAGCGGACATGAAGACAGAGTCAAGTGTCAAGAGCGGAGTGTCAAGTGCCAGAATACGACACAAGCCGAGACCTCGACAGAGATCGATTCTGTGAAGGTCACGTTCAACCGGTCAAACTCTCGGAACAGAGTTCTCAAGCATCTTTCCGGCACTTGACACTTGACCCTCAGCACTTGACCGTCTTCTGCGTTTCCGCGAAAACGGAGGGGCGCTAATCGCTTTTCGCTTTCCAGGATCGCTTTCGATGTCCACGGATGACGCTGTTCCCGTTCCGCCGCCCCGTCACTTCATTCACGACATTGTCGACGAACACAACCAGTCGGGTCGGTTCGGCGGGCGCGTCCACACCCGCTTTCCGCCTGAACCCAACGGCTATCTGCACATCGGGCATGCGAAATCGATCTGCCTCAACTTCGGTCTGGCCAAATACTTCGACGGGAAGTGCAACCTCCGTTTCGACGACACCAATCCCACGAAAGAAGATCAGGAATACGTCGACGCCATCATGGACGACGTCCGCTGGCTCGGCTTCGAGTGGGACGGGCTGTACTACGCTTCGGATTTCTTCGAGCAGCTCTATCAATATGCCGAGCAGTTGATTCAAAAGGGCCTGGCGTACGTCGATAGTTCGCCCGTGGAGACAATCCGGGCGCAACGCGGCTCACTCACGGAAGCAGGCAAACACAGCGCCGACCGTGATCGATCCGTCGAAGAAAACCTCGCTCTCTTCCGCCGGATGAAAGCGGGCGAATTCCCGGACGGCAAGTATGTCCTGCGGGCCAAAATCGATATGGCCCACCCCAATATGAACATGCGGGACCCGTTGCTCTACCGCATCCGGCACGCGGAGCATCACCGCACCGGCGACACGTGGTGTTTGTATCCGCTGTATGATTTCACGCACGGCTATTGCGATTCGCTCGAAGGGATCACGCATTCGATCTGCACGCTCGAATTCGAGAATCACCGCCCGTTGTATGACTGGTTCATCGATGTGCTGGGGCTGTTTCATCCGCAGCAGATCGAATTCGCCCGACTCAACCTCACCTACACGGTGATGAGCAAACGCAAGCTGCTGGAACTCGTCGAGGCGGGAACTGTGCGTGGTTGGGATGACCCGCGGATGCCGACGATTGCCGGGATTCGGCGTCGCGGTTACACGCCGGAAGGGATGCGGGCGTTCTGCGAGACCATCGGCGTCACCAAGTTCAACGGGCTGACCGATCTTTCCGTGCTGGAGAGCGCGATCCGGGCCGATCTCAACAAACGCGCCCCGCGGTACATGGGGGTGATCAACCCGCTGAAGGTGGTGCTCACCAACTTCCCCGAAGGGCATGTGGAATACACCGACGCCGTGAACAATCCGGAAGACCCGTCACAAGGAACGCGCCAATTGCCGTTCTCGCGCGAGTTGTACATCGAGCACGATGACTTCATGGAGAACCCGCCGAAGCAGTTCTTCCGTTTGGCACCCGGTCGCGAAGTGCGGTTGCGGTGGGGGTTTCTGATCACGTGTCAGGAAGCCGTGAAGGACGCCGCGGGGAAGGTGATTGAACTTCGCTGCACTTACGACCCGGCGACCAAGGGGGGCAACGCTCCGGACAATCGCAAGGTGAAAAGCACGATCCACTGGGTCTCAGCGGCCCACGCCGTGCCCGCGGAAGTGCGGTTGTATGACAAACTGTTCAACATCGAAAACGTGGCGGACATCCCGGACGACAAGGACTGGAAGGACTACCTCAACCCCGCGAGTGAATCGACGGTCACCGCTCAGTTGGAACCCGCCCTCGCCGACAAACCCGCGGGCTTTCAGTGCCAGTTTGAACGCCTGGGGTACTTCTGCGTCGACAAAGACACGACGAAAGACCGCCCGGTGTTCAACCGCACGGTGACCCTCAAAGACGAATGGGCGAAGCTGCAGAAGAAGTCGTAGGAAGCCCAGCCATTGCGATGGCTGGGATGGAATCCGAAAGCAGGCGCGATCCCATGAATCTGATTGACGAACTGAAAACGATTGTTCGAGCCATGCACGCCGCGGGAATTCCTTATGCGGTCTGTGGGGGCATCGCCGTGACGATTCATGGATTTGCACGAACCACGCGCGACATCGATCTGTTAATCCAACCCAAGGACCTCGACCGCACGCTCGAATGCGTTCATGGCGTCGGATACAATCTGGAAGGCGGGACGATTCCCTTGGGAACCGGCGAAGGGTTCGAGCAAGAACTGGTCCGCATTTCCAAAGCCGTTGGACGAGAACTGATGACGCTCGACTTACTGCTAGTCGACCCGCTGTATGAACCGGCTTGGGCATCACGCAGCCAGTTCGTCTGGCTGGATGAAAATCTCACTGTGGTTTCGCGCGATGGTCTCGCCATCATGAAGCGGTTGTCAGGTCGCCCGCAAGACCTCGTGGACCTTCAACGATTAGGAATTGACTCGGATGACACCCCCAACGCGCCCGCCGGTTGATATGTCTCCCGAGGCCATTGCCCAGCGCCTCGAAGAACTCGCGGATTTGTACGAGTTCTGGAAGTCGATTCGCACGGCGAAGTACGTGGGACCGGTGAATCCGCCGGCCACATCAACCACGGAAAAGCAGAACACCCCAGCCTTGGCAAAGGCTGGGCTTCCGGGCGATGTTTGAATCGTATTAACCCAACCATTCCGGCTTGAACAGCATCATCAATCCGATGGCAAGAATCACGCTGCCGCTGATGAGCTTCAGCATGCGGCCCCCCTCTTCCTGCAGGCGATGCTTGCCGAGCGTGATGACCACCACGGCGACCATCAGCGAATCGTCGAACATGTAGGCGGCGATGTACAGCAGTAGATAAGCGTGATTCATCCACGGCGGGAGATTTTGCATCGTGAGGACGCCGGTGTACATCGCGGGGAGACCGGCGGTGCAGAGGAGTTCCACGATGTTGACGAGGACGGCGAGCACGCTGGCCCCGATGATCGCCCCAATCAGCGATTCCGCCATCACAATCTTGCGGACGCGGGCGGCGACACTCGACTTCGCCGATTCCGGGATCGACAGCGACACGCCTTTCTTGAAAGCGAAGAAATCCTTGACGTGGATCACACCGACTGTGGTGCCGAGAATGCCGAGGGCGATCTGTGCGGCTCGCACCAGTCCGATGAGATAGAAGACGTTGAGCCACGCCGTCATGAAGAGGTAGTACGCGGCACCGCTGATGAAGACGAATGATCCCGCGACGGCGAGAATCTTGCGGCGATCCTTCAGGTTCACGAGAACTGACAGCAGAAACATCAGCACCCACATCGCGCACGGGTTAAAGCCGTCGACGAGGCCCACCATGATGGTGAACGCGGGCATGCCCCACTGCTTCCAATTGACTTCGCCGATGAACGGCAGCTTGACCACATCGGACTGCCGAGCGGCTTCGACCACGACCTTTTCCACGGCCGTTGTTTCTTCGGGGAGCGCAAGTTTCCGCGGCGATTTGACCGCCGGAGCATCGCCGTCATCGGCCATGGGTTCGATCGCCGACGGTGGGAGGGCGACATCGTTGACTGCGGGAGGCGGAGCAGCGGCATCATCCAATGCCGGTGGCGGTGTCTCGTCTGACAATGCCGGCGGGGGAGCATCATCGGCCCACGCCTGTCCCCACACGGACGGATAGTGGTAGCGTTGTTTGTCGTTCCGAAGCGACGCTTGCGCCGGTGGCGCGGGTGCCGGGGCTGCGGCGGGAACACAATCGAGGGTCACCGCTTTGAGCGTGTCTTCCCATTGCTTGCCGGTCGACACGATGTCGTTGAAGCCGACCTGGAATTTTCCGGCCGCATGCACCGCCGGAACGCCAGTCCCAGTGACACGATACCGCTGGGCGACTTCGTTCATGCGGGCGGAAACGCCCGCCTCCAGCACGATATCCTTGAAAACGAACTTGAAACCCGGGTATTTCGGGGCAACGGTATTTTGCAGGAACGGCTTGGCTTGCTGACACCGCGGGCAATCGTGCCGGACGAATACTTCCACGGTGAGCGCTTCATCCAACCGACCGGGCGTGATTTTTTCATCCCAGCCGTGATCGAACCGACCGGCGACATAGAACGCGGGCAGCCCCGGTTTTTCGACTTTGAAGTGCTCCGCGATTTTGTAGAACCGTTCGAGGTTCGACTCCTTCGCTTCGACATCGCGATAGACGACTTTGAGGCCGGGGCGAGCGGCGTAGGTCTTGTCGACGAAGGCCCGCGCTTCCCCCGAGCGTTCGTTGTCGCCCCGCACGAAGACTTCGAGCACCACGCAGCGGGTTTCCGCCGCGTAGGTTGTCGACAGCGGGGCAAAGCTGGTTAACACGGCGAGCAGCGCGAAAACGCGGGTTCGCCAAACGGTGATCAGGGGGGGCATCGCATCCATACTGCCAACTTGCCACGCGACTCCCTGCCGCGAAGGATTTACCTGTTGCCGAAAATCAACTTTGCGCTGACAAAATATAGCGCCGCGATAAACTCGGTCAACTTGGTAAAGTCGGCTTATCGAGAAATGCCGGCTGAATCGCCTGGCTGTCGAAGATTTGCAGCACTCGGCTCAGAATTCCGTCGCGGAACGTGTACCATTGTACCCAGTGGACCGTGTAATCCCGCTGGGTGGCTACGACACGGCCGGTTTCATAACCCATCACCAGCACCGCGGATTCCTGTGCCACCACGCCGAGAATCCGCGGAAACTGATTTTCGAGCATTCCAAAGTTCCGGCCGATGGCGGCGAGCGCATCCTCGCGGCCTTTCCAGCAGCCGACGATCGGAATCTCCGGCGGGCCGATGATTTCCAGTTCAAACCCCGCGGAAATCAGTTCGCCGATCGCCACATAATTTTGCAGCGCAATGGCGGTGTAAACCGACTGAATCGACCGGACCATCCGCATGCCGGGGCTGTCTTCAGTCGCGCGGGGATCACCGGCTCGATACGAGTCCATGAGGCGATCAAGAAACGAGCGCTCCTCGCCGATCGTCATCGTGGCCCCGTCAAATCGTGACATTGACGAGCGCGAGAACGATGAGTCACTCGGAGGATTCTTGCGTATCGAATTCCGGTAGCCGCAGATGCCATTTGAGGGCCGCTAGTCTCAATGCAAAAATGAGGACCGCTCCACTGATCAGGTTCGCGGGTGAGCCTCCGCCGACAGCGGTCACCATTAGGTAGACAGTGGCCCCCGCGAGTGCTGCCGTCGCATACAAATCGATGTGCGCCCGGAACACCAGCGGAACTTCCCCACAAAGCACATCGCGAATCATCCCACCGGCGACCCCCGTTGTCACGCCCAGAACCAGGCACACCGGCCAGGCATGTCCGAATTGCCAGGTCTTGGCAGTCCCCAGCATCGTCACAAAGGCCAAACTTACGGCATCGATAATCTGCAGCGTTTGTGTCGGCGGGGAAACGTATCGGAACAGGACAAAGGCGATCAACGCCGCCGTCGCACCGGTGACGACGAACGACGCGTCTTCAATCCAGAACACGGACTTCTGCAGCAGTAGATCGCGCAGCGTCCCGCCTCCCACCGCGGCGACCAGCCCGAGCACAATCACGCCGAAAAGATCGATGCGCTTTCCCCGCGCGGCGAGCGCACCGGTGGCAGCCCCGAACATGACCGCGAAATGTTCGAACAGATAGCGTGTCATGAATCGCGATGATTTGTGGGGAGGCGAGCACTCAGACCGCCGTTAGCGCGGCGTGGTGACGTTGAATTCCAACCGCTCGGCGGCGAAGCGGATGGTGCTACCGGACACAGGCTTCGGCGGCAAGTTCGCGGATTCCGTCACATCCACTTCCATCCGGTCCGCGGTGAGGACGATGGTGTCATGACCGCGCGACGGCTTGGGCAACACCGCCCACGGAAGATCGATCGGTCGCCACGTCCCTGTGCGGTCGGCGACATCGATCGCCGCCAGCGCGTGTGTCGTCGCATCGAGTTCGACACGCAGTTGAGGACAGAACAAGCGTTGAGCATCATCCTTCGGGACAGCGTGCAGGACGGTGACGTCTTCGCGCGTTGCTTCCTGTGTCCAAGTGAAATCGTGGGCGAGATTCTGGGCTTCAACAGACGAAGACAACCGCATGACGGCATCGAGCGCGACGGCCGAAAGCCAGGGTTGATGACGCCGGGCTAACCATTTCTTCTCAGCGGGGGACCATGCCGGATGCGCACTCGATGCTTCCGCCCAATCGCGGAGCAACTCCGTAACGGTAGCGGGTTGTTCGACATGTCGCGCGGGGCCAACTTCCGTCAATCGCAAACGCTGCGGGGCGGGCTGGATGCACGTGGCGATTGGTTCCGCGCATTCCGCTTCGCTGTGAGCGGCCGGGATCACCAGACCGCCGGTGTGGAAATAAGTGGCAATGCGGTCCGAATGGCGTGCCGCCGCGGGCAACATGCAGGTGGCCACCGGAGCCGGGCAATCGGATTCCGCAGCGGACCAACCGGTGAGGCAGGCCCCCAGAGTGATTGCACAGGCAACCGGGCCGCGGGTTGATTTCCGAATCGCAGACAGACGAAATCGAATCGGCATGATTCCCCTCCCTGGCCCGTGACGCGAGCATCCGTGCTCGCAAACAGCCGGGGTTGTAAACCAGATCTGTAAAGGCGCGAAGATCGAGTTGACCGGGTTCGCCGCTATTTCTCCGTGGCGCGGTCCAGGATCATGATCTTTTGCCAGATGTGACGGGCGAGATCGTTCGTTAAACGGGTCAGTTCGTCGGCGGCTTCCACAGCGTCGGCATCGGGAAATTCCTGCACGTAAATCGCGGCGATCTTCCCGATGACCGACAGAATCTCCGTGCAATAATCGAGATACCGGCCGAGTTCAAACGTCGTCATCGTGCGTTGCGGCGAGGATTGTGTCGGCTGACTTCGGGTGAGGCTTTGCGGGTCCTTCGTCAGTTGGTGCATATCCACCACGTGGGCCAACGCCCGCAATTCCCGCAGCGCGGCGAGCAACCGTTCGCGCTTCCAACGCCGTTCCACGCTGGCCAGAAAGGCGATGGCAGCACCGAGAAAGACCAAACTGCCCAGCCCGGCTTCGAACGATTGAATGAAGTGTTCAAAGACGAACAGCTCGTCGTTCTGATCCGCCTTCCATCGCACCGAGAGTCCGGCCGCGATCATGATTCCCAGCAACAGCAGAATGAGTGCCGCCACGACGAAGCGAATCCCGTAATTCGGTTCGCGAATCCGGTCCGTCCGTGCGACCGCTTCGTTGGCCACCTGCTTGACTTCGCGCGAAACCGACACCAGACCCGAGTGCGGAAACCGCTCTGCAATCCGCCGGGTCAATTGCTCCGCGGTCTCGACAATGCGATCGGGCCGCAGCGAACGATACTGCGAACCGTTCGTGGCATCACCGTGCGGCGGTGGCTGCTGCGGCGGCAATGTGGCGGATGGAGATACAGGTGCAGTCAAGATGCCGGTGACTCCCGAGGCGACAGGGATGTTGAATCATGAGCAATCCTCTGGAAAAACGAAACCGACTTCCGTCCGGATCAGGCGCGGGTTCTGAAAAACCGCGGTTAATCCTTTTTCGGCGGTGCGGTTTTCTCCTTGTCACCATGACTACTACCCACCAGTCTCAAAAGGAGATTTTTATCATGACCATGACCACGGCTTATCTGTTGTATCTGGCGATTTGTGTCGGAATTACCATTTGGGTGGCCCGCACGCTGCGAAAACACGGCCACGTGTTTTTGACCGAAGGGCACGATGAAAACAAAGCGCTGTCCGAAGCCCTTTCCCATCTGCTGGTCGTAGGGTTTTACCTCGTCAACCTGGGAGTGATCAGTTTCGCTTTGAAGAGTGACAGTCACGTCAGCGATGCCCAGGGGGCGATTGAATTGATCAGCGCGAAAGTCGGGACGATTCTGGTTGTCATCGGGGCGATGCACTTTATCATTCTCGCCGTGTTCTCTTCCGTGCGACAAGGAAACGAACACCGGCGGCAAATCCATCTCCGCCGCAACGCGGTCGCGGAACTCGCCGCGCATCGGCAACCCGTGACGGAGTTCGTGGACCCGGTGTGAAGAGTGAGTCAAGTGTGGAGTGCCAAGTGCCGGAAGTCGACAGACACCTTCCGGCACACGAACGCAAAGAACGGGCTCCCCATTTGATGATCCGCAATTCACTTTTCCTGCACTTGACACTTGACCCTTAGCACTCGGCCACATCATGTCTCCCCTGGCTTGGACATACGCCGCGTATCTGGCCGTGAGCGCCCTGATTACGGTGCTTGTGGGACGGACCCTGTTCACCCACGGCCGACCGTTTCTGGTCGACTGTCTTGGCAACGAACGGGCCGCGGACGCCGTGAATCAAATGCTGCTGGTCGGGTTCTATCTGACGAACATCGCCTTCGTGACCCTCACACTTCGCAGCGGCATGCGGGTGATCGGCTGGTTCGACGGCAGCGAGTTGCTCAGCCACAAAATCGGCATCGTGCTGACCACACTCGGCGGCATGCACTTCGGCAATCTGCTCGTGCTGAGCATCGCACGGAAGTACAAACGACGAACCGCGTAAATAAAAACGAGCCCGCAGCGCGAGCGCCGGGTGCATTCTCGATGCAGGAACCCGGCAGGCGCTTCGGGCTGGTTGATCACGCGGCGCGCGATGCCGACAGCAGGTCTTCGAGAACCTGAATCAGTTCCGGGAACTGAAACGGCTTTTCGAGAAAACGGACATGCGGCTGCGAGACTTCCACCCGTGTCGAACCGATTCGGACCTGATGGGTTTCGTTCCACGCGGCATCGTCGGACTCGTTGATGTCGTCGAGATCGAGGACCACGACATCGGGCGTGGTTTCGGCGTGAAGCGGTTCGGCTCCGTGCGAGCGCGTCCGGGTCACGCTCATGCCGCGGGGTTCGAGAACGGCGCGGACCACCGCTTCGGTGTCAGCGGAGCCGTCAATGAGCAGCACGCGCGGGGTCGCGTTCACAGGTCGCCTTCCGTGGTGGAACCAACCGTCGGCGAGGAATCATTCCCCACTGACGTGGCGACCGTCCCGTCCGTGGGTTGTCGCGCGGGGGGACTGTAGTCGGATCGCGAAAACGTGTCAAAACCAGTTTTCGCGACCGTTGGTCCCCGTCCCGTGACGTCTAACCAGCCCGAAGCGCCAGCGCCGGGTTCGTTCTTCGAGAGAATGCACCCGGCGCTGGCGCTTCGGGCTGGTTCGGAAGAATCAGCTTCCTTCCATGATTTCGTCGGACTGGTAGTACTCGTAGAAGAACCGGCCGATTTCATCGCTCAGCCGCGAGAGGTACCGGGCTTTGAAGTTGCTGTACGTCGTTTCCGTCGACGATTCCGGCTTATGGACCGGGAACTTCGAGATCTTTTCCTTGCTGAAAATCTTGTCCGCGGTCTCGAACTCTTCGTCCATCTTCCACACGCTGACGATCGCTTCCGACCGGCCGCGGTAGAGTGTGGCACTCCCTTCTTCATAGAGCGTGAATTCGTTGAGATCGATGTAAATCACGTAATTCGTCTTGAAGGCCGCCCCGATTTCTTCGGGCTTGTCCCAGTCTTTGTTCGAATCGAGCCAGGCTTTCACCTGGTCGGGATTGATGACTTTGATTTTGTGTTCGTGCAGGCGGAAGGTCACGTACTTGGCGAGTTCTTCGTCGATTTTTTCGAACCCGTACTTCACTTCTTTCGGAGCGAAACAGATGACCGCGACGGTGATGTCCTTGTCGGTCATGCACTCCTTGGTTTCGCTGTCGAAGTCCGGTTCCACCGAGGGCGGGCCGCCGATGAGGTAACCCAGGAACAGCACGTAACTGCATCCCGACAACGGCAGGCAGAACGCGGCGGCTAACAGCAGGGCCGCCGCACGAGTCGGCGTGTGACGAACCGGCAATCGAGCTTCGGTCAGTGACATGCAATCGCCTTCCTTGGCGGTGGGATGTGTTCTTCACAAGCCCGAAGCGCGAGCGCCGGGTTTCTTCGTGATTCAATGCACCCGGCGCTGGCGCTACGGGCTCGTTAACGAGGCGATCAGAAATTCTCGCCCGGACGGTGGTCGTAAAACTTGACGGCCAGCTCGGAACAGAGCCGGTCGATGTATTCCTTCTGGAACGACAGCTTGCTGCGCGACAGTTCGGAAATGGGCTGATGCGAGGGGAAAATCGACGTGAATTCGGAATTGAACGCGGAGAGGGCCACCTTGCTGTCGCCGACTTCCTGAATCTGGTAGACGCGGACGAAGCCATTGGTTCGGCCGCGGAGCAGCTTCGACGTGTCGTCTTCCTTGAGGGAAAACGTGTCGATATCGATCCAGGCAATGAATTCGGCGTCAAACGCACCGGCCATTGCCGTGGGATCGGTTACCACGCCGCCGTTGTCGTCGATCCATTTCGCCACGATATCGGGATCGACGACGTCGACGCCGTGAACCTTCAGTCTTCGCGTGACGCCATCAATCAAATCGAAGTTCAGGCTCGACAGTTCCGATTCGACCGACGCCGGGGTCGAGCAGACAATCGCGATGCGGTGCTTCCCTTTGCCGAGATCGGTCCCGGTCATCGACAGGAATTCCGCTTGTCGCAGCGGTTCTCCTTTGAACATTTTGCCGGCCATCACACCCAGCGAACACCCGCCGAGCGCGAGCGCTAACAGCGCCAGCGATAACAGCGATGTCGGTGTCCCCCGGCGGAGGGGACTCCGCGACGGACAGGCGGAAAATCGTCCCATGAACGCTTCCTTGCTGGTAATCCCGATCGTCCTGATCGAGTCGTTGATGGCGGCCGTTACAGCCACCACCGCCAGGCCCAGACCAACAAACTCGTTCCGCCCCAGCTTGCGGTCAGGACCGCTGCGGCTGGCCACGGATCATCGACACCCCACAACCGGCCGCGATACGCACTGATGCCGCACCACGGAATCAAGGCCACGCAACCGGCGGCCATCCAGAGCCCCGCCGGATTGGCCTGGGCACTGGCTCGAAATTCACCACGCACGAAATGAGCAAAGCTCGTCGTCATCCCGCACCCCGGACAGGGGCCGTTGAACAACGCGCGAATCGTACATTCCGGCAGACCGAGTTGCTGGTGCGTTCCATAGCCGTTGGGATCGGGCTTCAAGTACAGCGACAGCCCGAATCCCGCGACGAGAAACACCGCCAGACCGACCAGCAGCCCGCGTCCGAACGGACTGAGCGGCTGTTCGTCCAACTCAATTTCTGCCGAGGAATCATGTTCAAAGGGAGACACGGAGTGGTATCCGGGAGGCGTGTCGCAGGGCAAGACGAAGCGCTGCGTAGCGTGTTCGAATTCCCGATTCGGCAGCCGTCTCGACCGCCATCCGGCAATTTTCGCCGTGAGGACGGCGGAATGCCATGCGGTCGTAAAGAAAATTGACTGGGGATGGGTTGTTTGCGGAATTCGCCAGATGCGGTCCCTTCTCCCCCGTCCGCGGGGGAGAAGGTGTCCGAAGGACGCATGAGGGGGCCAAGCGCTTCACAGCGTCATCGTCCCCGCTTCGTTGTTTCGGACCATGACGAAGAGGAATCGAGCACACTGGGAAGCGATCGCCCCCTCACCCTAACCCTCTCCCCCGTAGACGGGGGCGAGGGGACCGGAGGCGCTATTCCGGTTTCGCCGCGGGTTCCATCGGTTCTTGCGGCGGGATGGGGAAGAGCCAGCTTTTGTCGTCGCCGCTGTGGTCATCGCGAATGCTGGCGTTCGACCAGAAGCCGTGCGACTGAGAATACCGTTGAATCTGGTTCCCCCGGATGTCGACCCGATAATGGCGGGATTCACTCGTCCACAACAATGGTTGACGATATCCCGACATCGGCGGGAATGCCGGCTCTTTCAGCGGGAATCCCTGAGGAGCGTAACCGAACGATAACCCGGTCCAGACATCATTCATGGCCGGTGCCAGACTCGACGCGATCGTGTTCGGTGTCGCCGGTATTTCGAAGTAACTTTCGACATCGAGCAGCGAACCCGGCAGCGCGCCGTGCAGCCGTCGGTAACCGACCACCGCCATCAGGGCGAGCGTGGCATGGTATTGGTTTTCCCCGACAAAAAGGGAGTCGATCTCTCCCGGCTCCAGGCCGTGAACCAGTTGTTGTCCATCAAAATAGCGGCCGTAGGTCTCGGACGGCAAGAACTTCCACGCGGCCATCCGCGGGTCGCCCACGCTCATGTGAAACCGTGCTGCCTGGTTCGAACGCAGGACTTCGGTCACGCCGGGTTGAATGTGGGCGCTGCGGCACATTTTCAGGTACTGCAATCGATTCGAATAGGCGACATCGACCAGTTTTCGGGCGCGGGCTCGTTCCCACGGCCAATACACAGTCATTGTCTCGCGCAGTTCTTCCTGCCGGGTGAAATACAACTCTTCGGGTTGGGCTTGCCAGAATTGCAGATCCCCTGCACAGGCCGTCAATCCTTGGCGTAAGGTGGATTCAGTTTGTTTCGGATGTTGCGCCCAGCGGATCATTTCCTGCCGGAAGATTGAAGGCGCACCCGCAGAGGTCTGCGATGGTGGGGTCAATCGCCGGATCATGCCGCTCATCCGTGCGGCGGCATGCAAATAGCGTAATGACTTCTCGACGTCTTCGTCCTCCAAAGCTTGTTGCGCGGCATAAAGTGTCAACGGTGCATAGAGATGATTCCAGTTATCGTCATCCGTGGACGGTCGACGGTTTGTCAGCGCTGCCGCTGCGGAGATGCGCCAGGTGATTTCATCAATGGTTTCGCGATTCGCGGCAACCAGTGCGCGACGTGATGCTGCTTCATTTGTGCCAAACTGAATCAGGAACATCGGCTGGCGATAAAATAGCTCTTGGCGGTTTTCAGGAATCGTGATTTCTGAGGGAATGACCAGTGGACGGTGAACCCATTCCCAAAGTTGCTTCCAATTCTGCTCGGCCGCAGCGGAGTTCGCGATCAGCTCGACATTGACCGTTATCGGGTCAGCAACAGCGGAAACCGAGGGCACTTCCCACACGCGATACCCCACCGTTGTCGGGTCAGCAACAGCGGGAATCGTCGGCACTTCCCACACGCGATACCCCGCGGCGAGTGCCAGCAGCACGATGGGGAAGATGCTTTGCAACGCCAGCGCACCCATCCGCCGGTAGGGTACGCGCCAGGTTGTCTGCTCGGTCCACCAGTACGGAAGAGCGCTCGCGCTGATCCACAGCATCCACACGGGAATCGGAGCCAGGAACACCGGCCACGGCAGCAGGAATTGGCCGCAGAGTGCAAACCACGCCGAAAACGTCACCGCGCCCATGAGCGCGACCCCCAGCGACAGCACGGTCTTCCGCAAGAGTTGCGAACACGCAAACCCCATGACGAAGAGCATCAGGCAATAATTCAGAGCCCACGTGAAGACGGTTTCCGCATGAGGATTGGCCATCGCTTCGGCCCATAGTTCCCGCAACGGCGCGTGATAACCGTGAGTCGCGGGTCGACCGAAGAAGCTGATGACCGACCACCACAGCGCCGTACTTCCCGCAATCATGGCGACGGCAAGAACCGTGGCCGCGAACCAGCAGGCGAGTTTATTGAACCACAGCGCCAACGGAGAAATGCCCAGTCGGACCAGTGCCCGGAACCGCTGTTGCGATTGCTCGCCGTGCCACGACATCAACCCGCCGAGGATGATCACCAGCCAGCCAATCGCGAACGTGAACCCAAACGTCGGGCGACCGTTCAGCCACAAGTGAGTGGAAGCACACGACAGCAACGTCAGGCCCAGCACGATCCACGCGAACGAACGGATCCCCTGCCATTCGAGCCAGCACAGCCGTTGCCACGCGCGACGCCACGGTTCGGTCGCATCCGCCGGCATGACGGCGACAGTCGTCGTTCCCACCGCCGTTTTCGTGCGCCGACGGGACCACCACGCGGCGACCCATTCCCAATCCCACGGGCGACCATCGAGCCATTGTCCGGCGAGTTTCCAGTTGGCAACCATCGTAGCGACCACCAGCAGGCACCGCGCCCAGCCCCAGAAACCGAGGGCATAACCCAGCGCATCATTGGAACGCACCTGTATCCGTCCGCCCATCGCTTCCGTCAGCATCGCCGCGCCGGTGTTGACCAGAATGATGCTGATCGCCGCATACAGAATCGCATTCAACGGCCGATTGGTCTGCAACGACCAGAACATGCCGTAGGCCAGCGCTTCCACCAACAGGAACGACATGATGATCAGGTTTTCTTCCGAGTCCGTCGGCGACGTCCCGATCGGTTCATCGAACTGCGACAGCAACAATGCCGACAGGCCATACCACGCTTGCAGACCGATGCCCGTCGCCACGACGAAGAACAATCGGCTCGAAATCACAGACGAAAGTCGTGGCGATAAGGTCGTCAGCCAGACGAGCGTTCCTTCTTCGCGCTCCCCGGCGAACATTGTGGCGAGCGCCGCCAGGACATACACCGGCGGAATCCAGACCATGAAGATCCAGAACGCGGCGGAATAACCCCGCGAGTTGTCCGTCGATTCACCAATGGTGAGGATCAGCAGCATCAGAAAAGTGACGCCGATCCCGCACATCAGCCACACGTTCCGCAGGACGCGCAACTCTTTCCACAGCAGTCGATGGTAGGGGGCAATGGCGTTCATTGGACGGCCTCCATCGGCGAATGGGCGGCGGCTTCGGGGAAGGTCCACCCGGTGTCCGATTCGGTCTGCATGCAGACGACAAAAATTTCTTCGAGCGACGGTTGCCGGATGGTGATGTCGACATGATTCGGCTGCGTTTGCCACCAGCCGAGCGCTTCATCGGGCAAGTCGCGGACCAGCAATTGCCATTGTCGGTCATCGCGCTTGGCCCCCAGCAACGCCGCCCCGCGCGGCAACTCCGGCGGGATGGTTTCCACGGCGTCGAGCGTGACCAGCACTTCCCGCACGCGGCTTTTGAGGACTTCCAGCCGTTCATTCAGCACGAGCTTGCCACGACGCAGAATCATGACCGTATCGGCGACCCGTTCGACTTCGCCGATCTGGTGGCTCGACAGAAACACCGTCCGCCCGGTCGCCGCGACATCAACCATGCTTTCCAGAAATTCGCGGCGAACCAGCGGATCAAGCCCCGAGGTCGGTTCGTCGAGGACCAGCAGTTGTGGCTCGTGCGCGAGTGCGACCGCCAGCGAAACCTTCGACTGCATTCCTTTTGACAGCGACTTGATCTGCCGATCGAGCGGCAGGTTGTATTGCTGAATCAAGTGTCGATAGCGGTCCTCATAACCGAGCGGATAAAACCCGGCGGCGAACCACCCGGCTTCCTGCACCGTCATCCAGTCGTACAGTGAGGGGCGATCCGGGACATAACCGACGCGGCGGCGAATCTCGGCCCCGTCCATGCGGCTGACCATGCCCATGACACGGGCCGCACCGCCATCCGGGTTGAGCAGTCCCAGCATAATCTTGATGGTGGTGGTTTTGCCGGCCCCGTTTTCACCGAGGAGCGCGATGACCTGCCCCGGTTTGCCGGTGAACGAGACATCGTCGAGCGCGACGAACGAGCCGAAGCGTTTGGTGACTTTGTGAAATTCAAAGACGGACGACATGAATGGACTCCCAGAATTGGGTCTTCGATGAGCAATGTCGAAAATGGGCCATGTTGAAGAGTCAGGGCAGGGGCCCCGATTTTTGATGTGCGGCGGCCTCATCTCGCAGAGGTCGGGGCCCCCGCCCCGACCGATCGATGATTCATGACGTGCTGGCGTCCGCGGTCTCTTTCAGGACTTCGTCAATCAAGGAGCGGATCTCGCCGGTCTTGAGGCCGCTTTGGCGACATTCGGTGACGGCGCTCCGCAGGCGGGCTTTCAACAAAGATTGTCGATCGCGCTGGCAGGTCGCGAAAGCATCACGCGTGACCCGCAGACCTTCACCACGGAGCGTTTCGAGCACGCCGTCGGCTTGCAGATCGCGATAAGCCCGGGCGACGGTGTTGGGGTTCACCGCGACCTGATGGGCGAGCTCGCGAACGGAGGGAACGAGATCCCCGATCCGGAGCACGCCATGCGCGACGGCGAATTTGAGTTGCCGGGAGATCTGGTCGTAAATCGGGAGCCCGTTGCTGGGATCGATATGCAGTCGCATGGCGTTACCCTCTGTACTATCTAACTCATACGGTAGGCATCCTGCACATGCTTGTCAAGCATTGATTTCACAAAAAAAGCGAGCCCGAAGCGCCAGCGCCGGGTCTCTTTGGAAGTACGAAATTCAAAGAACCCGGCGCTGGCGCTTCGGGCTTGTATGACTCGCTCTTGCGGATCGCGTGCCATGCCGATAACAATTGATATGTCCGCCCCGCCCGCGTCCCGCCTGTGCTGTCCTTCCTGTTAAGGCCGTTGTGATGTTCACGCCCCGCTTTGCCATCGACCGTCGTCAACTGTTGCAGGTCGGTGCTGCCGGGGTGATTGGGGTGGCGTTGCCAGCGGTGCGGGCTCACGCAGGCGGAACATCCTCAGCGCGGGCGAAGTCGGTGCTGCTGGTGCATCTCAGCGGCGGTCCCAGTCAGTTGGAGATGTGGGACCCGAAACCGGATGCCCCTGCGGAGATTCGCGGCGAGTTCGCAGCGATCGATACCGCCATCTCCGGTGTCCAGATTGGCGAGCACATGCCGCGGTTGGCGCAGCAGCTTTCTCGCTGGTCCATCATCCGCACGCTGTCGCATGGCGAACACAATCACCTGCTGGCGACACACGTCGCGCTCACCGGCCGGGCCACGCCGATCCCCCGCGGCGGCAGCGATCTCGATCGTGTCGAATCCCGTTATGACTTTCCGAACTTTGCCGCCGCGCTCGATTATCTGAATCCCCGTCGCGACGGCATCCCCACCGGCGTTTCGGTGCCGAATTATTTCATCGAGGGTCCGCTCACGTGGCCGGGTCAACACGCGGGATTTCTCGGCGCGAAGCACGATCCGTGGCAGATCAATCACGATCCGAACGATGCCAAATTCAAGATTGATTCTCTCAGTCTGCAACCCGGCGTGACGAATGATCGACTCGTTTCGCGCCGCGGATTGCTGGAACATCTCAATCAAAACACGGCCGTGCAAGGACAGGGTCGCACGACGGCTTATGTCGAGCAACAAGACCTGGCACTGTCGCTGTTGACATCCGACCGCGTTGCTAAAGCGTTTCAGATTGAGAAGGAAGACGCCGCCACACGCGACCGATATGGTCGCAACAAATTCGGGCAATCGATGCTGCTGGCCCGGCGGCTGGTGCAGGCCGGTGTGCCCGTGGTGCAAGCCGCGATGGGGATCGTGCAGACGTGGGACACGCACGTCGATAACTGGGGCCGCTTGAAGAACACATTGTTGCCACAGTTGGATACCGGGCTCGCGGCGCTGATGGATGATTTGTCGTCCAGCGGTTTGCTGGAGCAAACGCTGGTCATCGTGATGGGAGAATTCGGCCGCACGCCGAAAGTCTCGCATCTTGCCGGTGAAAAGCTGCCCGGTCGCGATCATTGGGCGCACACCTATTCGGCGTTGTTCGCCGGGGCCGGGGTGCGCGGCGGTCAAGTGGTGGGACAATCGGACGCCAGCGCGGCCTATCCCGTCACCCGCGCGTGGTCACCGGCCGATGTCTGCACCACAATCTTCGATTCCCTCGGCGTCAGTCGGGAAGCGTTCGTATTTGATCCGCTCGGTCGTCCGAACCATCTCTACAACGGCGACGTGATCACCCCACTGTTCACCGGCGCGGTGAGTTGATCAGTCGCTGGACGTTAGCGCGTTCCGCTGGTTGAACGCGGCGGCGTGATTACTTCTCCACGGCATCCACAAGTTCGGGCGTGATGAGAACCACGAGCTCGGTTTCCTCGGTGTCCACTTTCGTCTTGGAAAACAACGCGTCGCCGATCACGGGAATCTCTCCGAGCACCGGGACACGCGTAATCGACGCCGCATGCCGCGTCGATTTCAGGCCGCGGAGCATCACGGTCTGGCCGTTCTTCAATTCTACGGTGGTCGCAATCCGGCGGGTATTCACACTGGGAATTCCTGCCACAGGGGTATTCGGCGTGGAATGTTCCAGGTTCAGCACCACCCGCAATAATCCGGGTTTCGGATTGGTGACCGTGGCATCCAGAGCCGTACCGAAAAACAGGGTTTTCAGAGTCGATGAGGGTTCGCCATTTTTGTTGATGCCGACGCCTTCATTTCCAACGACGACCTCGCCGCCGCTGCGGAGTTCGCCTTTGGTGCCCAGTTGCATCCGCATACGAGGAGCACTGAGGATGTTGGCTCGCGGGTCGGCTTGCAGGGTGGTGATGAAGGCGGCGACTTCGTCTTTGGACAGCACGCGGCTTTGGCCACCCGTGCCGGGGGAAAGGGGGCTCGCCTTGGGTTCGTTATTCTTCGGCGACGGCTCCGCTGCGAGACTCGTCGCCGGTGTGGCTTTCTCCGCGGGCAATTTCACTTTCCCGCGAAGTTCCAGCAACCGAATTGAAAGGTCGACAAACGGCTGATCGGTTAGAGACTCCGGTGCGTCATCCGCTCGCGGTAAGGCGACCGGAGCCACGCCTGGTTCCGGTTGCGCTTTCAGAACCAACGGATTCGGCAGCACATCGCTTTGTGCCAGTGCGGTGACAGTCGCCATGCACATCAGAAAGGCAGCCAGACACCCTGTTCGCAGAACCATGATCGCCACTCCCTTTTCGATCCGGATCGATTCATCAGACACTTTGTCAGGAATTGCGTGTCCGGTCAAGATGGAGTGGTGACGACCCTTCGTGTATCGCCATGAACCTCACGGTTCGATTTCGATCACCACCGGCGTGATGACCAGCATTTGTGCGGCAGATTCGTTTTCGGCGCGGGTGCGCGTGAACCACTTCGCTCCGATCACGGGAGTTTCCCCAGAACGGGGACCCGATTCAATTCCCGTCCGAATCGAGAGCCGTTGCGGTCACCAGCAACATCAATTCCGTCGTTTCGGTCTCCGTCCGCTGTCTGGAAAACAAGGTTGGTCCGACGACCGGCAAGTCGCCCAGCACGGGCATTCGTGT
Organism: Planctomycetaceae bacterium; assembly: GCA_021732785.1. Classification (GTDB taxonomy): domain Bacteria; phylum Planctomycetota; class Planctomycetia; order Planctomycetales; family Planctomycetaceae; genus DSVQ01. Next base: position 130,460 of record JAKFUG010000017.1, read on the forward strand.
CTCGGTGGTGGTCGTCCGATTCGCACGCAGGCCGCGGAGCAGGAACGTCTGACCGCTGGCCAGGTCGACCTTGGTTTGAACGCGTTGCGAAACGACCCCCGGCGTCCCATCGGGCAGAATTTTTCTTCGCGATAACGCGGATTGCTCAAAGACCAGCGAGACGCTCAGCAGACCCGGTTTCGGAATGGTAACCGTGGCATCGACGGCGGTTCCCACAAAACGCGTGTTGACCTGGGGCATTGCCTTGCCATCAGTCGTTTTTTGTGCGGAAGGCCGTTCCAGCTGGATTTCACTTCCGCTGCGGAAATGCCCTTCCGAACCGACGATCAACTGCATGCTTGGTTCAGCAAGAATTTTGCCTCGCCGCTCGGTGCGACAGAACTCGATCACGCTCCTTCCTTCGGATTGGGTGATGAACCCCCCATTCGCCGTGCCAACGGCTTTCGAGCCATCGGGAAGCCGAACTTCCGGGAGAGGCAACTCCAGGCCGCTTTCAACTTCGAGGAGATGAAAGTTGAGAAACACCTCGCGCGGCACCTTTGCGTTGGGATTGACAGGTTTTGCAGGAACAGCCACCGGGACGGAAAAGGATTTCGTCGGCATGGGTCGAGGGGGAACCGCGATCAATGGTGTATCTTGCGCGGTGGCCATCATGGTCCATCCGCAAAGCAACAATCCGGTCCCACACGATGTGAATCGGCGCATCAGAATTTACCCCGTCAGTTTTCGTTGCGTGTGTGCCGAGTCATCACGACACACCGTTCGCGTCACGGTTCGATTTCGATCACCACCGGCGTGACGACTAGCATTTGTGCGGCAGATTCGTTTTCGGCGCGGGTGCGCGTGAACCACTTCGCTCCGATCACGGGAAGTTTCCCCAGAACGGGGACCCGCGATTCGTGCATCGTGGTTAGTTCTGTTTGCATCCCGCCGACGACGGCCGTTTGCCCGTTGGAAAGGAGCAGGTTCGATCCCACGTGGGTCAGATCCACTTCGGGTTTGCTGCCGGTTCGCGCCATGGGGGTCGACAGAACCGATTTTTCGAAATCCACTTTCACGCTCAACAAACTTTCCCGCGTCGGGCCATCGACGGTGGCTTCGAGAGCCGTGCCCACAAACAGCGTCTTGTTTCGTGTCGAGGGTTGCCGGCTGGAATTCGGACCGGGGATCTCCTCGAAGAACGGAATTTCTCGTCCGCGGCGGAATGAACCCGGCGTTCCGGTCTTCACGCGTAAGCGTGGAAGCGCGAGCGTCTTCACCCGCGGGTCGGTGCGACAGACGTGGTTGAAGTGAGCCAGTTCTTCGTCACTGAGTACGCTGTCGACGGTCCCCGCGTGCGACCGGAATCGTTCGGGAAGAAGCCTTACCTCACCGCGCACGTCGATGAAGCGCACATCGAGATCAACGAGCAGCGATTTCCGCATGGGCGGCGGTGAATCGTCTTCCGCGAACGAGTCGGGCCCCGACGGAGTGCTGGCTGACTGGGCCGACGTCGCTGTCACCATGCCGAACAGCAGCGCCGTGCTCAAAAACCACGCGCATCGATTCATGGCGGTGTCTCATAGTGGGAACCGATTTGATCCCCTCACTCTTCCGGGCGGCAATGGAAGATGTGGTACCAGCCGAGCATCGAACCGAGCGTCTGGAGCGTCCACCCGTTGGGTTTCAGCAGGCGACCGACGCCGGGGAGATAGTTCTGCACGAACCCCCGTTTGGCGTAGGAAATCACCTGGAAACCCGCGGCCGACAGCCCGGCTTCGACTTCCTTGCGGCTGCGAATCTTGATCGTCACCGGATCGCCCAGCGGCGAGAGTTCGGCGACGTGACTGCGCCAGTCGTCATACGCATTCCGGCAACGGTTTCGTGTGAGCCACGTGGCGGCCATCCACGCATTGAAGAAACTGTACTTGCCATAGACGGCGAACATCAGCGTGCCATCGGGCCGCAGAATCTGGCGAATCCGTTCGAGATACCGCTGTTCGTGCGAGATGTGGTGCAGCACGCCGAACGAATACACCGTGTCGAACGGCTCGCGGAACGGTGTGGTCAGCAGGTCGCCTTCGATCAGCCGGTAGGGTGTTTCCAGGCCGCTCTGTTCGAAGTTCTGACGGGTCAGTTCGAGGTGATTCTGGGTGATGTCGATGCCGGTGTAATGGGCACCGTTCCAGGCCATTTCCGTGGCGTCGATGCCGTTGCCCACGCCGATCTCCAGCACGCTTTTGCCGGCCAGTTGATCGAAGCGGAACATTTCCGGGATCCACGGCGTTTCGTAGCCGTAGCGGTAATCGCGCATCTGTTGAAAGTATTCGCGGGTCCCTTTGTCGGCCGAGGCGCGTTGCGACCCGACGGCGGTGACTTCCCAGGTGCCGCGAGCCCGGCGATTGCTCTCGTAATCGAGTCCGGTGTCGAAATCGATTCCGGGATGGTCGAAATCCGGTCCGAAATCGGCGCGCGTCGGGGCGAGAGCGGCTTGAGACATGGCTCAATACTCCATAGGAACGGAGCAGCGCGGTTCGCGGAGACGGCGAATCGCAAAAGGCGATCGCTTCCGTCGAGCGGATGGCGCGGCAACAAATTGTGGAACGGGGATGCGGATTCTTATGTGACAACGGGCTTCAAGGTCAAGGAAATGTTGCGGTTCGGTCGCAGAATTTGCTGAATCCCGACCATCGGACGTTCCGAATCGGCAGATTTTGCCATTCCGACGCCGCCGGGGATCAAAGTATCCGTTGTCGGGATCTCGGCGACGTTTCGGGAAGTTATCTCGGATTGTGCATCCGTCGCCGACTAGAATGCAGGGATCATGAGTGCGTTACCTTTATTGCCCGTGTTGAGTGCAAGTCCGCCTCCAGTATCGCCGGTCATTCCCGAGGACGCCGCGCGGTTGGAAATGCCTGTCACCGGGATGACGTGTGCCGGGTGCGCGGCCCGGATCGAGAAGACGCTGCGCGATCAACCCGGCGTGGTGGCCGCATCCGTCAACTTTGCCACGGCCCGCGCGACGGTGGGGTATGACGCGCAACGAACCACTCCGCAGCGCCTCGGTGAAGCGGTGACCGCGCTCGGGTATGGGGCGATTGTCCCCGAAACGGCGACGGTCGACATCGATGCCGAACAGTTCGCCGCGGAAACGGCGGCACAGAGTGACCTGCAACGTCGGCTCATGGTCGCGGCGATCGCGACCGTGCCAGTCATGATTGTGGCGATGTCGCATGGCACGATCCCGTGGTTCGCGACCGCCGCCGCGGCATGGTTCCAACTCGCGCTGACGATTCCCGTGCTAGGTTATTCCGGAGCACCGATTTTCCAATCGGCGTGGAAAGCCTTGAAACATGGCGGTTCGGACATGAACGTGCTGGTCGCCGTGGGCACGCTCACGACGTTCATCGATTCCGCGGTGCGGTTGACGCTGATATCGCCGGAGACGCATGCCGGACATGGCGTTCCGGTTTACTTCGAAGCGGCGGCCACCATTATCACGCTGGTGTTGCTCGGTCGCTGGCTCGAATCCGGCGCGAAACATCGTGCCGGGGCCGCGATCCGCAATTTACTCGGCCTGCAACCGCCGACGGCGCACATTCTGCGCGATAGTGGCGAGATGGAAGTCCCGGTCGCGGAGATCGTGGTCGGCGACACCGTCGTGGTCCGACCGGGGGAACGGTTGCCGGTCGATGGCGACGTCGTGTGGGGTGAATCCACTTGCGATGAAGCGCTGCTGACCGGCGAGAGTGTGCCGGCCCGCAAACGCAGAGGGGATCGTGTGTTCGCGGGGACGATCAATGGCACCGGGCTGTTCCATTTCCGGGCAACGGGAATCGGTCGGGCGACCGTGTTGCAGCAGATCGTGCAACAGGTCCGTGACGCACAGGGATCGAAAGCCCCGGTCGCGCGGCTGGCCGATCGGGTCGCCGCCGTCTTTACACCATTTGTGATCGGTCTGGCCGTTCTCACCGCGATCGCGTGGTTGTTGTTTGGACCGGTCGAGACGCGTGTCGGGCTCGCCGTGCAGACGTTTGTTGCCGTGCTGATTGTGGCATGTCCGTGTGCGCTGGGATTGGCAACACCGACGGCGATTCTGGTCGGCACGGGCCGGGCCGCGGAGTTGGGCGTCCTCTTCAAACACGGGGCCGCATTGGAACGGCTGGAGTCCTTGACCACGATTCTCTTCGACAAAACTGGCACGTTGACGCAGGGCCAACCAGAGGTTGCGGCTGTCGAACGGATCGGAGCGGCCACCGTCGAAGACGTCGTTCGCTGGGCGGCATCGCTCGAACAAGGGAGCGAACATCCGCTCGCCCAAGCGATCGTTCGCCATGCGCGGTCATTGAACATCCCGCTTTCTCCCGCGGAGAACTTTCAGTCCGCGACCGGACTGGGCGTGAGTGGCATCGTCGACGGGTACACGGTTCAAGTTGGACAGCCCGCGTTCTTCAAACCGTCATCACCAGAGCAACCGAACGATGCTTCTTCAAACAGCGGGCAAACCGTCGTGCTGGTCGCAGTGGATGGCGTGATGCAGGGATCCATCGCGCTCGCCGATGCCGTCCGCCCGGAAGCCGCCGGCGTGGTGCAGGATTTGAAATCGCGCGGCATCAACGTCGCCATGATCACGGGCGACCATCCACACACAGCCCAGATCATCGCGGAGCAAATCGGCATCGACGATGTCATCGCGCGGGTCTTGCCGGGACAGAAGTCCGAGGAAGTCCGCAAACGACAAGCCCGCGGCGAACGGGTGGGCATGATCGGCGATGGCATCAACGATGCCCCCGCGCTGGCCAGCGCGGATGTCGGCATCGCGATGAGCGCCGGTGCGGACATTGCCCTCGCCGCGGCCGATGTCACGCTGATGGGCGGACGGCTCGATCGATTGCCAACGGCGCTGCGATTGTCGCATGCCACGATGCGCGTCATCCGGCAGAACTTGTGGTGGGCCTTCGGTTACAACCTGTTGATGTTACCCCTCGCTACCGGCGTGCTCGCGCCGTTGACCGGCTGGTTTCTGTCACCGATGATTGCCAGCGCCGCAATGGCTTGTTCGAGTGTGTCCGTCGTGCTCAACAGTCTGCGCTTACGCCGCGCATAGCCACGTCGGAAGTGCCACTGCTTCGGAGTCCGCGGAGAAGCAGTGTCTTCGAGCACTTCAAGAAGCGCTCAGCACTGCTTCGCAGACGAAGCAGTGGCACTTCGCGGCGTCGACCGTCGCGGTGCGATGCGGTAGAGTTTAGGCCTTGGGAACAATGTCCGCACTTTGATGGCACACGGAAGAGAGACAACGATGGCAGACACGATTCGCTGGGGGATGCACGGAGCCGCCGGGCGAATGGGGCAACGGGTGATCGCGCTCGCCGCCACCGATCCGGCATTACACTTGGCCGGGGCGTATGAGTCGTCCACATCACCCAAACTGGGATCCGACGCCGGTGAACTCGCGGGCATCGGCAAACTCGATGTACCCATCATGCACGGAGTCCAGTCGCACGTCGATGTGATCATCGACTTCTCGCTGCCCGAAGCCTGTATGGAGCTCGTGGCGTTGTGCGAAGCGCGGGCAATTCCACTGGTGCTGGCCACCACGGGGTTGTCGGCGAAGCAAAAAGAAATCGTGGTTGCGGCGTCGCAAGCCACACCGATTCTGATGTCGCCCAGCATGAGCTTCGCCGTCAATCTCGCGATGAAGCTCGTCGGCGATGCGGCCCGCGTGCTGCGCTCGCACACCAGCGGCGTCGATGTGGAAATCATCGAACGCCATCACCGCTACAAAGCCGACGCACCGAGCGGGACCGCGCTCAAGTTCGGCGACATCGTCGCCAAAGAAATGGGACAGGAACGGGAGGTCCACGGACGACACGGCCAGACCGGTCAGCGCCCGCAGAATGAAATCGGCTATCACGCCCTGCGAACCGGCGACAATGTTGGCGAACACACCATCGTGTTCGGCATGATCGGCGAAACGCTGGAACTCACGGTCCGCGGGCAATCGCGCGACAGCTATGCCCTCGGAGCCCTCGCCGCCGCGAAGTTCCTCGTCGGCCAGGGCGCAGGGATGTACTCGATGGCGGACGTGCTGGGGTTGTAAGGGAGAAGGGGTTGAGAGTTGATGGTTGAGAGTTGAGGGCCAGAAAGAACCGCGTCTCGGCGATCTTTTCTGACCCTCAACCTTCGACGCTCAACCCTCAACCCCGACGTCGGACTGAACGGCGCGACGCTCGCCAATTCGATTTCTGAGGACGAAACCATGTCTTTGCTCCACTATGTGTTTATGTTCTCCTTGTGTCTGTCCGACACGCCGCGGCCGGAACCGAAATCGATTGAAGGGGATCCGAAGTCGGGGCAGGCCCTCGCTGTGATTTCCGAATGGGAATACCGATGCTACACCGGCCAAATCTTTCCGACCGGGCCGAGTGTGGCACCCACGCCGCCGGAAGCGCAGGTGAGCGATGTCTTCCAACAGCTCGATCGCCTCGTGCCGCCGAAGCAGTTGCTGAAATTGAATGTCTATGTGCATGAACCCTCGGTGACGGCATTGGTGACGAAACAACTCGCGCAGCGGTACGGCGGCAACTATCAGCCTGCGGTCTGTTTTGTGCAGACGGCATTGCCCGCGGGAGGCGTGGTCGTCGGACTCGATGCCATCGGCGAAGTGCTGGCACCACCGAGCGAGGGGATGGTTCGCCGCGAAAAGCCGCGAGTGAAAGGCCAACCGTCACCGCTGACCTACGCCCCTCCGTTTGGCATGGCGTACATTTCAGGACAAGCCGAAAAGGGAGATGGAACACTGGCGGATGCCACGAAGAAGACGATGGAGAGCTTGTTCAACACGCTGAAGTTTCTCGAATGTCAGCCGTCCGATGTTGTGCAGATCAAGGCGTTTCTCACACCGATGAAGGATTCGGCGGTCGCAGTGAAAGAAATCACGGCCGCGTTTGGCGAGGCAGTGCCGCCGCCGATTTCGCTGGTCGAGTGGAAGTCGACGTTACCGATCGAAATCGAGATGGTGGTGTGGGCACGAACCAAGCCAGATGCGCCGCCCATCGAGTTTCTCACACCGCCGGGCATGAACGCTTCGCCGGTCTTTGCCCGGGTGACGCGGATCAATCGATCAAAGCAAATTTTCATCGGCGGTCTCGTTGGCAAGACCGATCTGCCCAGCAGTGCGGACGAAGTTCGCGACGTCTTCGCCACATTGAAGCGCGTCACCGCAGCCGCGGGAAGCGATTTGCAGCATCTCGCCAAAGCCACGTACTACGTCGCCGATGACGAAGTGAGCGCAAAGCTCAACGAAGTCCGTCCGGAATTTTACGCCCCGGACCGCCCTCCCGCGGCGTCTAAAGCGATGGTCACCGGCACCGGCCATGCGGGGCGAACGCTCACGCTGGACATGATCGCGGTTCCGAAGTGAAGAAAAGGGACGCGGGGGTATTCATTCATGAGTGGGATACGTCCAGGAGTTGTTCCGGTTTTGAAGCCCCGACGGGGCGTGATTCGAGAGCCCAGTCCGACGGTCTCCCGGAGGGCTGGGTTGATGGTGCCCGAAAATCACCAAGCCCCAACGGGGCGGGACTCATTTTTTAGGGACCAGTGCGCTACGCCCCGTTGGGGCTGTGAGAGCAAAATCCATCTCGTAACCCAGGGCTGCGCGAAGACGCTTCGCCCTGGGCTTCCGAATCACGCCCCTTTCGGGGCTCAAAGCCGGAGTTCCACTCGCAGGAATCATCGGATCAACCCCGTCGTGGTGAGCAATCTCCCTTCTGATTTCCTAACCCCTATCCACTGCCCCCTGTGCCACTCTTCTTTCACGTTCCCTTAAGGATTTGTCGGTTATCGTGCAGCCCGATTCTCGCCGCGCAATTGCTTCAGTCTGGGGGAGCCCCCTATGATCAACGGTTCGGGGAGCACATTGCCTGAGGTGTCTGAAAAGGTGGGCTGCATGTCTGAGGAAAAATCCACGCCATCGACCGCAACGCCGTCGCCTGCTATGGGCACGGCGGAACCGTTTGATTTGACGGGGAAAACTCTCGGCGAATTCCAAGTCCTGCGCCGCTTGGGCAAAGGGGGCATGGCCGAAGTCTATCTGGCCGACCAAACCACATTGCAGCGGCAGGTCGCGATCAAAGTCCTGCGGCCGGAATTCCTCGCCGACGCCACTTACGTCAAACGCTTTCGCCACGAAGCCACCGCCGCGGGGGGGCTCAACCACCCGAATATCGTGCAGGTCTATTCGATCGGTGAACAGCAGGGCTTTCATTTCATCGCCCAGGAATATGTGCGCGGCGGCAATCTGCGGGAGTTCATGCGGCGGAAGGGGCCGCTGGAATTTCCGATCGTGCTCCACATTATGAAGCAAGTGGCCGCCGCTTTGCAGGTTTCCTGTCAGGCCGGGATCGTCCACCGCGACATCAAGCCCGAAAATATTCTGCTGACCAAAAAAGGGGAAGCCAAGGTCGCCGATTTCGGACTGGCCCAACTTACTCAACAGGGTGAGCGCGTGGAACTCACGCAAGTCGGCGTCACGATGGGTACGCCCCTTTACATGAGCCCCGAACAGGTCGGCGGCAAAGGGGTCGATCATCGCAGCGATCAGTATTCCTTCGGCGCGATGGCGTACCACATGCTCGCCGGCAAACCCCCGTTCATCGGCGAGAACGCGCTCGCCATTGCCGTCCAGCATCTCAACGATACGCCGAAGACATTGAATGAATGGCGGCCCGATCTCCCCGCCCCCATTTGCGATCTCATTCACAAAATGATGGCCAAAAAGCGCGACGAGCGCTTTGCGGACCCGCAGGCGCTCTTCGCCGAACTGAAAGCCCTGCAGAAACAGTTTGTCGGCAAAGACGGGACTTCCATCACCAGCGTGACGACGACGAATCCGGTCGCCAAGCGGCGACGGATGACGCAGGTTTTCGATCGTCCATTACGCCGACAACTCGGCCGCATGCTGATTTTCGCGGTGTTGATCGCCCTGGCTGCCGCCGGTGTGGGATGGGCCATGCGGACGGGGGATCCGTTCGCGAAGGATGCCGTGCCCGATCCGTTGGTCCCGCAGGAACCGAGTATTGCTGCGCAGTACTTTCACGCCATGCGCAGCGGCGACGACGAACTCGCATGGAAAGCGGTGGTCGATTATCCGCCCGATCCCACCGGACGGCAGGAAATGGACCGGCAATCGGCCGAATTACGCCTGGCGATTATCTATTTGAAGCAAGGCCAACGGAGCAAAGCCGCCGAGATTTTCCAGCGGCTCAAAGCCGACGTGGCCAATCCCTGGAAGCGCGATCACGGCCTGGCGGGAGAGGCCATCATCGCCAGTTTGGAAGGTCAGCACGCGGCTTCAAAGATGAACATCGACCAACTCCAGCGGCAGAACGGCAAGCTCGACGCCCGGCTCAGTCTGCTGCTGGACGAAGCCCGCACGCGCAACGCCGCGGTGTTGACCCCGACGCCTTGAGTGTTTGACGGGCGTGTGGTGTTACCGCGGAGGGGCGATGAAACCAGCCGGAAAGCGCCGGCGTCCAGCTTCTTGTGAGTCGACGTCGGTGTGCCACTGGCTCTGCCAGTGTGTTTTTCCGAACAAACAAACTGCTCGCAAGACACTGGCAGAGCCAGTGGCACACAAGCGCCTCATTTGCAGACCGGCCGCCAGGCGCTTCCCCGGTGACCATAATCGAAATGTCCGGGGTAAAGCATTTCGGCGAGCATCTCCGCGGATTCCACCAGCCGCGGTCCGGGGCGATTGAAGTACGCGTTGCCATCGGTCACGTAGACCCGGCCTGAGCGCACGGCCCGCAGTTCGGTCCAATCGGGCCGCTGGGTGAGCCAGTGCATCTCGGACGATGTCCGCGGCAAATCAAAGCCGCACGGCAGCGCAATGATCGCATCCGGGTCCGCGGCGACCAACGCCTCCCATGTCATCCACGGCGAATGCTTGCCCGCTTCACCAAACAGCGACACGCCGCCGACCAGTTCGACCAACTCGGGAATCCAGTTCCCGGCGGCCATCAGCGGTTCCAGCCACTCCACACACGCCACCCGCGGCGAGGGTTGTCCCAACAATTGACAACTTCGGTTGACGCTTTGCAGACGTTGTTGCAGCGATGTGATCACCCGCTCGCCCGCTTCCGGAATGCCGAGCGCCGCGGCGATCCGGCGACCATCGGCCCACACGTCGGCAAGGGCGTTGGGTTCGCACGCCACCACTTGCGGCCGCGATGTGGCCCAGTCGCACACGGCCGCTTCGACGTCTTTCAAACTGACCGCACACACCTCGCATTGCGTCTGCGTGATGACCACGGTGGGTTGCAACGTTTCGAGTTGTGTCCGATCGACACGGTACACCGAAGTCGCATCCTGCAGCACGGCTTTCACGCGATCGTCAATTTGCCGACTGTCGCCATGCACATCGAACTTCGCCGCACTGCACGCCGGGAGGGCGACGACATCCGCGGGGTAATCGCATTCGTGCGAGCGCCCGACCAGCCACTCCGTCGCCCCGAGCGCGGCCACCCATTCCGTCGCACTGGCAATGAGCGAAACCACCCGCGGTGAAGACATGGTCAGATTCTCATGAGCGGCACGGCGCTAGCCGCCGGTGAGTTCAAGAAACCGGCGGCTAGCGCCGTGCCGCTCAGGGAATGAATCAAGCAATCGCCCGCACGGGTTCTAGCGGTTCTGTGCGAACCGGTTGGACACCGGCCATCCGCAAACCGAGCGGGCTGAACAGAATGCCGGTGAAGAGCGACGTGCTCAGAATGCTGCGGCCCACGAACGGAATGGCGGCGACATAGCAGGTCAGCAAACCGTTCAGTGTCAGCGGATAAATCCCGCCTTCGCCGAAGTACCACACGGCAAAGTTGGTGACGACGAAGAATACCGCTTCCGCAATCACCCCGGCCGGCAAGGCGGTAGCGAGACGCGGCGACGATTGCAAAAGCTGTCCCAGCGCCACGGCTCCGAAAAACGCGAGCATGATCAGCGGTTGACTCGGCGAGAACGCAAACGCCTGATGTCCGGTGAGGCCCCACATCGCGAAGTTGCTCAGCGCGAAGACCACCAGCGGCCCGGTAAAAGCCCACTTGCGATCCGGCACGCAGGCTCCGCCGAACAGGCAGACCGCCATGAACGGTGAAAAGTTCCACGGGTACCACGTCGTCGCGGGATCGATTTTCATGACGCCGAACACTTCCAGCGCGTAGGGCAGAATTCGCCACACGAACGTGAAGGCGAACAGTCCCAGCCAGAATCCCAACTTCCGATTCATGCGTGCTCTACTCCGATGGCAACCGCGGCCCGGTCGCGAGGTCTGTTGAAGTCTTCTTGATTGGTCTCGGTCCACTGCGCCCACCAGAACCCATCAACCGACGAGGTTCCCATGATACCCGCATCCACGGGTTGAGCGAAGCCCGGACCATCGGTCACGAACGTGTGAAACTCACCATTTTCTCCGCACGGATCGATACCGGCGGGCAATTTTTCGAGGAACGCGGCATCGTAATTCGCACCGACGACATCGCCGCCAAGACGGTGATCGGTGCAGCAAATCCGCGCTTGATAACCGCCAACAATAAACTCCTGCGCGAGTTCTCCCGTCGGCAAGCCCCACAGCGGAAACACCGGCGTGATCCCCAGCCGGCCACAAAGTTGCTCCCGATACTGACGAATGTCTTCCAGAAACAAATCGCCGAACGCGAACGTGCTGACACCATTTGCACGGTATCGCTCGATGACCGGCAACATTGCGGCTTCGTACTGCTGATTCGTCGGAAACCGCGGCACTTCCACGAACACCGGCTCAAACCCCAGTGCGGCCGCCTGCGCGCGAAGCAATGGAATCGGCACGCCGTGCATCGCGACACAGGCTTCCTCACGCCACACCGTGGTCAACAAACCCGCAATCCGATACCGCGCATCGGCCTGCAAACGCCGGAGCATCAGCAGGCAATCCTTGCCGCCGCTCCAGCTCAGCACGATGGAAATCGGTTGCGTCATGACCATTTTCAAATCGTCGGTGGCCGCGGTCCATTGGGGGACATCTCATGCCCGCCCTTGGGACAGCGAAACGCCGAAGCCGAGCGTTGCAGCACTTCCACCGGCGGGGCGGGATACCATTGCCCGCACTGCGGACAGTACAGGCCGGGGACCAGCGTTTTTTTGCCCGTCTGCGGATTCGTCGCCGGAACCGCCGTCTGCACCGGCAACGTCATTGCGGTTTTGGTGATGGTGTCAATATAAACCATTTCGTTCGGGGCAATCGCCGGCTTTTGTTCGTGACTGCAACCGCCGATCAGAGCCACGACCGCGAGACCGACGATGGTGTGCCACTGGTTCTGCCAGCGTCTTGCCGATTGTTGTTGATGTCCGGTTGCCAAATCCGAAGACACTGGCAGAGCCAGTGGCACACGGAGAGGGCAACGGTCATCGTTACGTGGAGTGTTACTCACGGTCGTACCACTCGTTCTGGTAGAGTGGATCCGATACGCGGTCGCCGACGTAGCCCAGCCGCTTCTTTTGCATCTTGGCGATGTCGCCAAAAGCGGGGGCGTTCCAACCCCGGCCGCGCGTTTCCACGTGGCCGTCCATGAACGCAACGTTGGCGGTATCGTTGTGCCGGAAATGAACGCTGGGAAAATCGCCGAAGAAGACGCCCGCCGCCATCGCCGCCGCGTCGCCACCGGGAGGTTCCAGCAGCCAGTTTTCGCGCATTTCGCTCTGCGTACAGGCGAAATCCACACAGAACACGCCGGCGCTATCCGCAAAAATCAGCGTCTGCGTCATCTGCTTCACATCGCGCATCTGCCGCGTGAGGGGCAACGGCGACGGCAATGCCGCATAGGTCGGCGGGACGTACGCAATGCCCGATCCGCGCGACAGAAAATGTCCGTTGTGCCCGTATCCCGTCGCCGGTTTCCCGAAGCGGACGGAGTCCATCTGCTGGGCCCCGAAGTTGGGACACTGAAACGCCAGGTAGTTCGTTTCCATGTAACTGGCGAGCGGGCCCTTCGTGAAATCGAGTTGCTTCGACGGCAGCGGTTCATCGAAGTTGACGGTGCCGAACCAGTATTGCGCCATCCCCTGCGGACCGGAGTAGGTCATCAGGTTGTTCATCCGCGCGGAGTTTTCCACGATGTGCGGAATGAGATGCCCGGCGAACGTGTCGCTGTAGTTGTGCTGGGCGAGCACCAGTTGCTTCAAACTGTTGCGACATTGCGTCGTGCGGGCGGCTTCCCGCGCTTGTTGCACCGCGGGCAACAGTAACCCGATGAGGATCGCGATGATGGCAATCACCACCAGCAGTTCGATCAGGGTGAAACCAGGGCGCGCAGCGACAGCACTGCGCCGTGAGGCAGAAACGAGCATCGAGATCTCCGTTCTTCCGACGGAGCCGCGATCCTGCACCAAGACGACGAGGCAAGCCGAAAATCGGTACCGATCCCGAACACCAACGCGCCCGGAGAGCGTGTCGTGTCAGGCATGCCAAGTCGTGTTGTTCGCGCAGAACGTTGGCTGTGTTCAACGACTAACGGGCAGGTCTTCTGGCTTCCGGATCGTTCTCTCCCTGCGCCTTCCCACGGATCATCCGCAGTGGCATGTGCAGGGTTCGTCCCCGGTTACAGCGGCGGGACCGCGACGGATTCACACCGTCTTCCCTATTCTCCGGCAGGCCACACGCCCGTCGGCACCCAAGTCGTCAGGCATCGTACCCTGCTGGGGAAAGTTTGCAAGAGGTGGAGAGTTGAGGGTTGAGAGTCAGAGTGACAACACCCCCCGCTTGCCGCTTTGCAGAATCCAGAGGCAACGGCGATAAGATCACGCAATCAGCGCCGGAATCACGTGCGCCGGTTCCACTCCAGTGAGCTTTTGATCCAACCCCTGGAACTTGTAGGTGAAGGCTTCCGGATCGAACCCCAACAGGTGGAGCACGGTGGCGTGGAAGTCGTGAATGGGAACCGGGTCTTTGACAATGTTGTACGAAAAATCGTCGGTTTCCCCGTAGATGGTGCCGGGTTTGCTGCCGCCGCCGGCCATCCACATGGTGAAGCACCGCGGGTGGTGATCGCGGCCATAGTTTTCCTTCGAGACGCCGCCTTGAGAGTAAATCGTGCGGCCGAACTCGCCGCCCCAGATGATGAGCGTGTCGTCGAGCAACCCGCGGGCTTTGAGATCCTGCACGAGACCATAGCACGGCTGGTCGACATCGCGGGTCTGGTCTTTCATCCGGCCGACGAGGTTGCCGTGATGGTCCCAGTTGTTGTGATAAATTTGCACGAACCGCACGCCGCGCTCGACCATCCGTCGAGCAAGTAATACCGTGTGGGCGAACGAACCCGGTTTGCGGATATCGGGGCCGTAGAGTTTTTCGGTGTTCTCGGTTTCGTCTTTCAGATCGACGAGATCGGGGACACTCGCCTGCATGCGGTACGCCAACTCATACTGCTGGATGCGGGTGTTCGTCTCGGGGTCGCCGAGTTGCTGATACGTCAATTCGTTGAGTGACTTCAAGCCATCGAGTGTCTTCCGACGAATCTCCTTCGGCACGCCGGGCGGGTTGTTGATGTAGAGGATCGGATCGGGACCGGAGCGGAACGAGACCCCCGCATGTTCCCCGGGGAGATAGCCCGAACCCCACAACCGCGCGGAGATGGCCTGCACCTGTTCCTGATTGCTCGGCTTCGCGACCAGCACCACGAACGACGGTAAGTCTTCGTTCAGCGAACCGAGTCCGTACGACGCCCACGACCCCAGACACGGCCGCCCGGTGTTCTGATTACCCGTCTGCATGAAACTGATGGCGGGTTCATGATTGATCGCTTCCGTATTCATACTGCGCATGAAACAGAGGTCATCGGCCATTTTCGCGGTATACGGCAGCATCTCCGACATCCACATACCGCATTCGCCCTGTTGGGCGAACTGATATTTCGACGGGGCTATCGGAAACCGTTTTTGTCCGGAAGTCATCGTTGTGAGACGTTGTCCCATGCGGACCGATTCCGGCAGATCTTTATCGAACCAGTCCTGCATGACCGGTTTATAGTCGTATAAGTCCATCTGCGACGGCCCGCCGACCATGTGCAGATAGATCACATGCTTGGCCCGCGAAGCAATCTGCGCCGGATGCGCATGCACCGAGCGTTCCCCGGCGGTCTCTGCAGGAGCAGTATGGCCAGTGCGAGCCTGCCCCAGCAGTGAAGCCAGCGCCGCCCCGCCGAGCAGATGCGAACCCTGCTGACAGAAATGCCGGCGGGTGAGGGCGCTGCGGTATTCATCGAAGAGATTCATGGACACGTTTCCGTGGATTTGGAGGCAAGGTGCCGACAACGGGCGAAAATCAGGTTGATGCCGATGACGATTTCATAATCTGCCGGACCCAGTCGCGGTCGGTTTCCGACAGGGGTCCCGGCGGATCGGGGTCAAACTCGTGAAGCCAGCGGTCGCGCCAGCAAATTTCCATCACCGCCGACCACGCCGCTCCGAGATTCAGCGGCAAATCCGGACGTCCCGGCCCCAGCGGCAGATTGACTGTCGGCAGGGGCTCCGCCAAGCGGACGGGGTAGCCTTCTTCGTGATGGCTGCGTCCGAGTTTGCGGTCGACGAACACGAAATACGGCGTCGGCGGCAACTCCGGGAACTTGTCGCGCGAGGGGTTGGTTCCCGCCCGCAACAGATCGATTTCCATGAAGCTGGTCTGGGACGATTCGTACGGCCGGACTTTTTCGCGGTACACCTCGGCGTATTCGCGGTTGTCCTTGTTGGCGGGGCTGAGCAACTCCACGACGGCAAGCGTGCGCTGAAAGGCGCGGCCTTCGCGGATCACGAGATAATCCTGCCACGGCTGTTCTTCGTCATCGCCCCAGACGATTTCATGCACGGCCTCGGCGACGGCGACGTTGGACTCGGAACTCAACCCCGCTGAATGTCCCGTCACGGGAATGCCTTCACTCGCCGGGAACGCAAGGGCATCGGGCTCACCAACGAACATCAGCCGTCCGCTCGTATCGCGTTGGTACAACCGCCGTTCGACATCGATCTCACAGCCGAGTGTCCGGGCTTCGGGAATGTGCAGCCGCGCGAGTTCGCGCACGAGCCAGCCATGCAGGATCACCCAGTAGGGAGGGCCTTCCAAAAACGGGTTCATTCCGGGAAACGCGGGAGTCATCATCGCTCCTCACCAATCATGCTACTTATTCAACACTTCATCCAGGTTCATCAGTTCGTTCGCCAACATCACCCACGCGGCAAGTTCGGGGGCATTCATGCTGGCATCGATAGTCATTTCGCCGACGCCTAATAATTTGTTAGCGTCATCTGGATGGACAGTGTAATAGGCCGACAAATCGGTGAAGGATTGCTGGACAATCGCCTGTTCTTCGGCTCGTAGCGACCGAGCGATCAAACGGCGAGCGAGGAAGTCGATGCGGTCGGCAACGGTGGGTTTCGCGTCTTTGATTGTCTTCTGGGCGAGGGCTTTCGCGGCTTCGACCATTTGCGGATCGTTGAGGGTGACCAGCGCCTGGAGCGGCGTGTTGGTTCGTTCGCGACGGACGGTACAGACTTCGCGAGCCGGGGCGTTGAAGATGTCCATGCTCGCGGGCGGGGCACTGCGTTTCCAGAAGGTGTACATGCTGCGACGGTAAAGGTTCTCGCCCTTGTCGGCCCGGTAGTCCCGAGTGTTGCTGCCGAGCATGGCGACCGCTTCCCACACGCCATCGGGTTGATACGGTTTGACGCTCGGGCCGCCAATCTTCGGAACGAGCAGCCCGCTGGCGGCGAGGGCATAATCGCGGACCATCTCGGCATCCATGCGGAACCGTGGTCCCCGGCTGAGCAACCGATTCGACGGGTCTTTCTCGATTTTATCCTTCGTGGTGACCGCCGATTGACGGTAGGTCGCTGACGTTACCAGCAGTTTGTAGAACTGCTTGATATCCCAGTTCTTCTCGCGGAATTCGATCGCCAGCCAGTCGAGCAGTTCCGGATGCGACGGGACTTCCCCCGCGATGCCGAAGTCGCCCGCGGTTCGGACCAAGCCCTGGCCGAAGAGTTCCTGCCAACTGCGATTGACCGTCACGCGGGCCGTGAGGGGATGCTGCGGATCGAGGAGCCATTTCGCTAAACCAAGGCGGTTTTTCGGTGCCTCGACAGGGAAAGCAGGCAGCGCAGCGGGAGTCGCGGGAGTGACTTGATCCCGCCGTTTGTCGTATTCCCCGCGGAAGAGAATGAACGCCATCGCCGGTTCGGTCTTCTCGTTCATGATGGAGGCAATGGTGCCACGGGCTTTGATGTCCGCCTGCTCGCGTTCGAGTTTCTGCACGTCGGTGACCGCAGTTTGATACGGCTCATCTTTCGTCGACAGCCACCATTGATACAGCTCGTTCTTTTCATCCGGCGTGCGTTGTTCGGCCGTTTTCGCAAGCAGGGCTGCATACCGGGATGTCTTCGCCAGCGCGGCGACTTCCGCATCGGTCAGCGCCCGGTCGTACACGCGGACATCGTTGATCGTCACGCCCGGCAGCGGGCTGGTGTTATGGCGTTGACCGAGTTTGAACGGGACTTCCGTCTTCGTCGTGTTCTTCAGGCCATCAGCCTGGACATTGGTTTGCTGCAACTCGCCGTTGATGTAGACCTTCGCCCCGGCGGCTTTCATCGAACCGTCGTAGGTCACCAGCACGTGCGCCCATTCGTTGGCATTCACTTGATTTTTGGAGACGACTTTCAGCGCATCATCTTGCCACTTGTGGATGATATGCGTGCCGACACGGCGGCCTTCGATCCACAGATCCCAACCGCGGTAATCGTTGCCGTCATCCATGCGCGCGACGATGGCCCCGGCCCCATCGTTCGCCGGAAGTTGCACCCATGCGCCGCAGGAAAACGCCTGGTTTTTGTCGAAGTCGCCGACGTTCGCGAACTCGGCGGCACCACCTTGATTCAGGTTAATCGCCTTCGCACCGGTCTGGCCGGGTTTCCACTCGACAGGCTTCGTCAACTTCGTCGCGCGCATTTCGCCGGGGACGAAGTAGTTCAGCGTGTCCCCCTGGCCTTCATCGAGCGGCAGACGGAATTGCAATCCTGACTCCGGCAACGACACGGTCGCGGTTTCGGGTTTCACCTCGGCGAGCCATTGATCGAAGACAGGCCGTCCGGACTGTTTGCGTTGCTCGACAGCTTGCTTCGCCGTCGCAATGAGGCCGTCCATCTGGCCAAAGCGAACGCGGTCAGCAGCCTGTGGTACGGTGAGGATGGGCGGCGTGTCTTTGACGTTGCCGTCCATTGCGTTCTGCGTCGTGTTGTTGAAGAACGCGGCCAGTTCGTAGAACTCTTTCTGCGAAACGGGGTCGAACTTGTGATCGTGGCAGACCGCGCAGCCCGTCGTCAGACCCATCCACACGAGTGAGGCCGTTTCGGTTCGATCGCGCGTGTAGAGGACGTAATACTCTTCGGGGATCGTCCCCCCTTCGCTGGTCGTGATGTTGCAGCGGTTGAATCCCGACGCGATTTTCTGGTCGAGCGTCGCTTCCGGCAGGAGATCGCCCGCGAGTTGTTCGATCGTGAATTGATCGAACGGCAGGTTCCGGTTGTAGGCATTGATGACCCACTCGCGATACGCCCAGACTTCGCGATAGTTGTCGAAGTGGATGCCATGGGTGTCCGCGTACCGGGCCGCATCGAGCCAGTAACGGCCGCGATGTTCGCCCCACTGCGGCGACTTCAGCAGCGTGTCGACCAGTTTTTCGTAAGCGTCCGCGGAACGGTCGTTGACGAAGTTCTCGACGAGATCGGGTGACGGCGGCAATCCGGTCAAATCGAGACTCAACCGGCGGGCGAGCGTTCGTTGATCGGCTTCCGGCGCGGGGGCGAGTCCTTCCGCTTCCAGCCGGGCGAGAGTAAAGCGATCAATCGGATTCCGAACCCACGCGGCGTTTTTTACCGCAGGAAGTTCGCCGCGGGCGGGGGCAATGAACGACCAATGCTGCTGGTACGTCGCACCGTCCTGCACCCAGCGTTGCAACGTCGCCTTCTGTTTCGCGGTGAGCACTTTCTTCGTGCTCGGCGGCGGCATGACTTCGTCGGCATCGTTCGACAGGATGCGGCGGATCATCTCGCTCTGCGCGGCGTCCCCCGCGACAATCGCCTTGCGGGTGATCGCCGCATCGCGCTGATCGAGCCGCAAATCCGCTTTCCGCGCGGCACTATCCGCCCCGTGACACGCAAAGCACATGTCGACGAGAATCGGCCGGATATCGCGGTTGTATTGCAATGGTTCTTCAGCGACGGCCAAGGACGACGAAATCGTCAGCAGGATGAAGGCGAGCCATTTCATCGGATGAAGTCTCCAGGGGAAATTCTAAATCCGAATATCGAAATCCGAAGGAAGCACCAAATTCAGAAAGGGAGAAACGTGTTGTATTAGCACGTTTCTCCTTTTCCGAACTTAAGATTTCTTTCGGATTTCGACATTTGAATTTTCATTGTTGTTTCGTCGACGCCGTCAGTGCCCGCGACCAATACACCATGCCGCTGCGGATGTGACGGGACATCGCCCGCGCCGCGGCTTTGGCGTCGTTCGTGAGCAGGGCTTCGACAATCACCACATGTTCGTACGCCTCTTCGGTGAGGCGGTGAAAATCATTATGGGCTCCGTCATGTTCCCAGGCGACATCACGGAAGGCCCGAAATAATAGTTTGAGCCGGTTCAATTCCTGCTTGAGAAACTGGTTGCCCGAGGCATCGGCGATCAGGTCGTGTAAGCGGCTGTCGAGTTCTCTGGCCTTCGCCACCTGTCGCAATCCGTTGGCCCCGGTGCGACCGGCCAACTTCTTCAATTCTAACGCCAGCGCCTGCAATTCCGCCGGAGAAATCCGACCGCAGGCGAGTCGCACGGCTTCACATTCGAGAGCTTTGCGGACCTGGCAGACTTCGCGGACTTCTTTCGCCCCCACCTGTCGAACCACGGCCCCGCGGTTGGGGGCCAGTGTGATGATACCGATGCCGGCGAGGGCGATCAGGGCTTCGCGAATGGGCGTGTGCGAAACGGCATACCGCTCGGCAAGCTCCTGCGTGACGAGATGCTGCCCCGCCCGCAACCGTCCCTGAAAGACGTCGGCCAGCAGCGATTCCACAATCGCCTCGCGTCGTGTGCCACGGGGTGGGGAAACAGCGGGTTGACCGACGACTGTCATGAAACCGGCTCCGCAATGCAGACATCAATTGTCGCCCCCGTGAGCATAACCGGGCGACATGGGAACCGCAATTGATTCTGTAGAATCGAAGCCCGTTCTCTATAGAATCACCGGCCTGCGGATGCGGGGCCGATTCCCTGGACCATCGGCGAACCCAATTCTGCTTGACTTCCTCTATTCGATAATCCTAGACTCTTGCTTTTGCGGGAGCGATAGTTAACATGACTCCGTATCGCCCCTTCCGATAAGTGGCACCGCATGGATCTTCGGGACCTCGAACTTTTCTGTGAAGTCGCCAGCTTGCGCAGCTTTTCTCGGGCTGCGAAGTCGCTCGGCGTTTCTCAACCGGTAGCGAGTGAAACCGTCAAGGCTATCGAAAAGCACCTCGGGCTGGAGCTCATCAACCGCGACAAGCGTCCTCTGGAGTTAACTCCTTCCGGGCAAGCGTATTACACTGGTTGCCGGGAGTTGCTGGAAAGCTACCGCCGACTGGAAGATCGCGTGCTTCAGGTGCGGGATAAGGTGACGGGTCCGGTGCGCATTGCGGCCATTTATTCGGTGGGTCTGCTCCAGATGGACTGCTATGTGAAGCAGTTCGAGCATCTCTACCCGGACGCGGCGCTGGAATTACGGTATCTCCATCCCGACGCCGTACTCGATCGGGTGAGCAGCGAAGAGGCCGATCTCGGGCTGATGTCATTTCCGCCGAAACGAGCCGATCTGACCTGCATTCCGTGGCAGGAGCAGGAAATGGTGGTGGTGGTCTCCCCGCAGCATCGTCTGGGGGCCCGGAAAACGCTGGTTGCCGCGGAATTGGACGGCGAGGCTCTGGTTACATTTACATCGGAATTGCAAATTCGGGTGGAGCTGGACCGTTGGCTGCGACAGGCCAAGGTTTCGGTCGATGTCGTCCATGAATTCGACAACATTGAAACGATCAAGCGGGCGGTGGAAATCGGTTCGGGGATTGCGCTTCTGCCGATTACATCGGTCCGCCGGGAGATGGAGATCGGGTCGTTGCGGATGCTCAAGTTAGAAGATGTCCGCTGGGTGCGTCGGCTGGGAATTATCCACAAGCGTCACAATTCGCCCACGACCGCAGTGCAGCGGTTTCTGGAAATCCTGCACGAACCTCCGGAGTCGTTTTTTCGTCCCAAAGCCGCCGCCCCCGCTGCAAAAAAGCCGCTTCCGGTGGCGGCGAACACTTAACTGAACTCGTTGAACTCGTTCCCACGCTCCGCGTGGGAACGCACGGCTGCGACGCTCCGCGTCGCACGATGAACACCATGAATCTGACCTGATTGATCGACAGAAGAGAAAGACGCGACGCAGAGCGTCGAAGAGAAGACGTTCCCACGCAGAGCATGGGAACGAGTAACGAGGTCGGGGCCCCCGCCCCGACGTTTTCCCTCGAAATGAGTGCCGAAGTATGACCGATACCCCCCTCTTCACCCGCAACCCGGAACTGTTTTTTTCCGATGGCACGCCGAAGGCGCAGGGTCTTTATGATCCCGCCTATGAGCACGACAACTGCGGCGTCGGCTTCGTGGCCCATATCAAAGGTCAGCGGTCGCACCAGATTCTCGAAGACGCACTGCGGATGCTCCGGCACATGTCCCACCGCGGGGCGTGCGGCTGCGAAGCGAACACGGGCGACGGCGCGGGGATTTTGACCGCGCTGCCGCATGCCTTCATGGGCCGCGTGGCCAATGCCGAGTGGGGCGTACAGTTGCCCGAGCCCGGCAAATACGGCGTCGGTCTCGTGTTCCTGCCGACCGATCCCGAACAGCGGGCGATCTGTAAGGACGAATTCACCCGCCTCGTCGCCGAGCAAGGCCAGGCAATGATCGGCTGGCGGAAGGTGCCGCATGAACCGTCATTGGCCGATATCGGTCCGTCCGCCCGGGCGGCGATGCCGGCATTTGAACACGTTTTCATTGCGGCCGCGCCGGGGATCGATCAGGCCGAGTTTGACCGGCAACTCTACGTGATCCGTAAGCGGGCCAGTCACCGGTTGCGCGAAGGGAATCTGCCGCAGGCGCTGATGTTCTACTGCTGCTCGCTGTCGAGCCGGGTGCTGATCTACAAGGGGATGCTCACCCCCGAGCAAGTCCGGCCGTTCTTCCCGGACCTGCAACAAGAGGACTACACCAGCCATCTGGCGATGGTCCACTCGCGGTTCAGTACGAACACGTTTCCGAGTTGGGACCGCGCTCACCCGCAGCGGTACATTGCCCACAACGGCGAAATCAACACCGTCCGCGGCAACAGCAACTGGACCTATGCCCGCCAGGGGATGATGAAGTCGGAACTCTTCGGCGACGATCTGCCGAAGCTCTTTCCGATCATCGAGCCCCATTGCAGCGACTCGGGCAACTTCGACAATGCGCTGGAATTGCTGCTCCTCAGCGGCCGCAGCCTGCCCGAAGCCGTCATGATGATGGTGCCGGAAGCGTGGCAGAACCACGAGTCGATGCCCGAAGACAAGCGGGCGTTCTACGAGTATCACTCGGCACTACAGGAACCGTGGGACGGCCCGGCGTCGGTCAGCTTCACCGACGGCAACGTCATCGGCGCGACACTCGATCGCAACGGCCTGCGTCCCAGCCGGTATTACGTCACCCACGACGACCGCGTGGTGATGGCGAGCGAAGTCGGCGTGCTCGAAATCGATCCGAAGAACGTCAAGTTCAAGGGTCGGTTGCAGCCCGGCAAGATGTTCCTCGTCGACTTTGAACAGGGCCGCTTGATTCCGGACGAAGAACTCAAGAAGGACTTCGCCACCCGCCGGCCGTATGGTCAGTGGCTCAAGGAACAGCGGCTGCAATTGAGCGAACTTCCGCAGGTGGAAGCGCCGCCGCGGATGGTGGGCGAAGACCTGCTCGCCCACATGCAGTCGTTCGGTTACACCACGGAATCGCTGCAATTCATGCTGATTCCGATGATCACGACCAAGAAAGACCCGATTGGCTCGATGGGGGATGACTCGGCCTTGGCGTGCATGAGCGATCAGCCGCGGCCGCTCTACGATTACTTCAAGCAACTCTTCGCGCAGGTGACGAACCCGTCGATCGACTCGACGCGGGAAGAAGTCATCATGTCGCTGGAGTGCTACATCGGCCCCGAAGGCAACCTGCTGGAAACGACAGCGGGGCAATGCCATCGACTGGCCGTCCCGCATCCGATTCTCACCAACGAAGAACTCGCCTCGTTGAAGGGGTTGGATTACCGCAACTGGCGGACGAAGACGATCGATATCACCTATCCGAAGTCGGAAGGGGTGAAGGGGCTGCAACCGGCGCTGGAACGCATCTGCGCCGAATCACGGCAAGCGATTGCCGACGGTTACGCGCTCGTGATTCTGTCCGATCGCGCGACCCGCGCCGATCGCCTGCCGGTGAGTGCGTTGCTCGCCACCGGGGCGGTGCATCATCACCTCGTCCGCAATGAAGAACGGACGCGGATCGGCATCGTTGTGGAAACCGCCGAGGCGCGGGAAGTCCATCACTTCTGTTTGCTGACTGGTTACGGGGCCGATGCGATCAACCCGTATCTGGCGTTTGAAGCGCTGTGGCAGGTGCAGGACGACGGCGAACTGCCGGGCGACTGGACTCACGAACAAATCACCGCCGCCTACCGCAAGGCCACCAAGCAGGGCATCCTGAAGGTGATGGCCAAGATGGGCATCTCCACGCTGCAAAGCTACAAGGGCGGTCAGATCTTTGAAGCCGTCGGCCTCAGCGGCGAAGTCGTCGACCTCTGTTTCCGTGGCACGGCCAGCCGCATCCGGGGCGTCGGCTTCGAGATTCTCGCCGAAGAAACGCTCCGGCGGCATGAACTCGGTTACCCGACTCGCGATGAATCGCGGTTGCCGGTATTGCCGAACTTCGGTCTGTTCCACTGGCGTTCCAGTGGCGAAAAGCACGCCTGGATTCCGCTCACAATTGCGAGCATCCAGAAAGCCGCACGGCAAGGGGACAAGAACTCCTACAAGGAATTTGCCAAGCTGATCAACGAGCAGGTCGCGCGGGAGTGCCATCTCCGCGGACTGGTACGGTTCAAGCCGGGCAAGTCGATCCCGCTCGATGAAGTCGAATCGGCGAAGGACATCGTTAAGCGGTTCTGCACCGGCGCGATGAGCTACGGCAGCATCTCGGCGGAAGCGCACGAGACGATCGCCATCGCCATGAATCGCCTCGGTGGCAAGAGCAACACGGGTGAGGGGGGCGAAGATTACAAGCGGTTCGCGCCGATGCCGAACGGCGATTCCAAGCGGTCCGCCATCAAGCAGGTCGCGTCGGGTCGCTTCGGTGTCACCAGTTGGTACCTCACCAACGCTGACGAATTGCAGATCAAAATCTCGCAGGGAGCTAAGCCCGGTGAAGGGGGCGAACTGCCCGGTCACAAGGTCGACAAGGTCATCGCCGCGACCCGGCATTCGACGCCGGGCGTGGGTCTCATCAGCCCGCCGCCGCATCACGACATTTACTCGATTGAAGACCTGTCGCAACTGATCTTCGACCTGAAGAACAGCAACCCGCGGGCACGCATATCGGTGAAGCTGGTGTCGGAAGTCGGCGTCGGGACGATTGCCGCCGGGGTGGCAAAAGGCCATGCGGACAACATTCTCATCGCGGGGGACTCCGGCGGGACGGGAGCTTCACCATTGACGAGCATCAAGCACGCCGGGTTGCCGTGGGAACTCGGGATCGCGGAGACGCATCAGACGCTGGTGCTCAACGATCTACGCAGCCGTGTTCGCTTGCAGACCGACGGCCAGTTGAAGACCGGTCGCGACGTGGTGATTGCCTCGCTGCTGGGAGCCGAAGAGTTCGGCTTCTCGACGGCTCCATTGATTACGCTCGGCTGCATCATGATGCGGAAGTGTCATCTCAACACGTGTCCCGTCGGCATCGCCACGCAGGATCCGCAACTGCGGGCGCTGTTCAATGGGATGCCGGAACATCTCATCAACTACTTCTTCATGGTGGCGGAAGATGCCCGCGAGATCATGGCTCAACTCGGCTTCCGCACCATCAACGAAATGGTCGGCCGGTCGGACATGCTGGAACTCGATCCAACGGTCACGCACTGGAAGACGAAGCACATCGATCTCTCCCGCGTTCTCACCCCGGCGACCAAGCCGCATCCGAATGTGGGGACGTACTGCCAGATCGCCCAGCAGCACGGCATGGAGTATCAACTCGACAACGACCTGATCCGCGAATGTCAGAACGCGATTCAGACCGGCGAGCCGAAGCAACTCGACATCGAAGTGCAGAACATCG
The DNA here is from genome assembly GCA_021732785.1 of Planctomycetaceae bacterium. Classification (GTDB taxonomy): domain Bacteria; phylum Planctomycetota; class Planctomycetia; order Planctomycetales; family Planctomycetaceae; genus DSVQ01. The sequence goes on from JAKFUG010000017.1 coordinate 155,928, forward strand.
ACCGCGCGTTGGGGACGATGCTCAGCCACGAGGTCTCGAAGAAGTGGGGCGAACATGGAATGCCGCACGACACGATTCACATTCGCTGTAAGGGTTCCGCGGGGCAAAGCCTCGGGGCCTGGATGGCGAAAGGGATCACGATCGAAGTCGAAGGGGACGCCAACGATTTCGTCGGCAAGGGACTTTCCGGCGGCCGGATCGTGATCTATCCGCCGAAGAATGCCTCGTTCACACCGGAAGACAACATCCTCGTCGGCAACGTCTGTCTGTACGGAGCGACCGAAGGGGAAGCCTACTTCCGGGGTCGCGCGGCGGAACGTTTCTGCGTGCGGAACTCCGGCGCGTGGACAGTGGTGGAAGGCGTGGGCGATCACGGCTGCGAATACATGACCGGCGGCCGCGCAATCATCCTCGGAGCGACGGGCCGCAACTTCGCCGCGGGGATGTCCGGCGGAATCGCCTACGTGTGGGATCCACGCGATGAACTCCTCGGCCGCTGCAATCTCGAAATGGTCGCCCTGGAGAAAGTCGAAGACAGCGAGGACATCGACGAACTCCGCGAGATGATCGCCAAGCACCACAAGTACACCGGTTCCGCCGTCGCCGCGGGGATCCTCGATCTGTGGGACACGACGCTCGGCCAGTTCAAAAAGGTGATGCCCATCGACTACAAACGCGCCCTCGCCGAACAGAAGAAAGAAGCGGAAGCCGCGCGGGTGCCATCAATGGCTTAGGAAAGAAGGCGGGAACCACGAAACACGCTAAAAACGCGAAAGGGTTGTGGGGATGAGCGAAATCGTTCTGCCCGATGAGTCGTATCGCATTATGGGAGCGTGTTTCGAGGTCTACCGTGAAATGGGTCCAGGTTTTCTGGAAGCCGTTTATCAAGAATGTCTCGAAATCGAGTTTGCGCTACAGGGGTTGCCCGCAAGATCGCAAATGGAGTTGCCGTTGCGATACAAGCATCGTCTGTTGAGAAAAGGCTATACCCCGGACTCCATTTGCTACGACGCCATAGTCTTGGAAATCAAAGCCGTCACGGAGCTAACCGACATCTTTCGTGCTCAGGTGCTCAATTATCTGAAAGCAACAAACATGCAACTCGGCCTCCTGGTGAATTTCAACCATCACCCCAAACTGCAATACGAGCGGATCGTGAATTGACCTCTTCCGCTGGCCTTTTCCCTTTTCGCCTTTTTCGTGCCTTTCGTGGTTCCCTCCTCGCATCGAATGTGATTTTGCATCATGGGTAAGCCGACTGGATTTAAAGAGTTCGCCCGCCAGATTCCCGGGGAACGGTCGCCGGAACTGCGGGTGCTCGACTGGAACGAGTTTCACTCGCCCATGCCCGAAGCCGACCTGAAAAAACAGGGGGCGCGGTGTATGGATTGCGGCGTGCCGTTCTGTCACACAGGGACGCTCATCAACAACATGGCGGCGGGCTGCCCGGTCAACAACCTCATTCCCGAATGGAACGATCTCGTCTACCGCGGACATTGGCGGGAAGCGCTCGACCGGCTCCACAAGACGAACAACTTCCCGGAATTCACCGGCCGCGTCTGCCCGGCTCCGTGCGAAGGGTCGTGCGTCCTCGGCATCAACAAGCCGCCGGTGACGATCAAGAACATCGAATGCACGATCATCGACAAAGGGTTTGAAGAAGGTTGGGTCGTCCCGCAACCGCCGCCGTCGCGCACCGGTAAGAAAGTCGCAGTCATCGGCTCCGGCCCCGCAGGATTGGCCGCGGCCGCGCAACTCAACAGCGTCGGTCACACGGTGACGGTCTTCGAGCGCGCGGACCGCATCGGCGGCTTGCTGATGTACGGCATCCCCAACATGAAGCTCGATAAGCAGGAAGTCGTGCAACGCCGCGTCAACCTGATGGCGCGCGAAGGGATCATCTTCCAGACCAACACCGCGGTCGGGAAGGACATCACCGCCGATGAACTCAAGAAACAATTCGACGCCGTGGTTCTCGCCACCGGGGCAACGGTGCCCAACGACTTCTTCGCCAAGACAGCGGGTCGCCAGTTGAACGGCATCCACTTCGCGATGGAGTTTCTGCACCGCAACACGAAGAGCCTGCTCGATTCCAATCTCGCCGACGGGGAATACATTTCCGCGAAGGATAAAGACGTCATCGTCATCGGCGGCGGCGACACCGGGACCGATTGCTGCGGGACATCGCTCCGCCACGGTTGCTGCAGTCTGATCAACTTCGAAGTGGTGCCGCAGTCGCCGAATGAACGGGCGACGAACAATCCCTGGCCGCAATGGCCGCGGGTCTATAAGAAGGATTACGGCCACGAAGAAGCCGCCGCGAAGTTCGATTACTCAACGATGCCCGGCAAGACCCTCGCCGAAGACCCGCGCGAGTATGCGATCCAAACCGCGGAGTTCCTCGGCGACGACAAGGGCAACCTTCGCGCCGTAAAAACCATGCGGCTCGACTGGTCCAGGCCCGACACCGAAAAGAATACGCCGTTCTCGGTGATCCCCGGTTCCGAGCGCGAATGGCCAGCCCAGTTGTGCTTCCTCGCCCTCGGTTTCAAAGGCCCGGAAAAGACCGTCGGCGAACAATTGGGGATCGAGTTCGATCCGCGCTCGAACTACAAAGCCGACCACGGCAAGTTCACCACCAACGTCCCAGGCGTCTTCGCCGCGGGCGATTGCCGCCGCGGCCAGAGTCTCATCGTGTGGGCCATCAACGAAGGCCGCGGCGCCGCGCGGGAATGTGACCGCTACCTGATGGGCAAATCGGACCTGCCGTAATTCCTTGCTGGAGAACTTGTAACGTCGGAAGGCATTCTCAATTATGGGAGTCCACAGAATCCGTTGAAGCCCCGGAACGTGCTTGACGATACAGCGGGGGGCTACTACGATTCGGTGAAATCGGTGGAAGTCTGCTAAGACTTTTCCGGTTCGACAAGATGGTGCTTTCGGTGTCCCGTATTCGCCGAGGCAGTCCCTTGGGCAATTCAGCTAGGCGAGAGTTGGCATGACGCACGTCGTCGCAGAACCGTGTTTCAACTGCAAGTACACCGATTGCGTGACCGTTTGCCCGGTCGAATGCTTCTACGAGGGGGAAGCGATGCTCTTCATCCATCCGGATGAGTGCATCGACTGCGAAGCGTGCGTGCCGGAATGCCCGCCCCTCGCGATCTTCCACCAGGACAATCTGCCGGAACAGTGGGCCGACTACACCGCGCTGAACGCGGAAATGGCCCCGAATTGCCCGGTCATCACCGAACGCCACGACCCCATGGGTCCGCCGATCCACAAGTAACCGGGATCGCTGCGTTCGTTCATCGCACACTCGCAAGGCCGAGTCGGATCAGCGTCCGACTCGGCCTTGCTGCGCTCGAAGAGAAGAGTTTTAGCCACAAAAAGGCACAGAAGTCACAGAAAGTAATAGAGACCGTGAAGCCCAGCCATTGCCATGGCTGGGTTGTTTCTTTTCGTCAGCGTTTGAACCTGCGAAGTGTTCAGAGAGAGTTTCGCTGCTCACATCCCCAAAAGAAGAAACACACCGAATCCGATAGCGATCAACAGAATCGATGTTCCCAACAAGCGATAGTTTGTCGATTGGGAATGATCGCGAGCGGGATCGCCACTTCGACCAGCAAAAAACCGGGCAAAGACCAGATAGATCAGGCCTACTGCACCAAAGCTGAGTATGCTGCCCCAATGGTCGTTCATGTAGCCATCTCGTTTGCCACTAATCCCTCAGTCTAAACAAGCATTCGTATCCTGAACAAGAATCATTCTCTCGGAAAACAAAACAACCCAGCCATGGCAATGGCTGGGCGTCTTGCTCTCCCTTTTGTGTCTTCTGTGCCTCTTGTGGCTAAAATCTCTTCGTGTTTACAACCACAGCTTCACGCGGTCGCGCAGGATCGCGGGCATCTTCTTCATCACGGCTCGCTCGATCTGGTCCGTCTGATACCGCGTGCTGAAGTGCATGGCGATGATCAGCTCGTTCCTGAACCGCTCGGCCCGCTCCAGAAAATCGTCCAGGTGCATGTGGCCGAATTTGTGGATCTTTTCCTTGCGGTGTTCCGGCCGGAAGAACGTCAGTTCGGTAAGCAGAATCTGCGCATCAAACAACGGCGGATACCCATCCAATCCCGGCGGTGACGTGTCCCCGGTGTAGGCCACCAGTGGCATGCGGGATTCCGCGGTGACATCGACCCCCGACAGTCGCAGGTCGCGAATCTGATCGCCGCTGAGAGTCTGATATTCCGCCTTCAACTTCTTGCGACGCTGCCACACGCAGTACCCCACCGAGGGCACTGTGTGTGTCGTCTTGAACACCTCGACCACATGCTCGCGCGACAGTTCAATCTCCTGTCCCGGTTCGACGCCGATGAGGTTGCACACCATTCGTCCGCGATCGAGTCGCTGCCAGACTTTGAGCAGCTTGTCGACCCACTCGACGGTCTCCGCGGGGACGTAAATCGTCGGCGGTTCCATCTTCATCATCCGCCGCCGGGCCACAAACACCGGCAGCGCGGCCATGTGATCGAGATGCGCATGCGTGATGAAAATCGTCGGCGTTCCCATGAATTCCCACGGGCTGCCGCCGAGATCGAAGCCGAGTTTGAGTTCAGGAATCCGCCAGTAACTCTGCACCGCCGCGCGCGAGTACCCCTCGATGGTCAGACCTTTGTGATGCAGCGTGTTGAAGGGCAAATTCTGTAACATGATCCCATCTTACTCGTTCCCATGTTCTGCGTGGGAACGTCTATCTTCGACGCTCTGCGTCGTCTTCGCGCTTTCAAGAAGGCGACGCAGAGCGTCGCGGCCGTGCGTTCCCACGCAGAGCATGGGAGCGAGTCCTTGTCACACCTTCACCGCTTTCCCCGACGCAATACTCTTTGCCTCGGCGTGACAAATCTTCAGTGCATCTCGGGCCAGTTCACCCGACAGCAACGGAGCCGCCACGCCGGTTTTGACGGAATCGACCGCGGTTTGAATCTCCGTCGTGAAGGCCGAGCACCATTCGGTACCGCCCTTCAGTTTCGGCGACGTAACCTTTCCGCCGGCGATGACCGACAGCGGGCGATCCACACACCACGCCCCGCCGATCGTCCCCGCGGAGTACATCACCGTCGCCTTCTCGAAGAAGAGTTCGTAACCGTGGGCGAAGTCCAGTCCCGCCGCCGCAATCCCGCCACTCACCGCCGAGACGGACGGCCCCGCGTCATCAAAGACATACTGCGTGTGGACATGGTTCACGAACCCGTCCTGCAGCAGCCCGCGGGAGAAAACCTGCGTCGGCAGCCCGCACGTCAACCGAATGAAATGGTTGTCGTGAATGTGGAGGTCGATTCCCCAACCGCCGAGCTTGCGGAAGTCGGACATCTCCGCGGACCACTTCGGCGGGCTGATGACCCGCCGCATGTGAGCCGCGAGCAGCTTGCCGTACTTGCCGTTGGCCACGCATTCGGCAGCGAATTGAAACTCCGGAAAGAACGGCAGCACCTGGCCGACCATCAGCAGCTTGCCGGACTTTGCCGCCGCAGTGAGCATCCGATCCGCCGCTTTCGGATCGACGGCGATCGGCTTCTCGACCAGCACATGCTTCCCGGCCTGCAATGCCGCAATGGCGACCGCCTCGTGCTGATCGTTCGGCAGACAGATATCAATGAGGTCGATATCCGGATCGGCGAGCATCTCCTTCACATTGTCATACGCGCTGATTTTGGAGAGATCGAGTTTCGGACCCGCCGGGCCAAAGTTGCCCTGAATAGACGTCCAGTCACCCGAGAGCTTTTCGGGGCTACGGGCACAGATCGCGGTGACGGCGGCCCCTTTCAGCTTGGAACCGGTCGGTTTCCCCGCCTCGTTGATTTTGGTGCTGGCCGCGAAATGGGTCCACCCCATGAAGCCGATGCCGACGATTCCGATCCGGACCATTTCAGTTTCCTTAGGTTCCCGCACTGCAACACGGGCCAGCCCACGTGAAAAAACGAAGCGGCAGCACCAACCGCCCGGTCTTGGCAGAAGGCCTGCCAGAATCGTACGGCGTCAGCGGAAATGCAACCGAGTCGCCGAGATTGGTCACCAATGCCGCGCTCACTTCACCTTTACCGGGCTTGCTCCGATGATAATGAAGGCATTGATTGCGCAGTATTTACGCATTATTCATGTGCCTGTTTTCTGGGCATATCGCAAAGTGAGGTGATTTCTCGGTTCTTTGCCGGCTCCCGCTGCGGGTGATTTAAATCCGTAACAAATTGTCGTAAATGGGGTTGCGTCGCAAATTGAGCGAGACTGCACGCCGCGTCCGGATGGAATGGGCCTGGGAAAACAATCTTTTCGGATATCGTGAGTTTTCGCATGGCGCTATAGCTTTTCCAACATGACGGATGTTATCTTTTTGACGCCATTCTCGGTTTGATGACACTTCTCAACGCGATTTGAGGGACGCCTCGGATTGTGAGTGAAGTCGGGCGGGGAGTGGGCGGCGTCCGGCGCGCATCAACGGAACTTGTCGGGCCAGACGTCGAGTTGCCACAGGGAAGCATCAGGCACGTCTTACAGGGGTTGGGAACATGCTCGTTTTGTCACGGAAGCCGGGTGAAAAGATTCTGATCGGTGACAACGTCACGATCACCATTGTGCGGATTGGACCGAACACCGTTCGGCTGGGGATCGACGCCCCGCGGGACATGAACATTGTCCGCGACGAGCTCACCCACACCGAACGGGTCGGCGACGGCGCGGAATCCACCGAACCGATTCCGCAAGCCTGACCGCCGTCCGTCCGCTTTCCACTCACGCCGGAGATCGCCCTGCCCGATCCCCGGCTTTTTTCGCGCGCCCGTGATCAAAGCCCATCACGGTCAGAAGTGCAGGCGACGGATGCGCCTTTCTCGCAGTCGACTGGGCGGGGTAAGTGTTGTCGACCCAAAGTGACCGCCAATGGCGCCCGGCGAATTGGAGAACATTCGTTTCGGACAGTGATCTGAAGGATACCTTTCATCGTTTGTGAGGTAGTGAACAGGGAAACAATCGCATGAGCACCAAATTTCGAGCAGCAGTGAAATCAACGCTCAATCTGCTGAAAGTGGAACTGACATGGACCGCGATCGGCGTCATGGTTGCATTCTTCGTGCTTTTGATGCAGTACTACGACCGCCAAATCCCACCCAAGCTCTCTTACTTCGTGATTCGCACAAAGGAGCTCGCTGACACGAGTGACGAAGCAATTACCAGGATGACCGTAGGCATTGAGAATCATTCGCGTGTGCCTGCCAGGAATGTTGATATTGCGGTCCGCTCAAATAGGGAACTTAAGATCTACAGTTTGCATTCAACTCGACGCTCTTCGGACGATGTTCACACTATCATCACCCTAGAGACCGTACCCGCAAATACGACGGCCTATGTTGAAGTTGCAGGTTCTTTGAATCATGGCGAGGCGCTTGATTTGAGAATTCTTAGACATCGCCCAGAGCACATCCGAGAGGCAGATCAACGCAGGAGTCTCCACCCTCTCGCGACGGGTGTGCAAGATTCCGGGGATTCCGACGAAAGTATTGCTGTGGCTGGAGTCCACTTTGATTTTGGCAGTGTTGGGAAGGATTCTTCCCGAAGCTACGACGTACTTGATCCGATTAGTTCTCGCGCTGATGGGGTATCGTCGCGCTAGAGAGCAATTGGGGACGGGAACTAATACTACATCGCGACGTGGCAGGGGCGAAGTCTTCGCCGCCCCGGAGGTTGTTTCGAGACGCTCGCTGAAATCAACGATTGTTGCCGAGGAACTGGGTCGTCGAGGATTCCGACGCCAGCCACCCGGCCGCGAGAACTGTTTCGTGAAACGGCTTTGATCGTAAAAGCCGGTCTCTTCGGAGATTGATGCCTGGGTGCGGACGGGCAGGATGGGTTGTTGCGGCGGCATCGGGAACCGTCGAAATTGGTTCCGATGACGTTTCCCTTCACCAGCCTCGATTAACTCGCCCACCACATGTGCGCGCGGCGAACGGTTTCATCGCTCAGATGCTCGTCGCGGCGGATGGCTTCCTCCTCGTCGCGACGAGCCTGGCGTTCATCGCCCGCTTTCGCATGAATTTGACTTCGCAAGAGATAGCATTCCGCCCATCGGGGATGGAGGTCGATGGCACGGTTGATGTCGATGAGTGCGCCCGGGAATTCGCCTAAACGCAGGTAGGCTGCCGCACGAGCCTGATAAGGGGCGGGATCTCGACTCGCGATGCGCACCGCGCGATGGGCGTCGTCCAGCGCTTTCTCGTACTCGCGCAACGCTACGTAACAACGGGAGCGATACACATAGGGATCGCAGTCCGTGGAACCGTGTTCGATCGCTTGGGTGGCGTCGGCAATCGACTCCGCGTATCGATCCAGCGTCATCAGGACCATCGCTCGTTTCTGGTAGGCTTCCCAATCGTCGGGTTGCTGTTCGATGGCCGCCGAATACTGTTCGACGGCGGCTTCGTAATTTCCTTGCGTGGTGAGGAATTCCGCCTGCGAAAAATGCGCGTCTCCCGGCGGCAGTTTGGATTCGGGGTGATCCTCGGAATCGGCGTCGTCAGCGGTCGCCTCCGGGTTGTCAGCCTCCTGATTGGGGACCGGCTCTTCTCCGCTCGCCGCGAATGCGTGCGCGGGTAACGGCCGCTGTCGCAGATGGAGTTCGTAGCTCAACAACGAGTGGATATCGGCCCGCAAATATCTCTGCCACGGCGGCGGAATCTCGCCGCGGACCTCAACATAGCGTGATAAGGCATAGGCGACTTCCGGCATGGTGAGATAGCCCTGTCGGGAGATATTCCAGCCTTCCCAGTTGCCATACCGCCAGTTCACCGAGCGGAGCGTACTATTAGCCGTGAAAATCCCCAACCCGAAGAAAACGGTGAGCAAATCCGTCAACGGTTCATGGTCCGGTTCCTCGGACGAATACCGGCCATCGGCCAGCAACAGGACATGTCCGACTTCGTGTGCCAGCGTGCTGACAACGGACAGCGCGTCATGAAGATGGCTCTTCTCTAACCAGATGAGGATTTTCTGATCGGTTGGCTCGTACGCCCCTAGTGCGTAACTGCGATTCGCATAGTTCCATCGGAAACCCGCGGCCACGTCATCAGCCATCTCGCTCTTGTAAAGCCGCAATTCCAGACGGGAACGCTCGACACCCATGTGATCACAAACGCGATCGAGCAGTCGCTCGGCATCCTCCGGCGATCCCGTGTAAGCTTCGGGAAAGTCTTCGTGAGACGGTGTTAATAACGGCTCGTGCAGCCGCTCCTCACCAAACTCGTTTTGCAGCCACGTCCACCGTTCATCGATCCACTTCCGCCGTTCGTCGGTGAGCGGCGATTCGGCATTCGTCCAGCCCATCCACCGTTTCAGCGATTCCCACATTTCATTTCTCGACGATCACGGCGGATTCGTTATGCAGAACGGTGCCGGGAGCATCTTGGGCTGACGCCAGGACGCTCACCGTCTCTACAGCAATCGGCGCAGATGGCGCAGGCTGGTTGGGTCGAGTTGCGTGGTGTCCGGGATGAGGAAGCGCACGCCGTCGCTGTCGGCGACCAATGCGCCGCGCTGGCCGATCTTGCGGACGTCGTCTTCGCTGTCGATCTTCACGACAGTTTCGCCACGGTCGGTGATCACGTTCCAGACACACGGCGGCCACGGCCCGGACGACTTCGTAATGCGGGCGATTTTCGGCACGAACTCGCGCTGGGAAAGATCGCGCTCGAGGATGGTGCGGGCCTCGGGTGATAATGCCGTGAGCGCGGGGATGTTGGCCAACTCGTGGCCGTCCGCTCCCATCAGGGCAATCGCTTCCTGCGGCGACGTCCACGGAAAACAACGGACCGGCTCGACGTCGGAATGGACGGTCCCATCGGGCATGGTCGCCACCAGCCGGCCCCAGCCATCGTGATGAAATTCCAAACCGCGATAGTCGATTTCGCTCATGCCGCTATCGTAACAAAGACGGCAACGCCCGCCGACCCCGCAGGGGTCACAGACGGTAGCCGGTGGTGGTCCAGTTTGCCGCCAAAGAGTCGGGGCAGGGGCCCCGTCTCTTCAAACTGTACCGGGTGCAGATCATCATGTTGCACCCCGAAGGGCTGCCAGAAGATCGCGTCGGACCCTCCTGGCACCCCTCCGGGGTGCAGTTCTTTTCAAATGTTGACCGGGGATATCGCTCGCGCTCAACCCCCGGCGACCGTCTGCGATCCCTTTGGGATCAAAGACAGGTGCGCCAGCCAACCGTGGCAATACAAGCATCCCGGCTGCGAAGAAGCAGCCGGGATGCGGCGTGTCCATCAACCCTTGGCCGGAACGGCAGCCTGGTTCGTGGGCGATTCCAAAGCGAGGCGATTCAGATACTGCTCGATCCATTCCATCGCGGCGTGAACCTGATCGACCTGTACGAGAACGAGGTCGCCGGGCTGCATCAGGTCGAGTGTAGTTTCAATCGCGTAGCGCTCGTTCCCTTCCAGCTCGATGCACTCTTTCACACGGCTGGTCGGCTTGATGCCCTTCCGCAACAGCGCGGGGACTTCGCCCGGCTTCCGACCGCGGGCGCTGACATCCTGGAAGAGGACCCAGACATCGAACGCTTCGGCGACGAGTTCCCCTTGAGCGACGATGTCCTGATCGCGGCGGTCACCGGTCGCCGTGTAAAGGATCACGCGGCGTTCCGAGGGGAAGTGATTCAGGCCATCGATCAGCGCTCGCAACGCCGAGGTGTTGTGACCGTAATCGAGGACGATGGTCGCCCCGCGGAAATTGATGACGTTGAACCGGCCGGGAGCTTTTGACGGGTTCGCAGCAAACGTTTCCAAGGCGTGACGGATGATCTGGAACGGCACCCCGAGGGTCCATGCAGCGGCGGCGGCGGACATCGCGTTTTCCACCTGGAAGCCGATTGCGCCCCCCATCGTCATCGGCACGCCGGACAGGTCGGCGATCTTCGCTTCCCATGTCCCTTCGGCCGCGATGATGGCGTTGTCCCGCACGAACATCACCTTGCCCCCCTTGGCACGGTGAGCCGCGAGGACCGGTTGATCCGCCGAACGGGCGAAGAAGAGCACTTTGCCGGGGCAGTAATCGGCCATTGCAACGACCAGCGGATCGGCGGCGTTGAGAACCGCGTATCCCGTGGATGCCACGTTTTCGATGATGACGCGCTTCGCCCGGGCGAGTTGTTCAACGGTGTCGATCCCCATCAGGCCAAGGTGATCGCCCTCGCCGATGTTCGTCATGATCGCGGCGTCGCAGATGTCGAAGCCGAGACCTTCCCGAAGAATGCCCCCGCGAGCCGTTTCAAACGCGGCGGCTTCCACGGACGGATTGGCCAGCACCATGCGGGCACTTTGCGGGCCGCTGCAATCGCCGTCATCAATGCGGCGGTCGTCGAGATAAATCCCGTCGGTGCTGGTGAGACCGGTTCGTTTGCCCCAGCAACGCAGGATGTGGGCGGTCAACCGTGTCGTGGTGGTTTTGCCGTTCACCCCGCTGACGGCGACGGTCGGGATGCGACCGCTGTCGTTGTTGGGGAACATCATGTTGACGATGGCTTCACCCACCGGACGGCCCTGGCCGAACGACGGTTCGAGGTGCATCCGTAGCCCCGGAGCGGCGTTGATCTCGATAATCACCCCACCTTGTTGTTCGAGCGGACGGCTGATGTCCTGGGCGATCACGTCGACACCGGCGATATCCAGGCCGACCATGCGGACGCCATCAATCACGCGCCCGGCCACTTCCGGATGCACGAGGTCCGTGACGTCGGTCGCCGAACCGCCGGTGCTGAGGTTCGCATTGCGGCGAAGCAACACGACCTGACCGGCTGCCGGAACGGACATCGCCGCGAGACCCTGCTCCGACAAAACGCCCTGTGCGATGGCATCGAGCGGAATCTTGCTGAGGCACGTCGCATGATGTTCGCCACGACGCGGGTCTTTATTCACTTCGTCGACGAGTTCGGAAATGGTGCGGCGACCGTCGCCGATAACCTGCGGCGGTTCCCGGCGAGCGGCGGCGACCAGCTTGTTACCGATGACGAGCAGACGGTAATCCGCCCCGAAGGCGTACTTCTCGACGATCACATCATCAGAGCGGGCGACCGCGGCGGCGTAACCGGCAATGACTTGCTCCTTGGTGTGTAGATTCACTGCGACACCACGGCCCTGGTTGCCGTCTTTCGGCTTCACCACGACCGGGACGCCGATTTCCAGGGCGGCGACCCAGGCGTCTTCGGCATCGGCCACGGCGCGGCCGCGCGGAACCGGGACACCAATCGCCTGCAATAACTGCTTCGTGAGGTCTTTATCCTGCACGATCGACTCGGAAACCGCGGAAGTGCGATCGGTCGCAGCGGCAAGAATGCGGTGTTGCTTCGATCCCTGGCCGAGTTGCACGAGGCTTTCTTCATTCAGCCGGCGGAAGGGAATTCCCCGTTTCACCGCGGCACGGACAATGGAGTAGGTGCTCGGACCGAGCCGCAGTTGCTGATCGAGATCGCGCAGTTCGGTAATCCGCGCGGCGAGATCGTAAGTTTGTCCCGCACGGACGGCCGTGACAAAGGCCATCGCGATTTCGAGGGCCTTCTTGCCGACCCGTTCTTCCCGGTATTGCACCGCGAGCTTGAACAGACCAGCCTGATGGCTTTCCGAGACGCGAACGAAATGGACTTCCGATCCGGCATTCAGTTGAACGACGGCGATACACCGGGCGATCAATTCGGCCACCGCCAAACCGGAAGCGCGGGGCAGCAGCACGAGACCGCTGTCTCCTTCACCGTGACCATTGCACGGCAAGGGTTCCATCAATCGCGGCAGCTTCTGAACGAGCGCACCGCGGAACGCGTCCACTTCCGTGAACGTCCATGTCGTCATGGGGGTGAGATCGATCCAGACTTCCAGAACCGTGGACTGCGTCCAGGTGTTCGGTCCGCGCAACACCCGCGTGTTACGGATATCCATGTCGTTTCCTTCGATTTCTCAATCAGTCGCCACGGTTCGGTCGGACGATGGGCTTGTTCTTCAAGCCGCACTGCTCAGGCCTTGGGAAAATCCCAGAGCACTCGGCGTCTGCAAAGCGTCCGCACCCGGTGTGGGCGAATTGTGTTAGCGGCCTTGTGGTGTCGTTCCCGTCGTCCTGGCGAGTCGGGGGTGAAGGATTGTCTATTTCTTAAGCGAGCCAACGGAGCATCTTGCGTCACGGGCATCGCGGGGGATTCAGGCAACCGAAGTTGCCCATGTGCCGCCCTCCACTGGCGGCGATAAACCATCTGCGGGTTCCAGCCCTAACAGAGAATAAATCTTGCGCACTGTTCGCGGAATGGTGGACGATTGCACCACCAGCAACTCGCCGCGTCCGAGTTGTCGCCATGCCGTTTCGACCGCGGTACTCCAATCGGTGATTTCGCGAATCTCCTGGGTGCGAGTTGCCCCGTTGAGTCCCTCACGCAGCAATCCCACGATTTCACCGGCCGGCCGATCCTGGCCACCATCAATTTCACTCAGATAGACGCGATCGAAACCGTTTCCTAACAGCGCCCCCTGCGACCGAATGTCTTCCGACCGGCGGTCGCCTTCCGCCGAATACACAATGGTTCGCTGCGAGTGCGGAAAATTCTCAATCGCCGTCGTTAATGTCTCCAGTGCCAAGGCGTTACGTCCATCCATGATCACCAGGGTTTTGCCGCCCCCCTCCATCACACTGAAACGGCAAGGATTGTCCACCAGATTTCCCTGGAAGGATTGCAGACCCTGACAGATCACAGAAGGTGGGATATTCAAATGCCATGCCGCAGCGACAGCCGCAAGAACATTTTCGATCTGAAAGGGGACGCGACCCCGGTGAGTGCAGGGGATTTCCTCGGCGGCAATCAGTTTTCGCTGGTCCTGTCCGTCACACAAAGTGATGTCACCATTTGTAAAAATGACGGCGCGTTTGCCGTTTTTACGATGTTCGACAATCACCGGATGCTGGGGATCCAGCGCGAAGAAGATTACGCTTCCGGCAGATAGTGCCGCCATTTCGGCGACCAGCGGATCGGCAGCGTTCAGGACCGCGGTTCCGTTAGGCATCACCACGTCCACGCCGCAGCGCTTCACTTTGTACATCTGCTCGGGCGTATGCAGGTCGTACTGTCCGAGGTGGTCGGCCGAACCGATGTTCGTCACGATCGCGACATCGCATTTGTCGAAGCCGAGGCCTTCCCGCAGGATGCCGCCGCGAGCGCACTCGAACACGGCCGCATCCACTAGCGGGTTGAGCAGCACGTTTTTCGCACTCCGCGGTCCGGCACAGTCGGCGAGTTCAATCGTGCGACCATCGACGAAAATCCCGTCGGTGCAGGTCATCCCTACGTGCCGACCGGAAGCGCGCAGAATCGAGGTCACCAACCGCGTGGTGGTGGTCTTGCCGTTGGTGCCGGTGACGCAAACCACGGGGATGCGGCCGGTTTCGCCTTCCGGGAAGAGCGTGCCGACGATCGCTTCGCCCACCGGCCGCGGCTTACCAAACACCGGCTTGAGGTGCGGCAATAATCCGGGACCAGCATTCACTTCGACAAACCGTCCGCCCTGCGTATCGAGCGGCTGGGAAATGTCTTCCACCACGAGGTCCAACCCGGCGATATCGAGCCCGACTACCTGGGCCGCGAGCACGGCGTGCTCGGCGGTTGTCGGGTGTACGAGATCGGTGCAATCTTCCGACAGATTATCGTTCCGCCGGACAAGCAGTTTCACACCATCGGGGACGACATCGTTCGGGGAGTATCCCTGCCGCTGAATTTCCGCCAGGGTGACTGCGTCGATTAATACCGGGTTGAGCGGGCAGTCTTCCGTTTCCCCACGGCGCGGATCGGAATTGATCTGCACATCGATCAGCTTGGCAACCGTATGGAGTCCATCGCCGATGACCATCACGGCATCGCCGCGCGCCGCCGCGATCAATTTTTTCCCGATGACCAGCAACCGGTGTTCGCGTCCGGGGGCGAATTCCTCGACGATGACGCCGGAGCCTTCGTTCAGCGCAACACCATATGCCTTCTTGATTTGCTGTTCGTCGGTGAGATCCATAAAAACGCCACGGCCGTGATTGCCATCGAGCGGCTTCACCACCACCGCTCCGTCAATTTTCTGGGCCGCGTCCCACGCATCTTCGGGGCTGTCGACCAATCGGCCTGACGGGACCGGCACGCCCGCCGACCGCAGCATCGATTTCGTCAGGTCTTTATCCTGGGCGATCGATTCGGCAATCGCGCTGGTTTGATCGGTTTCCGCGGTCCAGATGCGGCGTTGCCTGGCCCCATAGCCGAGTTGGACGAGGCTGCCGGAATTCAGTCGCCGCATTGGAATGTTTCGCAGCCGGGCCGCATCCACGATCGCCGCGGTCGACGGCCCCAGGCAGACGCGGTCCACCATGTCGCGGAGCGTCGTCAGTTCCGCTTCGACATGAAACGGCTGGTCAAACACGGCGGCGAGACACAATCGGTAACCGGCATCCAGGCACGCCCGGCCGACCGCTTCTTCCTTGTATTCGATCGCAACCTTATAGACACCTTCGACTTCAGTCTCACGCGCCCGGCCAAATCCAGAGGGAGTGCCCGCACGGTCCTGCAATTCGAGGGTGACGTGTTCCAGAATGTGGGCGAGGTAAGTCCCGCGGCGGAGGCGAATGAAAAACCCGCCCCGTTCCCCCGGACTGCAACGGTGTTCGATCATCCCCGGCAGCCACGACATCAACCGGTCGTTGAAGCCTGGCATGAGTTCCGAGGACGTGTCCTTGAGCGGTCCGAGATCGACCCACGCCTCCAGCACGGGGCGGCGGAGCCAGATATTGGGGCCGCGAAGGGCACGGACCTCAAGGATTTTCATGGGAACAACTTCCAGACGGCGAGCGATCATCCGGGCGGGCAGGCGGGGCATCCGCCGATTCCCTGAACGGAAGCGGCACGCTGCGAGAGCAAGGGCATCATGTTCAAAACCGCTTTTCAGCCCCAAATTAAGGGCAATGCGGCCGACTCAGGATGGCGAGAAAAAGCGAGAGGGTTGACAGGGACAGCAAACGCACGGTGGGACTCCGAAACACGTCAACCCAACCCAATCATGGATCGGTAACGCGGGGGCGGGCCGGACATCCTGTCTAACCAAGGCTGCGTATTATTACGGCAATTGGTCCATCATTCCATGACAAATTCCGCGCGGAACCGGATCAACCTCAACTTCTCGGGTCACCCCCCCCCAAACCGCATCGGCCGAAACCGCCGGTCTGAGCCGAATCTTTTAACATTTTGACCCATCGAACTTGAAACCCCGGGTAGTGGTCCGTTTGAAGAGTCGGGGCAGGGGCCCCGACCTAGGGATGCGAGAATCAACTGGAAATAATAGGTCGGGGCCCCTGCCCCGACATGTTTGGATTCAAACTGACCCACTGCCCAACCCCGCATCTGTCGAGAGCGGCCAACGCTCGCCACGGGAGGTGCTCACAGAGTTTCGGGGCTGCAAGCCATCCTCTCCGCGACGATTCGTCACCGGATGCACCCTGACGATTCCAGAAGAGTCCCTTCGCCGCAAGCACCCGTGGTGGGTGCGTGGGCGTGGTATGAAAGCCGGATTTCCTCGAAAACTACTTCGACATCGCGTGCTTCAACATCTCGCGGCAGGATTTTTCGCACTTGCGGCATTCGTCGGCGCACTTCTTCATCATGGCGTCGTCTTTGTGCTTGTCGCATTGAGCCGCGCATTGCTTGCAGGCATCGGCGCAGGCGGTACAGATCAAGCTCGAGAACGGGCCTTGCCGTCCCACGATGCACGCCGCGGCGGCGCAACTGGTCGCGCAGTCCTGACACGTCTGCAACGACGCCAGATGCTCTTTTTTCCCGTCTGCGAGCATCTTTGCACAATGGGCCGCGCATTGGTCGCAAGCCAGGGCGCAAGCACCGCAGGCTTTCGCACAGTCTTCGGAAGCGCTCATGTGGTGATCATCGGCCGCGTGTCCGAGGGGCAGTGTCGCGGCGGCAAACACAACGGCGGTGGTAAGGCAAAGCCATTTCATGATCATTCTCCAATGCACAAAGGATGTACGGGATGCGGGCATGCTGGCGTTCAGGCAAATTTCACGCCTTCTATCAGGAAAGTGGCATAAGCCATAAGAAGCTCTCCTCTTGCGTCATCAGGAGTCGTGATTTTCTGTTCTGACGGCATTGCGTGGTTGATCATGCACCATCCTGACGGAATTCGGACCAGCCGGATGGGGGGCGGTTTCAATTCCTCTGGTCGCATTGGCGATGGGTCACGATAATCGCACGCCGATTTCTTACCGCGGATTGTGGATGCCGCCGCACCAAAATCGTTCTACAAAACGGAACCTTGTGCTCACCGTGCTCTGGAAGGATTTCGCCGATGCACGCTTTCGCCGGACTCTGCGTGGTCATGGTCTCGATCTGGAGTGGTGAACCTGCCGTCAGAAACGACAACGTCTTTGGACTTCCCGAAGCGATCTCTTCCACACAAGGGACGGTCATCCTCGGCGGGGGTGGCACGCTGGATGAAGAAGTCTATGAGGAGTTCATCGAACGGGCCGGAGGCAAGTCGGCGCGGATCGTGTTGATTCCTTCGGCGTATCCGTATGACGACCTGGCCCATGTGCGGCGAGCGTTCGGCGGCTGGCGGAACTACAACGTCGCCCGGTTCGATTTCCTGCACACCGATGACCCCGAAGTTGCCGACTCGCCGAAGTTCACCCGCATGCTGGAACAGGCTACAGGGGTTTGGATTTCTGGCGGGGCGCAGGGCCGGCTGACGTACCGGTATGGCGAACGTCGAGTCGAGTCTTTGCTGCGGGAGATCGTGGCGAAAGGAGGCGTTGTCGGGGGAACATCCGCCGGGGCGTCGGTGATGTCCGGGTTGATGATTCGCTATGGATCGCCGACCGAAGCCGTGCTCGACCGCGGGTTCGGGATCGCCGCGCGGGTGGTCATTGATCAGCACTTTTCCGAACGGGGCCGCTTCCCGCGGTTGCTGGGAGTGCTGGAAGACAACCCCGGTCATTTGGGGGTCGGAATCGATGAAAACACAGCGGCCTTTCTGCAAGGCAACCATGTGCGCGTTGTCGGTGACGGTCGCGTGACGCTCTGCATTGGTCCGCGCCGCAATGGCGAAGGGACCACGCTGCACCGGTTGAAAGGGGGCGAAGAAGCTGAACTCTTCGTCAGCCGCCCGTCCGTTCGGACCGAAGTTTTGGACTTGCGCCGCAAGTAGCGCGAAGCTGCGCGGGTCGTGCGGATGATGCCGGTCATGTGGGCGCGGACGAACGACGAATCGGTGTGGCGAATTCGTTGTTGTTCGCGTGGAACGGCCGCCGAACGCTCGCGTCTGGTCCGAACTGTGAATACCATACATCGATCTCGGCCGATGTCTCTTCGGCCGCACTCAACCTGATAGCCCGCTTGAGATGTGTATCGATGACTGCTCCCCTCACCCCCGGGACGCCGCCGGCGTCGTTTGAACCGCCGTATCCCGGTGTGAAATCCATGCCCCGCTGGGAAGGGGGGGATCTGCCCGCCGCGCCGGTGTTTCACTGGCAGAATTTGGCCATGTTCCTGGGACCCGGGTTGTTGATGGGGGCGTCGGCCATCGGCGGCGGGGAATGGCTCACCGGGCCGCTCGTCACTGCGCGCTATGGCGGCGCGCTGTTGTGGCTGGCCACGCTGAGCATTCTGTTTCAGACGATCTACAACGTCGAAATCAGCCGGTACGCACTCTATACTGGTGAGCCGATTTTCACCGGGAAGTTCCGGTTGCCACCCAGTCCGCTCTTCTGGCTGGGACTGTATCTCATTCTCGATCTGGGATCGGTGCTGCCGTATCTCGCCTCGAATGCGGCGATCCCCGCGGCGGCGACGATTTTGGGACGCATCCCTGATTCGGCGTCCAAAGAATTAACGTGGTCGCTGCTCGGCAACTCCTACACCGACGGGGCCATGCTCAAGCTCCTGGCGTGTCTGGTTTACGCTTCGGTCTTCATTCCGCTCTCCGTCGGCGGGAAGGTTTACAACAGTCTGAAAGCCGTGATGACCTTCAAGCTCGTCAGCGTCATCGGGTTCCTGATGTTCCTCGCGCTGATGTATTCCACACCGGCGACGTGGTATGAAATCGGCACCGGATTCTTCCGCTTCGGCACGATCCCCGTCTATCACGCCAATGATCTCAACCACAACGGCAAGGTCGATGAGGGCGAAGTTCCCTTCACCGACAGCACGGCTACCGACAACGTCTTCATGGCGATGGCACAAGGCCGACCGTTCCCTTGGCTCGATCTGTCGATGATCGGCATCCTGGCCTCCATGGCCGCGATCTCCGGCAACGGCGGGCTGACCAACACACCGATGAGCAACTACACCCGCGATCAAGGCTGGGGTATGGGGGCGCATGTCGGCGCGATCCCCAGCATCGTCGGCGGTCATGCGATTGAACTGTCCCACGTCGGAATGGTGTTCGATCCCACTCCCGCAGTCCTGCCCCGCTGGAAGCAGTGGCTGTATCACGTCCGGCGGGAACAGTGGCTGCTGTGGATGCCGGCGTGCTTCATCGGCCTCGCGCTGCCGAGCATGCTATCGGTGCAGTTCCTCGAAAAGGGAACGATTCTTAAAGACAAATGGCGGGCCGCGGCGATGACCGCCGGGGGCGTGGCCGATCGCGTGGGCGGTTACGAACCGGGGCAACGTGTGAAAGAAGCCACCACGGAAGAAGCCAGGGAATTAGCCCGCAGCTACGATAACGGCGTGGCCGGGCGGACCGGCTGGTCGCGCGCGTTCTGGTATCTCACGCTCTTCTGCGGGTTCCTGGTACTCGGGACCAGCATGGCATCGACCGCGGACGGCGTGCTGCGGCGCTGGGTCGATGTCTTCTGGACCGCGTTACCGGCGCTGCGCAACTGGGACACGAAGCACATCGGCAAACTCTACTTCGGCGTGCTGTGCGTGTACCTCGTGTTCGGCTTGATCATGTTGACGCTCGTCCCCGGCGACAAACTTCTCATCGCGGCGACAGGCATTCTGTACAACTACGCGCTCGGCTTCAGTTGCCTGCACGTGATTTTTGTCAACACGGTGTTGTTGCCCAAGGCGCTGCGACCGGGAACGCTGTCGCTGGTCGGCCTCTTCCTCGGCGGCGTGTTCTTCAGCACCATCGCCGTGGTGTCGACCATCGACGAAGCGCCGAAGTTATACAAAACGTTCCAGGAAACCGTGGGCACCGCCGCAAAGTAACCGTGTGAAGCCCAGGGATTCCGATCCCTGGGTCTCTTCCTTTCACGGCTGCGTCGGCACCTGATCGAGCCGTGTGTCCTCCGCCCGGCGGTATTCCTCCTGGTTGAAGACCCCGAGGGCTTCATCGAGGAACGGAAACTGCAGCTCGGAAAGATGCTCTTTGGAATAGAGCTTGGCAAAGAAGCCGCGCCGATCGCCGAGCGATTCGGTGCCATGACTGCTGGTCGAATCCAGCAGTCGATTGTTCTGCCGGATGAGTTCCGTCACGGCCTTTTCGCGTTTCGCCAGTTCCTCGTTGATCCATTGAATGGCGAGCGTCGATAGCGTCGCTTCATCGCGCCGAATAATGGGACGTTCGATCGTCGGCAAGTGCTCGGCCAGATACGCCAGCAAGAGCACGGGCCGCGGATCGCAACCGATCGCCACATGATCGAATTCATGCCACGTGACGGGACTTTCCCACGTTCGCGGCGGGGCAAAGGCTTCCCGTAAACGAATCTGGTGGACGATGCGGATGTCGTGCTTCATCGACATGATTTTCACAACCGCCAGCCGTTTGCCCCCTTTTATTTTGGACTGGGCGTCGAACTCAAAGTCGCGGCGGAAGCCGAGCGAGAAATCGCAACGGCCCCATTCCTCCGCCGGAAGTTCTTCCGCCGGTACGAACTTGATCGTGACCTTGCCCCGTTCGATCAACCCCTGCAACGGGCGCGGGGCCGTCTTCAAAAGATCGGCCTGCCGCATTTCTTTCTGCGGCGGTCCGTCGGCCGCGACGAGCGCGCCGCAAAGGAACGAGAACAGCGCAAAGAAACTCAGGGCCAGACGAGACGGCATCGGCGAACTTTCCCCGGCCGAGCACCGACCGGATGAACTTCATGACGGGATCCGTGCCGCATCATGAACATCGGCCCGCAGAACGCGGGCACGAACATCAGGACGTAATGGCGCGAATTACGAATTCTGCTCATTCCGACAACGCACAGACACTGTACACTTCTGTGCAGTGCGTGGATTTTCGCGGAAAACCAAACTCATCCCGCTCAGACGGTTCGATCCCCCTCATCGATCCTTGACGTCCCCTCACATGGCAAGACACACTGTCTATGCGATTCCAATCTGGGTCGTGTCCTCAGTTGAAGCCAGCACCCCGGCTGCTCCGAAGCAGCCGGGGTGCTTTCCACGCGGTCGGCCATCAAATGCGGACACCACCCAAATCCGCAAGTGGAGATCATCATGATGCGTTCCCTGTTCCTTCTCGGCAGCATGGGCGTCTGCACGGCGTCTTTATCGGCCGCGCCGCCCGCCAAGGCGCTCGCGAAGCTGCATGCCGACGAAGCCGCGGCGTATCGGATCTTCCAGGACGAGGCTCACAAACAGCCGCTGACGCTAAGACCACAACCGATCTTCAGTTGGACGAACGTGCTCCGCGAAGATGGCCAGACCGGACAGGTGTATGTCTGGATGAAAGACGGCCGCCCGGAAGCTGTGGGGACGATGTTCTCCACACTGGCCACCTGGATGAAGCCGCCGCGTCGCGCCGTCGTCCACGAGTTTCACACGCTCTCGGCCCACAAGCTGTTTCCCGTCAAACCGGCATCGAGCCAATACGAATGGCAACCGCAGGCCGGTTTGAAGCGGCAACCCGTTCCGGACGCCCCCGCCGTTGCCGAGACCCCGGCGTTGCGACTCGTGCAGATGCGGGACATTGCCCGCGGGTTCTCCGGGGAGACTCACGCCATGGATCAACAACGCTGGGAACTGCGACTGTTGCCACAACCCGCGCTCCGCTACCAGCCCGAGCAAAAGGATGTACTCGACGGAGCGCTGTTTCTGTATGTGTCCACCGCAGGGACCGACCCCGAGGTGATCATCCCGGTCGAAGCGCGTCGGGATGGAGAGGGACCCTGGACGTGGCATTACGGGATTGCCCGCTTCACCGATCGCGATCTCGTCGTCCGTCATGCCGATAAGGTCGTGTGGTCCTCGATCGACAATCCCAATCTGAAAGCCGCCATCGAGGACTCGTACGCGCTGATTCGCAATCCGCAGCGGACTTACACCTGCTATCGCTCACACTTCGTCGACGAGTTGCCCGACGCCGCCCCGGCACCGTGATCAAATTTCTCCGCCCCGTTTGCATCGGAAATGAAGCCTCATGCAGCCACGAATCACGACGCCGACGGGGTGTTGCCGGGTGGCGGTCCAGCGGGCCGACATCACGCCGTCGGTGGGGTTTTACCACCGCATGTGGGGCGCGGCGACGCACGAGCAGGCGACCGGCGTGCATCGTCCGTTATTCGCGACTGTTCTGGCGCTGGGATCGATGGAGGCTGCGTCATCACCGGTGGTGATTGCGGCCCTCGATCATTGTCTGATGTGGGCGCGTGAATGTTTCGAGTTTCGCCGAGCCGTGTGCGAAATCGCCGGGTTATCGGACGAACAACTGCTCGTCACGTTCTCGCATACCCATGCCGCGGGGTTGTTGGACCCGAGCCGTCATGATCGACCGGGCGGGGAATGGATCGCACCGTACCTGCAACAATTGGCTGACACCGTCGGGCCATTGGCGCGGGATGCGGTTCAGTCCATGGTGCCCGCGACGCTGACTTACGGCATGGGTTCGTGTGCCATGGCCGCCCATCGTGATGCGTGGGATGAAGCCTCGCACCAGTGGGTTTGCGGGTTGAATGTTGACGGGGCGGTCGACCAATCCGTCGTTGTCATCCGCATCGACGATGAACAGCACCGATCGCTTGCCACGGTGGTCAATTATGGTTGCCATCCGACGACGCTTGCGTGGGCAAACACGCTGATCAGCCCGGATTACCCCGGTGCGATGCGGGACGTCGTCGAAACCGCCACCAACGCTCCGTGCCTGTTCCTGCTGGGAGCCTGCGGCGATGTCGGCCCGCGCGTTGGTTTCGTTGGCGATGTTGCGGTGGCCGATCAGAACGGTCGCCAACTCGGTTATGCCGCGCTGGCAACACGGTCGGGAATGCCGCCGAGCCGCAGCGATTATGTTTACCGCGGGCCGGTGATTTCCGGGGCCACGCTCGGCGAATGGGAGTATGCCGCTTCGCAATCCGATCGTGTCACGGCATGGAACCAATTCAGTCTGCGGCGATTTTCGGTCCCGCTGGCCTATCGTGCCGATCGCCCCGTGATGGCGGATTTGCTCGCCGAACGCGAGGCTTGTGAACGGACCAAACTACAGGCCATCGCGAAGGGAGATGAAGTCGGAGCACGCGATCAGCACGCGCTCATCGAACGGTTATCACGCGCGGTCACCCGTTGGGGCGGTTGTCCGCCGGGCGAGACGTTTCCCTATCAGGTCGCGCTGTTACGAATCGGCGAAGCCGTGTGGGTCTTCGTCGAAAGTGAACCGTACCAGTGGTTGCAGACCGAGCTTCGCCGGCGGTTTCCGCAATTCGTGCTGGTGATTGTGGTGCTCTTTGACGGCTGGCGCTGTTCGTATCTGCCGCGGGCCGAAGATTACGGGACCGGTGTCTATCCCGATGTGATTGCCATGCTCGCGCGGGGATGTCTGGAACAACTCGTCGAGGCGATCGCGAAGGAACTCGTAAGCCTGCCGTAAAAAAGGAAGACCCAGGGAAAGCATTCCCTGGGCTTCTCTGACTCTCAACTCTCGACCATCAACTCTCAACTTACTTCGCGGCGTCCCACCACCAGCGACCGGCGGGCAACTTGGGGGCATCGGCCTGCTTGGCGACGGCGGTCAGTTGCGGGGCTTCTTTTGCGAGTTCCGGGTCCTTCACGATCGAGACCACATCGGCTCGCACGCCACCGGCAACCTGCACCACCACATCGCGGCCATTGTAAACCTTGTGGTTCACAACCGATTCGACTTCCGTCGGCACGGCATACGTCGCCGGGCGGTATTCGCCATTGTTGGCGAACGCACCCATGTCCCACGCGGCCCGATCGTTCAACCGTTCGTGACGAATCATCGCGGCGACCAATGCCAGATCGAACACGTTCTGCATATCGGCGAACACCAGATCACGCTGAGCCAAACCACTGTAGTTCTGCGTGAAGTTCTCCGCGAACTGCCGATTGATCGGTTCCGATTGACCCGTGGGCAAATGCTTGCCGTCGGCCGTCAGCACCTGGTTTTCCGACTGGCACAGGACCGAAGAACCGACGATTTCAAACGCCGTGCGATCCGGGCTGTGCGTGACGGAGTCGTACTTCATCGACAACCACCACCGCAGGGCTTCCGTTGCGGGGGGATTCTTCTGCATCGCTTTCGGCAACAGATCGAAGTAGCTCGGAATGGCTTTCCCGCCATCGAGCTTGTCGATCCCGATGAGCTTCATGCGGTAATCGGCTTCGACAATCACGCGGGCCACGCGGCTATCGGCCGGGACACCCCACACGACGACATCCTGCAAACCGAGCTTCTTTTGCAGTTGATTCACAAAGCTCCGCACGCCGCCACCGGCGCTCAACGGGCCGCGAGCCATCGATTGGGCCGCGAACGCCTGCAATGATTGAACGTTTTCTTCGCGAGTATTGATCGAGCAGCCAAAGTCGGCTTCGTTGCGAGTGAACGTCCGCAGGACGGTGACCAGATCGTCGAGTTGCAGCGTCGGCCGCTTCGTGGTCACGCCGATCGGTTGTCCCTGGGCGTTGTACTGCCACGCTTCCGCCGGGCCGCCCACAACAATGTCCCCTTCCTCTTTGTCGAGGAAGACGTATTGGATTTTCGACAGTCCGGCAAGCTGCATCATGGATTCAGGAACGGTCTGCCCGTCCGCAATCCGCCGGGCGACTTCCCGTTCCAACCGTGTCAGCGAGACCAGCCGCATGGAACTCGACTGTGCCATGTCCGTATTGAGTTCGGCCTGACGGATCTCGGTGCTCAGCGTCGCGAGTTTCCCCGTGCTGTCGGCGGAGGTAATCCGGTTCAACATCGCCAGGGGCGAAACTCGGACCCCGGTTTGGAAGGGGGACATCGTGCCGCCGACGCCGTCGATCTGTTCCCATTGACCGGATGTATTTTCCTGAATGAGGTTCATCAGCGAGGTGAAGTCGGCCACGACGCCGCCGCCGGCCAGCGATTGTTCCTGATTCGCGCGGCCTTGCGCCTGAGCCCGTTCATTCGGCTCGGCGATCCGTTGTCGTGTGGCCCGCGCGGCGAGAATCGCACCGGCATGTTGCTGAAGACCGGCAATCTGCTTGAGCAGCTTTGCCTGTTCAGCCGGATCTTTCACCGCCGCGGCCTGTTCGGTCGCCGGTCCGAATTCGCCCGAAGCCAGATGCTCCGCGACCTTGGCGGCCGCGGGGTCGGCGGCAAAAACGCTCGTCGTGCTTGCCAGAACGAGCATTGAACTGCAAACACGTAGCCAACGGTGACCGCGAACCATGTTTCTCTCCCACGCGACTGGCTGGAATGTCATCGAACGAAACGGACCGCGATAACGGTCGACCGTCTGCCGAGGTTGAACGTAAAACCGAACGGTGAATCCACAAAAAATCTTCTGCGGATCGGCGAATTCTCTGTTGTTCCATAGCATCGTCCGCTGGCGAAGCAACGTCAAGAAGTTTCCGGGAAAAGCGGACACCCGCGGGCACGTTGCCGGACGGACGGCATCCCACAAGCAAACCCGCTAGAATGCAGGCAGGAAGTCCGCACGGTCGTGTTCAGACTGCCAGTTGCAACGGGACGAGTTTGCGCGGCCGGGAAAGTCGACGAAGACGGGAGAGTCAAGTGCTGAGGGTCAAGTGTCAAGTGCCGGACGAAGACACCGAACTCCAGCGTCGATTCAACCCCCGCTTCACAAAGAGCATCCCATTTCAGAGTAACATCTTCCGGCACTTGACACTTGACCCTCAGCACTTGGCCTCCCCATGCCCGAGCTTCCTGAAGTCGAAACGATGGTTCGCCAGATTCGGCCGCACGTGGCCGGGCGACGGATCAGGGCGTTGCGGGCGTGTCGGACGAAATGCCGACCGATTAGCATTACGCCGGCGTTGAAGACGATTGCCGCGCGGGTGAAAGACCAGTCGGTGACCGCCGTGCGACGATTGGGCAAGCGGGTTGTGCTAGATTTAGCGGATGGCGCGAATCTGGTGATTGAACCGCGCATGACGGGTTTGATGCTCCTTGCCGATCCGCCGGACGTACACCATCTCCGGCTGGAATGGGAACTCGACGGACCCGGCGAGTATTCGCGGCTGTGGTTCTGGGATCAGCGCGGCCTGGGAACGCTGCGGCTGTATCAACCGGGCGAACTGGCGGAGTTACTCGGCAGTCACCGTCTGGGACCGGATGCCCTGTCATTGACGGTCGCCGATTACCGCCGGGTGTGTGGGAAGACGGCGCGGCCGATCAAAGTCGCGCTGCTCGATCAGAAACTGATCGCGGGGATCGGCAATCTCTACGCCAGTGAAATCCTGCACCTCGCGAAGATTCACCCGGAACTGCCCGCGAAAACGCTCACGGCCCGGCAACTCGAACGGTTGCACGCCGCGACGTACGCCATCCTCGAAGAAGCGATTCGTTACGAAGGGAGCACGCTCGGCGACGGCACCTATCGCAACGCCCTCAACAAAGCCGGCGGCTACCAGAACGCCCACCGCGTGTATGCCCGCGCCGATGAATCGTGCCCCACCTGTGGCAAAGCGATCATCGTGCGCATCGTTCAGGCCCAGCGGAGCACTTTCTTCTGCGGCCGCTGCCAGAAGTGATCCCGCGCGGAAGCCCAGGGAAGGCCTTCCCTGGGCAGTTTTCTCACACCCGGCACCCGAGCGTCAACAACACATTCGCCCACAGCGCCTGATCCGCGGTTTGAATCGTCAGCACATGATCGGGCGACTGGACTGCCTTGTAGAAGTCCCACTTGCTGATCGGTTCCATCGCCACCGATGACCCCGCGGCGGTGATGATGCGGCGGTAATCGGCCCACACCGGCGGATCCCCCTGTTGTGCGTACGGATCATCCGCGGGGATGCCCATCGTGTTGATCGCATCGACGGGGATCGCGGTCAGCAGCGTTTCCAGCACCTGGCTGACGGTGACCACGCCCGGCCGCAGGTTCAGACTGACAAGCGTCGCATTCGGCCCCAGTGTGGTCGATGCGGGATAATTTCCATCGGCGATGAGCACCTTCGCATGGTGCCCGGCGCGGGCAAGAATGGCCGAAATTTCCGGATGGAGCAGCGTATGTTTGAGCATGGGGCAGGTGGCCGGTGATGGGTGGTCGGTGATGGGAAGAGGAATAGCGAGTCGTTGTTCCGTCCTTTGGAGCCAAGCGGTCTGGTAAGAACAGGGGTCGGCAATCTGCCTTTCGGCCCAACGGGCCGGCCATTCGTTTCTGCAAACGGCTGGCCCGTTGGGCCTCAACACATCGTCACCATGTTCCTTGCGAGCCAGAGAAATCTCTGCTCCGTCCCTTCGCTCTTAGCCCTCAGCCCCGAACCAATACTGGTACGCCCGCATCGTCTGTGCGGCGGCGGCGTCACTGTTTGGCCACGGGAAGGCTTCCGCGGAGACGAAGCCGTCGTAGCCGATGTCGTGCAAGGCAGACACAATCGAACCATATTGCATGTGACCATTGCCGACGGGACGACGGTTGGAATCGACGAAATGGACATGCCCGATGAACCGCCCGCCGGCGAGAATCCCCGCGGCAATATCTGTCTCTTCGATGTTCATGTGGAACAAATCCGCCAGCAACCGCACATTGTCGGTTTGCAGCGACTGCAACAGTTCCACTCCCGCGGCCATCGTGTTGACGAGGTTCGTTTCATACCGGTTGAGCGGTTCATAAATCAGCGGGACATTGTGCCGACGAGCATGCTCCCCGAGGACGTCCAAGGCGGCTCGCAGCCAATCACGCGCCTGTTGTGGAGTGACGCCCTCACCGTGACGGCCCTGCATCGAGCCGATAATCGCCGGGGCTTGACAGCGACCGCCGAAATCGATCATTCCCTGAATGAATTCGATGGCTCCGCGTCGCACCGATTCGTCCGCACTGGTCAGCGACAGGCGATGTTTCACCCAGCCTGCGCCGGTTCCCACCGCGGCGACTTCCAGCTCATTCTCGAAGAAAATGGGCTGCAACATCGCCATCGGCAGGGCATCAGCACTCGGGGCGAAAATTTCCACCGCGTGATAACCGAGCGCTGCGGCTTTGCGACATGACCCCGCGAAGTCGTCCCAATAGACGAACGGGCCACCGCGGGCTTCATTGACGAGACTGATGGTGACGGCGCTGCGAATCATTTCATCGACTCTTGAAGTTGGCAATCACTGGGAAGTGAACGACGCGGGGCGCGAAACCGCAAAGCGGTGATCGTGATCCCACTGACAACTGACTACGGACCACTGACAAATCATTCCACCGCCACAATCGCCTTGATCACCCCGGTCTCCGGTTTCGTATACGACGGAAACTGTCCCGGGAGATCATCGAAACCGACACGGTGCGTAATCCACGGTTGCGTATCGATCTTGCCCGTCTGGATCAGGTCGATGATGCGGTCGAAATCGTCCGGCAGTGCATTGCGGGAGGCGAGCAAGGTCATCTCGCGGCGGTGCATGAGCGGATGCGGGAATGTCACGTTGTCGGTCGTGATGCCGACAAAGACGAGCTTGCCTGTGTGGCCAACATAGTTGAGCGCGTTCGACATCGACTTCGCGTTGCCGGTGGCGTCGATCACGATCGTCGGCAGATTGCCGCCGGTCAGTTCGCGCAAGGTTTTTTCTTCGCTGCCGTCACCAACGAACGTGACCGTATGCGTGACACCCATGGTTTCCCGGCAGAATTGGAGTCGCGATTCCACCATGTCCATCACGATGAGATTCGCGCCGCTGAGTTTCACGAACTCAATCACCGACAACCCGATCGGCCCGGCCCCGATGACGAGGACGTTTTCCCCCGGCTGCGGAGCACTGCGGTAGACCGCGTGGCAACCGATGGCGAGCGTTTCCACCAGCGCGAGTTGCTCCATCGACAGCGACGACGCCTTATGCAGTTTCCGTGCGGGAAGCGTAAATAACTTCCGCATGCCGCCGTCGGTATGCACGCCGAGGACCTGCAAATCTTCGCAGCAGTTCGGGCGGCCGCGCTGGCTGGCAAAGCTGTTGGGATTGTTGATGTACGGTTCGACGGAGCACGTGTCGCCCACCGCGACATTCGTCACGCCGTCTCCGATGGCGACGACTTCCACACCGAGTTCATGGCCGGGAATCCGCGGGTACGAATAGAACGGCATTTTTCCGAGGTAGCCGCTGATATCGGTCCCGCAGATGCCGATACGATGCACGCGGACGATTGCCTCACCGGGGCCGGGGTCGGTCGGTTCGGGGATGTCGATGAGACGGAAACTCTTGGGCTGTTCGAGCTGGATCGCACGCATGGAGGGCTCTTTCACGGATGATGGTTCACCGTGAAGAGGATATCGATGCGAGGGATAAGATCAAAGCCCGCAACGAGCCCGAAGCGCGAGCGCCGGGTGCATTCGAGTGGAAGAACCCGGCGCTGGCGCTTCGGGCTTGTTGATCGCTATTATGCAGACGGCGCAGGTTGTTCAAGGATATCCCACACGACACGGGCATCCTGCCCATCAATCAGACTGCCGACTCCCGTTGGCCGCGTGAAACTCATTTGCGTGGACGTCAGACCGAGTAGATGCAGCAGCGTCGCGTGGTAGTCGTAATGATTGACCACATTGCTGACCGCCTTGTGACCGAGTTCGTCGGTTTCTCCGTAGATGAGACCGCGCCTCACGCCGCCGCCGGCCAGCCAACTGCTGAAGCCGTACGTGTTGTGATCGCGGCCGATACTCTTTTCATTCTGGATGACGGGCAACCGGCCCATCTCGCCGCCCCAGTGGACCAGCGTCGTGTCGAGTAGGCCGAGTTGCTTGAGGTCGGCAACGAGTGCCGCGGCGGGTTGATCGGTCCGCTTGCACACGGCGGGCAGCGATTTTTCGATGTTGCCGTGATGATCCCACGTCTGGTTGCCGGTGTGGAGTTGCACGAACCGCACGCCGCGTTCGACTAACCGCCGGGCGATGAGACACCGTGAACCGTAATCTTTGGTGACGGGATCATCCAGGCCGTAGAGTTTGTGAACCGCTTCGCTTTCCTGCGTGAGATCGAGCGCCTCTTTCGCCGAGAGTTGCATCCGCGCGGCGAGTTCATAGCTTTGAATGCGAGCCGAAAGATCATTCTCGCGCGGGTGTTGTTCGAGGTGATCGCGATTGATCTGCTGCAAATACGACAGGTACCGTTCCTGCGCCGCGCCGCGGAGATGTGGCGGCGGATCGAGATTCAGAATCCGTGGTTCGACGGGGCGGATCACCGTTCCCTGATACAGCGACGGCAGCCACCCGTTCTGCCAGTTTTCGACACCGAGGACCGGCAACCCACCCGGATCGGTGAGGACCACGAACGCCGGGAGATTCTGGTTCTCGCTTCCAAGGGCATACGTCACCCACGATCCGAGCGCCGGTCGCCCCGCGGTGCTGCGGCCGGTGTTGAGGGCATTGATCGACTGGCCGTGATTATTCACCCCGGTGTGCATCGAACGGATGAGGCAGATGTCGTCCGCGACGCCGCCCAGGTGGGGCAGCAGTTCGCTCAAATCCATGCCGCACTGGCCGTACTTCGTGAACTTCCACGGGCTGCCGAAGAGCTTCGCGCTGGCTTCGGCGGCGTTGTCGTACTTGATGTCGCCGGTGTAAGTTTGCAGGTGTCGTTTGTTGAGTTCGGGTTTGGGATCGCACAGGTCGATGTGACTGGGCCCGCCCTGCATGAAGAGCGAAATCATCGCCCGCGCCTGCGGTGGTTTCACCGGCTGCCGCGGCTTGAGATCGAACGTCTGCGGCTCCAGCAACGGTTTCGCCGGCGCCCCCCGCGCGACGTCTTCTTGCATCAGCCACGCGAGTGCCAACCCGCCGATGCCGAAGGCTTGCTGTTCCAGAAAATGCCTGCGGGAGAAGTGGCTCATCGATTTCAGCCTCGACGCGAATCGTTACGGACTCTCACCGCCAATATAACCGACCGCTGATGCGAGCGGCGAGAGCGCATCCCGAGGATTGTGAACCCGCAAACAAAAAACACCGCGTCCGTTCGGTCTGAACGGGCGCGGTGTCGCTGAAATTGATGGTCGTCGCTCAGTTTCGACGCAGCTTGGGCAAACCCGCTTCCAGTTCGACCGGTGTCACGACGCCGTCTTTGTCTTCGTCGATCTTTTCGAAGGAATCGAGGAGTCGCGGCTCGACTTCACTCCGCTCGATTTTGCCATCGCCGTTCTTGTCGAGGCGTTTGAACAGCGGAGCGGCAAGCGCGCGGGCCACTTCTTCGCGGGCACTGTTGACCTGCACTTTTCCGGCACCCGTCAGACTCCGATCGACGGCGATATCGCAGTAGCCGATGAGCATCTCCTCCCACGATTGATCGCCCCACTTCACCGTCGCGGAGGGATCGGGATTCGCGAGGTTTTTCGTCGAATTATCGAAGCTCGCGAACGCCGTCAGTTTCGATCCGGCGGGGACGATCATCGGTTCCGAGAGTCGGTAGGCCGTTTGCCAGTTGAAGTCGTAATGCGGCACGTCGAGCAGCGTCTCGGTCTTGCCGTTCGGCCACGTCATGTCATAGCGGAACGATTGCCCGCGCAGGTGCATGTGCGGCGACAGCGACAACATCAGCACGTCGACGGGCGTCGTCAGCGCCGGGGCGGAGAACTTCTGGTCGGCCTTGTAGGGCTCAATGCGGAAGCTGCGGCTGCGTGTGGAAACGGTCTGCACTTCGTACTTCACGTCTTCGTCCTTGGCGAAGACCAGCCCGATTTTCGTGAGATCTTCCTGCGGCGTGCCGATGGGCGTGTAGTGCAATTGGAAAATCAGCTTGGAACCGGCGGAGACCTTTTTCGCCATGCCGGGGGCATACGGCACCACTCGCAGGCCGGGAACGTAGGCACACAGAAGCTGGCGGTCTTCGTCCTTCACCTTGCCGTCTTTTGCCGCGAAAACGATCACATGGTGAACCACGGCGCGGTTGCCGGGAACGACTTCCGCACCCGCAATCCACTTGTCTTCCTTCAAACCGGCGTCGGCCATGAAGTATTGGTAACGGACTTCACCGTTGGCGGGGACCGCGAACGGCTTGTCCCGCATCGCCACCACAAGGTCCGGCTTTTTCGGCAATTGCCAACCGGTGGTGAACGTGGGCAACGGCGGTTTGGCTTGCGGGTCGCCTTGCGGCGCGCCGGCTTTCACCCAGGCTTGAATCGTCGCGAGTTCGTCGTCGGTCAGCCGATTCTCATTCCCGAAGTGGCCGAATTTCGGATCGGCGTGCCAAGGCGGCATCCGACGTTCCTGCGTCACTTCGGCGATCATGTCGGCCCAGCCGGCAACTTCGTCGTACTCCGTGAGGCTGAACGGCGCGATCTCGCCGGGGCGATGACATTCCACGCAGCGGTCGTTCAAAATTTTTGCGATGTGTGATGTGTAGGTGACCGTCGCGTCGGCCGCGGGAGTCCGCACGCGACCGATGAGACAACCAACCGCGGGGGTCGACGCCACCGCCACCGCGCGGTCCGCAAGGACGTCATCAATGGCCGACTTCAGTTCCTCCTGTGTCGGCGTCGGCTTGTTGCGGCCGCCCACGGCGTACTGATCGTCGATCCGGCCGTGATAACGGATCACGCGTTTTGCATCGAGCACAAAGACTTCCGGTGTCCGCTCGGCACCGAGTTGATCGGCGATGATGTTGTTCAGGTCTTTGAGCAGCGGGAACTTCACTCCCTGCCGGCGAACATACGCCGCCAGTTCAGTGATCGAATCCTGCCGATTCGGAGCGATCCCGATGAAGGCGACGTTTTTCGTATCGTATTCATCCGAGAGGGACTGCAGTCGCGGAGCATACAACTGCGCGAGGGGACATTCCGTGCCGAGCACGGCGATCACCAGCACCTTCGAGGACGCGAAATCCGTCGAATGCCATTCTTTTCCGAGCGAATCTTTGGCGGCGAAATCGCCCACCGTCTGCCCGAGGACAGGTTGTTTTGCCTCTACCGTTGCCGCTGTCCACACCAGCGAAGTCACGACCGCGGCCCGAATTCCCAACCAAAATTGCATGACCCATCCTTTATGCGATCGCCTTCATCGTTCTGAAATCGGGGGCGAGCTACCCTCACTACCTTCGGCGGTACCCTATCGGTTTCGGTCACCAGCGCGAAGATGAGTGATTCCGCTCCAGCCGCTGTGTGCCACTGGCTCTGCCAGTGCTGTCTTTGTTCAAATCAGAAAGACACTGGCAGAACCAGTGGCACACAAATGCACAAAGAAATCGACCAACTCACGGAGAAACACTGGTGAACGCGTTCCCGGCTGGTGCTGAATAAAAGACGCCCGGCATTTTCGGAAATGCCGGGCGTCACGGAGGTTCATTCTGTCAATGTTCAGATCGTCGGTTTATGGTGCCGGGGGCAACGCCGGGCCGTTGGCTCCGGGGACGGGTGCGGGAGGCAATTGGGCTTCCTGCAACCAACCCTGCGGAGCGAGGTCCAACTCGACCGGGTTGCTGACCGCGGAATCGCCACGCACGACGATAATCTGCGCGTCGGTCGATTGCGCCAGATTGAAGTCTGGTACTTTGAAGTAGATGCCGAGGTCGTACCAGCCGGCGACTTCCGCCGCCTGCGTTTGACCGTTCACCGTCACGAGCAGTTGACCCGGTTCCGGACCGAAGCCTTCACCGGCGAGACTGACCATCGCTCCGGGCGACGCGGCGGTCACATCCGTCGAGAATCCAGCCGGGTCGACCGGATAAATCGTCCCGCGCTCGAGAACGGCACCATTATTCGCTTCGTTGTTCTCGGCGAGATCGCGATGGCTATCCACCAGGATATGCAGGTGCGAGAAGGGAACCACGGTCCCGTCCGAGTTGCGTCCCAAACGGTTCGCCGCGAGTGGCAGCCGGATATCAACGGGGATGGTGGAATTGGCGTCCATCGAAGGGACGGTTGTTCCTGCTTGGGGCAATTCACCGGCCAATTGCGGTCCGTTCGCCGCGACCAGGGCGACATTAAACGGAGCCCCAATCGCCGCCGGGCTGTTGTTGCGGATCCACACGCGATATCGCGGTCCGAGGTTTTCTTCCTGATGGCCGGGGTCGACGAACCTCACGGCCAGCAATTCCAGGTCGAAACCGGTATCGATCACCACCGGCGGGACATCCACCCAGGTACCACACGTCACGACGGGCAACGGTTGCCAGACCGGGTATTGGTAAATCACGATCGGCGGGCAGGGATCGTAAATAATCGGGCGGCAAATGAACGGCCGGGGATCGTAAACCGGGACGCACCAGTTCCAGAACGACCAACTGACCCACGGCGACCACTGCGGCGTCCAGCAGTATTGCGGACACCACGACGGACCGGGATACCACGAACTGAAGTGGTTATGCGTGTAATTCACGAAGACCGGGCCAATGGGACGCGCCCGCCAGCCGCCGCCGTTGATCAGATTCAGGTTGAGATTCAACTGCCGGGCGACGTCACCCCGTTGATAGAGCGCGAACTGCGAATCGATCGCGAAGTGCTTTTGCGCCTGCGGATTCACGAAGTGATTGAAGTTTGCCTGCTGGAAATCGCCGCGGTGCAAGCGATGCTGGAACTGTCCCGAAACGCGGTCCAGATCGACACCGGCGAGTTTATCGTCGCGATGGAACTGCGGGTTATCCTTCAGCTTGGCGAACATCTGCTGCAAGTCTTGATCGTTGCGCGGGCCTTTGTGCTTCTGCAGATCCATCAGGACGTTCGGCGTGTCCCCTTTGCCTTGTTGTTGCTTGAGTGACTCCAGCAAGTTGTTGCGGTCGATCTTGACCGGCACCGCTCCCTTGTGGAGATCCACCTTCGGCATGATCGCTCCGGCCAGCGGATTGGTCTTGTCTCCGGGCTTGAATCCGGGATTACCGAGGATGTTCTTGCCATCCGGGCCGGGCAGATTCCCCTTGTTCCCCTGGATTGATTCCAGCCGCTCGCGGAGTTTCGGGTTCTTATCCATCTCGGTCTTGAGGTGGTTGCTGAGATCAAACCCTTTGCCGAGATTCGGCGCGGTGTTGCCCTTGTTGACGAGACCGGTGCCCGGTGGGTTGCCGGGAAGGATCGGCTTGTTGCCAAGTTGCGGCTGGCCATCTTTCGGCTTCAATCCTTCGAGCCGGTTTTTCAGATCGGGGTTATCGAACGGGTTTTTCCCGGGTGGGTTGCCCGGCAGAATCGGTTTGTTGCCAATCTGCGGTGGCCCGTCCTTCGGCTTCAAACCTTCCAGCCGATTCTTGAAGTCGGGATTATTGAGCGAGTTATTATTCCCTGGTTGATTCCCCGGAAGGACGGGCTTGTTGCCGAACTGTGGCTGACCGTCTTTCGGTTTCAGTCCTTCCAATCGGTTCTTCAGATCGGGATTGATTCCCGGTTGATTCAGCGGGTTATTCCCACCCGGATTGCCGAGTTGCGGGCGGTTCTCTTTCGGCTTGAGCGCTTCCAGCTTTTGCTTCAATTCGTTGTTGTTACCGGGCTGGTTGAAGGGGTTGTTGCCCGGTTGCAGGCCCTGTTTGTTGCCCAACGGAGGTTGGTTCCGCGGAATGGAGTCCCCTTTCGGCTGGTTGTTTCCACCACCGAAAGGCCCGCCCTGTGGAGGTTGCAGCTTGGGTTGTTCCATTTTGGGCGGATTCTGCTGCAGGTTTTCCAACCGCTGCCGCAGCGGATTGTCTTTCGGGGCCGAGAAATTCGGAATGTTCTGCGGCTGTTCTTTCACACGCGGCTGCGGTTGCGGCTGCTGGATCGGCTGAAACTTCCGGCCGGCGTCGTTGTTGCCGGGATTCGCGATGGCGGGCTTGTTCTCCCGCTTCGGCTGGTTTTGTTGCAGCTTCTGTTGGAATTCCTGCAGCTTTTCCTTGGCCTTGTCGTCTTTGGAGTAGCCCGGAACGACCGCACACAGGAACACAACACTCGCGCAGGTCACCGCTCGAAACAGTAAGTTTTTCATCGCTCAGTCCTCAGATAACAACCCGCTGGACACTTCCCATGCTCGATCAAGTGTTCATAAGCAGCGGAATTCGTGCCGCGGTGCGGTTTTGCAGTCGCAATTGTCATAAGTAGATGACGTAATTGCAAGAAAAATAGAGAGTTACAGAGAATCGATTTGCTTGACGGGAGCCGGTCAGGAACATTCATCAATCCATTTTCTGTCGTCGTTTTGATGGCGCGTGTCCTCATTTTTTCTTACGAATCGGTAAAAAATGCCGCTCGTGGGTTTCAAATCGCTCAATTCCTCTAGCGTCGATGTTCGGTCGCTGATATCGTCCCCGCGCTCGTTTGTATGGGGGAGAAGCCTCCTCGTGTGCCTCGGCCGCGAGACTGGCTTTCGTGAATCGGCACGCGCAGTCGGGGTAATGCGGTATGACAGGCCATTGGTTCCCACGGCTGCTATTGCTGGTGCTGGCAACGGGCATTGCTCCCGGCTGTGAGTATCTGCCGTTCGGACAATCCAAAGCCACCACGGCCGATCTCGGCGATTTCGACGATCTCGATGGAGAATCCGCCGACCCCGACAGCCTGACGGCAACCGACAGCAACGAAGAACTTCCGACCAGTGAATTCTCGCTGAAACTCGAAAAGGGACGGCGGTTCCCGTTGTTGAAAACGGTCGAACAACGCATCACGCAATCGCAACCCTCGGGCACCACGGTCGGTTATTCAAAACTGGAATTGATGCTCAGTCTCGTCGTGGAAGAGGCGCGGGCGAATGACCATCGTCTCCGCGTGCAGTACCACCGGGTGCGTTTCGCGCAAGATCTCGGCGGGCATCTGGTCGAGTACAACTCGGAAGCACCGGGAGCGGTCATCCCCACCGAAGCGTTGGCGTATGCCGGACTGAAAGACAACGGCTTTTCGTTCTGGATCGGTTCCGACAACCGCGTGAAGGATCTGGTGGGCTTTTCGGAATTTCTTGAGCGCTGTCTGCAAGCCGTGCCTGTCGACCAACGGATGGCGGTCTCGAAGCAATTGCAGGCGATGCGTTCGGAAGACGGGCTGGCTAATTTTGTCGACGACAGCATCGGCCTGCTCCCCCATCCCGCGGGCAAAGCGGAAGCCGAAAAACTGATGCAAATCGGCAGCACGTGGGATATCACCCAACGGGGTGGGGCGACGATGCCCGCTTCGACCACGCGCTGCCGCCTGACGAATCTGGACCGGAAATCGGCGGAGATCGCCCTCGCGGGAAGCATTGGCCCCACGAGTTATCTCGACGAATTGAATCGCGTGCGGCTGCAAGTCCGCGGCGGCGGCTGTTCGGGCAATTGCACCGTCGATCGGGAAAGCGGCATGCCAACGAAGTCCCGCGTCGAACGCTATCTCGACATGGTTTGCGAGATGCAGGACGGCAGCACCATCAATCAGCGCAAAGAGGTGGTGACCACCATCGTGGCCTTCCTCGAACAAGGTGCCCATCCGCCGATGGTCCATCGCGCAGAAGCAGATCAGGGCGGGCGACAAGCCGCCGAGGAAACCAAGCCCCGCCGTCCGCGCCATTTCTAAGAGGGTGTTTTTCAAATTCGACCGAGTGACTGCGGAAAGCGGAAAGCCAGAATAGGCACTTTTTCCGGTGACTGGCTTTCCGCTTTCCGCTCTCTGCTGTGGGATTTTGAAAACAGGTTCTAACGAATCAAAGCGTCGGCATCAGGCCGATGAACTGCGTCGGACGATCAAGACGCGACCGGACTGCACAGCGGCTGGCAAGCGGTCGGCAGCTTTCCGGCAATGGTGCGCAGCAGGGCTTCGCGGTTGATGGGTTTCGTGGCGTAGTCGGAGCAACCGGCGGCCAGACACTTTTCCCGATCGCCGCTCATCGCGTGCGCCGTTAAGGCGATAATCGGCAACGTGTGGCCGCGATCGCGCAAGGCCCGCGCCGCACCGTAACCGTCCAGGACCGGCATCGACATATCCATCAAGATCACGTCGTACGGTTGCTGGTCTTGAATGGCCGCTTCAACGGCGTCCACGGCCAGTTGCCCGTTCTCGACGAGCGTGACCTTTGCCCCCGCTTTCTTCAGGATGAATTGCAGCAACCGCTGATTGTCGGGACCATCTTCGGCCACAAGAATTCGGCAGGCAAGGTTTACGTTTTTCACATCGATGGCAGGCACCGTCATCGCCGCGGCGGACATCATCATCCCCGTCGCTGGTGGTGGAGCAACGTCCGCGGCTTTCGCGATCGAGCCCTCTGCCGCCCGGACCGGCACCACAATCGTGAACGTGCTGCCGCTTCCAGGCGTGCTGGCGACCAGAATGTCGCCTCCCATCATCTCGGCGAAGCGTTTGCAGATCGTCAGCCCCAAACCGGTGCCACCAAATTGGCGTGCCGTCGAGGCTTCGGCCTGCGTGAACGGGAGGAACAGCCTGGCCCGCTGCGCGTCCGTCATGCCGATGCCCGTATCG
The DNA here is from genome assembly GCA_021732785.1 of Planctomycetaceae bacterium. Classification (GTDB taxonomy): domain Bacteria; phylum Planctomycetota; class Planctomycetia; order Planctomycetales; family Planctomycetaceae; genus DSVQ01. The sequence goes on from JAKFUG010000017.1 coordinate 194,670, forward strand.
CGAACGGCAAGTTCGATTTTGCCGTTCTTCTCGCCGCGGGAGTCCGCCGGCGCTTCGTACTTCATGCTGACGTGGATGCTGCCGTCTTGCGTGAACTTGACGGCATTGCTGACGAGGTTCAGCAGGATTTGGCGCAGCCGTGTCGGATCGGATTCCACCGACTGCGGGAAGGGGTGCTGGATGTCGAGCTGGAGAGCGACCCGGCGTTCGCGGGCGCGGATCTGCATCAGCGAAACGACTTCGGTGACGATTTGATCGGGGGAACAACGGACCTGCTCGATTTCCAGTTTGCCCGCTTCGATCTTGGAAAGATCGAGAATGTCATTGATGATTTCCAGCAGGAATTCGCCGTTGCGTTTGATCGTTCGCAACGGCTCCTGAAGCGTGGGAGCACCGACGGTCTGCTCGATGAGCAAATCGGCATAGCCCAGCACGGCGGTCATGGGCGTGCGGATTTCGTGGCTCATGTTCGCCAGGAATTCGCTCTTGGCTCGCGTTCCCTCTTCCGCACACGTGCGGGCTTCTTCCAGTTCTCTGACGAGCAGCTTCAACTGCTCCGCGTCGCGAATTTCTTTCTCCCGGGCTTCCTGCAAGAACGCGGAATGCCGCAGCAGTTCCTCCTTGGCTCGCTTGCGCTGCGTGATTTCTTCAACTATCCCGACATACGTCGTCCCGGAATCCGAATGGTTGGGACACGAACGGAGATGCAGCCAGCGTTCGTGTCCGGGCTCGGAAACGAGTCGGCATTCGCGATCAAAATCGTCACCATCCTGCATGGCCGCGCGCCACGCATTTCGGAGTTCGTCCCGTTCCTCGGCGTGGATGTAATGCGTCCAATCCTTGTCGGCCGAATCGCGAAAACTGGTCCCCGTGATACGCCGCCAGGCGGTGTTCGTAAAGATGACCACGCCATCTTCATCCGTCTGGAACACGCCCATCGGCACATTTTCGCTCAACAAACGGAAACGCTCTTCGTTGGACTGAATGGTCGCCACCATCTCTTTCAACGCGCGGCAGGTTTCCACATTTTGCTGATGGAGTTTGTCCCAGTTAGTCGCCGTCCAAATCCGATATCGCAGCAATCGCCAGCCGAAGAGCACTCCCAGCGGCATGGCCCAGTACAATTCATGCTGCCGGCGAAAGTCGTCCACGGCAAAACCAATTCCAAGCACCGCCGCGAAGGCAAGACCCATTGTCAGCCAGAACTCGCGCTGCGAATGGACGCACCATCCTGCCGCCGCCAGTACGGTCACCAGAAAGGTGGCCTGCCCCGCCGCTGGCACAAAGCCGACCCGGGCAATCATGTTCAGCCACAGGACCAGCCAGCAGCCCATCAGCAGCGATGACGCCGTTTGAGAGGTGAGCCGTTGTCGGGCCATCGCGACACTGCAACCCAGCCCCAGCGCCCCTTGTAACGCCGTGGTCAGCAGGATCGACGTGGAAATCGACGTCTGACCGAGCGCGTCATAGGCCGCCACACCCAGCATCGCCAGCGACAGACCAAAAATCGTTGTGGAAGCGTTATCGGTGTTATCCAGCCACTGCAATTCAACGGAAGTCCTCGCTCCCCTGGCGGGCGAGACACTTGCATCGAATTGGAATGCTTTCGATAACACGAAACGTGTCCCCCGAAATCCAAGTCGTGAAGAAGGAGCGATATTTTCACTGATGTGTAAACGAAACATAGTGCGTGGAGAAAAGCATCCACGAGGATTTAACCGAATTGCGGCGAGAATCGTTGAATTCCCTGCCGGACTGAGCCGTCAATTTCGATTCAAAGCGCACAACCGCTGCCAGCGGAGGAATGGAGAAACGCCTGCGCTCAGGACCCCGGTTGCACGTAGGCCCAAGCCTGGAGCGGGCCTTCGGCGGTGGTGATGCGGACCAATCGGCGTTCGTACTCGTGACCGACGAGCATTCCCGGGGGAAGCTCTTCGAGTTCATCGCACCCGGCGAGCGTTTGGTTGTATCGCGATTCGGTGAGAAAGAAGACTTCGCCGACGACTTCCGCTCCGTCCCGAGCCGCAATCATCAATGGAGCGACGCGTTCATACCCCGGCAGCACTGCCGAAACGACGCGTTCATAGAAACCGGCGAGATAGTGATGATTGGGTTCGCCGCGGCGGAGCGTGCCGAAGACGAAGAGCGGTCGATATTTTCCACTCACGAAAAAACCCTCATGCCAATCCCGTATCGTCACTTCGATACGTTCGGGACGGTGAAATCCGGAATCGGCACTAACGGTGCCGTCGCGGTGCGAAGGCCACTCGTCAAGCAGGAGAGCTCGAATTCCTCGGTGCAATCAGGGTGAAGGAAGGGATCTCCATTCTGGTCTGTGCATTGCTTTACCACATATGCTTGTACTTCCGAACACGCTGCGCAGGAAGTGTGAACAAAGGTGGTGGTTGGCTTGTTCGGTATGGTGCATTCACAAGTCGCCGTCGAACGGAAACAACCCGTCGCCGTGACTGCAAAAATCAGGATCATCAGACGCAGTCCGAATGTTGTCATTTCAACCTTCCCGAGCGGGTTTCGGAGACGAGGCACTGGAAGGCGATTTTACGGACCTGTACACGTTGTTTACAAAAGAATTCCCTCGAAGCCGATGTCTTCTTCGCAAACATTCGCAAACTTACAAAACCTTCAGCACTGCCTCGCCCATCGCTGCGGTCTTGAGCCAAGGGGCGTCCTTCGCCGCGAGATCTTTCGTGCGATATCCTTCTTGCAGTACCTTGTGAACGGCCTGCTCGACGGCCACCGCTTCGGCTTCCAGTTTCAATGAATGCCGCAACAACATCGCGGAAGCCAGAATCGTTGCCAGCGGATTCGCGATCCCTTGCCCGGCGATATCCGGCGCGGAGCCGTGAATGGGTTCGTACAGTCCCGGTCCCGATGATCCGATCGATGCTGACGGCAGCATGCCCATCGACCCCGGCAACATCGAACCTTCATCAGTCAGAATGTCGCCGAACATGTTTTCCGTCACGACGACATCAAAGCTGCGCGGCTTCGAGATGAGATACATCGCCGCGGCATCGACGAGAATATTCTCGTACTGCACATCGGGGAATTCGGTCTGCATGACGCGCTCGAAGGTTCGCCTCCACAGCCGGGAGACTTCGAGCACGTTCGCCTTATCGACCGAGGTGACTTTCTTCTTCCGGCCGCGCGCCGCTTGAGCCGCGAGGCGGACGATCCGTTCAACTTCGCCGGTGCTGTAGATCATCGTGCTGAACGATTCTTCGCCGGAGCCGTCTTTCGCCGGTCGCGTGCCCGATTCACCGAAGTACAGCCCGCCGGTGAGTTCGCGGAAGAAGAGAATATCGACGCCGCTGACGATCTCGGGTTTCAATGGAGACGCGGCCACCAACTCCGGCAGCACAGAAATCGGCCGCAGATTGGCGAACAGGCCGAGCTCCTTCCGGATCTTCAACAGCCCTTGTTCCGGCCGGACTTTCGCTGTCGGGTTATCCCATTTGGGACCACCGACCGCACCGAGCAGAATGGCGTGCGAATCCCGCGCAGCGGTGAGCGTCGCATCCGGGAGTGCCGTGCCGAATTCATCAATCGCGATGCCGCCGATAGGGTGCGAGGACATCGTGAAGCGGTGGCCGAACTTCGCGGCGACCGCATTCAGAACCTTCTGGCCCTCGGCGACCACTTCCGGACCAATCCCATCTCCCGGCAGCAAAACAATCTTCGCATCCACGACGCAGGCACCCTCGGTTGAAACGGCTCGGTTCGACGAATAACTCGATGTTACGCCACACCGCGTTCCAGTGAAAGCAACCCACAGAAATCTGAGCGGCACGGCGCTAACCGCCGGTGTCTTCGGGGGTGACGCACCGGCGGCTAGCGCCGTGCCGCTCAGTGAGAAAGACCGATCCTGTTCAGGCCGTGCGTAACGATGATGCGGGCCATCGGCCTGCGGATGAAGATCGCTTGGCATTCCGTCGATAGATGCGAAACGAACGTCGGCATCTTTTGCCGATAGACGGAGATCGAGGAACAGAGCATGTTGCGCGCGTCGGCGTTTGCGGCGGGATTGTTTATCTGCCTGTGGGGCGGCATTTTCCTTGTCGTCGACAAAATCGTGCTTCACAGCCCCCCGGCAAACGAACCCGGCATTCGCGGGATGCTGAAAAAACAGGCCATCGGCGAAGAAACCCGCCCGATCATCGACCCCGCCGACTGGGCCGCGTTCACACTGATGTCGATCGGCTCCGTGACGATGCTGTACTCCGTCGCGCTGCCGAAGAAGTCGAGCGGCTGAACGAGAATCCAGGATCGACATTAGGGCATCGCGATCGGCAGCGTGAAACAAACCACCACGCCGGGGCCGCTGGGCGGGGATTCCATCCACACGCGGCCGCCGTGGCGTTCGATCGTTCGTTTCACGATGCTCAACCCCAAACCGGTGCCGGGTTGTTTCGCTTTGAGCCGGATGAACGGTTCGAACACGCGTTCGCGATCGGCTTCTGGAATGCCCTTCCCGTGATCGCGGACGCGCACGAGGACCTGCTCGCCCTCGTGACGGTAATTCACATCCACGTCGACGAACTGATGTGCGTCGGTGCGGAACTTCACGGAGTTCGCGAACAGGTTCTGAAAGACGGCGATCAGTTGCGGCTCCTGTCCCAGCACCAGCGGTCCGTCAGGATTCGTTTTGACCATGAGATGCTGAGGTTCGATCAGCACGCGGGCATCGCGGACCAGTTGCGGAATCGACAACGCCTGCGGCGGACCGGCCGGTTGATTCAATTTCGCCAGTTGCAACAGATCATCGAGCTGCCGCTCCATGTGGGCGATGGCATGGGAAATGTGTGCCAGATCCGTATCGAATTCCGTCCATCGGCCGGTTTTCGCGCTGGCCGTCAGCCCCTTGAGAAACCCCGCGATGGTCACGAGCGGACCTTTTAAGTCGTGAGCGCTGCGATAGGTGAGTTGCTCCAGATCGGCAATGCGACGCTGGAATTGTTCGATGAATGGGGATGGATCGTGCATGAACAATGTCCACCCGACATGAGCGGCACGGCGCTAGCCGCCGGTTCTTTGAATGCCGGGAAGAACCGGCGGCTAGCGCCGTGCCGCTCATGGAAATGTTACGAACCTTCGATCATCAGCAACGGTTCGACGTCGCCCGCTTTGTCGAACCGGGCGATCACGGTTTCGTTGAACGTGTGATGTCCCAGCACGGCGCGCGACATGCCCGTCGATTGCAGACTGCGATAGAACAGCCATTGCGACGCGCCGACTCGCAACCGATACCCGGCGGCTTGATCGGGCCGGAGAATTTTGCTTTCTTCGGTCACCGTCAACGGCTTCCAGTCGACCGCGGCATTCCGTCGATTCGGGTGCCAATCCAGAACCAGCGGGGCGAGCAGCCCGCGTCCTTCGGCGATGTGATTCAAGCGGATGCTCCCATCACCAATCGCGCATTGATGCGGGGTGCTATGCACGCGATTGGCGGGCAATCCCAGCGGAATCACCCGCACGCGGCTGCGCGGGCTGCGAAGGTGCGCGAGCCGCGTTTCCGTATCGGCCGTCGCCGTGAGACCGCTCACGACCGGGAGTTGCGATGCGTATTCCATGCGTTCGTTCTTCACGCCGGAGATGCTGTCGGCGAGGAACAGGAACTGGTCGGTCCGTGAAAGGAGAATCATCCGCTCGACGCGCAACTTGCCCGGGCCGCACATCTGCAATTCGACGTAGTCGGCTTCGGGATCGGTCTCCCAGCAGACGCACGACCATTCCTCGGCAAGTTCAATCTGGGCGTCGCCAATCCGGAGTTGCAGGCCCCACGGACCATGAATAATCGGTTCGCCGCCGATGGTGACATCGAGTTGCGGGAGCGCTTCATGATGCGTCACCGCGACGGTATCGGCCGTGGCGGTCCAATCGGAACGGAGCAGCGCGAAGCGCGCCCAGTCGGATTGATTCGAAGGCATCACCAAGGCGCCGCCCGCGCGCGATGTTCCCGACGGTTTCTTTCCCGAGGCGTGACGATGCAGGCTCTTCAGGCAACTCAAAGACGGATTTGCGGCAGGCCACTCGAACAGCTCGGCAGCGGCGGCGAGCACCGGCAACGGATCGACGGCCAAGCCATTCGTCAGCGCGAGTCGGCCATCCGCGCGGCACAACGCCAGCGTCCGTTCGCAGACGTCGCTCAGCAACGTCCGTTCGTCCATATCCCACAACTCGGCTTCGAACGCCTCGGCCCAAGCCGTGCAGCGGATCAGTGAGGCCAACCACAACGGCAACCGCGCGGCGAGTTCCGCATGCACGGTGCCGTCGTTGTCCGCACGGGCCGGGAGGTCCTTTTTGATGACCTTCTGTCCCCGGCGCAGGAGTTCCGCTGCCCCGTGAAGATCGATGAACAGCAGCCCGGCACAAAAAGGGATTTCGCCATTCGATTGCAGGGCCACATCGGGAGCTAAGCCCGCGGTGTTCGCCATCGGTCCGTGCTGCAAGACCGCAGTCAAGACACGACGAAACAGGGGCCACTGAATCTCCGTCGACAACGAAGACGTGGCGAGAATTTCGAGACCGCTCAACAGGGACGCGGAGGGGGTCATGTCCGTGGCGGGATTACCCAGCAGACGCGCCGCCGGTTCAATTTTCTCGGCCCAACTGGCTCGCGGGTGAATGGCCGCCCGGCGTTTCTTCAGCGCTTTTGCCGGACGGAATGGCGCGAGGACGCGATCGAGTTGTTCATCCACACCCGCCGTGATGGACCATGCCGCCTGCAACGTCTTGGGCGAACTTCCGTTCGTTCGCAGGGCTTTCAGCCGCGTTCGCCAGGCGCGCAGAAATTTTGCCGGTTCGCCGGTTGCCGCCGCAGCGACGAGTTCCGCGGGAGCCGAACGGTTCCACGTCAGACCCCGCAAGAAGTCGGCATCCGTTGCGGACCCCAGATCGGCGGGCGCAGTGCGGAAGGAAATCGAAGAACCCGTTGCCATACCGAAAAATCGCGTTGAGACCGAGAGCTGCGGCCGTCCTTGAATTCGCCGTGCCGGCTCCGCCTGACAACGAAACAGCAGCGTAATCGGACGGCGAAGCAATTGCCAATCGCCGGGTGGCTGTCCCAGGCGGAATGTTCGTTCGGCGCTTTACTCTTTTGGTAGCGGAAAGGTCATTGTGAACGTGGTTCCCTGCTCCGGCGTGCTGGAAACGTCGATCGTTCCCTGATGTTGATCGACGATAGCCTGACATATGCTCAATCCGAGTCCATTGCCACGCGATTCCGTCCCGCGGTCACGGGACTTGCTCACCTGATAGAACCGCTCAAAAATTCGGGGCAGATTTTCTTCCGGAATGCCGATGCCGGTGTCGCGGACGGTCATGCGTCCGCGGTGCTGCGCTGCATCGAATTCCACCTGGACTTCCACGCGGCCGCCGGGAGGCGTAAATTTCACCGCGTTATCGACCAGGTTTGTAATCAGTTGCCGAAGCTGTTGCCGGTTCCCGAGAATCGAGACCGGTTGGTCTGCCCGTCCCACGAGGGCGACCCCGCGCTCTTCGGCCACCGGGGCAAACATTTCCACGGTTCGCTGCACAATTTCATCCAGGCGAACCGGTGCGAACGAAACTCGTAGCACTTCGCTCTGGGCTTCCGCCAGTTGCAGCAATTGACTGACCAATTGCCCGAGATGCCGGCATTCATCGGAAATCAAAATCAGCAGGTCTTCGTATTCCGCGGTCGTGCGTTCGTGCTGTAATGCGACTTCGACAGAACTTTGAATGGCGGTCACAGGGGAGCGCAATTCGTGGGCGGCATTGGCGACGAAATCCCGCTTGCGGCGCAGATGATCGGCGATTTCGTCGAGAAAATGGTTGATCTTGATCGCCAACTGATCGAGTTCATCGCCGACACCTCGAACTTCGAGACGCTCTTCCAGTTGACTGGGACGCAGCCGTTCGGTGGTCGCAATGATCTGCTGCACGGGGGCAATCGCCCTGTCGGCCAGCAGAAAGCCACCCAGCGGAGCCAGAAGCAGCAGGGCGAACCCGACGGGAGCCAGCAATTCGGTGAGCCGCGAAACGTCCTGCGCGATGAACGCGGTCTTGGTTCCCACCCGCAGATAATACCGGGGAATCCCCGGGATTTTGACCTCGCGCTCCACCGCGCGGAAATGATCCGAAGCCCAAATCGAAGCGCCGTCCAAGGCACCGACTTCTTGCGCTAACGGTTCCGGGGGCGCGTGTTCCGGGGGTCCCACCCACAGGGTCTCGCGGCTCGCATTCAACCAGCGAACATGCCAGCCCCGATCGCGATGACTGTTCGCCTTTTGAACGAGTTCCACCCGAATCTGATCGAGATCGGGATAACAGCGCCCCACCGCGAGAATTAACTCTTTTACTTCGTCGTTGAGAACGTGGTCCGTTTCGGTGAGCAGCGAATACCGTAACCGCTCCCGGACCGCGATCAAGGCGATCAGCACGGCCAGGAAGACCACCACCGAGTTCCAGATGGTCAACCGCACACGAATCGTGCGAACGGACCGACTAAACCTCTGCAGCCACGGCATAACCTCGACCCCGAATCGTTTTAATGAGCGAATCGTCACGACCCCGGTCGAGCTTGCCGCGCAGGCGGTTGATATGCACCTCAATCACATTGGTGGTGCCGTCCCAGTTGAACCCCCAGACGTGTTCGCACAGCATCTTTCGCGTCACCACCTGGCCGGCATACCGCATCAGGAGTTCGAGGAGGCTGAATTCGATGGGCGTCAGGTCGACATCCTGACCGTCCCGCGTCACCCGGCGCGTGGTCAGATCGAGCGTCAGCTCGCCGGCTTTCAGGATGGGCGTCGGCCGCGTTTGTGTCCGGCGGACCACGGCGTGAATGCGGGCCATCAGTTCGGCAAATTCGAATGGCTTGACGATGTAATCATCGGCACCGGTGTTTAATCCAGAAACGCGGTCTTCCACACCGCCGAGCGCCGTGAGAAGAACCACGGGGCACATCACGCCCGAGCGGCGGATCTCGCGCAGCACTTCCTGACCGCTCCGTTTGGGCAGCATCTGATCGAGAACAATCGCATCCGCCTGCTGGCGCAGCGCCGCATTGGTCCCTTCTTCACCGTCCTGAACCCACTCGCAGGCATGTCCGGCTTCGGTAAAGCCTTTGACGAGCGCGCGGCCGACAGCGACATCATCTTCCACGACCAGAATCTGCATCTCGAATCTCCTGCGAATCGTTCACAGCAAGGGACTATTCTCGCACTTACACCATCAAAAGGCTACGCCTCAGAGCCTTCGCTGCCGGGGTGAACCACGATCGGGAAGCGGTTTTCGCTGTGGGAATTCGTTTCATTTCCCGCATTCCCGGTCGGCGGATTCTATTGCGAGCGGATCTCCAGCGTGGCGCGAGGGCTATGACGAATCAGCAAGAAACCTCGAAATCGACTGCGAAATGACGGTGGTCATGTAACAGGCATCCGGCTTCACGGTGTGACGGGCATGTCTTGCCAGAATGTCATGACCGGTGGAATTCAGGGCCCGCAATTTTGGCCGGATTGCTGTTTTGTGAAGCCAGCAGAGAAATTTCTTCTAACCTTACGACAACTTGATCTCACGCTCTTGTTCGCAGACAAGGCTTCGCCGATGGTGTTAGCGTAAGTGTATGGAGAAACTGACCTCTGAATGATAACGATTTTGTAAATTCAGATCTGCGAAAGCCTTGGGTTTCAGAATTCCCCCCCTGACAAGTCCTGCCGTAATCACTTGTGTGGCATGGACTTGATCACATCACTGCCTGGGCTTTCTCGACGCCCAACGGCGCTCCGTTGAGAGATAATTCGCATGAATGAGACCATCAAGCCGGCTCCGGCCTTTTCGGGGTTCGCCCAGAATTTTCGCGCGGACGTGACCTCCGGATTTCTCGTCTTCCTGATCGCGTTGCCTCTCTGTCTGGCGATTTCACTCGCTTGTGGAGTGAGCGCGACCGCAGGGGTCTTCACGGCCATTATCGGGGGTTTGATCTCTCCCTGGATCAGCAACTCCGAGCTGACGATTAAAGGGCCCGCCGCCGGGATGATCGCCATCGTCCTCGGCTGCGTGGTGGAATTCGGCGGCGGACCGGACGCGACACCGGAAGCCAAGCTGCTGGCCTACAAACTGATGATTGGCGTTGGCGTCGTCTCCGGCGTGCTTCAGATCGTTTTTGCCTTGTTGCGGACCGGTTTTGTCAGCGAGCTTTTCCCGACGGCCGCCGTTCACGGCATGCTCGCCGCGATCGGGGTGATCATCATCTCGAAACAATCACACATGATGCTCGGAGTGAAGCCGCATGCGAAAGAACCGCTGGAACTGCTCGCCGAAATTCCGAAGTCGATCGGCCTGGCGAATCCGGAAATTGCGTTCATCGGCATCGTTAGCCTGATCATTCTCTTCGCCTGGCCGCTGATTAAAATCGACGCCATCCGCAAGATTCCCGGCCAATTGGTCGTCGCGATTCTGGGGGTCATCCTCGGCTATGCCATGGACCTGGAACACACCCATACGTTTTCCATGTTCCGTCATGATTATTCCGTCGGCCCCAACTTTCTGGTGGCCGTCCCCTCCAGCATTGTTTCCGCAGTCGTTACGCCGGACTTTTCCGGTGTCATGACGGGCATCGGCCTCAAGTGGATCGTGATGTTCGTCCTCATCGGCTCGCTGGAATCGCTGTTGAGTGCGAAAGCCGTCGATGTGCTCGATCCCGCCCGGCGGAAGACGGACTTCAATCGCGATCTTCTTGCCGTCGGTGTGGGCAATACGCTCGCGGCCCTTATCGGCGGCTTGCCGATGATTTCCGAAATCGTGCGGTCCAAAGCGAACATCGATAACGGGGCGAAATCGCGGTTCGCGAACATGTTCCACGGTGTCTTCCTGCTGACGTTCGTGGCGTTGCTGCCCGGATTGATTCACCGGATTCCGCTGGCATCGCTGGCCGCGATGCTGGTCTTCACCGGGTTCCGTCTGGCCCATCCGCGCGAATTCGCCCACATGTATCACATCGGCCGCGAGCAACTGCTGATCTTCGTCGGAACCCTGCTGGGCGTGCTCATGTCGGACCTGCTCATCGGCGTGTTTATCGGTCTCGGTCTGAAAATCGCCGTGCATCTTTTCAGCGGCGTGTCGTTTGGCTCATTCTTCCACGCCGCAATTGAAACCGATGAACCGGACGAGAACACCCTCCGTGTGAAAGTGAATAACTCCGCGGTCTTCTCCACCTGGCTGGCGATACGCAAAGCAGTCATGGCCGCTCCGGCAGAAAAGACCGTAATTCTCGATCTATCCATGGCCCCGCTGGTCGATCACAGCACGATGGAGAAGTTGCACCATCTTCAGGACGACTTCTTCCATGAAGGTCGCCATCTGCTGGTGGTGGGTTTGCGTGAGCACGCACCGGTTTCCCATCACCCGCTCGCCACCCGTAAGAAGGGCAACGTTCCACCGGATCCCGAAAAAAAACCGGTGACGTCGGTTTAACCGACGAGAATTGACGATTTCGACGTCACCCCCGGCGGGCCCTCACGGCTGCCGGGATGGTTTGCTTTCTGGAACTTTAGAATGACGAACCCAACTGTCCACTCTTGACGATGCCGCCTTGCATGACCGCAATGAACCGGTCGCGGCGCTCCAGTAACGAGATGTCCGCCAGAACGTCGCCGTCGACGATCAGCACATCGGCGAGTTTGCCGGCGGCGAGGGTGCCGATTTCGTGCGCGCGGCCGAGGATTTCCGCCCCGGTTTTCGTCGCACACTTCAGGACTTCACTCGGAGTGAAGCCGACGTAGTTGACGAAGAATGTCAGTTCGCGGGCATAGTCGCCGTGGGGATTCCAGCCGAACCCGTAGTCGCCCCCCATGCCGAGCCGTCCGCCCGCTTTCAGAATGCGACGCGCACTTTCGGCACCGCCGTCGAGCGTTTCCTGATGCCCGTCAATCACGCGCTGCGAGAGCCCAAACTCCGGCCCGCGGACAATGCTGGCGTGCTCGAAGTACAACGCCGGGACGACCGGAACATCGCGCTTCAGCAAGAGTTCCAGCCCTTCGTCATCGATGAACGTCGCGTGTTCCACGGCGTCATAACCCGCCTTCAAGGCATTCTTGATCCCGTCCGTTGCGCGGCAATGCCCCGTCACTTTCAGTCCATGATTATGAGCCGTCGCGACGACCGCGTGCATTTCCTCGAACGTCATGCACAGCGTGTGATGATCGTTGATGTCCGGCGAGGCCGCATCGCCCGTGGGATAGGTTTTCACCCATTCGATGCCGTCCTTCACCAGTTTGCGGACCGCGGCACGGGCTTCATCGGGGCCATTGACGAGCAGCACCAAACCGTCCATGCCGATCTTGCGGTAGTCGGGATTCCAGTCCATCAACCCGCCGACGCCGCAGATTTCACGACCGCTCGCCGCCATCCGCGGGCCGGGAATGAGGTCGCTTTCGATGGCTTTTTTCAGCCAGACATCGACGTTGAACAGGCTGCCGCCGCTGCGGGCCGCGGTGTAACCGCATTCGAGGGCCAGCTTCGCATTGACCGCCGCGAGGAGCGTGACGTATTCGACGGGGTATTTGATGTCGAGGTCTTCGAGGGCTTCGACATTGAAGTAGGTCGCATGGAAATGCGCTTCGATCAGGCCGGGCAGGATGGTGCCGCCGCGGGCATCGATCACCGTGGCATCCGGCGGGGTTATGGGTGCTCCCGTGGATGGTCCGGCGTAAGTGATCTTGCCGTCCACGCACACGACAACGGCGTCGCGCACCGGCGGGGAACCGGTCCCATCGAACATCTGCCCGTGACGAATGGCTGTGGTTCCGACCGCAGTGCGCATGCGCGGACCTTTGATGGGTAAGGATGAATCGAGACGCGTTCGCTTGCGCTTCGCAGACGGAAACGCGAACAATGTTGTTTCTGGGATTCTGCAAAGCGCAAGCGAGTGGAAATATCACACTAACAGATCGGGCACGATCTCGCCTGCGGGAACCACACGATGCGGGCGATGCAATTGATCGTAGATTTCCGCCTGCGGTTCGATGCCCAGCGCGTGATACATCGTTGACAGGATATCCCCCGGCACGAGCGGGTTGCTCGCGGGGAACGCGCCGGTGGCGTCGCTGGTGCCGTAAATCAGGCCCGGTTTGAAGCCGCCGCCGATCATCATGAGGCTGTAGCAGTAATTCCAGTGATCGCGTCCGGCGTTGTTGGCGTTGATCCGCGGGGTGCGACCGAAGTCGCCGAAGACTGCCACGATCGTCCGTTCCAGCATCCCGCGGGCGGCCAGATCGGTGACCAGACTGCCGCACGCCGCGTCGAGTTGCGGCAACAGTTTCGTCTTCAAGTTGACGAAGTTGCTGCCGTGGGTGTCCCAGGTCGCATTGGCATCGGGTGCCCACGAAACGGTGACGATCCGCGTGCCGGCTTCGATCAACCGCCGGGCGAGCAATGTACTTTGACCGTAGATATTGCGGCCGTAGCGTTCGCGGTCGGCGTCGGTTTCGTCGGTGAGGCGGAAGGCACGCTGGGCGCGTTCGGACGACAGCAAATCCATCGCGCGGGATTGCATGACCGTCATTTCGCTCGCGGCGGATCGGTTCGCCTGCTTTGGTAATTTCGCGCCGATCATGTCGAACAGTTCGCGCCGTTGCGTCAATCGACCGGCGGAGATGTCCGCTTCCAGTGAGAGTTCCGGAACACGGAAATCAACCGCGTTCGGATCTTTCAACACGAACAACGGATCGTAAGAGCGACCCATGAAACCGCCGAAGAAGCCCGGTTGCGGCGGATTGCCCGCCCCTTCCTGCGTGATGTACGGCAGATGAACGTGCGACAACACTTCGGGCGGCGACGGCCGCAGTTTGGCCAGCACGGCCCCCATGTGCGGATGATCCGACGGATTCGCCAGCCCGCCCGCTTCACCCCGGTCGAGCCCCGTGAGCGCCGTGTAAACCGCGGCTCCATGCGAGTTGTTCACGGTGTGGTGCATCGACCGCACCACCATTGCGCGGTGCATGTGCTGCGACAGCTTCGGCATGTGTTCGCTGATTTGATAACCCGGCAGCGACGTACTGATCGGATTGAACTCGCCGCGGATGCCGTCCGGCGCGCTCGGCTTCATGTCCCACATATCGAGGTGGCTGGGGCCGCCGTCGAGAAACAGCATGATGCAATTATCGGCGAGGACTTTACCGCCCGGTCGTATCGTGGATTCGCTCGCCAGCAGTTGCGGCAGCGACAACCCCACTCCTGCAGTCCCCAGCATGCCGCACTTCAGCAACCCGCGGCGTGTGAGCGGTGAGCGGTAGATCGGCAGGGAATCGAGCGCGGTCATGGAATCTCGCCGTCGAGCGGTCGAATGTCAGACAATCGCATCAAAGTCTACCACGCGATCATCACCTGCGGAAAGGGATGGTCCGTCCGCTTGCGCTTTGCGGAATGCCAGAGTCAGCGCCGTTGCCGGTGTGTTCCGCAAAGCGCAAGCGATTTCGTCGTGGTTGACTTTTCATCGTCAAACCGCGCTACTGCGGTGAACATCCGGCGGACGGATGCGAAAACCTCTCAGGACTGGCAGGCATGGGGCGGGTGACAACGGCGTTTCGAGCTTTCTTCGGTGCGCTTTTTAACGCAGAAAAAGCGGAGCGCATTGAAGCGGCGCTGAACGGGGCGACTCCGCCGGTTGCCTCTCCGATTCCGGCCGCAATCGCGGCACCGAAGGCTCCGGTCGCACCACCGAAACCAAGGCAAAGTGAAGCCTTAACACTGCTCGCCACGTTGCAGCGCGAGGCCCGGCTGGTCGATTTCCTGAAGGAAGATTTGACCGGTTACGCCGACGACCAAATCGGTGCCGCCGTGCGCGAAATTCAGCGGGATGCGGGCAAGGTGCTGGAGCGTCTCTTCGAGTTGCGACCGATTGTGTCCGATCCCGAGGGGGCGTCCATTGAAGTCGCCACCGGGTTTGACGCCGGGCGGTATCGGTTAACGGGCAACATCGGCAGCAGCGGACCGTATCGCGGCGCGTTGCGGCATCACGGCTGGGAAGCCACTTCGTGCAACCTGCCCACCTACACCGGCAGCGACGCCGCGGCGAAAGCGATCGCCCCCGCGGAAGTGGAAGTCGGCGCGCGGTCCTGAAACACACTAGTGGAAAGAACAGTCACCATGCGCGGCCCAGGAGTTCGACTCGATCTGGATGTGCGACGTGTCTGGCGCTGCCCGCAGTGCCAGCGCGAACGGCGTCTCGCAGGGGACATCACGGCGGTGCGATGCCCGTGTGGAACAGGCGCGTGGATGCAGATCGTCGCCGAGCGCGTGGCGGTTCAGCGGCCGACAACGTCGATGGAAGCTCGCGAACTGACGGTGGCATCGTTCAATTTGACCGAAGAAGAGATGGCGACGCCGTTGCCCGGCCGGATTCGCCGCCGTGGTCCCGGGCCGCGGACGGATGCCCCGGCTGTCGACGCCCCGCCGGAAAGTGGTCCCACTCCCCCCGAGCGGGGAGGCAAAGAGGCCCGCGGGCGCGGTGGAAATCAACCGAATGCAGAACGACCGGGCAGCAAACCCAGGCCGCCTCGCCCGCCGCGTGCTGCGAAACGGCCGCTGTCGGACATTGCCTCGCTTCCCGACGAACCCGGCACGTCCTCGGCAGCGCCGCCGGATTCCCTGCCCCCCGAACCGAGTGCCGGCGGGGATGATTTCTCGGCCGGAATCGACGTCCCGTCACAGGACGGCTGAAGCCGGGCGGCTCACGGTGAACTCATTTCTTCGGCGGCATCACCGGAGGATCGGGCGGTGCTATCCCGTCGGGATTCGTAAGCGAGAGATTCGATTTGATCGACGGGGAATTCTCCATCGTTCCGGTGTTGGCGGCATTGAATAAGTCGATAGGCATCGTGCGCTCTTCCAGAATCGCCTCCGAACAACGCAGGCAGGCATGGATCATTCGCATGGCGACCTCGGACTGCGGATTGCGACGGTCGAGAGCGGGTGGCCAATGATCGCGGGCCGCATACAAGAGAAAGCGTTCCGATTCTTTCCAGGTGCTGGACAGCGCCCGCTTATTAATGTGGTCGATAATCGGCTTCAGTTTCTTCTTCGATGAAATGGCAAAGCGGTCCCATTCTTCTTCACCGGCTTTGTCGTGTTTCTCCTGAAATTCCCGCCACTGCGCAGCCACCTGTTCGTAATAGATCTTTCCATAATTGGGGCGGGGATAAAATACGTACGCCAGAATCAGCACGGCGATCGCCGCTGCCCAGGCTCCCACCTTCCGCCACGCCCAGACCTGCAGCTTGAACGGAATTTTGGCAATCCGCCGCAGGGCCACGTTCCGGTCGGGGAAGACTTCCCACAGCGTATCCAGCTTCATGATCCGCAGGATGTCCTGCATATCTTGTGAAGCCCCGCAGATGGCAATCCGGCCGCCCCGATTCCGGACCGCCTGCGAGAGCTGGACCAGCCCGCCGAGCACCACCGAACCAAAATAATTGGCGGCACTCAGATCGATCACGAGATGCCGAATCTCCGGCGACTGCGCCAATTCCGTCACGGTCGCCATTTCGCGATTCACCGTGGTCGGATTGAACCCGGCGGCATCGCCGCGCGGAATCACCACCAGCGTGTCGCCCCACTCTTCGACCGGATAAAGCGCGTGCCGATCGAGCTGTATAAAACGTGCCATGACGCTCTCATCGGAGTCGTGTTTCTGGATTCGGCACGAAGCGTTTGGCTTCGTCCCGCGAATCGCCCTCGAAATCTTACCGAATTGGCACTTTGATTGGCAGTTGATCGGACTAGGGGCACGTTTATTCCGGCAGTTCTGCCAAGCTGCCGAGGCGACGCAATTTGAGGCGGTCCACCCCTCGAAGTCGCATTTCCCTCGTCGCGCAACGTTTTGCATGGGGGCACTCAAAGTCATAAATAAAAGCATCTTACGAGTTGATCGAGGTGTGCCACTGGCTCTGCCAGTGCCTTCTCTTCGCAAATCCTTGTGGTATATCGCACTGGCAGAGCCAGTGGCACACAGGAAAGCCCCCTTGCAATTGAACTGACGTGCTCCCATGCAAAACGTCGCGCGACGAGGGAACTCGCTCTTGACCCATCGCGGAATGCGTGACACAACGCCCCGTTCGAAACGGGATTGCACGTTCGACAGGGCCTCCATCGCAATGTCTGCCACCGATCTCCCTGATGATTTCCTCGGCGGTGCTCCGCTCGGTGAAGAACCGCAGTGGTCCGGCGAGCAACTGGAAGCGGCGTATCTGCGCGCGCTGGAAGCGCTCGATGCGGTCGAGTCGGAAATTGCCGCCACGGCGGAGGAAGTCCGGCCGGGTGCGATGGCCGACGTTGATGAAGATCCATCCCTTCCGAGCCCGGCACCGATCGTCGAGGATGTGGTAGAGCCCGCGCCGCTGCTCAGCCCCCGTCAGGTGTTGGAAGCCTGTCTCTTCGTCGGCGGGACAACCCTCACCGCGGCGAAACTGGCGTCATTGCTCCGCGGCGATTACACCGCTTCTTTCGTCGAAGAAACGATTGACGCGCTCAATCGGCAATACGCCACGGAAAACCGCCCTTACACGGTTCAGCTCGGTGAAGGGGGCTACCGGCTGGCGTTGCGGGACGAATTCGAACGCCTCAGGCATAAGGTGTACGGGTTGGGCCCCCGCGAAGTCCGATTGTCGCAGGAGGTCCTCGAAATCCTGGCGGTGATTGCCTATCAGCAACCGGTGACCGACGCCCATCTGGACGAGCTGGAACGGGGCAGCGCCAGTGGATCTCTACGGCAATTGCTGCGACGCGACCTGATCGCCGTGGAACGTTCCAAAGACGACCCCAAACAGGTCAACTATCGCACGACTCCCCGGTTTCTGTCGCTGTTCGGACTGAGTTCGCTGCACGACCTTCCCCGGCCGGAAGATTTGTCGTTCAAATAACAGGTCGTGGGTCAGTTTGAAGAGTCGGGGCAGGGGCCCCGACCTACGGATGTAAAATCAAATTGGAAATCATAGGTCGGGGCCCCTGCCCCGAAGCCTTTAATTTCTACCCAATAACCCGTGTGCGGCGGCTGATTCGCCACGATCGGTGACGTGTTCGGATGAACAATGCTCACCGCTGCCTTTTGTGCCGATAATAGGGGACGAACAATTGCAGGGCCGCGGCGTACCAGCCTCAGGGTCGCCCGACCGAAATAGCAACGTAAACGTAGACTACGGAATACGTTGAGTCTCGGAAGGCGGGAATTGATTATGCAGGTTTGGCCGGGCCATCCGTCGCCATTGGGGGCAACTTGGGACGGACGAGGAGTGAACTTCGCCGTCTTTTCCGAAAATGCAACGTGCATTCAGGTCTGCTTCTTCGACCACGCCGACGACACCGAACCGTCCCACACCATCGATCTTCCCGAGCAGACGGACTTCGTCTGGCACGGTTATTTCCCGCGTTTGAAACCCGGCCAGCTTTACGGATTTCGGGCCGACGGTCCCTACGAACCCGCCCGCGGACTCCGGTTCAATCGACACAAGCTGCTGCTCGATCCCTATGCGAAAGCCATCGGACGCGATGTCGCCTGGGATGATTCCCTGTTCGGATATCACGTCGGCGACTCCAAACTCGATCTCAGTCTCGACCGTCGCGACAGCGCGCCGTTCGCGCCGCTGGCCACCGTCGTGGATACGCGCTTCTCCTGGCGCGGCGACAAACCCCTGCGGACGCCCTGGCACAAAACGCTGATCTATGAAACGCACGTCAAAGGCTTCAGCCGGCTCAGCCCCTTCGTGCCAATGGAACTCCGCGGAACGTATGCGGGACTCGCCAGCCCCGGGGCCATGCGGCATCTGCGCGAACTCGGCGTCACCGCGATCGAGTTGCTGCCCGTCCATTACCACATCAACGACCGTTTCCTGGTCGACAAGGGGAAAGCCAACTACTGGGGCTACAACACGCTCGGCTACTTCGCGCCGAACCGGTGTTATGCGGCGGATCAATCACCGCAAGGTTCGGTGAACGAATTCAAGCGGATGGTGCGCACATTGCACCGCAACGGCTTCGAGGTCATTCTCGATGTCGTCTACAACCACACCGCCGAGGGGAATCATCTCGGCCCGACTTTATCGATGCGCGGCCTCGATAACACGGCGTATTACCGCACTGTTGCGAGCACTCCCCGTTTCTATATGGATTATACGGGTTGTGGCAATACATTAAACATGTTAACGCCGCGCGTGCTCCAACTGATTATGGACAGCCTGCGCTATTGGGTGCAGGAGATGCACGTCGATGGTTTCCGGTTCGATCTGGCGAGTGCGCTCGCGCGGGAACTGCATGCCGTCGACAAGCTCGGAGCCTTCTTCGACATCATTCATCAAGACCCGGTCCTCTCGCAGGTCAAGCTGATTGCCGAGCCGTGGGATCTCGGCGAGGGGGGCTATCAGGTCGGCAATTTCCCGGTGTTATGGACCGAATGGAACGGCAAGTATCGCGATTGCGTTCGCAAATTCTGGAAGGGCGATGGCAACACCGTCTCCGAGTTCGCCACCCGGCTTTGCGGCAGCAGCGATCTCTATGAACACAACGGCCGCCGGCCTTATGCCAGCATCAACTTCGTCACCTGTCATGACGGTTTCGCACTCCATGATCTCGTTAGTTATAACAATAAGCGCAACGAAGACAACGGCCAAAATAATGAAGATGGCGATTCACACAATAATAGCTGGAACTGCGGCGTCGAAGGACCGACGGAAACGCTCGCCGTTCGGACACTGCGGGAACGGCAAAAGCGGAATTTCATGGCCACGTTGATGCTGTCGCAGGGCGTCGCGATGATTCGCAGCGGCGACGAACTGAGCCAGACGCAACTCGGCAACAACAACGCCTACTGCCAGGACACGCCGCTGGCATGGCTCGATTGGCGTCTCACCGAAGAACAAGCCGATTTTCTCGCCTTCACCAAACAATGCGTGAAGCTTTGGAAGTCGCAACCGGTGCTGCAACGGCGGCAGTTTTTTCAGGGACGCGAGATTCGCGGGCGGGAAGTTCGCGATGTGTTGTGGCTGACGCCGCAAGGCCGGGAGATGACCGATTACGACTGGCACGCGGGCTATGTCCGCTGCCTGGGAATGCGGCTCGAAGGCCACATGCACGACGAAATCGACGATCGCGGCGGCCTCATCACCGGCGACACGCTGCTGGTGTTGATGAACTCGCATCATGAAGCGATTCCGTTCCGCCTGCCCGACCATGAAGACGATGAATTCTGGCAACCGTTGCTCGATACCGCCCAACAGCCCCTGTACCGCCGGCTGTGGTCGCAGGATCTGTATCCCCTGCAGGGACGTTCCATCGCGGTGATGAAACTTTCCCACAGTTGGACGCGGATGTTTCGCGGCTGGTGGTCGACCCTGTGGCCCGGAAAAGACGCCGCGGTGAAATCCGAGGTCTCCCCGTCACAGAAGTCGCAGATGGCTGCCCGGCAAATGCCCCAGACGGTGTGAGTTTTCCCACAAGCCCGAAGCGCAAGCGCCGGGTGCATTTTCCGGCGAAAGAAGAGACCCGGCGCTCGCGCTTCGGGCTCGTGAAATGTTACTGCGGCCACTCGGCGACGATGCCTTTGATTTTCTTGCCGATCTCCCACACCTGCCCGGCGACTTGCGAGAACTTGCCCTGGTCGATGGTGCGGCGCAGTTCCCGTAAGAGAGCGGCCGAGCGGGCGTGATCGAGATGCTCGGCCATCGCGGGGACAAGATCGGTGCCGATGCCGAACACGCGGTCATGCTCCCCATCGCAGCACGTCGGAATCACGGCCTTGATTTTCGAGCCGAACACTTCGCGAACATAGGCGATGGCCCCGGCGATGTTCTTTTCCTTGGGACGGACCGGCGTTTTCCAGTCGTACGGCGGTGCCCATTCCATCACCGGGCTGAGGCCATCAATCTTGTTGAGTACCGCAATCAACGGCGGCGGTTTCAATTGGGGATGGGCCGTGTACCAAGCGGCCAACCCGGCGAGTGTTTTCACATCGGCGTCGCGCGACGGGGACCGGGCGTCGAGCACCAGCAGCACGAGGTCCGATTGCTGCACGGCTTCGCGCGTTTCGGCTTGCTGTTCCGGTGTCGCCCCGGCATCGCTGTAACCGGTCGTGTCCAGTAGCACGAACTGGTCGCCGTGGCCGGGTGGCGAATACGCATAGCGATGCACTTTTTTCGTCGCCGGTAAGACATCGGTCACCGCCGCGCCGCGACCGACCAGCGCGTTGATCAAACTCGACTTGCCCGCCTTGACCTGTCCGATGAGTGCCATTGTAATTTTGACCGGCGCTTCGATCGGTTCCACATCAGCGGGCCCGACACCGGGCGGCATCAACGGTGTCGGCGTCTGCACCTGCTTCATCCAGCGGCGATAGCGTTCCGATCCTCCCTGTAACCTGCCGCTGTTGAGTTCAATCAGGTAATAGCCCGCCTGTCGGATGTACGCGGTGTAAAACAGCCCCAACAGATTCTGCTGCACCTGCCCGCTGAGGGGATCCACCGCGAGTTTCGAGGCAAAGAAGCGGCCGAGATTCAACGGGTTCATGAAAATGGACGCCACCCAGCCCGCATTGCTGGCCGCTTGCCACCACCCCGGTGCGTGCGACAACAACTTCCAGTGCGACACCGTCACGAGGTGGCCGCCGGGGACGTAGCGCAGAAACCAGTCTTCGACATCCGCCGAGATGAGTTGCACCGCCGCGAGAATCTCCACAACCGTGCGTTTCCCCAGCGGATCGTTCGCCTTGGGGTGATAGTGCTGGGCGATTTTCAGCGCGAGTTCTTGCGTGACCTGAGTGTAGAACTGCGGGTCGGAAAGTTGCTCTTTGGTGTACTCGGCCACACGGCCCTGCTCGGCTTCCACAATTGCCGTCGCGGCCTGATCCTGCGGCGTCCAATGCGTGCGATCGAGCGGGGCCTGCGGAAGATCTACCCGACCGCCCCAGCGTCGCCACAGCAGCGACGCTGCCCCCCAGCACACCGGCATCGTCCACCAGAGCCAGAACCACTGTCCCGACTGGTACAAGCTCCAGCCCCCGAACCCCGCCAGTAACACCATCGGCAACAGCGAGAGAATCGAGAGCGTCATCAACTGCCAGCGTGACATCGTGTACTATGCCTGTCGTGTTGCGTGACATCGCGTCACGGTCGATAAGAATCATCAAGCCTAACGATTTTCGCCGGGCCGGACTATCGCCAAATCCTCTCAGAAGGTCGATGGTCCTGTCCGAATTTAATGGCTGACCGCGTGGAAAGCACCCCGGCTGCTTCGGAGCAGCCGGGGTGCTGGCTTCAACTGAGAACACGACCGGGTCGATTCAAATTCGACCGCGTGACTGCGGAAGGCGAAAAGCGGAAAGCCAGTAAAGACACTTTTCCGGTGACTGGCTTTCCGCCTTTCGCTTTCTGCTCTTCGCTCTGAGCTTTTGAAAGCAGGTTCTCGGACGAACCTCAACGATCGGCGAGTGGGGCCGAGGGTGTGATCAGGCCCGTGTCGAGCAACGATTTCACGAACTCGCGGGCGATGGGACCGGCGACTTTGCCGCCGCTGCCGCCGTGTTCGATGACCACGGCGAACGCCACGCGCGGGTTATCGGCGGGGGCATAACCGGCGAACCACGCATGATCGGGCC
Organism: Planctomycetaceae bacterium; assembly: GCA_021732785.1. Taxonomy (GTDB): domain Bacteria; phylum Planctomycetota; class Planctomycetia; order Planctomycetales; family Planctomycetaceae; genus DSVQ01. Next base: position 217,309 of record JAKFUG010000017.1, read on the forward strand.
GATTGCCGCCGACTTCCGCGGTCCCGGTTTTCCCGGCGATCGCGACGTCTTTCAACCGCACCGTCTTGTAACCGGTGCCGTGCGAATCGTTCACGACGTTGTACAACCCTTCCCGAATCGCGGCGAGTGTGGCCGGATGCAAGCCGGGGATCGGTTGCGGTTCGGGATGGGCAAACACCGGACGAACGGGCGTGCTGCCGTCGGTTTCAATGCTCGTCGGACCAGACGTGGTGGCCAGATGCGGCGTGACGAGAAATCCGCCGTTCGCGATCGCCGCCATCAATCGCGCCATCTGCAACGGCGTGACTTTCAACGACGATTGTCCGATCGCCAGTCCGAGCGTGTCGCCCGGATACCATCGCGGACCGGCTTCCCCCGGACGTGACGGCGAGGGCAACGCCCCGCCGGTTTCCCCCGCGAGGTCCAGTCCCGTGGGTTGACCGATTCCCAACCGCTGCGACCAATCGACGAGCGCTTGCGGACCGGCACGACGGGCACCCGTGAAGAAGTAGACGTTGCATGATCGCGAGAGCGCGGCGGATAAATCGGTTTCACCGTGACCGACACCGTAGTGTCGGAAAACAAGACACCGATGCTGTCCGGGATGGTCGAGATAACCCTGACATGGAATGTGATCGTGCGGTTGAAACACACCGGTTTCCAACAGGGCGATCGCCGTCAGCGCTTTGAAGACCGAACCCGGCGGCAATGCCATTTGCGTGACCCGCGGGTAGAGCGGCTTGCGAGGATCGGCGATGAGTTTTTTCCATACCGCATCGTTTGGATTCACGAGCAGATTCGCATCGTAGCGGGGGGCACACGCCGCGGTAAGGAGCGCCCCCGTCTGCACATCGATCGCAATCAGGCACCCTCCGGGCGGCGGGGCGCTCGGCGCATTCACGGGTGCGGCTTCATCGTCGGTCACCGCGGGGGGAGGCGTAACGAGGGCCGCATCCAGCAGAGCTTCCGCCTTTTGTTGCAGGGGAAGATCGAGCGTTAATACGAGATCGTGGCCGTGCTCCGCCGGACGTTCGATGTGAGACGCGAGTTCTTCGCCGTGCCGATCGTAGGTGATGCGTCGTTCGCCGCGCGTGCCGTGCAGGACCGATTCATATTGCCGTTCGAGCCCGCTGCGACCGTAGGGATCGCCGGGACGGTAATCGTCCGGCAAGGGGGCGATGTGCTGTTCGGCGGTCGGATCCAATTCTTCCGGTCGCAACGGCGTGCGACTGCCGAGAATGTGCGGCGCGACCGTCTTCAGCGGATAGACCCGCCGCGGCCGGATGGCGATCGTCACGCCGGGGTAACGGTCGGGATGGGCTTCCACTTCATGTGCGATTTCGCGTGACACATTGGTCAACAGGACGTGTGTCGTTTCCTGCTCGGCAATGACGAGGGGTTCGTGCCGATTGCGGACCGGCGGGGCGGTGAGTTCGTGCTGCACGCGGTGCCAGATCGCTTCCCACCAGGCCGTTTCTTGAGTGGATTCGACGGGAGTGGCGACGGTGGCCAATTCCGCGGTGCGTCGTCGTTCATCGACACTCGCCCAGATCGTTTCGATGCGGGCCTGGATCGCTCGCGCGGTCTGTCGCAATTCGGGTTCGGCATGTCCAGTGAGGCGTTGCAGTTCGCGCCACCACGCCTGGCGTTCCTGTCGCAGCAGACTTTCCTGAGCGGCGACGCGGGCCGACTGACGGCGTTCGCTGCGATTGAGCCGTTCCCATGCCTTGCGTCGCAGCCACCGCGGATCGGGTGGTTCTTCCATTCGACGGTAATGGACGAGCAGATCATACTGCAACACGTCATCGGCGAGAACCGTACCGTCCGCGGCGAGCAATCGGCCTTCGCGCGCGGGGAGTTCGACGAGTTCCGTGTGCGTTCGCGAGAAGACTTCCGTGAACGCTGGTTGCAGCCGGCATTGCAGATCGGCGATCCGCACGGCGATCGCGATGAGCGGCACAATGAACAACGCCGCGAGCACTATCAGCCGATGAGCAGGCGTAGCATCCCAGTCCCACGCCGCGGAAGAGGTGGGTGGCTGCGATAACCCGTCAATGGACGGCCGGTTCAACATCGTACGGTCTCATTTTCATTTGACCGGAACGACAAACAGGAGAGGCGGATTGCCGTTGATCCCGGAGGGATCACAGACGGTAGCCGGGGGTTGAGCGTCAGCGATACCCCCGGAAAAAGCCACGCGGAATTGCACCCCGGAGGGGTGCCAGAGGCAGATGACTGGTGATTCATCGTTTCTGGCATCCCTTCAGGATGCGTGATGGGTTGTGCCGTTGTCCGGTGGTCTGCGCTGCGCTCCGACCACCGGCTACCGTTTGTGACCCCTCTTGGGGTCAATGCACTCACACGAACGCTCTGCATGATAACGGTCATTGGAAAATCACTCCGACAACATTTTCCAGCGATTCGAGAGCGGCATTGGTTCTCGTGACAATGCTGGTGCGAGCAAGCGTTGCGTGATGGCGGACAGCATCGCACACACCGTGGCCGCTAAGGCGGTCGTACATCCCCGCACAAATGCCGTTCGTAGGATCGAGTTGAAATCCACGGCACCGGCTCCATCGAACTGCAATAGGAGCGACTGTGCGACGGGATGGATCGCGGCGAGTGCGAAAGCCACGGCGGGGGCGAACCACCACGTTCGTCGCTCCATCGGAACCAAGGCGACGAATCCACTGGCGAGCAAGCCGTACACCATGAGGAACGGGCCGATGGGTCCCCGTGAGGTGGCATCGATGACGAATCCCCCCGCGGCTGCGCAGAAGACACCGGTCGACGATCCGCTGACGGACACCGCCAGCGTCACCGCCAGCGCAATCCATGACGGCGTGAAGTCACCCAAGGGCCACGAGAGTTCCATCACCGTTGCAGCATACAGCACGGCGAACAATCCCGCGGTGCGCGTTCCGAAGCGAAGCCATTCCATCATTCATGTCCTCAGTTCGTCCACAACCGCGCGGGGTTCAAAGCGGCGCGTAACACCTGCACGGTTCCCAGCGTGGTGGGTGTGGGAGCGGGGCGGATGGTGATGGTCCATTCGCGACCATCGGAGTCGAGTTCGGCGTGAGTCACCGTGCCATACGTCAGTGGTGCGGAGAGGATGCCGTCCCGTTCGGCGGTGTAGACGAGGTCGCCAATCCGCACGGTTTCTTCCGCCGGGATTCCTTCCAGCACGCAGCCGTCACCTGTGCCGCGAATTAACCCCTGCGCACCCCACGCAGGACCATCCTCGGTCTGCCTGATGAGCTGCGCCCGGCCGCGAAAATCGCTGTCGGTCAGCGGAATGAACGTGCTCGTCCACTGCCCGACGTCTTCAATTTTTCCCAGCACCGTTCGACCCGTGAGGAGCGTATCTTCCGGCGAGAGTTGTTGTGGCTGTCCGATGTCGATCAGTGGGCGACGGCTGGAGAGGACCAGTGCCGATTCCCGCAGGCCGCTCTTCCATCCGCGATCCAGCACCCGGCCTTCCCGCCACGACTTCGAAAGCGTTTCGGCCAGAATCGCGGCATCCACGAGCGCCGGCGTGAACAACCGCGCGGTCGCTTCATCATCGGTGCTGGCAATCCGTACCGCTGCGGTTTCATTGGCATCGGCGAGTTGAGCGGTCAAGCGCTGCAGGCGTTCCTCGTGTTGGGCCGTGAGATGTTCCAGGCGTTTGAGTTGTGTCTGCAGGCTCGCCACATGGGCGTCTTGCCGGGCTTTGGACCATTCCGCCCCGCGTTGTTGTGCCGTTGTGGAAACCATCAGCCCGGGACGAAGTGCATCCATGGTGATGGTCCGAATTCGCGTCACGGCCGATGCAGGAGCGAACCACAGCGCGAGCCCGATCAGCACCACCCAGAAGGCAGCGACGGTCGGCGATTCTCGCATGGGGGTCGGTCGAGGCATTCCGGAGTTCCGTCACGATTTCATGAATTTCAAACCCGCATGAGTGATGTCCCCTCTCCCCCGCAGACGGGGGCGAGGGGACCGGAGAAGAGGCTCGTTGATCGTTGAGGGTTCCTGAAAAATCACGCGGCGATATCGCTTTCGAAACTGTCCCGCCAACGATCGAGGTGTTCGGTGCAGATCATCGCACCGCGGATGACGGTCCGTTGAGGATCGCTCGAAACTCGGACGGGAATTCCTAATCGTTCCTGAAAGAGCACATCGAGTCCCGGCAGCATGGCCCCGCCACCACAGAGCACGATGCCGGTATCCGCGAGATCGGCGATGAGTTCCGACGGACATTGTTCAATGACGGTTTGAATCCCGCGCAGCATGACTTCGAGCGGTTCGGATAACGCCGCGCGAACTTCTTCGCTCGTCATGATCGCTTTCCGTGGGACACCGCTGACGAGATCCAACCCGCGGACTTCGGCCGTCAGTTCGTGATCGCGCGGGGCCGCACAACCGACTTGCAGCTTCAATTGTTCCGCGGTCTGGATGCCGATCCGCAGGGCCATGCGACGGCGGACATATTCCACGATGGCCTCATCGAGTTCATCGCCGCCAAGGCGGAATGACCGGGCGGCGACAATCTGCCCGAGACTCAGCACCGCGATTTCCGTTGTGCCGCCGCCGATGGAACACACCATGCTCGCCAGCGGTTCGGCTATCGGCAGCCCGGCCCCAATCGCCGCGGCTTTGGTCTTCGGCAACAAGAAGATCCGCCCGGCTCCGGCCCGTTCGGCGCTATTGAGCAACGCTCGCCGTTCCACCGGGGTGATGCTGCCGGGGACGGGCATGACGATGCGCGGTCGCATGCCCGGTGATGAGGGGCGACATTTGCGCAGAAAGTAGCGGAGCATCGCCTCGCAGAGTTCGAAATCGGTGATCACGCCGTCCTGAATGGGGCGGACAGCCGTGATGGCATCGGGGGTGCGACCGAGCATTTGCCGGGCAAGCTTGCCGACGGCAGTTCCCTGACCGAGGATTCGTCGGCTTCCTTTCTGAAGCGCGACGACGGAGGGTTCGTCCAAAACGACACCCTGTCCCGGCAGCCCCACCAAGGTGTTGGCGGTGCCCAGGTCCATGGCGATGTCGGGACAAAACCAGTGTCTCAGCCGGTGAAACATCCGTGTAACCGGTCCGTCCGCCCGGACCTTGCCCGTTCCTCCGCAACGACGGAGGTCGACCAGGCCCGGATCGGCGGACCGGAGTTGTAGCGGGGACGGGAAAATCCGGCAAGATGCGATCGGCAGAAGTTGCCGGTGTCGGAGAAGTGATAGGGCACGGCGTGGGCGTTGTGTGCCAGTGCGGTCTTCTCTGCCATCGCGAAGACACTGGCGGAGCCAGTGGCACAGAGCGAAGGATACGGTCGGTTCGTCAAGCGGTTACGGGGCGAGTTTGCCGCCGTATTTGCCGAGTTCGAGCACCAGGAAAATGATGCCGGTGATCAGCGAAGCCAGCGAGACGAACAGCAGGCCGACGTAAATGTCAGGGGCCGGGGAATCGGTACCGCGTGGCGCCATGATCGTAATTCCGAAAACGGACTGCGAAACGAGTTTGTAGGATTTGCCGGGCCGATGTCGGTTGTCCGGAACCGCGAATCAGAACCGGGTGGTGACGTGATCGTCCTTCTGAATCGTGCTGTTCGGGGCCGTTTCAATCACCACCGCGACGGAAACATCCGGTCGAACGTCTTCGAGGCGGACGCGACCGAGGTACTTATCGCCGCGGTAGACGGTCAGGGTGTGACCAACAACCAGGCCGTCATCGCTCCCCACGCTGATTTCCACGAAGACACGGTTCCCCTTGGTTTCTTTCCGCGCTTCGAGCACTTCACCATCCAATTCCGGCGGGGGTGACGCCGAAACGGTCATCCGCCGGATATCGGTCGGCAGGTTGTTCGAGGCGAGGAATGCCCGCATCGTGGCGTTATCACGGAGCATCTGGTCGTACTTCGTCTTCGCCTGTGCGAGTTGCAGTTCAATCCCGAAGAGCTTGTCCCGCAAGACGTTCAGGTCTGTGACGGTGTCGTCGCGGGATTTGTTCAATTCGACATTGCGGGCCCGTTGAATCTGGGCTTCCTTGACCCGTTCTTCGGCTTCCTGGCTGTTCAGTTCGGCGACCGTCCGCTGGGTGTCGAAGTTGGTTTTGAGCCCCTTGTTGTCACTGTCGAGGCGGGCGTTGTCGGCGGTTAGCGCGGCGACCTGGCCTTGCAGGGCGGTATTCGTGTTCTTGACTTCGTCCCGTTCCTTCACGGCGTCGTCAATTTGCGATTGCAGCGCGGTTTGCGCGGCCTGAGCCGCGGAGGCCGCTGCTTTCAATTTGTCGTTGGCCCCGATGTAGGCCTTTTGATAGTTCGTCTGTGCGGTGAAGACGGCCCCGGCGAAGGCCATAAACATGACGCTCAACACCAGGTGGACCACCACCAGCACTTTGCCGAGAAACGTCATGTCATTAGTCCCTTGTCATCGCACAAATTGAACACGGGCAGGTCAACCGCGCACCGGGCAACCAGCATCACTGAACGTCCGACCGCCCCTCGACCGCGACTTCACCGGCACCGAGTTGCCGCTTCAATTGCTGCTGCCGGGCATTCAAACGCTGTTGGCTTTCTTTCAGTTGCAACAGCTCGTCCTGCAACGCATCGCGCTGGCGCAGCGATGCAAACAAGTCGTCCCGCAACAATTCCAGTTGGGTTTGCAACCGGAAGACTTCAAACCGGCGTTCTTCAAACTGCTTTTGGACAGCCGTTAAATCGACGCCCTTTTGAGCCAGGCTTTCGGTGGCCGTTGCCACTTCGGCGGCCAATTTCTTCAATTGTTCATCATACGCCGTAGCGCGGGCTTTGATGCCGACATGATCGGCGGCAATCGTCTGATTGGCCAGATCCCGCGCCGCGGTCTCGGCTAAAATCTTTTCCTTGAGATCGGTGAGTTCATCCCGCAGATCCTTGAGTACGCGATCCTGAGCTTTAAGGATCACGGCGGCCAGCAGCGGATCGGTCCCAATCGAAGTGTTTGAACGCGTGTGAGTGACCGTCCAGCTTCCCTTCGGGACGTCGGGCGCTTTGAAGGTGACCTGGCGTCCGTATTCCCCGGTGTTCTGCATCTGGTCCGCCAATGCCGACCAGTTAGGACCACCCAGAATCAATGCACCCACGAAGGCAAAATAGGCCAGGCTTGCCGCGGCAACGAAAACCACCAGGACTTTGCTGAAGCGAGTCATGCCGTCTCACAGCCCCGAGGTGGTAAAACTTGGAAAATTCGCCGATCTGGTGCGGTGCTCGAAAAACCAGTGGCGGAAGGTCGTTCCATTCAGTCTAACGACGAAACCAGAGCGGCCTCGCGTTTTTTGCGAAAGATTTCGGATCACAAGCATCGTAGCAGCGTTAAAAAATCCCTGTCAACGAGAAACTCTTCGTAATTCACCGAGTTTCCGCGGCCTGACACGTTCGTCCTGCCGATCTCAAACCCGTCCGTGTGAATTCGCCTGGCTGACAGTCTCTCGCTTCCTTGGTTCGGCATCCCCTTTGGCGACATGCACGAATCCTGCCGTTGCCGACATGACCTGAGTTTTCGGTAAAGCTCCACCCGGAACCCTTGCTGTTCGCATCACTTCCGTTAAAGATACGCTGAGAGGAATCGTTGCTGTCGCTGTAATCCACAGCATCGTTGCCACCCCGTCTTTCGTTCCCTTCTGAAATCTGTTGCTTTCATCGTTGGGTTCCGACTGGCCGTGGCATCACTTCTCTAAATAGAGCGGGCCCGCTTATGACTTCCGTACCCACGTTTCAGATTGATTCCATTCAGGGACGAACCGTCGTTTCGTTCCTGCCCCAATTGAACGAGATTCCCTGGTCCGAAATTGAAAAAGTCGGCGGGGCGATCTTGCCACGATTGCAGGAGGCGGCCTCGCCGGGCGTGCTCGTGGATCTGTGCGCGCTGAAGTACATGGGGAGTGCCTCGCTGGCGCTGATTGTGCGCATCTACAAAACGGTGACCGAAAAACGAGGCCGGATGATCGTCGCCAATAGCGACCCGATGGTGGGTGAAGTTCTCGCCAAAGCCGGGCTGGAGAAAATCTGGGAAATTGCTCCCAACCGGGCCGACGGGTTACGCCGCCTGGGCTTGCCCACGAGTGAAGCCGTCCGTCGGGCCGGGGGCTGGCAAAATCTGGTGGCAATTCTGGGGTTGCTCGTTTCGGCGATCGGCTTCGCGGTCCACTTCAGCCCCGCGATCGATCTCGGTGCCCACATGGTCATCGGCATGCAAATTGGCGGGGGGTTGATCGGCTTCGGGTTCGCCTTGTGGGCGATTCTCGAAGGCGCAGGTTCGGCCCGCACGATCGGGGCGATGGTCCTGGTTGCCAGCGTTGCCTTGCTGTTGTCGGGGGTCTTTAATTTCGCCCAGCCGACGCGCGATCAACCCGTGACCTTCGCCGCCGGGCCGTTTCTGCGGTCCGTTTGAACCAGTAAACCTTCCGCGATCCTCGGCCGTTTCCGATCGAATTTTTCCCGCCTTCCTCCGGTGATTCCCTTCAGGATCTGTAGCAATGACAGACGTCGCCATCATGACCGAGGCTTCGGAAAGCCGGCAGAAAGCCCTGCAGGAAGAGCTGAAAGAACTGCTCGATCTGGTGGGACCGGCCCCGCTGGTGGATCTGCTCCTCGAACGCGCCTTCCAGTTGCGGGCGACGGACATTCATCTCGATCCGTCCAAGAACGGACTCCGCGTGCGGTTGCGGGTCGACGGCATGTTGCACGACATTCTGCAATTGCCCGCGGAAATGATGAATCAGGTGACCTCCCGCGTGAAACTCATGGCGGGGATGGACATCACCGAACGGCGGCTGGCCCAGGACGGACACATCGCCAACACCGCCTTCAAAGATCACCGCGACGTCCGCGTCGGCAGCGGCCCCACCATTCATGGCGAACGGCTGGTCCTGCGGTTGATGCCCGACAGCAAGACGTACACGCACCTCGAAGAACTCGGCCTCGAAGACGAGCAAGCCACGGCCATCCAGCGCGCGTTGCGACTGCCGTACGGACTCGTGCTCAGCGTTGGTCCGGTCGGCAGCGGCAAAAGCACGACGATGTATAGCTGCCTGGAACTGCTCAACAAACCGGGGCGCAGCCTGGTCACGATTGAAGACCCGGTGGAGCGCCGGATGGATAATGTCAATCAGGTGCAGATTGAACCGCGAATCGATTTCGGCTTCGTCGAAGCGCTGCGCGGCATCCTGCGGCAAGACCCCGACGTGGTGATGGTCGGGGAAATCCGCGATCCCGAAACCGCACACATTGCCATTCGCGCGGGATTGACCGGCGTCCGCGTCCTCAGCACGCTGCATGCCAATGACACGGCGGCCACCATCGATGTCTTCCGCGACTTCAATATCCCGCCGATTTTTATCGCCGACAGTGTGAACTGCATCCTGTCGCAGCGATTGGTGCGCAAAGTGTGTGAATCTTCGTTTCAGGAATACGTTCCGGACGTCACCGACTGCGCGATCCTCGGCATCGATCCTTCCACGGCGGACCTCGTGCGTTTACGCCGGGGGGTTCCCTCCGAGGCAAACTTCCATACGGGTTACCTTGGTCGGACCGGCGTGTTTGAAGTGCTGATGATTGATCCGGAATTGCGAGCCGCGATTTTGTCGGGCCGGGGAGCGACGGAAATCCGCGAGATGGCGATCCGCAACGGCTTACAGACGCTGGAACATTCCGCGAAGAAAAAAGTCCGCACGGGCCTCACCACGCTGGAAGAAATGCACCGCGTTCTCGTCGTCGATTGAAATTTCCCTTGGAAGCCCAGGGATGCTGATCCCTGGGTTGTTTTGATCTCCGGCGGGTTCATCGGGCGAAGAGCTTTACACCACGGGAGCCGTTGTGCTATTCCAAGAGGTCGCGAAACGCGGATAAATCAGCAGGAGTCGATTGGTTTCGCGAGTTTTGTCAGGAATGGTCGATGCGCGTCTTAATCACGGGGGGAGCCGGTTTCATCGGCAGCCACATTGTAGACGCGTGTCTGGCCGCCGGGCAGGAACCCTTCGTCGTCGATAATCTGTCGAGCGGGTCGCCCAAGAATCTTCCGTCAACCGTGCGGCTGTTTCAGGTCGACATCCGCGATCAAGCCGGTTTGCAGCGCGCGTTTTCTGAAGCCCGCCCGGAGGTTGTGATCCATCAGGCGGCGCAGATGTCGGTCAGCCGTTCGGTGCGCGAACCCGCGTTTGATGCGAGCGTGAATGTCCTCGGGTTGCTGAACGTCTTCGATCAAGCCGTGCGCGTGAAAGCCCAGCGGATTGTGTTCGCGTCGTCCGGCGGAGTGCTGTACGGCGACGTCTTCACACCGGCTCCGGAAGAGACACCGGCGAATCCGATCTCGCCGTACGGCATCAGCAAATGGGTCGGCGAACGGTATCTCGAATTCTATGCCCGCGAGTTCGGTTTGACCGGCGTCGCGCTGCGGTATGCCAACGTGTACGGCCCGCGGCAAAACCCCCACGGGGAAGCGGGAGTGGTGGCGATCTTCTGCCAGAGAATGCTCGCCGGTGAATCGGTCCGCATCAACGGCGATGGCAAATATGATCGCGACTATGTGTTCGGACCAGACGTCGCTCGCGCCAATCAACTGGCACTGACCGCGAACATTCCCGGCGGCTTTGTGGCCTTGAATATCGGAACCGGCATGGCGGTGGATGTGAACACACTTGAGGGCAACGTCCGTGCGGCGATCCAAGCCCTGCCAGGCGATTCGAATCCACCGCCGCCGGAATATGGACCGGCCCGTGCGGGCGATCTCCGTTCGAGTCTCGTCGATGCCTCCCGCGCCAAAAACGTTCTCGGATGGTCCCCCACCGTGACGTTGCAGGAAGGCCTGCAGCGCACGGCTCAATGGTTTGCTCAACAGGGATGAGGCCAACCATGAGAAGTCTGCGGTTACAATTTGAGATGGGTAATGTCGATTCGCTCGAGGCATTACGCCCCGAAGGGGTTCGATTCGATAGCCCAGGGCGACAGCCCCGGGTCAATGTCACCCCACAGAACCTAAGGCCCAACGGGCCGCAACTCTGTGAAGAGTCACGGCCCGTTGGGCCTGGCGGGATTGTTTTCCGATCGTCCCCAGGGCTAACGCCCTGGGCTATCGAATCCTGCCCCGTTGGGGCGAACACATCTCACCGAATACGGACGCTTTCTCGATGTTGCCATCACCACGAGTGGCTCATCGCTCTGCGTGAAGGATCACACACAACATGACCCACTACCTCGTGACCGGAGTGGCGGGCTTCATCGGCAGTCACACCGTCCGGCGGTTGCTCGATCGGGGCGACACCGTCTACGGCATCGATAACCTTAACGATTATTATTCCGTCCAGTTGAAGCGAGATCGGTTGGCGCTGCTGGAAGGCCGTCCCGGATTTGAGTTCCAACAACTCGATCTCGCCGATCGACCGGGCATGAGCGAGCTGTTTGCGAATCATCAATTCGACGTCGTGATTCACCTCGGTGCCCAGGCCGGCGTACGGTACTCGCTGACGAATCCGCATGCGTATGTCGACAGCAATCTCGTGGGGTTCGTGAATATCCTCGAAGGCTGCCGGCATCATGGCGTGAAACACCTGGCGTATGCGTCATCGAGTTCCGTCTACGGCGCGAACACCGAGATGCCGTTCTCGATCCATCACAACGTCGATCACCCCGTCAGCCTGTACGCGGCGACGAAAAAAGCCAACGAGTTAATGGCCCACACCTACAGCCATCTTTACAAGTTGCCGACGACGGGGCTGCGGTTCTTCACCGTCTATGGACCGTGGGGCCGCCCGGATATGGCCCTGTGGCTGTTCACGCAGGCGATTCTCGCGGGCCAGCCGATTGATGTCTTCAACGAAGGCAAGATGCGGCGGGATTTCACCTATGTGGATGACATCGTCGAAGGCGTGATTCGCGTCGCCGACCATACCGCGGCACCGAATCCGCAGTGGTCGAGCAGTCACCCCGATCCCGCCACGAGTTTCGCCCCCTACCGCGTGTACAACATCGGTAACAACCAGCCGGTGGAACTGATGTATTTGATCGAAGTGCTGGAAGGCCATCTCGGCACGAAAGCCGTCAAACGGATGTTGCCCATGCAGCCGGGCGACGTCCCCGCCACCTTCGCCGATGTCGACGACCTGATCGCCGACGTCGGTTTCCGCCCCGCCACCACCATCGAAGACGGCGTCGGCCGCTTCGTGAAGTGGTATCGGGAATACCACAACAGGTGATCGGTGGCAGGTGGTGGGTGGCAGGCAGAAAATCTCCTTTCTCTGCCTACCACCTGCCACCCACCACCGACCACCCGAACGGACCACTCCATGCGTATCGTGATGATCGGCACCGGCTATGTCGGTTTGGTGACCGGAACGTGTCTCGCCGACAGTGGCAATGAAGTCACCTGTGTGGATATCAATCAGGCCAAAATCGATGGTCTGAAAAAGGGCGTGATTCCGATCTATGAACCGGGTCTGGAAGAACTCGTCCGTCGTAATTTTCACGCGAAGCGGCTGCAGTTCACGACTGATCTGGCGACGGTGACGAAGACGGCACAGCTCGTGTTTATTGCCGTGGGGACGCCGCAGGGCGACGACGGCAACGCCGATCTCTCCGCGCTGTGGGCCGTGGTGGACACGCTCGCGCCGCATCTGCCGACGACGGCGATTGTCGTGACGAAAAGCACGGTCCCCGTCGGTACCAACCGCATGGTCTATGACCGGTTGCGGGAGAAAACCGGCCGCGATGTCAGCGTCTGTTCGAACCCCGAATTCCTCAAAGAAGGCTGTGCGATCGATGACTTCACCAAGCCCGACCGCGTGGTGGTCGGTGTGTTGAAGCCGGACGTCGGCCAGGTGATGCACGAGTTGTACAAGCCGTTCCTGCGTACCGAACGCCCGTTTCTGACGATGGGTCTCGAAAGCGCCGAGATGACGAAGTACGTTGCCAACTGCATGCTGGCGACGAAAATCAGTTTCATCAATGAAATGGCGAACTTGTGCGAAGCCGTCGGCGCGGATGTGAACGAAGTCCGCCGCGGAATTGGTCACGATCAACGGATCGGCTTTCAGTTCCTGTTTCCCGGCGTCGGTTATGGCGGGTCGTGTTTCCCGAAGGATGTGCGGGCGCTGGTTGCCAAGTCGCAATCTCACGGGCTGGTTCCGCGCATCCTGCAAGCCGTTGACGATGTGAACAATCAGCAGAAGCACGTGCTTTTCCGTAAGCTGATCGCGCATTTTGGGGAATCGCTCACCGGCCGGAAGTTCGCAGTGTGGGGCCTGTCGTTCAAACCGCGGACCGACGATATCCGGGAGGCCCCGGCCCTCGTGCTGATCGAGGAACTACTCGCAGCCGGAGCGCAGGTCATCGTGCATGATCCCGTCGCGATGGACAATGTCCGTGCGATCTATGGTGATCGCGTGACATTCTGCCCGCATCATTACGATACGCTCGAAGCCGCCGATGCTTTGGTGATCTGCACCGAATGGCCGGAGTTCCGCAATCCCGATTTCGATTATCTCAAGCACAAATTGAAACAACCGCTGATCTTCGACGGCCGCAATCTCTGGGAAGCCGCGGCGATGGCGGACCGCGGATTCGAATACTTCGGGATTGGTCTGAAGGGGAAGTGATGAGACATAAGTGATGATTGATGAGGCGGACGGTGGCCTCTCGATCAAACATCCGTATCGCTTGAGATTGTTTTACTCATCACTCAGCATTCATCACTTAGCACTCGGATATGTTCATGCGTAACATTCTCGTCACCGGCGGTGCAGGTTTTCTCGGCAGCCATTTGTGTGAGCGGTTGCTCGATCGCGGTGATAATGTCATTTGCGTTGATAATTTCTTCACCGGGCGGAAGGACAATATCCTGCCGCTGATCGGCAATCCGCGGTTTGAAGTGGTCCGGCACGACATCGTCCATCCGTTCTTTCTTGAAGTGGACCAGATCTACAATCTCGCGTGCCCGGCGTCCCCGATTGCGTATCAGTACAACCCGATCAAGACGATCAAGACGTCGACGGTCGGCGTGGTGAACGTCCTCGGTCTCGCGAAGCGGTGTCGGGCACGGGTGTTACAGGCGTCGACATCGGAGGTGTATGGCGATCCGGAAGTCCATCCGCAGACGGAAGATTACTGGGGGCACGTCAATCCGCTGGGGCCGCGGAGTTGTTACGACGAAGGCAAGCGCGTCGCCGAATCGCTGTGCATGAATTATCACCACGCCCACGGTCTGGAAGTCCGCATCATCCGCATCTTCAACACGTATGGCCCGCGGATGGACCCCAACGACGGTCGTGTGATTTCCAATTTCCTCACGCAATCGATGCAGGGCGAACCCCTCACCGTGTACGGTGACGGCACCCAAACGCGGTCGTTCTGTTATGTCGACGACCTCATCCGGGGCATGATCGCGCTGATGGATCAGGACGAAGAAACCGGCCCGATCAACATCGGCAATCCGGGCGAATACACGATGCTGGAACTCGCCGAGCAGGTGCTCAACCTCACGGGTTCGAAGTCCGAGATCCAGTTTGTCCCGTTGCCGAAAGACGATCCGAAGCAGCGTTGTCCGGACATCACCCGCGCGAAGAATCTGCTGGGCTGGACGCCGGAAGTCGATCTCGTTACCGGGCTGACCAAGACCGTCGCCTACTATCGCGACTGGCAGGCCCGCGGCGGTGTGCGACAGTCGAAGTATCGGCGTGAAGGATGAAGATGCGTCAAGTGCCAAGTGCCAAGCGTCAAGTGCTAAGAGTCAAGTGTCTAGTGCCGGAGGAACGCTCCCACGCAGACCGTGGGCCACGGGCTTGATGCTCGTCTCTGAATGGTGACTGTGATTGATCTTCCCTCCGGCACTTGACACTTGACCCTCAGCACTTGGCCTTTGAGACCCCAACATGACCACACGGCGCGGCATCATTCTCGCAGGCGGTTCTGGTACGCGGCTGTATCCGGCGTCGCGGGTCGTCAGTAAACAACTGATGCCGATTTTCGATAAGCCGATGATCTATTACCCGCTGTCGACGCTGATGCTGTCCGGCGTGCGGGAGATCATGATCATCAGCACGCCGCATGACCTGCCGCTGTTTGAACGGCTGCTGGGTGACGGTCGCGAGTGGGGTCTGCGGTTCGAGTATGCCGTGCAGCCGGAACCGAAGGGGATCGCGCAGGCGCTGGTCATCGCCGAGCCGTTCCTCGACGGCGAGCCATCGTGCCTGATTCTCGGTGACAACATTTTCTACGGTTACCAGATGAGTCACCGGCTGGTGGAAATCAACGCGCGCACAGCCGGAGCCACCATCTTTGCGTATCACGTCCGCGATCCCGAACGTTACGGCGTCGTCACGTTCGATGAGAAGCAGCGGCCGACCAGCATCGTCGAAAAGCCGAAGCAGCCGTTATCCCACTGGGCGGTCACCGGGTTGTACTTTTACGACGCCGATGCCCCCACGATCGCGAAGACCATGCAACCGTCGGCCCGCGGCGAATTGGAAATCACCGACGTCAACCGGGCCTATCTCGAACGGGGCGACCTCAGCGTGGAACTCTTCGGTCGCGGCACGGCGTGGCTCGATACCGGGACACATGAGTCACTATTGGAAGCGTCGACGTTCGTCAGTGTGCTCGAAGCGCGGCAGGGATTGAAGATCGCATGTCCGGAAGAAATTGCCTGGCGGAAAGGGTACATCGACGCCGAGCAATTGCAGCGCCTCGCCGCACCATTGAAGAACAGCGGGTATGGACAGTATCTGCTCGATTTGCTGGCGGGAAGTCGGTGAGCACGCGGTGCGTTAGCAGGGGATGAGTTCGCGAGTCGTGACGTGATGCGGGGCGATGTTCGAAGCACTCGCATCGACGCGATGGGTCACCATCCATTGCACCAACGAGCGCCGGTGGACGACGCCCAACAGTCGGCCGTCGCGCAACACCGGGACGCGGGAAAGGCTGGCATCGCGGCACAGTTTCACGGCGTCGCCAATGGTATCTTCCGTGGTGAGCGTTTCCGGGCGGCGGCTCATCCACTCTTCGACCGTGGATTCCGTGGCCCGACCGGTGAGTTCCGCCTTCAGCAGGCTGTGATCGGTGACGATGCCGAGGAACTGATCATCGGCGTTCACCACGAAGAGGTGATCGATTTCTCGATCGGCCATTGCTTGCATGGCTTCCGCGACGGTCATTTCCGGGCGGACGGTCAGCGTGGTCCACGAGATCACAGGATACAGCGACGTCTGCATGGCAACCGCTTCTCTACGGAATCAACGGGTTCGCCCCGTGAAGCGTAGGTTGCGTTTTCGCATCGCGATGGAGAAATCCGATGGATTGAGTGGGATCGGCGCGGGGCGCGTAACCGCACAGCGAGAATCCACGCGGAAAGTCCATTTGCCGTCGTTACGGTTTGTGGCCGTTGGTCGCCGGGACGATCAGAATTCCGGGGACTTCGACCGGCGTCCCTTTGACGGTGATGGGAACTTTCGGCCAATCGGTACACGGCGTGATCCATTCCGCTCCGCGATCGGTGGCGAGCACGGTTTCGCCCATCCCCACCATGTCGACCGACGGGTGCCAGTAAATCGGCACTCCCGGAAAGAGACGGAACTCGCTCGTCGGCATCAGCGGCACGGCACCGTATTCAAATTCGACAATGTCGGCCTGTTCCGCAAGCCGCCATTCCTCGCCCGCACCGCACTTCTCATAAATCCGTTTCACCCGCTGCCAGACTTCAAACAATTCCCAGCCGGACTGCGAGAAAAACATCCCCGTCGCGGTGACGAGCGCGGCTTTTTCGTAGGCTTCGAGAATGTCCGACGAAGGATCGCCGATGGTGACCGTTCGCGCGGCTCCGACGTACAGGCCCTGGGAACGCGCCACCGCCGAAATCGTGCAGTATTTCTGCACCGGCGTATCGGAATACGTCCACTGACGGAAGCGGCGACCGCGGCCGTCACCCCAGATTTGCAACCGTTCCGGCGTCACACCGTGGCGAATCAGCCGGTGCGACAATTCCCCGGCAATGTCCGCTTCGGTTCGCCCCGCGATCAATCCGCGGCCGGTCGCCTCGACGGCATGCGCCACCAGTCGTCCCGCCTGGCGAACCCGGCTGATATCGAATTCGCTGAGCGGCAGTCGCATCCCCTGCACATGCAGGCCAACATCCACCGTCCCGGCGAGACAGCCGTCACTGGCCACTTTGCGGCCCCGGCACAAATCCGCCAGCATCGACGTCCGCGGTTCGGTCCACGACCGTTCTTTCAACTGGAAACCGAGCCCCGCGGCCAGGTGTTCGCAGTATTGGGTCGTTTCCGCATTGTTGCAGACGATGACGCGTGCGTCGGGCGTCACGAACAACGAGGCGGTGGTACTCGCGCCGCAACGGACGGGGTGTTCGCTGGCGGTTAACCAGGCAATATTTGCCGGGTTCTGCAGCAGCAGCGCGGAATAACCTTCATCGCGAAGAAACGTCCCGATGGCCTGATGCCGGCGGGCGACTTCCGTCATGCGTTCCAGGTCGATGGTGGCAAATTCGGCCGACGACAGCGGGGCGGAATGTTCCAACGTCACCAAGGCCATCCGGAATTTCCTCGGACAGAACACTGGGGAGTCCCGTTCATCGTCCATGCGACGAACCGGACTCTAGTTAATGGAACGGCAGAAATTGGGAAAAACAACGACAGGCAAGACGGAAATGAAAGAGTACCATTACACTATAACTCGTTGATGACGACAATTCGCCCCGCATTTGCACAATTTCGCCGCACATTCGGAAGAATTCGTGGCAATGCGGTCGGTCATCCAGAACACCTGCCGAGTATTCCCTGATGGCGCGGAACGAATCGGATCGCGAAGACCTGTTCGCCGAAGCGGTGACGCTCGTCCGGCGTGCGGAAGCCGTCCTCGCCAATTCCGTGCCGATTCTTGCGGGAATCAAAACGAACGGCGACGTCTCATTCTACTTCGGGCCCGATTGTGTTTATCACGTTGACGCTGCGGGCCGTTTCCGGCGGGCGTTCGTCGATGGCTTTTTGTACCGTTCGCGGGGGGATGGTTTGAGCCGTCTGCGTCGCGACCGAACGGAAACCGAGACGGCGCTGCTGCGAACCGATCTGCCCGATGACGAAGCGATGAGGTTTCTGACCGCGATGCACGATTCGCTGCGCACGTTGCGCACCGCGATCACTACCGGAACGTGGACCGTGCTCCGTCAACAACCGGCCGATGATCCCCTGCTGGGAGCCGAGATCACCACCATGATCGATACGATTCTGTCCGCGACGCCGTGGTTGGCCCCCGCATTGGTGGTGCGTCGATGAGCCACCGCCTGTTGATTCTCGGTTGCGGTTACCTCGGCGAACGGGTGGCCCATGCCTGGCAGGCGCTGGGGCGATCGGTGACTGCCGTCACGCGTTCTGCCGACCGTGCTGCGACATGGCAAGCCCGCGGGTGGACACCGTACCGCGGCGATGTTTGCGATCCGATCTCCTTGGCCAACCTCCCGGAAGTCGACACCGTTCTGTTCGCAATCGGTTACGACCGCCAAAGTCCGCACAGTCAGCGCGCGGTGTATGTGGACGGTCTTGCCGCGGTGTTAGCCGTGATGAAACCGCGCTGCCGACGATTTTTGTACGTTTCCAGCAGCAGTGTGTACGGTCAACCGGATGGCGAATGGGTCGATGAAGATTCACTCTGCGAACCGACACAACCGGGCGGACAACTCTGCCTCGAAGCGGAAGGGCTCGTCCATGCGGCGTTCCCCAATCCCGGTGCCGCGGTGGTGTTGCGGTTCGCCGGGATTTACGGACCGGGGCGGTTGTTGTCGCGCATCGAAACGCTTCGTGCGGGGCAACCCCTCACCGGGCGACCCGATGCGTGGTTGAATCTGATTCATGTCGAGGACGGTGCCGCCGCCGTGATCGCCGCCGCGGATGCCGTCACTCCCTCGGCATGTTATCTCGTGGGCGATGACGAACCCGTCCCCCGCGGTGATTACTACCGCCACCTCGCGGCACTCGTCGGTGCCCCCGTTCCCACCTTCGACGAAACCACGCCCGCCAAACGAGGCAGCGGCGGCCTCAACAAACGCTGCCGCAACACACGTTTGCACGCCGAGTTGTCGTCGACGTTGCGGTTTCCGACGTATCACGACGGACTGGCAAACGCGGTGCAAGTCCCACCCGAGCCGCGACGGTGACCCCCTCTTCCGGCCCGAGGGGCCATTCGTTTGTTGACGTTTTTTTCATCGTCGAAAATGCGAACGGCCGGCCCGTTGGGCCGGAATGCGTTTCACTCTCGTGATGTACCCTGACTCGGCGGTATCATTGACGATGATGATCTCCATCACACAGGAATCCACCATGACATCACCCCATCCCGCACTTCCGCGTCGTGAGTTCCTTTCGACGCTCGGCCAGGGTTTCGGTGGCCTCGCTCTCGCGGGGATGCTGCAGCGGGATGGGTTGCTCGCGGCGCAGACGCCGGGCGTGCTCGGCGGGGTATTGCATCATCCGCCGAAAGCGACGCGGGTGGTCCAACTCTTCATGGCGGGGGCGGCGAGCCATGTCGACCTGTTCGACTACAAACCCGAACTCGAAAAACGGAACGGGCAGCCGTGGGATCCGGGCGAAAAGGTCGAACTCTTTCAGAACGGCCACGGGGCGACGTTTGCCCCGGCGTGGAAGTTTCAGCCGTATGGGGATTGCGGCAAGCCGCTTAGTGAAGTCGTCGCGCCGCTCGGCCGCGTGGCGGATGACATGGCGTTCATTCACAACCTCGTCGGCAAGACCGGCGTGCATAGTTCCGCCACGCTGTTGCAGTCGACCGGGTTTCAACTCCCCGGTTTCCCCGGCATGGGTGCGTGGGTGAGTTACGCCCTCGGCAGCCTGAACGACAATCTGCCGACATTCGTTGTGCTGCCCGATCACCGCGGCTTTCCGTCGAACGGCCAGAAGAACTGGGACACGGCGTTTCTCCCCGCCCAACATCAGGGGACCATCATCCGCCCCGGCAGCGACACTCCGATTGCGGACCTGTTCGCTTACAAGAACGATTACGTCACCGCGGAGAGCGAACGGGCCGGTCGCAATGTGCTGCAACGGCTCAATGAAAAGTACGTGGCCGAACGGCCCGGTGATAGCCGTCTGGAAGCCCGCATCCGCAGCTATGAACTCGCCGCACGGATGCAGCTCGCGGCTCCGGAAGCCCTCGCGATTGATGGCGAACCGGCACACATTCTGAAGATGTATGGTCTCGACAACATCCCCGCCGCGTGGCCGACGGAAATCAATGCCCCGGAGGAAATCGCCCACTTCGGATTGAAGTGTCTGGTCGCCCGGCGGTTACTCGAACGGGGCGTGCGGTTCATTCAGATCTGGTCGGGGAACGATAACAGCTTCCCGCGCCGTAACTGGGATTCCCACGAAGACGTGCCGCGTGATCACGGCCCGCTCGCGCTCGGCATGGCGACCGGTGCGGCGGCATTGATCGAAGACCTGAAGCAGCGCGGCATGCTCGACGACACGCTGATTCTCTGGACCACCGAGTTCGGCCGCATGCCGTGCGCCCAAGGGGGAAAAGGCCGCGATCACAACCCGTTCGTCTTCACGAACTGGCTGGCCGGCGGCGGGATCAAAGGGGGCACGACCTTCGGCCCCAGCGACGAATGGGGCTACAAACCCCTCGACCGCGAGCACCCCACGCAGGTGTATGACATCCACGCGACGATCCTGCATCTCCTCGGCATCGATCACACCCGCGTGACCTTCCGCAACAACGGCATCGACCGGCGTCTGACCGATGTGCATGGGCATGTCATTCACGACCTGATGGCGTGATATGTAGGGTTTGCCGAGGCCGCGAGGCGAACCAGTCTGCACGACGGAATTGGTTCGCCTCGAAGACTCGGCAAACCCTACTGGAATTCAAGACCGGGTCGCACTGGTTTGCCGTTCCCACCATTCGGGCAAGCGCGGGTTGATCGTTCGCCAACCGATGCCGTGATACGACGGTTTGCGTATCTCCAGTTGGATGATCAGGCATGTCACGACGAACGACATTCCCGCGGTACTCGGCCACGGTGGCCGTCCCCATTGGAATGACGCATAGCACAATGTGACGAAAACGGCCGCCCACGCAAGTTCCAGCGGTCGGGCCATACGGAACACATTGCAGAACAGAAAAAAGTGCGCGACCGTGAAGCCGATGATGAAGGCAATACGGCCGTCAATGGGAATCATCGCGCCACAGCCGATCGCGCCGGCAAGCAGCACGACAATATCAATCGCTGAACAACGAAAACCGGGCGAAAATGCGCTGGCAGACATGATTGGTCTCACGGCACCGGGCTGTTGCGGTAATCCAGCGGTGGCGGTTGATTGGGCAACAGCAACGAATCGTACGGGCGGTTCGCGCGGCGGCTGGCGTGCTCTTTCTTGGCGGCGGCGATGGTGTCCGGGTGTTCGATCAGTTCCCATGCCGATGTGGCCATCGTCTTCGCGGCGAGCAGCATCCCCTTGCGGCCGAGTGTTGTTCCCCCGGCGGCGACCGCTTGCCAGCAATGGGCGGGCGTGCCGGGAACCCAGCAGGTCGTGCTGAACCCGGCCGTCGGCACGACCCACGAGACATCGCCGACGTCGGTCGACCCTTTCGTCACCTCGCCGCTGCTGTCGAAGACTTTTCCCAACTGATCAAGCGCGACGGGTTTGGCAAGCGTCTCCTGAATCCGCACCGCGAACGCCGTTTCTTCCGGCGTGTATTCCAGCTTCGGCAGCGATTGCAATTGATTGAGGACGACTTGAGCCAGCGTTTCGTTCGGCAGGATTTCCATCGTGCCGCCGAGGTAATGGATTTCGAGTTTCGTTTCCGTGGCGATGGCGGCCCCTTCGGCACATTTCACGAGTCGCGGGTATAACTTCTTCACGACTTCGGATTGCGGATGGCGGACGTAGAAATAGATTTCGGCGAAGTCGGGAACGACGTTCGGTGCTCCGCCGCCGCCGGTGATCGTGTGATGGATGCGGGTGAAATCCGGCGTGTGCTCGCGCAAGAGTTCGCTGGCATGCGCGGTCAGTTCCACGGCGTCGACCGATGAACGGCCTTGCTCGGGTGCCCCGGCGGCATGGGCGCTGGTTCCTTTGAAACGGAACTTCACCGCGGCTCGGGACAGACAACTCGCATCGCCCGCCGAGTTGCGTGACGACGGATGCCAGTGCAACACGACATCGCAGTCATCAAATAACTTGTCTCGCACCATGAACGCTTTGGCCGCGCCCCCTTCTTCCGCCGGGCAACCATAGACACGCACCGTTCCACTTTTCCCGGCCGCTTTCAGTTGTTCAGCGACTGCGATCCCCGCCGCGGTCGACGCGGTTCCGAAGAGATGATGTCCGCAGGCATGGCCGTAACCGTTGGTACTCGGCCGTGCGAGCCGTTCGGGTTGGGCTTCCTGCGCGAGTCCCGGCAGCGCGTCATATTCTGCGAGGATGCCAATCACCGGCTTTCCCGATCCGGCCGTCGCCGTGAACGCCGTGGGAATCGCCGCCACGCCGCGTTTGACGTCGAAGCCCGCTTTTTCCAGCGTTTCCGCCAACAGTGCCGACGATTTCGTTTCCTGATACCCCGGCTCGGCGTACTCCCAAATCTTGTGAGCGATGTTCCAATACTCGTCCGCCCGTTGATCCATCGCCGCGGTCATCGCCACTTTCGGTTCGGCAGCGCTCAGCGGGACGGTGCTCAACCACGAACAAGCGAGCATCACCCCGTAGAAACTACTTTGACGAGCAACGGACATCATTGATCTCGGCTGGGGAACATCATCTTCATCAAATCACTCTGCAAGAATGCCGAGCAGGAGGATGGTGGTCAAGCGGCAGATGCACTTGGAAACGACCGCGGCCCGATTGACCGCTTGTGTCAACCGGGCCGCGAGAATAAAGCTTCGAGGCGACGTGATGCCAGGTTCACGTCGTTATTGGGGTGGCGGAGCGGGAACTTCGAGCACGGTCAGGCCGGAAAACTGCACCAGTCCGAAGATCGGAATCGACACGACCGTCGCCTTGCCGGTGGCATGATCGATCTTGAAGAAGCGTTGAAAAGAACTGCCCGATACGCTCATGATCGCGAACGATTGCGAGTTATCGGTACTGGAAACGTCGTAGCCCCCGACAGATGTGACATTCACCCCGAGGCTGCCGATGGTTCGCAGTCGGCCTAAGCTGTTGGCCACGGTCACCAGAATGTCGAGGTTGGTGTCGATGCCCCGCAATTGCGTCGGCGTGGTGGGATCGAGATCGTTATTGTCATAGGCAATATTCACGACGTTCGGGTTTTTGCCCACGTTCGTATCCGGCGTCAGAATCGGGTCCGGATCGAGCCCGGTGGCATAGTACAAATTGATCGCCTGTGTGACTTCGCCTGTATCAGGATTGAACACAATGTTCGTGTCGTTATCGGCCACCAGCCGCGCCCGATCGATCGTGGGGTTGAAATCGAAACCGTATGCGGTCGGAGCGGCGAGCGCAGGCGGCGGGTCGAAAGCACTGCCCACCGGTGACGCCGTGGCGATCAAAAAGCTCAGGGTGAACTGGTAGAGCTGCAACGTTCCCGATTCGGAATTCCGCGCGACACCATAGATGGTGCCCGTCGCTGGCCGCAGATCGATGCCGACGAGTTGTTCATCCTCGGCAAGCCCGGTGATGAAATGAATGGACGTCGGAAACAGCGGAGCGTCGGAATTCATGCCAATGAACAACGGCGTGGAATTCACTTCGGTCACGCCAACGACATTGTCTGCGCGCAGCGGAGCACTCGCCGCAAAGAACAGGAGCGCCGCCGGAATTGTGCCCCAGAGTTTGATGGTCATCAGTCGCATGTTTGTGCCTTGGGCAAAAGGAAGAGACATTCAACGGGATCGAACCGTGCGGTCGACCCGTCGCACGAACCGTGCCAATGCCGGGACCGTTGCGTCAACCGGGGAAGAAGCTTGATTCCGGACGCAGGGAAATGATCGCGCATCAACCGGCCTGGCCGATGAGCGAGCAATCCTTTCGACGCGCCGGATGCGCGGAATCAATTCATCACAGCGAGAGATTTCTGAACGGCTGTTGCGTCATCGCGGACGAAGGCGTCCCGCAAGGAATGCAGCCACCGCCGAAGGGTGGGCACGACGGCGAGCGGAATCGCTTTTGGCGGCAAGCGCGGAATCAACCGTCGCACCAACGCGATTTGCAGGGCTTCCAGACCTGCACCGTGCAACGAAGAAACAGGGAGTGCCTGCAGTGGCAGTCGATCTCCCCACGCCTCCGGCAGATCGCATTTGTGGGCGATGATGATCGCCTGAGGATGGGCTTCGATCAGTGCGAAGTCGTCTGCCGTCGGAGGCTGATGCCGGTCGAGCAACACCAATACCGCATCGGCGTCGGCGACGTGTTGCCGGGCGCGCTCGATGCCCGCGGCTTCCAGTTCGTCCGTCGTTGTCCGCAACCCCGCCGTATCGGACAGTCGCACCGGCCAGCCGTCAAAGGCAGTGAGCGCCGTGACCACATCGCGCGTGGTTCCCGGCTGTGGGGTGACAATCGCCCGCTGATACCCCAGCAGCGCATTGATCAGGCTCGACTTGCCGACATTCGGCCGCCCGGTCAGCACCACGTTCCATGGTTCGACCAAATGCCGCGCGAACTCGGACCACGACAACCACTCGTCGACTTGAACAAGCGCCTCGGTCGGAGACAGCGTCGCCAGCCGGTGCAGCGCGTCCGGCCAACGCGAGCCGGTCTGTTGCAGCAACCAATCGGCGGTCCGTAACGTGAGCGCCTTCGTCACCGCGGCATCGAGTTCCGCTCGTATCGATCCCATCCGCGCGGCATGTTGTTCCTCCGCGGTGATTGTGGTGATCCCGAGCGCGGTGAGATCGGCGAGAATCCGCGCCACGGCGGCGTCTCCTCCGTGGCAATGCACCTCGAAATCGGTTTCATTCAACCGGCACACGACGACATCTTCCGCTGCCGTCCATCCCCACCGACCGTAAATCAATCGCTCCCGCGGCAAGTCGGACCAGACGAGCCCCCGGTGCGATTGAAACACCGGCCGCGCTGCATCAGTCCAATCGACCGGAGCATTTTCGACGCGAATGACGGCGATCGCCCCCCGTCCCGGCGGTGTCCAGCAGGCAGCGGTGGGGAGACGATTGGTCATTGTGTTTCAGAGAGAATGCAGTGCAAAGTGATCAGTGAAAAATGCAAAGTGCAAAGTGAGGAAGAGAATTCCTCCGCTTGCGCTTAGCCGAATCACCAATGCCGGAATTGACCCTCATTCACGCTTGCCACGCGGCGAGAATCAAACCGTGCATGGCCAGCGACGGCACATGCGGTGCATACGGGAACTGCGACGACAGCCAACTTGCACCGCCGCCGGTGAGCAATAGCCACGGGGCACGAGGATCGCGGCTGTCCGGCAAGGGGCGGTCGTCTTGTTGACAGAGTTCCTGAATGATCTGCCGCACGGCTCCCACTTGTCCCCAGAAAATGCCGCCCCGCAGTGCGGCTTCCGTGTTCTTTCCGAGTGCCGCCGGCACGTCGGGACCGAGATCGCTTAATCCCAACTTGGGCAACAGGGCGGTGTAGCGGTGGAGGGCTTCCGCCGAGAGTGCGAAACCGGGCAGGATCGCGCCGCCGCAGAATGTCCCCTCGGCGTTGATCCAGTCGACCGTGGTCGCGGTGCCGGAGTCAACCACGATGGCCGGCCGGGATGCGGGTCGCAGCGCATTGACGGCGACCGCGTTCAGCAAACGATCGAGACCGACCTTTTCCGGAAAATCGACATCGACATTCACCGGCAGCGCGGCCCGCGTGTGCAACACGAACGGGTCGCATCCACAGCGTCCCCGAAAGCGCTGTGCGGTTTCTTCCACCAGGACCGGATTGGAGCCCGCAATCGCCACCCGTGCGGTCGCCACATCGGTCCAGGCCTGCAACGTTTCCCACGGAACGGGTGCCGCGAGCGGTGTCGGGATGAACTCGGCACACCGCGGCCACATCGCTCCCGATGGCCCCGCTTCCGGTTCAAACCAGCCGTATTTAATGCGACTGTTGCCGACATCCACGGCAAGCACGCGACTGATGGCGATGATGCAAACTCCCCGATTCCTGGTCGCCGGACTGGTGAAATCGTCCGAACTCGCAAAGATAATGTGTCGCCGGGCAGACTACCATGCCGTCGCAGGACATGATGACGCGGGCGCTGGGATCCTGCGAAGCGCAAGCGAAGAATGATTCGTACCCACCTTCACTTTTCATGATTCACACTCTCACGTGACTGACGCTGCCACATCTTCGTCATTGATTCGCGCCGAGCGTGTGGGGATGGCGTTCGCTGCGGGGGTGCCGACGCTGCGGGATGTTTCGATTGACATTCCGGCCGGTCAATTCGTGTCGTTGCTCGGGCCGTCGGGATGCGGCAAATCGACGCTGCTGCGGTTGATGGCGGGATTGCTCACGCCGACCGCGGGGACACTCACCATCGCCGGACAAACGCCGGAGATCGCCCGTCGAACCGCCACGCGCATGGCGTTCGTGTTTCAGGATCCCACGCTTCTGCCGTGGCGAACGGTGGCCCAGAATCTGCACTTGCCGCTGGAATTGCAAGGCGTGCCGGTGGCCGAACACGCGGCGTTGATCTCATCCTCGTTGCGACTCATCGGCCTCAGTGACGACGATGCCCGCAAACGTCCACGAATGCTCTCCGGCGGGATGCGGATGCGGGTCTCCTTGGCACGGGCATTGGTCACCGCACCGGAACTGTTGCTGCTCGACGAACCGTTCGCCGCGCTCGATGACGTGCTGCGCCAACAATTGAACGAAGAGCTAGTCCGCATCTGGCGCGAGAAAATGTGGACGGCGGTCTTCGTGACTCATAACGTTGCGGAAGCGGTGTTTCTCAGCGAGCGCGTGCTGGTGATGTCCTCGCGCCCGGGGACGCTGATCGCCGATGTGCCGATTCCGTTTGCCTATCCGCGGACACCGGAGTTACGCGGGACCGCGGAGTTCGCGAAATTGACGGCGGACCTCAGTGCCCGCTTGCGGGAGGCCGTGGCATGAAGCGGTTTTCCGTCAGCGCCGTGTTGGGTACGGTCTTGCCGCCGGTGCTCTTGTTCGTCATCGTGTTGCTGGTCTGGGAAGGGGCGGTGCGCGGGTTCGGAATTAAGCAATTCGTATTGCCAGGACCGGGGTTGGTCTGGCAGGCATTGCAGCGTGACAGCGGCAAGTACATTCAAGCCGTCCGGTTCACCGGTCTGGCGGCCCTGTGCGGATTGGGGGCGAGCCTGCTGCTGGGAACCACTGTCGCGCTGATTTTTTCGCAATCGAAATGGATTCGCAGCAGCGGTTATCCGTACGCGATCTTTTTGCAGACGGTCCCCATCGTTGCCATTGCTCCGCTGATCGTGCAATGGTGCGGTTATGGCTTCAACAGCATCGTCCTGACGGCGTGCATCATCAGCTTGTTTCCCATCATTGCGAATGGGACCACTGGCCTGATCAACATCGACCCGGACCTGCTCGATTTGTTTCGCCTCAACAAAGCCTCGCGGTGGCAGGTGCTGTGGAAGCTGCGGTTTCCCAGCGCGATTCCCGCCCTCTGCGTGGGGGCCCGCACGTCTGCCGGGATGGCGGTCGTCGGGGCCATCGTCGGCGAGTTCTTCGCCGGATACGGCGGCAAACGTTTCGGCCTCGGCTATTTGATTCTCTTCGCCTCCGGACAGGGTCGCACCACCGATCTGTTTGCCTGCGTGGTTTCCTCAACGGTGCTCGGCGTGGCGATCTTCACAGCGGTGACGCTGATCACATCCGCGATTCTGAAGCGCTGGTACTCATGAGCGGCACGGCGTTGTGTGCCACTGGCTCTGCCAGTGTGAATTATCACCATGATTTGCGAAGAGAAGACACTGGCAGAGCCAGTGGCACACGGCGCTCGCCGCCGGTTCCGTGACGAATCGAAGAACCGGCGGCGAGCGCCGTGCCGCTCACTTTTTTAATAGCACCGTGAGGCAATCCTGCCGGAAGCGCACATAGCCGATGCCGATGGTGATCACGCAATACATCAATACGGAGATCGGCCATGCACCGGCGGCGAGCAATCGTGGCGTGTCGAGATAGCGATCGCCAGCAATCCAGCCGGTGGCCAGATACGCACCGTTCGCCAGCAGGCAGAAATCCGCCACAAACCACATCCAACGGCCACGGACAATCACCGCGATCAACACCGGCACGATGACGCCGAGCAAGGGGCCGCTCCAGACGGTCAATAATGGATGCGGGTCGGGTTCAAACAGACTGTGCGGCAGATGCCACGGGCGCAGTTCCGCGTGAATCAACGTTCCGCCGCCGAGCCACCCGCCGACGATGTGGCCCGCTTCGTGGGTGAACGTCATCACACACCAACCGGCGAGCAGCAACACGGCAAGGGTGAACCAGCGCGACATGGGGGAAAGTTGAGAGCGGAGAGTTGAGAGTCCAGAGCCAGAGAAGACAATCGTGATGCCGTCCTTTATCGTATCCAAGGCGAGTGGGGGGACGTGAGTCCTCCCGGTGATTCTTTTCGCGTGAGACGACGATGCAACGATTTCATGGCGGCAGTTCAATCCCCGTGGTGCTAATAACCGCTTTTGCGTGTGCGATCGGATGCAGCACGTCGACGGCACCGTTGACTCTGCCAACGGCAACATCCAATTCCACCACGGACAAGACGCCGAAGATTGCCGTCACGCTGGCTTTGAACTGGTTCCCCGAAGCCGAACACGGTGGTTATTACGCGGCGCTGGTGCATGGGGAGTTCGCGAAGGAAGGGCTCGATGTCACCATTATTCCCGGCGGACCGCAGGCGCCGGTGATCCCGCAGGTGGCGACGGGCAGCGTGCAGTTCGGGGTCGACAACGCCGACAAACTGCTGCTCGGTCGCGCTCAGGAAGCCGACGTGGTAGCGGTCTTTGCCCCCATTCAAACCAGCCCGCGGTGCATTCTGGTGCATGAAGAAGCGGGCATCAAAACGTTCGATGATCTCGCCGCCGCGAAGGACTTCACGCTGGCGATGAACCCCGGTCAGCCGTTCGCGCAGTTTCTCAAGCATCGCTTGAAACTGGACGGCATTCAGCAGGTTCCCTATCCGGGCAGTCTCAGCCAGTTTCTGCTCAACAAGCGCTTCGGTCAGCAGGCTTACAGTTTCAGTGAACCGTTTGCCGCGAAACAGAACGGTGCATCGCCGCGGACGTTGATGCTGTCCGACATCGGCTTCAATACCTACACGAGTATGCTGGTTGTCTCACGGGACCTGATCACGAAGCAACCCGATCTCGTGGCAAAAATGGTGCGGGCGTCGGCACGGGGCTGGGAGCATTATCTGAAAGATCCCGCCGAGACGAACGCCTGCATCCACAAAGAGAACACCGAGATGAGCCCCGAGATTCTGGCGTTCGGGGTGGAAGATCTGAAGCCCCTCTGTGTCGTGAAAGATGGCATCAAGTTCGGGAGCATGACGAAAGACCGCTGGGCCGATCTCATCCAGCAAATGACCGATGCCGGTAGTTTGACTGGTCCGCCACTCGATCCGCAGGCGGCGTTTACCAGCACGTTTGTCGAAACCGAATGAAAGAAGCCCAGGGAAAACATTCCCTGGGCTTCTGGATTCATTCGTCAATCAAGCGGCGATCTTACCGGAGCAGAGACAGCACTTGTTGCGGATTCTGGTTGGCGATCCCCAGGACCGAGATACCGGCCTGGCTGAGCACCTGGTTCTTCTGCAACTGAGCCGTTTCTTCCGCGAAGTCGGTGTCCACGATCTGGCTGCGGGCTTCGGTGATGTTTTCCAACGCGACACCGAGGGTCGAGATGTTGGTTTCAATCACGTTCTTCTGGATGGCACCCAACCGGCCACGGAGCGAAGTCACCCGGTTCAGGGCCTGATCGATGATGTCGGTCAAGTCCTTGGCGGAGATTCGCGGACCGGCTCCGGTGATCCCGTTACGGAGATCCACGAGGCTCTTGCCGCTGCCCGTGCCCAGTTCGTACAGCTTGCCGGTGACCCCACCGAGGCGGGCGGTGTTGACGGCTTCGATGCCGATGCCCACCTGACCGGCCGCGGAGACTTCCTGACCAATCTGGAAGGTCGCCCCACCGCCGACGATGGAGATCGTCGACGACTGACCTGAAGCATTGTTCGCGGCTTTAAAGCTGATCGAGGCGTCCAGAGTCGCGGTTTTCACCGAGGCCTTGAGGCCGTCGCCGGTCGCGGCTTGACCGTTGATCTGCACACCGATGTCGAGGCCCACATCGCGAGCCGCGGCCGTCGTCCCGTCACCTAATGTCGTGGCAAACGAACCCGACAGCGCGGTGATCGAGACCAACTGCTTCGAACCGTAATCATCGCTTTCCAGCACAAGGACGTCCGATCCGGTGGTGGCCGTCAGGGCCGCTGCCGAACGGGCGGCAACCACGCCGCTACCGTCGCCGGAGTCATCCGCACTCACCAATGCCCGTGCGGCGACCGCACCGGCACTGCTGCTGGTGTTGAGGAATGTGGCGAGTTGGGCGGCGGTCGTGGTGACGACACCGGTGTTGTCCGTGGCCAGATTCACCGTGATCAGGTGATCGCCGTTGCCGTCGATCGTCTTGGAGATGCTGAGGGGACTGCTGTTCGCCCCCGGATTGGCAAACGCAATCTTGATGGCTTGCGTCTGCGGGCCCGTCCGCAAATCGGTGAACGTCACGTCGTTATTGGCACCGTTGGCACCCCCCGTGAGGGCTTTCGGTCCCTTGGCCTTCAACACGCCGGCACCCGTCCCCGAAGCATCGACGCTCACCAGGGTGCGGGCTTCCACGGCCCCGGCACTGCTGCTGCTCGTGAGGAACGTCTCGACGTTGGCGGCCGTCGATGTAACGTTGCCATTGGCGTCGGTTGCCAGGTTGAAGGTGATGGTTTTGTTGCCGCTTGCGTCAGCACTGACGGACGCCGACAGCGATTGATTGGCACCACCGTTCACGAATTGCACCGAGACGTTCTGTGCGAATTCACCCACCGAGTTGGTGGCCCGGGCGTCGGTGAAGGCGAGGTCGCTGTTCGCCAAGTCGTCGGCACCGGTGAGGTTCGTGCTCGAAAACGCCTGGACCACACCCGTCCCATCGCCCGCCACGGCAATCTTGTATTGGGAGATGTTCGCGTTCGAGTGGTTGGCCAGCAGGTTCTTGATGTCGTTGGCGGTGCTGGTGATGTTGCCGTTGGCATCGGTGGCGAGGTTAATCGTCAACGCTCCACCATCACCGGCGGCGACGAAGGAGGCCCCGAGGGTCTGGTTTGCCCCGCCATTGGCGAGCGTCAGCGACAGCGCGTTGGTGAAGGTCGCCGTCGTATCGGTCGCCCGGCCGTCCGTCACCGTAAAACTGCTGTTGGTGACATCGGACAGAGCTTGCGAACTGGCCGCGGCGAGGGTTCCTGAACCGCTGCCGGATGCAGTGGCACTGATCAGAGCCCGAGCAGCGACGGCCCCGGCCCCGGCATCGGTATCCAGGAACGCCTTGAGTTGGGTCGCGGTCGTGGTGACTTGCCCCTGGGCGTTGGTCGCAAGGGTGAAGTTCACCGTCTTGTTGCCGAAGGTATCCGTTGCCACGGCGATCCCGAGCGTCTGGCTGGCAGCCGAGGCGATGAACGCCGTGGCGACCTGGTAATCGCCCCGGTTAGCTACGGGACGGACGTCGGTGAAAGTCAGGTCGTTGTTCGCGGTATTCTGCCCGCCGGTGAGCTGTTGGGTGACATTGCCCGCGGTGGCCGGACCGAAAGTATCTGTTCCGACAGCCGCACCATAGCCGCCCGCAGCCGTTGCGGAAGCGGAGACCAAGGCCGAGGCCCCGGCATGTGCGGCGATCGCCGCCTGAATATCGGTGAGCGTGGCAGTCGAGGCCGTGCCGTTATCCTTCAAGTTAATGGTTACGGTGTAGTTGCCGCTGCCGTCTACGGCCACACCCGCCACGGTTGACGCCGCGAGGCTTCCACCCGTATTGACAAGTTTGACGGAGACCTGCCCGCCTAATGCCGTCGCATCACCCGTGGTGGCCGTCGCTCGCGCGTCATTGAACACGAGCTGCGAGGAGTTGGCTTGGATGCTCGCGAACACCGTCTGACCCGCTTGCGCGTTGCGGTTGACGTTGATCGTCCCCGCGGTCGTCAGCGTCGCTTCCGCGGCTTGCGTGTTGCCAACGTTCGCGGTTCCGGCTGTGGCGTTGCTAACCGTCAACGCACCGGGGGCGGCGGCGATGACGGAGGCCTTCACTCCGGTCACATCGCTGATGCCGTTGACGGCTTCCGCAATGTTGCTGACGCTGCTGGAACCACCGAGGAACAGCACCTGGCTGCCGCGGGCACCGGCGACTTGAATGGTGGTCGGGGCGGTCAAGGCACCGCCGGAGTATTTCAGTTGGGCTTTTTCCGCGGCGGACGTGACTTTTGCCGACAGATTGACCGAAGCCGAAGCACCGAAGAGGGCTTCGTTGACCTGGTAATCGCTCAGTTTGGCCGAGTCGGTGGACGACACCGTGGTGGTGAAGGCCTTGCTGCCGTCGAGCAGCTTATCGCCGGCGAACGAGGTGTTCGCGGAGATACGATTGATAGCCGAGAGAGCGGCATCAATCTGAGACTGGTTGGCGTCGGTTTCGTCTTGCGACAAGGCACCCACGTTCAAGCCTTCCTGAACCAGGCCGCGGACCTGGTTGAGCAGGCCGCCGATTTCGCCGAGTGCCGAGTCGGCGGTCGAAATCACGTTGTTGGCCCGGTTGCTATTCTTGATCGATTGATCGATCGTCGTGATTTGCAACCGGAGGCTTTCACCGGCGACGAGGCCGGACGGGTTGTCTTTCCCGCTGTTGATCTTGATACCGGTCGACAAGCGTTGCAGAGAGGTCTGCAAGGCTTCGTTGGACTTGGCAACGTTGCGCAGGCCGCGCAAGGCACCAATGTTCGTATTAATCCGTGTCATGGAGAGCTGCCTTTCAAGTGGTCTTTACCGCGCCGAGGTGTATGCACGGGTGAGGTGCGGGCCTGGGGGGGCCTGCGGTTTCCTCCGCCTCACCAACGAAAAGTTAGTCTGCGACCTCCCTGGGTGTCAGTCGGCAGAGGAACCGGATCCGAACCAAGCCCCGCCACGGGCCTGATGGATCGACGGCGTGGCCCGCCGTGGTCTCCCTTGCGCGATGATTCCTCGGGAGTATCGACGAGGCCCGTAAGCCCCATGAATTCGACTCCACCTCAACCAAAGATTCGCCAACTCCCCGTCGTACGTGCGGACGGCAGCAGCCCTAACCAAATTGCGGATCGCTCACTCTGGAACGATTCCAACGGCGACGGCGATCAGGATTTCCCTTAAGGCGACGACATCCGTCGGAATCGTTCAAGTTCGCGATCGAACTACTTCCGCAATTCGACGGGCTCCACGGTTCCGCCCCGTTGATTCTCGCGCTGAATTGCTTCGTAAACTTCTTGTCGATGAACGGGGATTTCGGTCGGGGCTTCGATGCCGAGACGCACCTTGTCGCCACGAATGTCGACGATGGTGATCTTGATATTGTCGCCGATGAAGATGCTCTCATCGCGCTGGCGAGAAAGGACAAGCATCGGAAAATCTCCTCAACGTTGGGCCCATCGCGGGGGGTCCGCGCGGGCACTATTCCTGGTGTTGTACTCGGTACACGACGAACCACGCCGCCCCGGATCGCCTCGCCACTGTTCCATCCGTGTTTGCCAGTCGAGAACGGCCATCGGGACATTTCCATCCCGGAAACCACTTCGAATCCTGGCGACGACCGCGAACGGCGTGTTGTTGATGAGGGGCACTCGCAGACAAGCACTTCATCGTCTCCCACAACTCACGTTCACCGTTTGTTCAAGTGGAAAATTTGCGAAACTTATAACGCCGGGCGAAGAGATGCCGCCTGTAACGATTGCACCGACGACGGCAACCGCGCGGGCTCGCGCGCCGAGGGTGTCCCAAACCACATGCGGACGGAATGCCCCGCGAGCACCTTGACAGCGGTTTTCCAGCCGCGTTAGCGTGACGGTGAGCATTCAGCCGGAAATCTCGCCGACCTGGCTCCGTCCCCTTCCGTCTCGAATGACCGTTCGTATGAGAGTCTGTACCCATGCTTGTCTCACAACGCTGTCAATCGATCCTGATCGCGGGATGCCTCACGCCGTTTTTGTGGATGACTGCGGATTCCGCGCGGGCCGCGGATCCGCGGCCGATGCTGATCCTCGACACCCCGGCGGCGACGGCGTACGTCGTCGATACGAATGATCCCTCGCGTTTTGCCACCGCGAAATTTGTCGGTGCGGCCGCGCTCCGCAAAGGGACTTTCCGACAGGTTTACCGCACCCCGGCGTCCATTTATTACCAGGTCACCATTGCCGATGGGGCCGGGCACCTGTTGTCCCAAGTCGCCGAGTTCAGCCTGACGGGAGCCCCTCCGACCTTTCCCGCGAAGGTCGGCACGTTGCCGGTTTCAAACTCCGCGGCAAGCCTCAGCGTGACTTGCAGTGGCAACTACATCGTGGTTTGCGGCGATGGTCCGACTCCGGTGTCCGTCGTCAATGCCGCCACGGGTGAAGAAGTCAGCACGCTGGCACTTCCCAATAGCGTTTCCACCGTTGTCTGTCCCCTCGATGATGTCACGGTTCTGGCAGTCGAAAAAGATACCTTCGGGACTGGGTTAGGCGTCCGTCGCCTCACCATCAGCAATGAAGGCCAACTGACCGACACCACGGAATTTCTCAGTCTGCCCGGCATTCAAGCGGTCACCGGCGTGCCCGGGACCGGGTTCGGTGTCGCGCTCAACCGCACACCGATGACCGACTACGCCACCTCGTTCACGCTCGCGGGGATGACATCGAACGGCAATGTTCCCCTGACGGGCGAGACTGCGGACAGTCTGCACTTTTCGTGCGGCGGGACCAGCTTGATCGTTCGCAGCAACATCACGGGTGCTCCCATCGACGCGGCCAGCATTGTGGAAGTCTTTGGGTTCGATGCCAATCTCGGGACGATCACCTCACCGGCGTCGCTCTCGTTCACGGTGGGGGCCGCACCGACATTTTCACTACCGGGCGAAAGCCATGTCGCCGCTACGTCTGACGCCACGCTGATTGCGGCCACGGAAACGAACGCCGTGAAGTTGTACTCTTCCGCGGATGGCAGTTTCGTGCGGGAGTTCGCCCCGCCGAGCTTGAGTGCCGGAGACCTGTCGTTCCTGTCGTGCTGTCAGTTCATCAGTGTGAACCCACCCCTTGATGAACAACTCATTGACGGTCCCGATGTCAACAACGACATGGCAATCGACACCGAAATCCCGGTTCACGGCGCGAATCCGAGTTCCTACACCTTCCGGATGAATTTGAACATCCCCAGTCCGGTCCCGGCGTTTGTGGTGGAACAAGTGGGAGCCACCTGGGATGTCGTGTCGGCGACAGCCGATGTGCCCGACGACAAGGTCATCCTCTTCCCCGGCTTCCTGGGGGCTTTGCTCAAGATGCCGACCTACATCATCTGGATTCCGTCCGACAACAACGGCAGCCTGACGTTCGTGATCCGGACCCGGCGGAATTTCTTCCCCCGCAGTTATCAGCCGAACGCGGCGGGGACAGTGTCACAAACTGTGGGTGCCAAGGTGTTTAACGTCTTCAAGCAGCCCGTGGTCGATCCCCTTGGCAACCCCGTTGTGGGGGCCGCATACGATGTCACCGGGGTCGCCGCACCCTAAGCTCGTTTCGCGGAGGGGATTGGTGTTGCCACCCCGCGGCGACTACAATGGAGGGGACCGGCAATCTTCCGCCGGCGCGCGGTGTCTGCCGTAGGGAAACTGAGTGTCCGACCGGCTCGATGACATTTACGACGATCATATTCTCGATCATTTTGAGTCCCCTTATCACAAGGGGCACTTGCCTTGTCCATCGTGCGCGCACTCGGAACGGAACCCCATTTGTGGTGATCAGTTAACGCTGGAACTGCAGATCGCCGACGGGAAAGTGCAGCAGGCGTTTTTTGATGGCAAAGGCTGCGCCATCAGCCAGGCCGCGGCGTCGATGTTGTGCGAGCATGTGGAAGGCCGCGCGGTGGAAGAGCTCCGCAACATGCCGGCGAAACAGATGCTCGACATCCTCAACGTGCCCCTGACGCCCAGTCGCCAGAAGTGCGGGCTCCTGGGCTTCAAAGTGCTGAAGACGATGCTCTACAGTTTGGATGAACCACCGGCGGAACCAGCAAAGTAGCCCTGTCGCTCCGCGACAGGACAGCCGTTGACAAATCATGCGCTGATCGTTGAACCACGCTCTCGCTTCGGTCGGCTTTCCTGTCGCGGAGCGACCGGGCTACGTCATTTCGGAAGACTTCAGTTATGTCCGCCACTGTTCGCGATGTTCCGATCACGGCTGCGGCAATCCGTGGCGAGTTTCCGCTGCTGACGAACACGGCCGGCGGCGATCGCCCGCTGATTTATCTCGACACCGGTGCGACCGCTCAGAAACCGCAAGCCGTCATCGACAAAATCACCGAGTGCTACGAGCACTTCAACGCCAATGTCCATCGCGGCGTGCATCCGCTGCACGAACGGATTACCGCGGAACTCGAAGCCTCGCGGAAAAAGATCGCGGCGTTCCTCAACACCCGCCCGCTGGATGAACTCGACCTGCTCGACGACGTCAGCGAAATCATCTTCACCTCGGGGACCACGATGGGGATCAACCTCGTCGCGCAATCCTGGGGCCGCCAGTTTCTGAAGCCCGGCGATGAGATTCTTTTGAATCCTCTGGAACATCACGCCAACATCGTGCCCTGGCAAATGATCGCGGCTGCCACGGGCGCAAAGATTGTGTGGTGCCCGCTCACCGCCGATGGCCGCTTCGATCTCGATCAATTCGACAAATTGCTTTCGCGACGCACGAAAATGGTGGCCGTCACCGCGATGTCGAACGTGCTGGGGACGTTGCCGCCGGTTGGTGAGATCGTGCGACGGGCGCATGCCGTCGGTGCAAAAGTGCTGATTGATGCCGCGCAAAGTGCTCCGCATGCGCCGATCGATGTGCAGGCGTGGGATGCGGATTTCGCTGTCTTCTCGGGCCACAAACTTTACGGACCGACGGGGATCGGGGTGCTCTACGGCAAGCTCGAACTGCTCGACGAAATGGGGCCGTTCCTCGGCGGCGGGAACATGATCGACGAAGTTTTCGACGATCATTCCACCTACAAGCGCCCGCCGTTCAAATTCGAAGCGGGCACCCTGCCGATTGCGGAAGCGATTGCCCTCGGGACCGCCATCGACTGCGTGCAAGCGTGGGGTTGGGACGTCATCCATCGTCAGGAACAAGCACTGCTCGAAGCCTGCCATGAACGATTGGAAGTCATTCCGGGGGTGACGATCTATGGCCCGTCGGTCGCCCACAAGGGGGCGATTGTCAGTTTTACCGTCGAGGGCATCCCCGCCCATGATCTGGGAACGAGTCTTGCTCAACGGGGCATCGCGGTGCGGGCCAGTCACCATTGTGCCAAGCCGCTGCACAAATGCCTCGGGGTCGATGCCACCACGCGCGCCAGCTTCGCCGCCTACAACACCCTCGCGGAAGTCGATGCCCTCGCCGAGGCCATTGTGAACACGCAACAGATGTTTTTCCGTCGTCGCGGATAGGCGCGCATCTTCAACGGCGTCCCTCATTTCGGGCGGAAACCCGTCTTCCGGTGATCGTGGTTTTCCGTGTAGAATTGCGGGGAAAGCGGACCGGCGTTCTGTCGGCCTGCGCGTATCGCACTGTTCGTCAGGGATCGACGGACCGAGATCGGCGTGAGGGATCGTGATGCCGCAACTCTTTGAACGCCGCGATGTTTTCGGCAATTCGCCGGCCGTGTGGATTCTGGCCGCGATGCTGTTTGCCGCCCCCTTGGGCTGGTGGTCGTTATCGCATCTCGAACGCCGGGACGACGTCGGCATGGGATTGCCGCCGAGTGATCCCACCCGGCAAACGCTCGAATGGGCCGCCGAATCCTTTCCGATTCAACACGACCTGCTCGTCACCTGGACGGGCAGTTCCATCAACGATCCCCGAGTGGCAGCCATTCGTCATCGGCTCGAACCCCAGCGCGATGAACAAGGAATTATGCGCGGCGGTCTGCCGCACATCACGTCGGTCAGTGATCCGCGGGCGATGCTTCAACAAATGTTCGATCACGAGGTCGCACCTGCCGAAGCCGTGCAGCGGATGACCGGATTCGGTTTGGGACGCGGCCCGCTGTGTGTCCGGCTGACCGAAGACGGCCGTAACAAGCTCCGCCGCATTCAGGCCGATCTGCCCGTCGCCGCGCAGAAGAAATGGGGCATCGAACTGCGCGTGTTCACACCCGGTTCGGCCATGCCCCCAAACATGACCACGACGAACATCACGCCCATTGAACCGTTGGAAATCGAGCCGGTGGAGATTGCGACCGACGGGACATTGTGCAAAACCGTCGAACCCGCGCACGATCTCGAAATCGCGTGGAGCGGCGTCACCGATGGCGAATTCATGGCGTGGCTCAACGACTTCGAACCGGACGGTGCCGCCGACGGGACGCCGATGATTGCCGATTTATTCTTCCTGCCCGGCAGCCCGATCGCGCTGGATGTGATCTTTTCTGACGCAGGCCGGGCCGACCGGGCCGGCACGCTGCAACGGGTGCGTGACGCCGCAGTTGCCGTTGGAGTTCCGCTTGCCGATTTGAAAATCGCCGGGGCGGCGGTCGTCGAAGCAGACTTGCGGATGGCCACCCAGCGCGCCGGTTGGAATCCCGTCTTTCCGTGGCAGCAACTGCAACGGCGCTCGGCATTGTTGACCGCGATCATTGCCGCGCTGCTGATGGCGATTCTCGTCCTGCGAGACCTGCGATTGATTCTTATCACGACGGCCGCGAGTGCCGCGACGGTGTTCGCAACATTGGCCTTGATGCCCGTCGCCGGGGCCGATTTGACGGCGTTTCTGTTCATTGTGCCCGTGTTGATGGGGGCGCTGTCGCTGTCCGGAGCCGTGCATCTCGCGCGCCGCTGGCAATCGATGTCCCTCGCCGATGACGACAGCGCCGTGAGCGCGGCCAGCCATCAAACTTTCAGCACAGGTTTGGCCGCGACGTGGGTCGCGCTGTTGGCGGTGCTTGTCTGGTGCGTGTCGTCGCTGTCGCCGATTCGTGACTGGAGCGAAGCGACTTGCGTGGCGCTCCTCGCGGGATTTGCGATCGTGAATTTTGGTGTCCCCGCGATGTTGCTGTTGTGGCGCGGTCGGACCACAGCCGTGTCCCATGATCCCGCGGTGTGGCAAGCCTTTGGTGCTGTCTGGACACGATACCCGTGGGCACAAGCCGCTGGCGTCATGTTCCTGATCGTCGCGGCGTCCTACGGTCTGCGCTATGCCCAGCCGCAGATCGATCTCGCACACGGTCTGCCAATCAATTCCGCCACGCGCCAATCGGCAGCGATGATCGAAGGCCAAGTCGCGGGCACCATCAACGCCGAGACGGTCATCCGCTTCGATGCGCGATCGCAGGATGAACGGGACGCGTTGGCCCGGATGGAACTGGTCCGTGAAGTGGCCGCGAAGTTACGTGGCCATTCCGCCGTCTCGGGGGCCCTTTCGTGGGCCGATTTCTTCCCCATCATCGCGGCGGCGGATGAAGAGGCCTCGCGCCTGGAAACCACGCGCCGGACACGGTTGGCACGATCCCTGATGGATGACTGGCGGGAGGGCGATCAGCAGCGCGCGGCCGCCCCGTTCTATGCCGTCGCGAACAGCGATCGCGATTCCGACATCGATGGCGACCGGGGCTACAGCCATCGCGGCGACGAATTCTGGCGAATTTCCACCCGCGTCCGCTGGACCCACGCCACCGCTCTGGCCCAAACGCAACGCGAACTGGATGCCCTGGTTCAAGGTGTCTTGAAAGCGGCTCCGGGAACGCGACACCGCATCACCGGTCCCCTGGCCATCCAAACCCACACGGAACAACTGGCCTTCCGCTCCTTTCTGCTGGCAGCGGGAATCGCCACGGGGTTGATTCTGGTGACATTCGTTTTCTCGCTGCAGCATTTCGGTGCCGCATTGTTGGCGTTGCTGCCGTGCCTGGCACCCTCCACGGCCGTATTGGGCATGTGGTCCCTTTTGGGCGGTCGGCTGGATTTCGCCGTGATGCTGTCCGCGGTGTTGTCCGTCGGGCTCGCCGCCGGGCAAGTGCTGCCGCTGTTGTGGTCGTTCCGCCGCGCACTCGCCAGCGGAAAGTCGCGACACAATGCCATTGCAACGATGCTGGGTGACGCCGGTCCGCACGCCTGGCGTTCCGCGTGGTTCATTGGCCTGACATTGCTGCCACTGGCCACGTGCGATGCCGCCATCGTCGGTCACTTCGGCTTGATGCTGCCGATCCTGCTGGGAACCGCGGTGGTCCTGCAATTGATGTGGTTACCGCAACTGTTAGCCGGCCCGCTGGGGGCGTGTTTCCCGACGGCCCCCTTTGCCATCACGGAACCGTCGCTGAAAGATTCCGTGACCGTTCCCGTGACGGCATCGAACCGGGCCGCTTGATCGCGGGCGTCAGTCGACGACATATGCCTTCAGCATGCGGACGAACTCCCGCAGCATTGGTGTGTTGTCGTGCCAGGTGCGACCGCTGACGAGGTTGCCGTCGATATGCACCGGCGCGTTGACGTACTTCCCGCCGAACGACGTGATATCGAGCGCACACTTCGCAACCGTCGTCATCGTCCGGCCGGGCATACATCCCGCGGCGGCGGCGATTTCCACGCCGTGACACACGCTGCACACCGGCTTACCCGCGTCGAAGAAATGCTTGGTGATCGCCATCAGATGCGGATCGTAACGGATGTATTCTGGTGCCCGCCCGCCGGAAAGAAACAGGCCGACGTACTCTTCCGGCTTCACATCGCGAAAGGCCACCGTGGCCCGGATGTGATACGCCGGTTGTTCCCGGGTGATGTCCCACGGGATGGAATCGTTCGGCGGAATTTCGTGCATCACGCCGTGGTACAGCCGCGCTTCCGGCCCGGCGACCACGACTTCAAACCCGTCTTCCGGCAGACGAAAAAACGGATACAGCGTATCCATCACTTCGGTGGCATCGCCGATCGGCATCAGTACTTTGTGGGGCATGGGTCACTCGGCAGTAGATCGGGGGTGTTTTGAAGATTCACTCCTCCGCCGATCATAACAGGTTCGGCCATTCGAGCACGAACGCATAAACCTATCATTCGGCAAGGGGCAT
The DNA here is from genome assembly GCA_021732785.1 of Planctomycetaceae bacterium. Taxonomy (GTDB): domain Bacteria; phylum Planctomycetota; class Planctomycetia; order Planctomycetales; family Planctomycetaceae; genus DSVQ01. The sequence goes on from JAKFUG010000017.1 coordinate 258,600, forward strand.
CCGCTGGTTGGTGGGCGACGTCCGTTAACTCCGGAGCCCCCACGGGGCGTCATTCAATAGCCCAGCCCGGAGGGCTGGGTTCACGAATCACGAGGCATGCAGCCCCTACGGGGCGCGACTCCTCGCTGGCTGGCAGTGACGCCCCGTTGGGGTTGGGCGCGAATCTTTGAGCTCTCCACCCAGGGCTCCGCGAGGACGCTCCGCCCTGGGCTATCGAATTGCGCCCCCTTCGGGGCTGGAGACCCTTGACGGAGTCGCCTGCCAACCAGCGGAAGCACCCAATCCGGCAAGACGACGGCCCACCACGGCCGTCGTTCTCATTTTCGTGCCCGACGGAATGGCGTGACGCCCGCGGCGAAGGCGATCAATACGGGATGTAGCGGAGCCCGCATCCGCGTGTCGGTCCAATACAGCACATGCAGGGCAGCAACAGTGGCGATGAGCAAACCGCCAATCAACGCGGCCGATTGACGACGGCAAACAGCGGAAACGAATCCGCAGGCCGCGAGGAAAAACAGGGCTGCGTACCAGGCGGAGATCAATGGGGAAACCAGCCGGTGCTTCATTTCCGGCCCGCGGGGGGCAAGACTCCAGAAGCTGCGGACGCGGTACCACATCGCCCGTCGGAAGCCCGCGGGATCACGCTCGATTGCTGCCCAGGCCCGCCTCGCATGCCAACGGTCGGCGGTGAACTCATCAACCGGGGCACCGAGTTCCCGCTGCATGTCCGCGGTGAGCATTTCCTGCCAGCGAAGCAGACTCTCGTGTTCCCACACCGTCCCCCACGGTTGTCGCGCGACTTCGTCGTAGAACACGGGATTGTTGCCGAGTAGCAATGTGTACCCGCCGTGCGTCGTGGTGAGCAGCGGTACGTGAAACACGACCAGATTCCGGCCCGCCCACAGGGAAATGATGATGGCCGCCGCCACGGCATAATTTGCTGCCTGGCGGAGTCGTGCCCGGAAACCGCCGCCAGGGGATCGCGGGGCGAAGAGCGACAAGCACACGAAGAGAATGCCGAGATACGGGTCAATCGTCGGCCGACACAACGCGGCGAGACCGCCGACCATTCCCGTCATCAGGGCGGTACGTCGCGGACCCTCCGGATTCAGCCACATTCGCGTCACGCCGACGACCAGCCACGCCGTCAGTGCCGTAAAGAGGCACTCCGTCATGGGTTGCGCTGTGTAACGCAGCAGCAACGGGTCGGCGGCGACCGCTAACGCCGACGCAACCTGTTTCCAGCGTGCGGGTTGCCACCACAACCCCACCAGGACCCACACCGCCCAGACGGTGGCCAATCCGGCGGTAATGTTGGTGATGGCGACGGAGAATGCGACGGGCAGAACGCACTGCAGGATTCCGATCAGTATCGGATAAACCGGCGGGCGATAGGCCGTCGGCGCTGGGGTGTCGGGACTACAAAAACCATTTCCAGCAGCAATGTTACGCGCGATTCCGAGATACGCATCGCGATCGTGGGTGAGGTCCGCCGCCCAGATCCAGCAGGCCCCGATTCGGAGAATTAGCGCGATTCCGAGGACCCACGACAATCCCCGATAGTTCGTCGCGGAGATCGGATCGGTCGCAGCATTAAGAAACGACAGCGGCGGTTCCTCACATTCAAGACAGGCAATTCGTCGAAAAATTTCGTGACAGTCTAGCACGATTCTGGTTTAATCTTCTGATCCGGGAAACGCAGGCAGACGTTCCGGAGAATACACCATGCTGTTGTCGACACTCTGAGCGTGCGGTCCGCTCGATGGTCGTGGGCCACTTCGTGGTGAAGGATGAAGCAGGAAATGAGCGTCCCGGCCGGTACGCCGCGCGTCGCGGAATGTTATCGCGAACACAGCCAAGACCTGTGGACGTGCTTCTATCGCCTGTGTAGCGACCCCGAACGTGCCTGGGAAGCCGTGCAAGAAGCGTTTTTGCGGTTTCAGGGACCGGCGGCACACGATATTCGCGATGAACGGGCCTGGTTGGCCCATGTCGGCCGCAATTGGCTGCGAGATTTCTCTCGCCGGAAGCAGAACTCGGAAGTGGCCGCCGAGTCGCTGGCCGGGGTCGCGTCGCCCACTTTGGATCCGGTGGGATCCGCGGTTCGTCACGAATTGCGAGAGCAGGTCGGCGTCGCTTTGGCGGCTTTGCGGTCGGATGATCGCGAAGTGCTGGTGCTGCGCTATGCACTCGGCTGGTCTTCCGCACGAATTGCAGAAGTGTTGGGCATACAGGTTGCTGCCGTGGATATGCGGCTGATGCGCGCCCGACAGAGAATGGCGATTGCCCTCGAAGAATTGGGCGTGAACGCCGAATCGGTTCAATAATACTGCCTTGATTGACAGCATGCGTGCCAGGAAGGCGCGCGAGGATTGGCACCATGCACGAACACAACTCATCCATTCCGTCTCACGCTCGTCCCCAATGGACCGAGGACCGCGTGGAACGACTGCTGCTGGCTCTTTTCGCGGAAGAACCGGTCATTTCGGCAGTCTCCGCCCCCACCGCTCGAGGAAACCGTGCCCGGAATGGGCTGATGGTCGCCGTGGCGGCCGTCTGCCTGGCGATGATCGTGCCCGCCATGTCGGCCCGCGTGACGGAGACTACCGGCGAGCAGACCCCGCTGGCCCGCTGGGTTGGACCGATTCCCGCCAGCTCAGCGATGGAAATGAACATCGCCTCCGCCGACGATTCCGAATCGATGTCGAGCCATTCCAACGAATCAGACGGCGAAAGCGACGAAACCGCCGAAGCCCCCACCCCGGCAGACACGGAAGAATCCGCTTCGACCTGATGGCGTGCGGCATTCGTGATCCGAGGATCCGGTCTCGGCGTTTCTGCTGTTTCACTGGAAACGCTGTTTCATCACGCTGGCATCCTGCGCCCGGAGTCCGCCCATGAGTGACGATTTCAACCCCGGCCCTCTGACACCGCATCGGGGAACGACGGTTCTGGTGCTGGGAATTCTCGGCTTGATTATGTGTGCTCCGCTCGGTTTTCCCGCCTGGTTCATGGGGAGCCACGATCTCGCGGAAATGAAAGCCGGGCGGATGGACCCCGAAGGGGAATCGCTGACGCAAGCCGGTTATGTGATGGGAATCATTGGATCGATCATGATGATCTTCGGGATTTTGATGATCTGTCTGTGGTTGGCCGTCGTTGTGCTTGCGGTTGGAGCGGGAGTCGCCGTGCAGCCGAATTAGGGGAGAACCGCTCGATGAGACTGCCAGCGCAGTCGATTTTACGACGCAGTTGTGGTCTTCTGTATCGTACAAAAGCGTTCGGCCCTTGCTGGTCCTCATCCATCACCGTAGACTGCTTGTTTACTTTTCACGAAGCGCGGGTCTTTGAGAGATCGGCGAGGAAAACGTGCCGCGCGCCATCATCAGTGACATCCACGCCAATCTTGAGGCGCTGCAGGCCGTCCTCGCGGACATCCGCGCTCAGGGCATCACCGAGATATTCTGTCTCGGCGACATCATCGGCTATGGCCCCAATCCCTGCGAATGCGTGGATTTGGTCATGTCGTGCGATCTCTGCCTGCTCGGCAATCACGATCAAGCCGCGTTGTTCGATCCCGAAGGCTTTAACGCCGGGGCCGAACGGGCCATCTTCTGGACGCGCAAGCAACTGGAAGCGTCCACCGGACCGAAAGCGGAGAAACGCTGGGACTTCCTCGGCGAAATCCCGCGGGTCCATCGCTTGCCGAACTTCATGTTCGTGCATGGCTCGGCACGCAATCCGCTCAACGAATATGTCTTTCCCGAAGACATCTACAATCAGCGCAAGATGGAAAAGATCTTCGGGCTGGTCGAACGGTATTGCTTCCAGGGGCACACGCATATCCCGGGCGTCTTCACCGAAGATTTGAACTTTCTGGCACCCGAAGAAATTGACTTCAAGTATGACCTGGGGGCCCAGAAGGCGTTGGTGAATGTCGGTTCGGTTGGTCAACCGCGGAATAATGACAATCGCAGTTCCTATGTGATCCTCGACGGGCAATCCCTGACGTTCAAACGAGTCCCGTACGATTTTGAAACGACCAGAAAAAAGATCCACCAGATTCCGGAGTTGGACAACTTCTTCGGCGATCGGCTGGAAGGTGGTCGTTAGCGTGCCGCGACGGACCGTGCGCTTGCCCCGCGGTAAGCCGTTCGGTGAACAGCGGGTGAAGATCACGACTGATCTTCACATATTCGATCAGACAGACTTGCTCCTCATTCTTTCGCAGGCCCTGCGGAAGGCCAGTTCGGTTTGAACCATGGACCAGCAGCGCCGCGTCATCACCTTCGTCGCCCTTTCAATGGGCATCTGGATTGCGTACGCCACGTTCATCTTGCCGATGTTCCTGCCGCCGCGACCCCCCGCGGGCAAGATGCTGCCGCTGGACTTCGACGATTTTGAAGGTCCGGTCAGCGCTCTCGCACCACTGAACGTCATTCCCGAAATGGCCGGCGTCGCACCGAAAGATGGCGCGGCAGCCCCGGTCGTGGCACAACATCCGATCAAGATCGTCGAACTCGGCTCCGTCGATCCCGAATCGGGCTACTTCATTCATGTCGAATTGAATAGCCGCGGCGCTGCCGTGGAAAGCGTGACTCTGAACGATGAGCGCTACCCGGAATTCGGCAAACGCGGCACCCCACTCCGTCTGGTGGGACACGATCCGCTCGTCGAGCAAAAAACGTTCGCGATGCAGGTGCCCGCCCTCGATCCGCAACTCGGCGGACTTCCTGCGGACGTCATCGCCTGGGAAGTTGTCGACGCCGAAACCACACCGAACGGCGTTACGTTTCGGCTCGTCACCGCCGATGGCAAGGTGGAACTCCGCAAACGTTACGAAATCGAAAAAGCCCCCGTCGACAAGAAAATCGATAATCCACTGCGCGATACCTGGGTCGACGGTTATCGCTTGAAGCTCACGATCACGGCGAAAAATCTCGGCCCGGCGCAAACCACATTCGCCTATTTGCTGCGCGGTCCCGCCGCGTTGCCACTGGAAGACGCAGATAACACTTACAAATACCGCGATATCCGCCTCGGCTTTGTCCGGCCCACCGCGGGTGTCGATGCGAGCCTGTTCAACGCCAAGACGGCTGTGCAGGAAAAGAAGAACAAAAAGCCGTCCACCTGGCAGCGACCGCTCGCTTACATCGGTCTCGACACGCAATATTTCGCCGCGCTCGTGCAACCGAAAGCCGCCGCCACGATCGCGTCATCCCGCCCCGAAGTGCTGGACGAACCGCGCGACGAACGACACGCGAATATCAGCGTGGTGCTCGACTCGACCCCGGCGATCATCGAGCCCGGCGATGAGGTCGTGCATGAATACTCGCTGTTCTCCCTGCCCAAGCGACAGGCCTTGCTCACCGCGTTGAACGCCGACGCCGTGCTCGACTACGGCTGGTTCCAACCGATCGTCCTGGTGATGTTATGGATCTTCAATTCGCTGCACAGCATTGGACTGAGCTACGGTTTGGCGATCATCGGGCTGACAATCATCATTCGCACGTTCATGTTCCCGATGACGCGGCATCAGATGCGGACGATGGACAAGATGAAGGAACATCAGCCCGAGCTGAAAATCCTGCACGAGAAGATGAAGAAAGACCCGGAGTCGCTCACCTCGGAAGAGCGGCAGAAGATGCAATCCATTCAGCTCAAGATGATGGGGGGCTGCCTCCCGTTGTTGTTGCAGATGCCGATCTTCATCGCGCTGTATCGGGCGCTCCAGGTCTCCGTGGATTTGCGGATGGCCCCGATGCACGTCTTCGGAAGCTGGATCGATAACCTCGCCTCACCGGACCGGCTCTTTCAGTTTGGTTTTGCGATCCCGTGGCTCGCCTGGAGTGAGTTCAACCTGTTGCCGTTGCTGAGCACCGCGCTCATGATCGTCAACCAGAAGTTGACGATGCCGCCGCCGGTCGACGAAGAACAGCGCGTGACGCAGAAGACGATGAATTTCACGATGGCCATCATGGGGGCGATGTTCTACCGCGTGCCGTCGGGGCTGTGTGTGTACATCATCACCTCGAGCGCATGGGGGATGATTGAACGGGCGCTGTTGAAGAAGTTCTCGCCGGTCACCGACATAACGAAGACACCTCCTACCGATGGGAATTCGTCCGGTGGTGGAAATTCAGGCTTCGGCGGAGGTTCCGGGAAGCCTGCCGGGCCCCCGGCAAAGCCCGGCATGTTCGACGACTTCAAGAAGAAGATTCGCGAGCTGCAGGAGATGGCCGACAAGCAAGGGTCGCTCGGCCGTGACACCACCCGTTCCAACCCGCCACGAGAAAATCGCAAGGGGAAGGGACGGAAGTAACGAGCAACTCGTTCCCATGCTCTGCGTGGGAACGCACGGCTGCGACGCTCCGCGTCGCGTGCAACTTGCGAAGAATGGGCGCTGGTGAACCGTTCCGCTCATCACGCGGAGCGTGATGGCGACAATGGTGGTCATCACGCTCCGCGTGATGAGCGGATCAACAATGTGCGTCGCTCTTCTGCAGTTTGCGTCGGCGTGCCGGATCTCAAGCAAGGACCGCGAGCCATGTCCTGGCATCTGGATGACGTCATCGTCGCGCTCGGTTCCGCGCCGGGGTCATCTTTGCGAGGATTGGTTCGCGCAACGGGTCCCGCCGTCCAGTCATTGCTGACGGACGGCTTTCAACCGGACGATCCCGCTGCGTGGAATACGGCGCGTGTCCCGCAGCGGCATCCCGGACGCTTTGCCGTGCCGGGGTTGTCTGCCCCGTTGCCCATGAGCGTGCATCGCTGGCCCACCGAACGGAGTTACACGGGCCAACCGCTGATGGAATTGCATCTGCCGGGCTCGCCTCCGCTGCTGGAAGCGCTGCTCGCGGAACTCTGTCGTCGCGGGGCACGGATTGCTAGGCCCGGCGAGTTCACGCTGCGGGCCTTTCTCGCGGGCAAGCTCGATCTCATTCAGGCGGAAGCCGTCCTGGGGGTGATCGACGCCGATGATGACGCGGGTTTGCGGACCGCGCTGGAGCAACTCGCCGGCGGCGTCTCCCACCGCCTCGCGGCTCTGCGGCACGATCTGCTGAATCTGCTGGCCGATTTGGAAGCGGGGCTCGACTTCGTGGAAGAGCATCTGGAATTCGTGGCCCGGGGCGAACTGCACGCCCGGCTCGCCACGGCCCGCCTCTTTGTCGAACAACTCGCACAAACCACGACCGGCCGCATGCACCATGCCGGTCACCCGCGCGTGGTTCTCGCCGGTTTGCCGAACGCGGGGAAAAGCACGCTGTTCAATGCCTTGGTGGGAAGCGAAGCCGCACTGGTCTCGGCGCATGCGGGAACGACCCGCGACTTTCTCGAAGCGACGGTTACATGGAGCGGCGTGACCTTCGACGTTATCGATACCGCCGGTTGGGAAGTCAGCGCGCAGGAGATCGCCGCGGAAGCCCAGCGGTTGCGCGCGGATCAACTCGATCGTGCGAGCCTCATTCTGTGGTGTACCGCCGCTGATGCCAGTGACGCCGAACACCTCGTTGATCGTGAACGCCAACAATCATGCCCTTCCGCCAGGCTGCTGCGCATCGTCACCAAGGCGGATTGCATCGCCGAGCCGTGGGATGTTGACGGTTCGTTACTGCGGGTCTCTGCGCTGTCGGGTCTGGGGATGGTGGAGTTGCGAGAAACGATCCTCGCGCATTGGCATCGGATTTCACGCACCGATTCGACATGGCTGGGAACCACCGCGGCCCGGTGTCAGGAAAGCGTGCAGGCCACGTTGGCCGCCCTCACGCAAGCCGAACAGGCCGCCGCCGATCCGGATGTAGGTGAAGAGTTGATCGCCGTCGAATTGCGCGACGCGCTCGATCATTTGGGCCGCATCGTCGGAGCCGTCTACACCGACGATCTGCTCGACCGCATCTTCAGCCGGTTCTGCATTGGGAAGTAAATCGCTGTTTGCCATTTTCCTTGTTCCCATGCTCCGCGTGGGAACACACGGTCGAGACGCTCCGCGTCGATGGTGAAGGAAACGCAAATGTCATAAGCATGCGACGCAGAGCGTCGCGGCCCAACATTCCCACGCGGAGCGTGGGAACGAGTTGTCGAGTTACACCGACAGTTCCAATTCCAGGAACTGATACGGCCGTTTCTGATATTCGCTCGCCATGAACTCGAGCGTCTTCCACCGAATGTGATGGTGCGGGCGTTCGAGCTTCGGGCGTTCCTTCGGCAGATTCATGAGCAGCGATTTCTGAATGACCATCGCCCGCACTTTCCGCATCCGCAAATCCGCAGCGGCTTCACACGTCAGGCAGATCAGGTAGATCGCCGACGACACGGGCTGCCCCTGGGCCTTCTTCAGATGTCCGATGGCGAACTCTTCCGACAACTCATTGAGCACCGAGTTCAGGTAGTACCAGTAGTCTTTCTCGGAAAGGGACAAGATCGGACTCGCTTCGGTCGCGGCTCGGGCGGCTTTCAACACCACTTCGGTCGCGGGCTTGTTGAGAAAGATTTCCTCGCAGTGCCGTTCGGACAGCGTCCGCAGCTTCAGTGTGCCGTCTTCAATCCAGTTCAGCGAGAAGTTGAGCCGGTCAAAAAATTCGCGCTTCGTCCAGTTGTGACGGGCCCGCCGGTGGCCGAGGTACCAGCCGAAACCCATCAGCACGAAGCCGACAACCACCTTGACGATGTGCTGTTGCAGTTCGGAAACAACCGTCTTGAGAATGTCGGCGAGTGTCATGGCGACGGGCTACCAAGGGTTGGTGTTTTCGTGAGCGGCCCGGCGCTAGCCGCCGGTGTGTTGTGAGGAACCGGCGGCTAGCGCCGGGCCGCTCACAGGCGTGTCACAAGTAGTTCTTCAATCCGCGGCGTTCGATCTCCGCCGTGAGTTCCTTGACCGCATTTTCATCGCGACGATCGGCCACCAGCGTTGCGGTCGGCGTATGGACGATGATGAGATCTTTCACCCCGAACGTGGCGATCAGATGGTCATCGGTCCCGCGGATGATGCACCCGCTGGTTTCCATGCCGCAATGCGTTCCGGCGACGGTGTTGCCATCGCTGTCGTGCGGCAGCAATCGCGGCAGGGCTTGCCAACTTCCCACGTCATCCCATTGAAACGGCGCAGGCAGGACAAACACGTCTTTGGCTTTTTCCAGCACGGCGTAATCGATGGAGATCGATTTCATCGCCGGGAATTCTTCCGCCAGCGCGGCATCCCATTGGGCTGTTCCCGCGACGCGCTTGAGTCGTTCGCACCGCGCGAAGATATCCGGCTCGTACTCGGCGATCGCTTGCAGAATGGCGTCGGCCCGCCAGACGAAAATGCCGCAGTTCCAGTAATATTCATCGCCGGCCACATACCGGGCGGCGGTCAACTGGTTCGGCTTTTCCTTGAAAGCCTGCACGCCGTAAAGCGTGGTGCCCTCCATCTCGCAGGCTTCGCCCCGTTGAATGTACCCGAACCCGGTCGACGGAAAATGGGGGGGGACACCGAACAGAACCAACGCTTCGGGACGCGCTTCCACAAACTTCACCGCCCGGCGGACGGCGTCCTGAAACGCTTCCGGCGGCGAGATGATGTGGTCCGCGGGCACCGCCAGCATGATCGCTTCGGGATCCGACGACAGCAGGCGAATCGCCGCGAGGGCAATGCACGGCGCGGTGTTTCGTCCGCACGGTTCGACCAGAATCTGACTCGGCAGCAACTCGGGAAGCTGGTGCGTGGTTTCGCCGGCGTGAGCCGCTCCGGTGACCACCCACAGGCGATGCGGCGCGATGAGCGGCAGGCAGCGGTCCGCCGTTTCCTGAATGAGCGTCCGCGCGGAGCCGAAGTGCAGGAACTGCTTCGGCAGCGCCCGACGGCTCTGCGGCCAGAAGCGAATTCCCGACCCGCCCGCCATGATCACGGTGTGCAGCACGTGCCCATTCCTCGCTGTCGATCTCAGATGCTTAAGAACCGGACAGCATCATCCGTTAGCCAAGGGGCATGTGTCAAACCGCTGGAGTGCGGAGCGGATCGGTTCGTCGAGTATCCGGTTCTAAGGGCCAGCATATCCGGGCCCCCAAAACCAAAGTTCACGGGACTCCCGGTCGAGTTGGCCCCACTCGTTTGGGTTCATGGTGCTATGTCTTGGCGAAATTCCAAAGTCTTCATGTCCTTGAAACCAGGACGCGAGCGAGCTCTTGAGGAGTGCAAGTCCTTGATCAGTCATTGTGATCATCGCCGCATCGTGATCGTGATCAATGTGGATGATCTTCAAATCATCGCGAGTCGAATTGAGTTTTAATTTTAGCTTTCGGAGAGCAAATTTGCGCGCGCAAGCCTTGAATGTGACGGTTCGTTAAATAGGACGAACGTTGTTCGCGAGTTCCACCAGTGCGTCGAGAAGTTGTATTCCTGCTTCACGCCGATTATGGAACAGACACACCGATGGGGCCGTAACACCAAGAGACTGTGGGTAGACCCAGAGATCGATTTCCCGATTTTCACAAGCGGGTTTGACCATTCAGAGATCTGCCATATCACTGTATGAGATACATCGTTCGCCAGTGCTCTTTGTCGGGAACGTCGAATCAAGAACACTGGCGGCCCAAAGCGGCCGCCAGTGGCACCCGCTGTGTTCGTGATCCGTACTAGTGTTTCGGCACGCGGACCAGCGGAGCATAGGGGCCGATCACGCGCTCGGTAAGAAGCGTACAGAAAATGGTGCCGACCTCATCGGAGTTCATCATGGCGTTCGTCCGATCACAAAAGCGGTGGCAATCACCACCTCGATACTAACACGGAATAGACGTTGTGTCTCGTTGTGATGGCGAACTTGCAAGGCCCGACGTTCCATTCCAATTGTCGGGCAAGTGATCGTGCTTTAACATTCAGGGAGACGCACAGAACACGAACGATTCGACCGCAAATCCGCGGCGGAGTTGGAACCCTCGTTAAGGATCACCACCGATGAAGACACCGGTTCGCAAGGCCATCATTCTTCGCGGGCCTCCGGGTGTCGGCAAGAGCGCCGTGTGTCGAGTGCTCGTCCGCCGGTATGGGGAGGCCGCCCGCCACATCAACCTGGATTCTTACTGGGGCAAAGGGGAATGGCGGTATGCCCAACCCGACTTCCGCTACGCCGACCTGCAACTGGCACCGGAACCGGTGCTCATCGTCGAGTTGGCCTGGGGCGAGCCGGACGGACTCCCGTTTCCCGGCGCGACGCGCGGGGCCGACCAATGGATGCATCTGCTTCAGCAAGCGAAACGGGTAGTCCTTCCGTTCTACTTGACGGCCGACTGGAATGCCATTCTACAGCGGCTCACCGAGCGGCACGGATACGATTCGCACCACGACGCCCTTCTGGAACTCGGCCGGGCCAGCTTCTACGAACACAAACACCACCTGTTCAGCTATCCAGAGATCCCCGGCATCACGGAACGGACCATCGACACCACGGGCAAAGAGGCGGACATCGTTGCCGATCTGATCATGAAAATGGCGGGTTAGCGTTTCAGGGAGCTGAAATCGCAGCGCTGAGGCACCACTGGCGGCTTGCCCGCCGTGTGAGTCGGCGGGTGGCCCAGACGCTGTCCGCAGCGTCTGGGTTCACGAGAGGCACGATGGAGATTCAACGAACTGAAGGTCGATCTCGATTTGCTCTTGTAAACCGAGACGCCCAAAGCGGCGTCCGGGCCACCCGCCGTGGTCCGTCGATGACCGTGGAAGTGATTCAAGCAGGGCCACCCGGTCTTTGTTCGACCCGGCCGCAGTCAGACCTCCAGATATTCGCATTCCGTTTCCGGTTCCGGGATCGGCAAGCCATCCTCGCGCAGTCCTTCCAGATGAATGGGGACCGCTTCGGCGATCAACTTCCTGACTTTCGCGGCCGTCTTCGCGACGGCCACACAGCCCGGCAGATCGGGAACATAGGCACCGTAGCTCGTCCGGCCTTTCTCAATCACAATGGCGTATCGCATCACTCTCCCTCCGGCAATTGCGCTTGTTTCCAGATACTTTTCAAAGTTTTGATCGGCACATCCAGGCCGAGTTGCCCTGCCACCGTCACGCGCCCTTTCTTGGTGCCATGCTTGAATTGACGATGGCCACCACTCGATTGGACTCGATACCAGCCATCGGCCTCTAACCGCTTGATAACATCGCGGGCCTTCATGGCCTTCATCCCCACTTACGGTGTCCGCCAAGTGTGGACCGTATGAAAGCAACTTTTCCAGTGACCGAGAGAACCTTCCAGCGATCTTCATGGAGTTGGGCCGAATCTGATCTTGAGCTGTCCATGGGCCAACTCGCACGTCCCGATTTCAATTGGGGTTCGTCGTCAAGTCTCTCCAGATTCTAACTTCTTCTGCGTCCTTTTGCGCCTTTTCGCGGCTTACTCTCGTCCGCATTCTTCCGCTGCCCAGTTTCGCCCACCTCCCGATTGCTTTACAGTGTGACGTGAGGCGGAGTGGGTTAGACGGTCGCTGCGTGGGGGTGCGTGAGTGCCTTTGCGGAGAGGAAAGTCCGGGCTCCCCAGGGCGTGGTGGTGGGTAACGCCCACCGTTCGTGAGAACCGGGACAGTGCCACAGAAAAGATACCGCCGGTCGATGTTGCACCCGGGGTTCGCCTCGGAAGGCTAAGGCCGGTAAGGGTGAAATGGTGCGGTAAGAGCGCACCGCAATGGGGGCGACCTCATTGGCAAGGTAAACCCCACCGGGAGCAAGACCAAGCAGGGGGAAGTGCGGCGACGGGCAACCGAAACCGCCACGGATCGGCCCGATCCGTTCGACCTCCGGGTGTGTTGCTGGAGGCGGCGAGCAATCGCCGTCCTAGAGAAATGACCGTCCCCGACAAAACCCGGCTTATCGACCCACTCCGCCTCTCTTTACTGCGATCACCCGGGCTTGATGTCGGGTGGCTGGGGACGCATCAGCGTTTAGTTACGCGGTTCTATTTGTCGTAATTGATCGAGCAGGTCATTCCGTTTCTGTTGATAGGCCGCTTGCTTTCCTTCAAACCGCGCGAGTTTTTCCTGACGCAATTTGTTGTTTCCCACCACAGCCACGATGCAGACAAGTCCGACGAACGACAGCAGTGGGTAGAAGAAAAACACGGCAACGGTACCAATGACCGCCGCGGCAACCATCATCTTGCCTTCGATGGCAACCAGATCTTTGTCCGGAAAGACCGTGCGACCTTGGCTATCCGTAGTGGTGAACTCCGCGGACTCGTCTTTCCATTCCTTATCGAGAAACTCGATGTTCTGCTGAAGCCGAATGATCTCGGTATTGTCGGCCAAGCGTTCGGTCTGCCTGTGCAGCGATTGCAGCACTTCGGTAAAAACCACGCTTTGATTTCGCTGGACGTGCAACTGCGTCTGGCAAAACCGGCAGCCCACGTATTCGACGTTGTCCGGAATGGACAGCGGCGCTCCACAAGCACTACAGGTGACGGTCTCGGTTTGCACGCTCATCGTCTCCGCGGTGTGATTCATTACGGGGAGAACGTGATTTCCTGCCGCTTGGATCACGTGGCGGCTTCAGCGGTCTCGGCAGCTCGCGACGCAGAGGGAATGCCACGGGCGATCCAGCCGCCGCCGAGGACGCGATTGTCGTCGTACAACACGACGGCCTGGCCGGGGGCAACGCCGAATTGCGGTTCGCGGAACTGGACGTGGATGCGGTCCTCGATGACTTCGACATCGGCGAGTGCGGCCGTGTGCTGATACCGAATCTGAGCATAGCACTCGAAACGAGATGGCAAATCGGTCGCATGGAAATTCGCGCGGTCGGCTTCTAAACCGCTGCAGCGCAAATCGTCGTACTTACCGAGCACCACTTGCCGGGTGTCCGCATCGATCCGAATCACGAACCGTGGTTCGCCAAACGTGATGCCCAATCCGCGGCGTTGACCGATAGTGAAGCGTTCAAAGCCGGGATGCTTTCCGAGGACGCGGCCTTCGAGATCGACGAACTCGCCGGCGGTATCGGACACGCCGCGGTAACGGTTCAGAAACCCGGCGTAATCGTTGTCCGGCACGAAGCAGATTTCCTGACTATCGGGCTTCGTCGCCACCCGCAACCCGGCTTCGGCGGCGAGCGCGCGGATATCGGGCTTGTCGAAGTCGCCCACGGGGAACACGATCTTGCTCAATAGATCGCGATGAATTCCGAAGAGGACGTACGATTGATCCTTGCCGGGATCACGACCCCGTAGCAGTGCGGGATGCCCCGCGGCATCGGTTCCCAGTCGTGCGTAATGTCCCGTCGCAATCGCTTCCGCGCCGACCTGTTCTGCGAAGGTCCACAGCTTGCCGAATTTCAGCCAGTTGTTGCACATGACACACGGGTTCGGCGTCCGCCCGGCGAGATACTCGTCGGCGAAGTAATCCTTGATCCGTCCGAACGCATCCTGAAAATTCAGCGCATGGAAGGGGATGTCGAGGGCATCAGCCACCCGGCGGGCATCGGCGGCATCACTCGCACTGCAACAGCCTTGCTTGTTGGCCTTGGCAGTGACGATGGGCAACGCCGGGCCGCTGCCGGTGTGACACGTTGCCTCTTCCGTTGCCCCGGAGCGCATGAACAAGCCGACGACATCCCACCCCTGCCGCTTGAGCAAGACCGCCGCTGCGGAGCTGTCCACTCCGCCACTCATCGCCAGAACAATCCGCCGTGTCATTCGTACTGTCCGATATCAACCAGCCGGAAGCGCCAGCGCCCGGTCTCTGATGATGACTGTTTTTCAATGAGAACCGGGCGCTGGCGCTTCCGGCTGGTTGGAGTCATTTTTCGTTTGTTCGTTGTTGCGCTTTCTGGCGGATGTCCTGTCGGGATTGCTGCAGCCGTTCGGGCCATTCGAACTTCGGGGCCGTCGCGGGATCGTAGCCTGCCAGGTGTCCGTGCAGGCGTGTGGCCGGTTTCGTGTAGATCAGTTCAAGATCGCCGAACACTTCCCGGCACAAGTCCGCCAGCCCGGCATCATACTCGATCAGTTCGGCCCGCGTATCAACATGGTTGTGATCGTGGTCCGGCGGGCGGTTGTTGTTGAACCACGACTGCACTCCTTCCGCGAAGTATTCGTGATGGTTGGTCGCCGCGTACTTTCCTTTCCACAACCCGGCCGCGATCGCTTTGTCATACGCCGCTTTGACGCGGTCGTCGAATGTGGGATCCACGGCGACCATGCCGCGGAGGTGGATGTTGTGGGCGAATTCGTGAATGAGAATACATTCCTGATGATACGGGTCGCCGGGGTAGGCGAGCAGGTTTTCCTCGGCGGAGCTGCAATACGGATCGGTCTTTGAACCGCCTGTGCCCCGCGCGCGGGCGTCCCAGTAATCCTTCGGTTTGAGCCACGCGAACTCCGGCAGATCGGTCGTGTATTCGTTGTACCCGATGATGCACATCCGCGACCCGCCGGCGACCATGGCCTTCTTCACGTCGGGCCGCTGCGACAACATCTTCGACACCCAGTACGCGGCTTCTTTCAGGGCGTAATCGTTCACATTCTTGGAAGCCACGATCGGGTAACCGTCGGCGTCGATGTACTTGGTATGAAACGGATCGACCTTCAACTCCGCGGGCGGGGCGGTGATCACGAAGGGTTCCGCCGCCGCGGCGTTGGACACCGTTCCCGCGATCATCAACATCAGAAGTCGTCGCATTAAATCTTCCAATCGTAGGGTTTGCCGAGTCCGCGAGGCGAACCTTTCCTGCGAGCAAAAATGAGGTTCGCCTCGAAGATTCGGCAAACCCTACTTCCTTTACGGCTTCTTCGCGGGCTTGCTGAGATCCAGCCGGCACTCGGCGTCATGCGGCACTGGTTCGCCCACCTCGTCGACCGGGTGCGTGAAGACATACTTCCACACAGCTTCGTGGAGGAACTGGCCGGAGGCATCTTTCACCGCGGCACCGCCGGGCACGGAGGAGGAATGCGCGCGCTTGTCATCGTTCTTCACGTCGGCGTCGGTGATGAGTCGCCGGGTATTGCCGAACGGGGCGGGAGTGCTGTCGACATTCACAATCGGGCCGAATTCATTGAGTCCGAGCAATTCCCACGACCGGCAGTAATGATCGCCCGACCAGCCGGTGTCGAGCACGTGCGTGAAGCCAAAGAAGCGATTCTTCGGTGTGGCGCTCGGCAACGTGTACCATTTTTCGAGTTGATCGCGCGGGCCGGAGAACATCACCACACGGTCGACTTTCTGATGCAGCGCGAACCGGGCCGATGTGGTGGAGCCGTGCGAACTGCCGGTGATAATGACGTGGTCCCATTTCAGCCCCTTCTTATCGGCCGTGAGGAACTGGTCCCATCGTCCTTGCGGGTGTTCTTTCGCGAGCCACTTCACGAATTGAAACGAGCGTTCCATCATGCCGTCGGGTTGCGGGATGTCGATGTCGCTGCTGACATCCTGCCCCGTGGCGGCTTCCAGACGGATGCGGCCGAGGTATTGATCGTCGGGGGGCGGCTCTTTGTTGAGTTTCCCGAACCACCCATTCGCGTAATGGACCTGAATCGCATGCAAACCATAACCGGTCACACGTTCAAATAAAGCCGGGTTGTAACCCATTAACCAGATGACGAGTTTGCCCTGCGGTGCGACGCGGGTGTCGACCGCTGCGTGTTCAATGTCCTGCGGTTTGCCATCTTTCTCGAAGAGGAACCCGATCTCCGGATGGGCTTTGGCACGCTTGTCGATCTCGCTGGCTCGGGCCGTGAGGTCATATCGTTTCGGTGACGCATCCCGATACTTCGGCGGCGTGTCCGCGGCGCTCACAACCGAGACGACCGTCAGGGCGAGGATGCCGAAGGCAAAATGCTGGCGCGAATCCATCGTGATGTTTCCAGTCGGGAAAACCGCCGCGGACTGATCAGTCTCGCTGTATCACCACGGCGAGCTTTCGATTGTACTCGCACGCCGCCGAATGTTCGCCGCTGCCAATCGCTTTGAATGTGTGCCACTGGCTCTGCCAGTGCGATGTACGTTATGCGGCCGTTAGGGAAAAGACACTGGCAGCGCCAGTGGCACACGAAGCAACAGGACCTTGTGACACCCCGGTTACTCCACGATATCCGGGGCGAAGTAGACCGCGGATTCGGCGACCTTCGCGGATTTCAGGGCGTCCTGCAAACGCTGCTCGGCGGTCGCGCGGGCCGATTCCGTACGATACACCCGCAGCCGGATTCCGTCGGCGTCGCCCGGCAATTGTTCCACCCGTTTGACGAGATCGTCCAGCACAATCGGCGTGTCTTCACCCCCGGAACGGACAAAAAAGTTCCAATCCTTGACGACCACGCGCAGGCTTTTTCCGTTGGTCTTGTCGATTTGTTCCTTGCCGACGTTGAACTCGGCGGAACGATCCGTGCCGGTGGGAGTTCCCATGATGCCGGTGGACCCGACGCCAACGCCGATCCCGCCGCCGGTCCCCAAACCGGGCAGAAAGTCTCCCAGCCAGACGCCGCAGATCACGCCGACGACGAGGGCTCCGCCCAGGAGATTCCGCAGGCGAAACAGCCCCGGCGACCGCGGCTTCTGACTCGGCATTCCGAACATGGTATGTCACTTCATGAATCTCGTTCCCATGCTCCGCGTGGGAACGCACGGCCGAGACGCTCTGCGTCGCACTTCCTGAGAAGAAGACGACGCGGAGCGTCAGGGACAGGCATTCCCTCGCAGAGCGTGGGAACGAGGGATGTGTCGATCGATACTATTCAGCCGTCGCCGTCGGACGAAAGCCTAACACAGCATACTCGAAGCGGCTGCGGTTGCCGATGTCTTTGCGGATGCGTTCCAGACCGGCGGGGACACCGTCCAGCGCGGCTTTCCGCAAACCGAACTGCGCGTCGCCGTACGACACCATTACCAGCACCATGCTTTTCGGTTCGGGAAGCGCTTTGTACGCATCGAACAATCGACTGGAAAACGCGGCAGACGTTTCGGCCCGGAATGTCTGCCGTTTGGGGCCGACGGTCATGACGGTGGTGCCATTGTCCTGAATGTAGACTTCCCAGATGTCGACGCGCTTCCGCATCTCGCCGAAGGTGAGGAGATGGTCGACGATCGCCGGGCCGGGGTTGCCGATGATGGCTTTCCAGCGGGCCTGGGCTTGCGTGAGATCATCCGCGGACGG